>NZ_CP067124.1:2748750-3455000 GCF_028553725.1 Paracoccus alcaliphilus
TCATCGCGGATTTCGGCGAGGAAGCGGTCGAACTCTTCGCGCGCCGGGCCGGGCTGCGACAGGATCGCCTCCAGCCGGGTGATGTGGGCGATGGCGATGTCTCGCAGGCTGGCGGCCCAACGGTCCCAATATTCGCGATCTCCGCATTTCTTGACGATCTTGGCCATGATGGCGCGGCTGAAATCGTCGAGGATGATGCCGGGCAGTTCGGGCTGGCTTTCGTCCTCGATGACGAAATCATCGTCGCCGCGATCACGGCCCTCGCCGGTGATGCCGGAGCGTTTGGCCGCCGGGCGGCTCGGCAGGTTCTCGACTGTTGCGGTGATGGATTCCAGTTCCTGGCTGCCGATGATCTGGATGCGGTCGGACACGTCCTGACCTAGCGACATCTGGTTGATGGTGGCATCGAACCGTTCATCATGGGCGCGAAGAGCGTTCAGGATCTGCCAGACAACCCGATATTTGTCGTTGTCGTTCAGGGCCTCTTCAGGTGTCTTGTCGGCGGGGACACCGACCGGAAGGATGACATATCCCATCCGCTTGCCCGGCGCGCGGCGCATAACACGGCCCACTGACTGGACCACGTCGATCTGGCTCTTGCGCGGGTGCAGGAACATGATCGCGTCCAGCGCAGGAACATCAACGCCCTCGGACAGACAACGGGCGTTGGTCAGGATGCGGCAGGTCTGGTCTTCGGTTTCGGCCTTCAGCCAGTCGAGCAACTCGCCACGGGTCTTGGCATTGAAGGTGCCGTCAACGTGCTGGATCTCACAGTTGAGATGGTGCCGCGCCAGATCGGTTTCGCGGGTCTGCACCTCGGCTGAGGCTAAATATTCGTCAACAACCGGGTTGAATTCGCTCTGGACCAGTTTTGAGGACTTGATGTCCCGGCAAAAGGCCAGCGCACGGCGCATCGGCTGGGTATCGGCACCAAGATCGGACTGGATGTCCATCTTCGCCAAGGCTTTGTAACATCCCAGGATGCGTGTGGCATCGTCAAGAACGAGACCACTGGTTGGGTCGGCGAGTCGAGCCTGCAGGGAGGTTCCTACAAGCTTCTGGTCCATTGCCAAGACAATGACCTTGTAGTCGGTCAGCAGGCCTTCCTGCACCGCCCAGCCGAACCCCCGGTAGAACAGGGTGGGTCCGAAATCCTCTTCATGGTCCATCGAGCGCAGAGTGACGCCGATGTCATTGGCTTTGGACTTCGCACCATCACCATAGATGCGCGGCGTGGCGGTCATGTAGATCCGTTTGTCGCCGCCGATCACCTCGTCCCGGTGGATGCGGATGAAGTTGCTTTCTTCCTGGCCGTCGAGTGCCGCGCCAGTGGTCCGGTGAGCTTCATCACAGATGATCAGGCTGAACCTGCCCATACCGTGGTGGAGCTGAGCATCGGAAACGGTCTGAATCGACTGATAGGTGGCGAAAACCACGGTCATGTTGCCCGGTGCGGGATTGGCAACACCGGCCGCCAATGCTGCAGCGTCCGTAGTCGCGGGGAAGGCAAGGTCGAGCGAGCTGATCTCGGCCACGTCGTCCTTTGCCACCCGTCGCTTGCCGACCTGGGTGTCGGAGCAGACCGCGAACGATCGGAGCGGAGTGGTCGTGTCGTTGGTCCACTCGCGGACTGTCTGCGCCATGAGTGCGAGCGAGGGCACCAAGAAGAGAACCCGCCCATCCGCACCCACTAGATCTTCGGCGATTTTCAGTGAGGTGAAGGTTTTGCCGGTCCCGCAGGCCATGATGACCTTGCCCCGGTCGTGAATAGAAAGTCCCTCTCGCACGGCATCAAGTGCGTCCTGCTGGTGCTGACGCAGTTCTTTCTTGGGCTCCAGCACCACCTCCTGCTTTGACCCGAAGAGCGCCCACTGGATCGGCGACGCGCGCATATCGACCAAGCCTATCCGCAGGACGGGGATGATCTGCCCGACCAGCATAGCTTCGGCATTTTCCGACCATTCCACCTCAGTCGAATCCATCACCACGCGGCGGACGAACGGCGCCTTGCTGGAAGCGGAGAGAAATGAGTCGATGTCCGATTTTGCGATCCTGTGCTGGGAGGAGAAGAATTTGCATTGGACCGCAGCGAAACCTTCGTGCCCGCGCAGTTTGGCGACAAGGTCTATGCCAACGTCCTTGGCAGCCCAGCCATTTTCGCCGGCCCAGGCCGCCCAGGTCCAGACCTGCTCATACAACTCGGCCTGAACCGGATCATGCACGAGATAGGCTGCACACAACCGCTCGTAATAGGTGCCCTTCTCCCGCTCGCTCAGCGCCGTAGCCCGGTAGCTATCGAGAAGGGTGCCGAGCGAAGCAGTCATGAGGGTCACCATCTGGATTCTGTCATGGCGACCATAGGTTTGAAGTTCTGCGTCGGCAATCTATCGCTTGTCGGGCCGCCAGTTAAGACTGTCGCGCCACCGAATCTTGAAATAGCGCCAAGCTGCGAGGGAGCCGACGCCCACAAGGACATAGATCATCAGGACGACATCCCACTGCCAGCCGTTCCGGTAAAACCCGAAAATGGCCGCTGCGATAAGAATAATGCCGATATTACGAAAGTTGCCGATCATGGCCTTCCGCTGCTCGTATCTGGCGCGTTCGACGTCACGAACGATCTTGACCATCCAGATTCCTCCTCGTTGATGGTTTCACTCAAATGTAATACCGCATCTCGATGAGACCGTCGGGTGGGACAAAGCGATCTGTAGTCATCCCCAGCAATAGCTGACGGTCTGGCGTGTGCACATGACGCCCATGACCCGGCTCACCACCGCGCCGGTGATAGCCGCCTGCCACTCGGAGTTGTTCTCGCCCGCGCCTCCTAGCCGGTCCGGGCGGCGCGGGTGATCAGGCTTTCCGGCGTCATGCCGCCATAGCGCTGATGGGCCTTGGGCATAGTTCCCTGATCGTGGTATGGCCACCGCGCTGCCTCCGACGATGATGAACGGCGACAGGTTCATGGTTGTGGAAGATCTCGATCATGCGATGCGTGAGGCGGACTTCGACCTGCCGGCCGATCAGTCGGTGCGGCACGGAATAGAAGCCGTGCAGCACCTCGATGTGATAGTCGGGATGCACTTTGGCGCGCTTCCATACGGCGTATTCGAAGGGCGTATCGGGCAAGGAGCCGAGCGCGGGGCG
The DNA here is from genome assembly GCF_028553725.1 of Paracoccus alcaliphilus. Classification (NCBI taxonomy): domain Bacteria; kingdom Pseudomonadati; phylum Pseudomonadota; class Alphaproteobacteria; order Rhodobacterales; family Paracoccaceae; genus Paracoccus; species Paracoccus alcaliphilus. The sequence continues at coordinate 2,751,898 of NZ_CP067124.1, forward strand.
TTCGATCTCTTCAAACAGCTCGCGCCGGGACCGTCCGACCCGGCGCATGATCCGCCCGTTCAGCTCATCGAGCAGTTCCGCGATCGCCACGTTCAGCGCCTCGATGGAAAAGAACTGCCGGTTGCGCAGGCGGGCCAGTATCCAGCGCTCCACGATCAGCACGGCGCCTTCGACCTTGCCCTTGTGGCGGGGTTTGCGCGGCCGGGTTGGCAGCACCGTCGTATCGTAATGCATGGCCATGTCGGAGAAGGTTCTGGTCAGCGACGGCTCGAACCAGAGCGGCTTGGCCACGGCGGCCTTCAGATTGTCGCAGACGATCGCCTTGGGCACGCCGCCCCTGAACTTCAGGGCCCGGACCTGGGCCTCGATCCAGTCCGGCAGCCTCTGGCTGAGGCTGGTCCAGGCGAAGGTGTAGTTCGACGCTCCCAGCACGGCGACGAAGATCTGTGCGCCGTGCGCGCGGCCGGTGCCTGAGTCGATGATGGGGATGGTGTGACCGGCATAGTCCGTCTGCATCACCGCCCCGGCCTCGTGACGATTGCCAAGGTGATGGCAGAGGTGCAGTCCAGCGGCACCCACGAGGTCCGGTTCCGCGATGCGCAGGGCAAGGATCATTGCGCCGTGCTCTCGGTCCGGCACGCTACAATGACGGTCCGCCCGCCGATCGGAAAGCAGCGGAAATACCGGCATCAGAATCTTCAGATCATCCATGCCGAGGAGCTTGACCCGCCGGAAGGCCGGGTGCCCGTCTTCTGGAAGCTGATCACGAACTTGCCGGTGGCGACCCACGCGGACGCAATCCACAAGCTCCAATGGTATGCGCTGCGCTGGAAGATCGAGACATTCTTCCGGACCCTGAAGACCGGGTGCCGGATCGAAGAGCTGCGCCTGGCCACGGCTGATCGACTGGCAAACTGTATCGCGTTGTGCTGCGTCGTGTCCTGGCGCGTGTCATGGATGACGATGCTCGGCCGAGAGGTGCCGAAAGCATCGCCTGCTGCCGTCTTCACCGACGCCGAACGCCAACTGCTCGAGCGCACAGCGCCCGAGAGCAAGCAAAAGCTTCCGCGTGACCTCGATTTCTATGTCAGACTCGTCGCGCGGCTCGGCGGCTATCTTGATCGGACCTCCGATGCGCCACCAGGAACCACCGTCATATGGCGCGGCCTCTCCCGCCTCGCCGATCTTGTCGAAGGCGCTCGCATCGCCGAAACACCATCATCCGAGACATATGGGTAACTGCAAGAACAATCGGGCCGTTACCATCCAGCCAAGGAAGCCCTATGAAAGCCGTCTTGTATTGCAACCTCTCAGGGCCGAGGTTCGTGAAGTTCCGTCGCCCGGCGGCAACGGCGTCCCGCTTGATATTGAGGCCTGCGGACCTGCGGAACCGATCTTGCCATCTACCAGGGCGCCCATCCACAATCCAGAGCACCCTTGGTTCTGGGCCACGAATTCGTGGCCAGAGTGGCCAAGGGCGGCGACGGATTCATACGAGATGACTGTGTCGTCAGTTATCCGCTGATATCCTGCGGTAGACCCCTCAGCCCCCGACCTCGACGACCGGCTTTCGGTGCTTCGCATGCCGCGCGATCAGGCTTTTCTGCCGCGCATTGGGTGGCACCGGCCGCACCGGAGCCACATCGTGGCAATGCGTAATCGCGTCGGGAAACAGTGTCAGAATCTCAACCCGCGCTTCGGGCGTCATCGCGGCCAGCGCCTGAGGACCAATAAGCAGGCTTTCGGAGGCGGCGCCCTCAGCGAACAGGATCTGATGTTCGTCCAATACCAGATGAAAATACTCCAACGCTTCCGGCGATTCCTCGACGAAAATTCCCGGCAGAACGGTCAGCCGGATGGCCGGAACCAGCACCTCACTGGTGCCGAACATGCGCCCTGCAATGCGCGAACTGACCAGCATCCGGTGTTGCCGCGAGACGCGCAGGTCGCGCCTGGGCAAACCATTGCCAAGCGCACCGGCCATGATCCTGACCGGGCGCAGTTTTTCGTGTCGCGCCAGCATCCGTGCATCAACCCCGCGCAGCAACGCCAGCAGCAACGGCTGAAAGCCGTGATCGGCGGTGCGCAGCAACATGCCGGGGCGCAAATCCTCGACCGCGACAAGCCCGTCCACCGTTTCGATCAACGTGCCATTGGCAAAGCAGATCGTATCGAACTCGTCATCGAATTGCGTAAAATCGATGGATAGCAGTTCATCATATTGGTCGCTCAGATCCACGCGAAGGATATCATTGCGCGAATAATCACGCTCGTTGATGAAATACATCGCATCATCATTGACGCGCAGCACCGTTCGTCCATCTGCAAGTCGGAAGACATAGACAGCGGCATATTCAGTCCGGCCGTCCGCCATCTGAAAGCGGACATCACTGAATACGCCCATCTCGACGATCACTTGTGGCGGCTCATCCTCGCTGAAAGAGATCCCCTCGTCCGGCTGGTTTGGATGAATTTGATTTGGCTCACCGTGATCCGGGTCGTCCACCCAGAACAAATTGTGATTATAGTTCAGATCGGAATAAGATTTGCCCCCGAGCGAAGCATTGTCACCGGCGTCGCTGAACACGACGCCCCAAAATTGCTGAGGTGCCATCTGACTCTGAACCCTGAACTACGGCCACTGACGGGTAGTCATGTGGAAATACAGAATGTTTGAGCGATGGCGTGACAGCTGTCAAATCTATACAGACAAATCTATCTATAAAGACAGGCCGTCACAAAATACGTCACCGCCCGGTTTCTACGGTGATGGAGCAGGCAGTCTCAGCATTGGTGGCTGTCGGTGACGACCAATTCCGGAGCAGCAGATCATCAAGCCGGTTGATCTTGTGATCATGGATGCGGCGCAAGACGTCGACGAGGCAGGCTTGCGGGTCGAGGCCGTTCATCTTGGTGGTTTCTATGATGGTCATGGCCCGGACCAGCGTTTCGGCTCCGGTATCGGCCCCGGCGAAGAGCCAGTTGCGGCGACAGCTATCCTGCCGAGAAAATTCTACGTCCGCATCCCCTTAACCATGGGGAGGATTACCTCAGGATTTGAAAGATTGCCCGCCACGCTGACAGGCTGCCGCGAGCGCCTGCACTGCTGCGACTTCTGCGAGGAGATGTCCTCGACGCCGGGCGGCCAGCCACGTCGTTGCCAGTCCGATACTGGCGAGCACGGCGGCGATGCCGGCCACTCCGATCAGGCGCCAGGTCGGATCCAAGCTGATGGCAGCGAGAATGACGGCCGCGCCCGCGTATCCCACCGCCATGCAGCAGATCGACCAGATTCGGACCCGGTGCAAAATGAGGTCTGCCTCGCAGCTCAGATCCGCCATCACCCGGTGGATGAGCGCCGGAACCGTTATTCCAAGATTCTCGTCATCATACGAGGTGAGCACATGCTCGAGATGCTGCAATCCGGCAGGGTCCTTGGCCAGGAGGCGTATGTCGGCCGCAAGCAACTGCTGCTCGACACACACGGGGCGGCGGGTCAACGCCTCGGCAATGCGAACGGCGGCCTTCTCGGGATCATCGGTGCGGGAATGCGTCATGATCAACCTGCCGCAGCTTCAGAACGATATCTTCGGGCTTCGTAACGGCCCGGTTGCCCTTGCAGTTACCCATATGTCTCGGATGATGGTGTTTCGGCGATGCGAGCGCCTTCGACAAGATCGGCGAGGCGGGAGAGGCCGCGCCATATGACGGTGGTTCCTGGTGGCGCATCGGAGGTCCGATCGAGATAGCCGCCGAGCCGCGCGACGAGTCTGACATAGAAATCGAGGTCACGCGGAAGCTTTTGCTTGCTCTCGGGCGCTGTGCGCTCGAGCAGTTGGCGTTCGGCGTCGGTGAAGACGGCAGCAGGCGATGCTTTCGGCACCTCTCGGCCGAGCATCGTCATCCATGACACGCGCCAGGACACGACGCAGCACAACGCGATACAGTTTGCCAGTCGATCAGCCGTGGCCAGGCGCAGCTCTTCGATCCGGCACCCGGTCTTCAGGGTCCGGAAGAATGTCTCGATCTTCCAGCGCAGCGCATACCATTGGAGCTTGTGGATTGCGTCCGCGTGGGTCGCCACCGGCAAGTTCGTGATCAGCTTCCAGAAGACGGGCACCCGGCCTTCCGGCGGGTCAAGCTCCTCGGCATGGATGATCTGAAGATTCTGATGCCGGTATTTCCGCTGCTTTCCGATCGGCGGGCGGACCGTCATTGTAGCGTGCCGGACCGAGAGCACGGCGCAATGATCCTTGCCCTGCGCATCGCGGAACCGGACCTCGTGGGTGCCGCTGGACTGCACCTCTGCCATCACCTTGGCAATGGTCGTGCCGCCATCCTCCGCCAGACGGTCGACGCAGCTGCGGACGAGGAACCCGGTCCCGAGTTCTTCGGACAGGCAGTAGAGTTCGTATATGTCGCTTTCCCGATCACCGATATGCACGCAGCGCTCTGGCACCCCTGTCAGTTCGGTGGACAGGCGCAGATTGTCGAGCCAGCGCATGCTTTCCTTCTGTTCGATCGGCACCCGGGTCGGATTGATCTTCCGTTTAAGAGCGGCGGTTCCCTTGAACTTGCTGCGCGACCAGAACTTGGCCGCCGTCAGGCCGAGCGGCAGCCCATCCGGCGTGATGGCCATGCTGGCATGCATCAAAAGCCCGCAGACCGCATGTTTCTGATAGCGACCTTCCTTCAGTTTGCGTCCAGTCGACACCGTCGTGAACCCCACCTTCTCCGGAGCCGAACGCTTGAAGGAGAATTCCGTGGTGTCCTGCAGGATCAGGATGGGACCATCGGTTGCCCGGATGCGCAGGGCAGAGGCAGCGAAATGGCCCTCGAGGATCTTGTCCTCGCTGACATTGCCGTTAGCAAAGAAGCGGTAGGCGGCCTTGGTATTCGACCAGTCCTGGAATGCCGTCGGCAGCGATTTTCCCGGCCGTTCCCCGAGGGCCTCGAGCATTGCCTCAAGCCGCCTGTTCAGCCTGACATCTCCCAGATCGCATCCGGCCGTTTCCGTTTCCACCCAACTCTGTCCCATGTCTGCACCTCAATTATTCGGTGCCACATGACGAATCATGATCGCTTGTGCTCAGGCAAGGCCAAGTCTGGTGGGTGAATCAATTCGCCGCACCACTTGTGGGTAACTGCAAGCCGGTTGCCACCGCCTTTTGATCTGGGTCTCGGACCTTAAGCTACGTCGTTATTGACGTCCTTACCGACGTCGTATCGGGGAGCTGAGATCTGTGGGTCATGTTGGGGTTCTGGGACGGGAGCGTCGCCGTAGATGGTCGGATGCCGAGAAGATTTCGGTCCTGGAGCGCGTGGGTGTCAACGGCAGGACGGTGACGGATGTTGCGCGCGAGGCCGACCTGACGCGGCAACACATCTATCAGTGGCGCCAGGAGATGCGGCGCAAGGGGCTTTGATCGTTACGACATCTCCGACCGACCATCCATCCGTGATGTAGACCCGCTGCTGTCCTGCGAGCGTGTATGTCGTCATGATCTGGACCTCGCTGCAAGCGATGCGGACCGGGCAATCGTGTCGATCGCATCGGTCGTTCCGTGGAGGACCGGCATCTGCGTGGCGCCGATCTGAATGATGACAGGCTGCAGGTTCCGTCCACCTTGCCCGGCCTGGTCGGATGACGGGAGCGGCGCTGCTGATCGATGAGATGGACGACCAGGGCGAGACCGCATTCCGCGCGATTGCCTTCGAGATCCTGGACATTGCCGATACCCCCGATCCTGACTTTGTCCGGGTCATCGCTGAGCGCGTGAACGCCGCCTTCCAGCTCGAGCTGCATCAGATCAAGCTCGGCATCGCCTACGACCGCTATGCCTGACCGCCTTTTCCGCCGCGCCGCCCTTCGTCGGCGGCGCGTATGGTGATCGACATAACCCCGGCCGCGCGGGGCCCTCGATCTAAGATCAGGGATAGCGCGGATGCAGATCAGCGGGTCGTGCTGCAGTCATGATCAACGCCCGCAGCCATGGCCAGCGCCTCCTTCGCAGGTGACATGGCCGTCGATGCCGGGGCCGACGAGACCCGCTCCGGATTTCAAAGCCGGCGCAATGCGCCGGCCTTTCTAGCTCTGTCGCCAGCATTTGATTGTGGCAGTCTCTGGAGATGCCGGGTGGGCTTGGGGAGCGGATTCACTGAGCAGGGAAAAGCGGCGGAACATCCATTGGCAGCATGATCGCACCAACTCCTTGAAGTGTCGCCGGACTGTCATTTCCAAAAGTAACAAACACCGGTTTGTCCCCGCTCTTCGACCCCTTGCCAGCATCCGGTTTTGATGCGGCAACTCGCCTGGGAGCGGGCCGTCCATCTGTCATCAGCTGCGGACTGAGTTCAAACTTGACGGTGAGCGCATTTGTCAGGGAGCTGCCATTGGAAACGGTTGGGTTAAGCACCAGCGGCCCCAATGCAAAGAAGGCGCCCCCGTTCTGCTGATTGGCCTTCACGAGCTTCAGCGTAGCAAAGTTTCCATCTCCAGGCGCCCAATTGAGACAACTTGGTCCGATCTTCTGGACCTCATACTGGCTCAGCATGAAATTGTTGCGCAAGGTGAGGAGTGTTGCGGCAAGCGGGGTGGTCCCTCCAGGCCGCGGTTGAATTTGTTCACCGATCTCGACAGCGTAGCTGTAGTTCATCGAGCCCGTTCTGGATCCACCGGCTCCGAAGAGGGCTCTGGTCATGGCGCCACCGGTCCCTGCCATTGTGGTGTTCAGTCCGCCGCCGGACGAAGTCTCAAGCGCCAGGCTTGCCACGGCAGAGGTTATGTCGAGCCGAATACCTCCTGGTCTTCCACAATAAATCGGCGCCCCCTGGTAGCGCTTCAGCACGGGATCCTGCTCAGGATGCAGAGCGAGCCAGTCCATGTGACTCTGGTAGTCGATGAGCTGGCTCTTGACGTCTGCGAAGGCGAGATAGGCCTCTTCCTGCTGGATAACCTCGACGCGATCGCCTTGGGCGCAGGCTGCAATACCGACAAGGATGGATATGGAAAAGGAAGCACGAAACATACCTGATTACTCCGTTAAAAAACAAGGATCGTTTCGAATTGTATTTCCGGACCTTCTGGCCTTGAACATTTCAAGAAGTAATCCTGATACTTCAGATGCACGCCATTCCGCACCTCCTCCACGGATCGAGACCATCCCTCGGAGGCTTTGGTTTCGCATGGGGGGGTGGGGGTTGGGGGTGGGTGGGGTGACCTTTGGTTCCTTCGCAGGCCCTGGCGTAGGCTTCAAGGGATCCGCCGATATTTCAACCAGACTCAGGATATAACCCATCTCTCGATCGGTAAGGCAAAGCGGATGATTGGCCGAGCGGCGGCAATGCGGTTGCGAAATCGGCCTGAGCCGGTTAGCGATTAGCCACTCCTTGAATTCCACCACTATCGCTTCATCGTCCCTACCTGCTGTCGCAGTGAAACCGGTTGCATCACCATTCTTCAGGATGGGCAAGCCCGCGAGAAGACGATGATAGCTAACCGCGAGTGTCGGCAGGATCACCGGCTCCTTGTCAATAACGGCTGGCACTTCTGATGAAACTGGTGCCGCTTGCTCGGCTGGCGGAATATCTGGTGATACTTGTGTCTCCGATGGTGACGTGGGTGTTTCCCCTTCAGCCGCCGGAGGCGATACGGTTTCTTCTGCTATCTCCAGATAGCCACCTACTAACCCCGCCGGGAAAGCTAGAGAGGCCGTGGCAATTGCAGCATCTTCTGTATTATCCGGCGCCCCGTTTGAAAAAGTAACTCCTGCCAGATCTTTAAGGGCCATGTTGATGTATTCTGCCTCCGCGGCATCCAGAGCTGTCAACGAGCAATCGAAGTTCTCCACGCAATCCCAGAGCAGCTTGTCGATGTTTCGGGCAGTGCGGAGCGCGATGTCACGATGTTCCTTAACCCGTGATTCCCCTCCCGCAAGAAAGATGGCGTAGCGGCGTGGCTCGCGAATGACTCGATCATAATCGGCCGCCATATCAGAGAAGTTGTAATAGCTGAGCACGAGGTATTCTTGGTCGACCGGGCTGACCCGGTTCTCGAGACTGGCAGGCCAATTTGCCAAAGATCTGTAGTTCTGCGTGTGAAAGACATAGGGCCGAGGGTTGAAATTCTCATCGACCGTGTATGTGGTAAACTTCGTCGTGAACTCGTCAAGGGTTGCGGGGATGCTTGTAAAAGCGCCGCCGACCTGCTCAAAGGAGATCTCAAGATTGTTGCTAGCGGATGCCGTCTCGACGCTCTTTCGGAATGAGGCATTGGCACTGAACCCCCCGAAACCACCCTTCGCTTCGGCCTCGATCCGTTCCTTGTCGGACTTGGCAAGGTTCGAGATCGTCAGCAAGGCATTCATCCGCCCGCCACGGCGGTAAGATGTCACGAATGAATCCCCGCAGGCCTGCACGAAGCGACTAGGCCCCTCTGGACCAGTCAAAAGCTTCAGGGCATCATCGCTCAGCCGAACAGATTTCTGTGCGCCAGGTCCGATAAATTCTCCGCCGGTATCCACGACCGTGCTCATGACGAGATTCAGGTCCTAGTTGCTGAAGCTCTTTTCCTTGTGATAGCTCGCCGACCCGCCGAATGGCCCGTAGCTTCCCCCGACCGAACCAGAGATGGACTCGAAGTAGGATGCCCGGTCCTGAACCGAGGAAAAACTCGCTGCGAGATGCGTGCCAACGAGCGGCAGCACGGTGCCCTCGATGCAAACATTGGAACTTGGGCGGTTCAGGAAGCTATTCCACCCCTGTCCGATCTCGACACCAGTGGGCGGATACTCCCGAGCGGTTCGCTCAACAAGCTGGCGGTTCAGGATGAACCCCGTCACCTTCTCTGAAGGAGCGGCGGCGCTAGCAAATGGCAGCATTGGAAATGTGGCGTCTAACCCCGCGCCAGCACTTTCTTCAGATTGCACGGGCAGCGTGGACGAAATCTGTCGTCCCTTGCCGCTGGTTTCTTGTTGAGGAATTGTCTCTTGTGCCGGTTCTTGCGCGAGGGCGGACGTTGAAACAAGAGCTAAAACAGCAACATAACTACGCATTACGCACCCGATCACGAAGAATCATAGCATCGTGATCATCGCATGGATCGTCGTTTTGTCCAACAAGAAACAGGCGACGCCACCTGCAGCGAATTATTTTTTCTCGCAGTCGGCTGGTCTGGGTCCAAGTCCCTGTTTCAATCGGATCGATCATCACTGCTTTGACAAGAGTTTTCCGGATTTTTGTTCCCTTATCGTTCCTGAGACTCCATGCCGACCCCGGCACCAAGCAGAACACGCTTGGCCTCTCGCGTTTGTTACCCGCGCGGCCGCAGCCCCATGTTTGCACATATTATTTTTCCAACCCGCCCCCGACACCTAGCGAAATGCCCAGCAATCGTTGGGCTTCCGTCGGCCCTGCGACACCGCCGTCATCGGATAAAGTATTTCGCAACCCATTGATAGATATATATATTACACTTTAAAGTTGTTGAGCGGCCGGGGGCGGCGGGGTATCTTTGAGTCATCGAGAGCGGCAATGTAGCCGCCAGGAACGAAAGGACCAAACCCATGCCGAACGTGACCCCCATCGACAGCGCCGAGACCTACACCATCGCCTATGTCAATGACGCGCTCATCGCTGTCGTGCCCGATGGCGACACAGATGCCCTCGATGATGCGATCAAGCTGCACATCGATATGTGCATGGCCCGGGATATGGACCCCGAGGAGCCGATCATCCACCGCGACCTGACTCTCTATGAGATCACCTATGATGCTGAGGAGGATGGCGCGGCTATCATGTGGAGTGACCGCGATACCGTCGCCGCCCTCCCGCCGTCCGCGGCCTGATCCAACCTCCAAAGCCCCGGCCATCGCGCCGGGGCTTTCTTTTTCCGGAATCTGACATGCTCCCCAATCTTCCCGATCTCCCTGGTCGAGCACCTTCCGGAACAGATCCGGATTTTTCGCGGCCAGGACGCCGACGATGGTTTCGGCTTAGGGCCGAGATCGTCCTTCTGGGCATCACGCCGGCGATGGTCCGGCAGGCCATAGAAAACGCCGCCTGAAAGGCCCGGATTCTGAGGGGGCGTTACCGTTTGGTAACGAGGGCGCACCCCAAACCGCTAGCTGGTTCGGCGGAGATTTCTGGAAAATTCAACGATTTCAGGATGTTGTGGCGGAGACGAAGTCCGTCACTTCAAAATCTCGACTCAATAATATCAATTACTTATACGTAATTTACGCTCCATATTGTGAACCTAACTGTGAACCAGTCAAGCATACCCGCAACGGCTCAAACCGGCTGATCCGTCGCCCCAATCTTGTATCCATTCCGGCAACACGGGCAAGCGCGGATCGCGCGCGCGGCTGCATTTCTGATTCGGGGGTGGCGCCGTGAACGCGCGCCCCGAAATCCTGACCGGTTCCGAGATCACCACCGGCCGCCGCAAGCCGTCCGAGATCGTCGCTGAATACGAGGCCAAGCGCGAGGCGCTAGAGGGCGCGCTGTCCGAATACGAGGCAGCCGGAAGCGCGCTGAAAGCCGCTGCCACGATCGGCGGCACATGGGGCAACGTCACGCTGGACACCGGGCGCGGCATCTATCTGAGCAACCTGAAACAATCGCTGCTGCAGTCGGCGTGGCGGCATGTCTATGACCTCTACGGGCTGGAGGCGATTTCCAGCGCCACCGACAAGCGCCGCTATGAACAGATGTTCAGCGCGCCGCCGCCCTTCACTGTCGAGAATATCCGCGATGCGTTTGGCGATCTGATATCGGATCCATGGGGCAGCGTCCTGCGCGGCATGGCCGAGGTATTCGCCCAACTCGATCCGGCGTTCAAGAGCCACGAGAAGATGAAGATCGGCGTCAAGGGCCTGCCCAAGCGCGTAATTCTGTCCAACGTGACCGGCTATGGTTCGTGGGGCCGGGACCGCCTGCGCGACATACTGAACGCTCTGGCCGCCTATCAGGGCAAGCCGCTGATCGAATATCGCGAGATCGAGGCGCTGATGAGGGACGGAGAGGCGCTTCTTGAGGCATGGACCGCGCCGGGGGATGGGCACCGGCCCGAGGTAGAATTTCCGCCGCGTGGCGTCTGGCTCAAACGGTTCGCCAACGGCAACGGCCATCTGTTTTTCGATCTCACCACGCTCCGCGACATCAACCGGGCGCTGGCCGAATATTACGGCGACGTGCTGCCCGACTGCCCCGAGGATCGCCCGGCCCGGCAGTGCACCGGCACCGATGTCAGCAAGGACCTTCAATATTACCCGACGCCTGTGGCGGTCGTGGAGCGGGTTTTGGCCGAGATCAAGTATCGGATCGAGGGCCAGCGGGTGCTGGAGCCGTCCTGCGGATGCGGGCGCTTCATGGACGCGCTGCGCGCCGTCGGGGCCGATGTGGTGGGCTGCGAGGTTGATCCGGTCCGCGCGGCGATGTGCGAGGCCAAAGGCCATCGCATCATGCGCATGAACTTCCTCGACACGGCTCCAACGCCGGATTTTGACCGGGTGGTGATGAATCCGCCCTTCGCTGGCCGTCACTATGCCAAGCATGTGCGCCACGCGCTGCGGTTCCTCAAGCCGGGCGGCACGCTCACCGCGATCCTGCCCGCAACCGCCCGCTATGACCACGGCGAACTGGATGACCTGCGACCGCATTGGGATGACCTACCGGTCGGATCGTTCACCGAGAGCGGGACCAACATCAACACCACCGTCGCGACAATTCATGCACCGAAGGAAAAGCGCCGTGACTGATCTAGCTTCCAGGAAGGACGACAGACATTTCGATGTCGATGTCATCAGGTTCCAGATCTACGGCCGCGGGATGGCTACTGGCGAGCGCCGAGCGGACAGCAGCTGCCGCCATTCCCATGCCTTGATCTCCGGGGTCCATGATGGTGTCTGTCTTGATGATTACTCCATCAGCCTTTCTTTTCGCGGTGTAATGATAGGTCGTGGTCATTGCGATGATCCTGTTCAGGAGATTCCTAGACCGACTATCGCCCAGGCGGGTGTGATCCGTCCAACAAATTGCTGCGTGGCGCGCCATGGCTGCTAGGATCACCTGCTGCACGCCGGGCTGCCACCGAACCTGCATCAATAAGCGCGGCTGGTCGGAATGGATCTGCCAGCGCCATTGGTCTGCCGTCCCGAAGGAAATGCGCCGTACCTATGCCCGCGTAAAGCTTTCCGCCTCCGCTAATCGCCTTTTGGCAATGCCTTTAGATTCCGCTTGTCAATTTGCAAACGCACGCCCTCTGGAAGCCGGTTGTGCATATCGGCAAGCCTTTTTGCATGGGATATTGTTTGCTCCACAATGTAATTAATAATCTGAAATAAAGAAATTGCGGTGTCACGGTTGTCATCGAGTAATAACGTTTCGGCTGGATGAGCCGCATTATTCCCTGTTACTCGTAGCACGTCGCACGCTTTTGTAACGTCCGGTGAAACGCCCTTCGCCACCAGTTCACCGATTTTTTCATTAATTCTATTATCAGGGTCGCAACCAAGTTCATGGGTGAGTTGCTCTAGCGCAACGCGCAATAGGGCTGCAGCGCCGCGAGGGGAGGCATCAACAATTTCAGCTGCTTCATGGTATATCGTTGAAACGGAAGCCGGCATGTCCTCGTGCGGTGGATCCACGTTCAAATTTGGGGGGAGCATTAATCTATCTTTTATCCATATTGAAAACTTGTGGCAGTGCTCACAGACGCTTATATTTATGCCATTAAGTATTTGCATCTTCTGACTATGGCTGGAGCGTGTAACGTAGCAATCATCATCAACCTCGCTAGCATTGGCACCTCCGTTGTACAGCATCGTGTAGCCGACCCAACCCCATGACTGCCTTGCATACACACCGCAATATGGACAATTAAATGCTTTCAAGTTAAATTCTGCGGGCGTAAACTTCACCATCATTTCCTCGGAGTAAACTTTTTCTGAACAAACTGTGGCACGTTGCGAATATTTTTCAATAGATTTCTTGTCCAACGGTTTAAAATTTGTTATCGTCTATCAGGTCCAAGCTGTCATCTGGCAGCGGCCGCTGCAACATGGCCGCCGCTATCCCATCCATCCACGCATGCCAATCGTCCGGCTTGGTCAGGATCACCGGCATGGCTTTGGGGTGAACTGCCTTCACCTCGGCGTTGGGCTCGCAGGTTAGGAAGGCGAACAGGTCATCTTCTGTCGGGCCGTCCTTCACCTTGCGCACCGATGTCCAGCTGCGGACCTCGATCCCAGCAAAGAACATCGTGGCGTCGGGGTCTGCCGAGGCGAACCACTGGTTGCCCTTCCCCTTGATCGGCTCCGCGAATGCACTGACCGGCACCAGGCATCTATGGGCCCGGCCAAGCCAGCGCCGCCAATGCCCCGATCCGAGATTGCGCACGTTTGTCACGCCGGGGTCGCGTTCCGTTTTCAGCGCGAATTTCGGAGAAGGCATGCCCCAGCGCGCCTTCACCAGTTCAAGGCCCTCGTCGTCATTGCGGATGATCGGGGCCAACTGGTCGGGATAGATCAGCCCGGGCTGGATATTCCCGGCCCGGTCGGTCATTCCCTCAAAAAGCCGCCGCAGCGCGTCCTGAGATACCTTGCTGGCAAAGAGATTGCACACGGCCATTCCTCCATCATGCTTCGGAACGCGATGCCCTATAGCCCGGCCGACCTGACGCGCTCACCGATCCCCGACCGTAGCGCATCCGCAATTCGCTTCAACTCTCGCGACCGCAGTCCCGAATTTGTGATGGTCAGCCCCTTCCACCAGGCAGCGCGCAGAAGATCGCCCTTTGGATGGCATCCACAGACGATATCCAGCGCCCGGGCGACCTCCTTAAATCCTCGCAAATCCTCGTAAAGTGTGTCGGTTACCGCTTTGTCGAGGCGCTGCATGGACGCTTCCAGAAGCTCATCACCCACAATCTGCTCTGACCATGCCCCGCCGAAAGCGACGTTGCGCAACTGTGCTTCCCTGTCCATTTCGACCCCTTGCCCAACTAGAACAAAAAGAGAACATAAGGGACCTCACAGAGATTCGGCAAGACAGTCATGGGACCATTTCGGACGCTCTACATCGACATGAACAGCTTCTTCGCATCGGTCGAGCAACAACTCGATCCAATGATCCGTGGACGGCCTGTGGCCATCACGGCGATGGAGAATGAAAAGGGATGCTGTGTGGCGGCCAGCTATGAGGCCAAGGCCTTTGGCGTCAAAACCGGAACGAGCGTTGGCGATGCGCGGCGACTCTGCCCGGGCATCGTGTTCCTGCCGTCGCGCCACCGGCTCTATGTGCGCTTCAACCTTCGAGTCGCCGCCGTGCTTGATCGCTATGCCGAACTGGAGCGGATCAGGAGCGTGGACGAGTTCCAGATAGGGCTGTCGGGCGAGACATCCGGGCTGGACGGCGCGCGCGCCCTGGTCACGACGCTGAAACAGGCTGTCGCGGTCGAAGTCGGGGAATGCCTGCGGTTCAGCGCCGGCATTGGCCCCAATCACCTGCTGGCGAAGATCGCCGGGAAGCTGGAGAAGCCGAACGGCTTTCAATGGCTGTCGGCCGAGAACATGCCGGAGCGCATTGCGCATCTGGCGTTGGATGATCTGCCCGGCATATCCCGCTCGATGAAGGCGCGACTGATGCGGGCCCGCGTCTATGACGTTGAGGCACTGTGTCGGCTCGATCCGCGCCATGCACGCCTTATCTGGCGATCGGTCGAGGGCGAGCGATTTGTGCGGATGCTTCAAGGCATGCAGATCGAGATCGCGCCGACCAAGCGCGGAGGTTATGGCAACAGCAAGGTCTTGGCGCCCGATCTTCGCCGGCCGCGCGAGGCCTATCTTGTATCCCGTTGGCTGATCGAGAAGGCGGCCGCCCGCCTGCGCCGGGATGGGCGCGTGGCCGGGTCATTCAGCCTGCATCTATCGCCGCTCGACGCGCCGCGGTGGGCACGATCCGTCAAGACGGCGGCAACGCAGGACACGGCCGAGTTTCTGCGGATCAATCGCACCCTCTGGATTGAGGCATGGCCGCGCATCAGCCGGGTGCAGCTTCTGGGGATCGGGGTGCAGCTTGGCGATGTCGATATGCTGGATAACCGGATCGGGGATCTGCTGGCCCCTCTGGCACCGGCCGAACGCAGCACGGGCGAGCGGGCTTCGGCGGCGGTGGACTTCATCAATCAGCGTTTCGGGGCCGGAACCATCACGTTTGGCGTCAACAAGCCGCATCCGGGGTTCTTCGAGCGGGGGTGAGTTGCGGGGAGAACAGTTTGGGCTTAGCAATGACAGCTAAGCGGACAATCCTGCCATTCGCTACGTTGCAGAATTCACCTCGCTCCCGCAAAAACAACGACTCACGCGGCCGGGAAGCGGCCGCTTGTTGCGAGTGAGACAGTCGGTCACGTCGTGCAGCAGGCAACAGTTTGATCAACAGCAGGGTTTACCTGCGCTGAAAATCTGCCACCGAAAAGGGGCAGCAGATGAGCCTCGCCTGAGGCAAGGCTTATCAGCGTTCATTCATGTAAATTACGCAGGGCTCAACATTTCAGCGGCTATATTGTTGAGACGCTCGGACCTGATCGCCGCCATCGACAACCCGCTTTGGTCAAGCGTTTTCGCAGCGTCTGCTCGCCATGCGAGGTCGCCTTCCCGATGCAATTGAGTTTTAAGCTGGCGCAGCGTTGCTAAAGCATTAAAAGCCCACGCTCGGAAATCTTCCGTGGACCAGTAGGATACGGTTGTAAGGTGAGGGAATGCCCCCTCATGTGCCTTTGTCACCGGGCCTACTAAGACGGACAGTATGTCACATCCCTCTGCAGCAGCAACTTTCTCTTTCAACCACCTCGGGTGGCTAGCTGCCTGCCGTGCTTTGTTCGCGCCCAACGTCTCTTGCTCAGCACCAACATAGTCCTCGAATACGATACCAGTAGTTTCTCCAAGCCACCAGGGATCAGGTGCCGCATCGCTTTCATCATTTCCTGATGAAAATCCTAGAAGATCACCGAGCAAAACCTGAGCTCTCTCAAAGTTCTTTGTACCGTTTATACCCTGTAAAATTTCTCTCTCTAGTTCGGCGAATTTTCTGTCATGACTCATTCCGAGTTTGATGAGCTTACCCTCAATTCTTTCTACCTGAAGCGCAATTTCTCTATCAGTGCTGATTTCCGCGTCATTCAGTTCATTTTTGGGGAGGAGGGTTGATGTCCACGGAAGATTGGTGGCCGCCTTGATTGCAGACCTGAATTGGTCTTTAGAGGTTTCGGTAGCTGCTCGGTTGCCCTGCAGACTTAGCAGGAATGCTGCCGATCCTGCTAAGTAATGCCAAAGCGCTCGGTATCCACGCAATTCAGGTGCCGAAAGATGCCCGAGAACTGACCGCGCTTCTTCAAGGGCTTTCTCATAATCTGAGGCCCAAATTGCTTTCTGGTATCTAACTTCATTCCGAACGGACGCCGCCAGTTCAGCCGATGCAGGAAAATCAATTTTCTGCATAGTTTTAATTTCACTGATAATGTTCCCGTCAACCTCATGCCAATCATCACCATTCTCGAGGAATATCTCATAATTGTCTTTGAAATCTGAAGACGAAACGCCGATTGACTGCTCGACACCAAAATCGATCTCTGCCTGAAGTTCCGGCAGAAGGTGCTGGCGCAGATTTTTATCGGTTAAATAGTCCTGCAGTTCTTCGCCAGAAATAAAGACCGCCGACCTATCCTGCAGGCTTCGTGTGCATCGACCAATTGCTTGAATTACTCGCGTCTGGATGCGAGAACTGAGCAGAAGCTCCGCTCCCATCTTTCTCGAAAAGAACCTTTCTTGCAAGTTGGACGCCTTAGGAAGGTTGTCCACACAAAGCATTCGGCACTCGTCATCTGGAAAGTCTAGTCCGTCGTATCGCCCGGCTAGAACGGCAACCGCATTTTTCTCTTGAGTGAAAGCCGTTTTAGATACTTCAATATCCTCTGCGGAGAAGAAAGGAAAACCAATTTCCTCGATTTTCTCGATTGCCTTCAGGGCGACTTTCTTGCTCGGCGTCAAGATCACAGCGCGACCCGATTTTTTAATTAGCTCTAGGCGTAGATCCTGAATATCGCCTTCTTGCAGCGACATTCCAGGGAACATGAAGAATCGCCGCCCAACGCTTTCCAAGTTGTAGCCAGATGGTGCCGCTAGTCTGGATACAACTTCTCGACCAGTCAGCCTCTCCAGATCGCCTCCTTCCCCCAAAGTCGCAGACATATAAATTCTGTGCTTTGCAGCTTCGAAGGCGCTCAACGTCCAAGTTGGTGGAACTAAAGGCCTGATCAAGATTTCGCCATAAGATATGTAGACATGACAAGCCATGAGGTGTTCACGAAGCAGTTGCCAAGAGAATGAGAGATCAGTGCCATGCGCATGAACATCCAATGCCTCGGTCAATGGATCAGCGATCTTGCATAGGATTGGCGTGGGGATCTTATCTACCCATCCCACATCGGCGAAAGATTTCGCGTCCCCATTTAGAATCGAGAAATCTAGCCGGCCGATGTGAGGCTTTAGGATGTTGGATACTGCTTGCAGAGCCGCTTTGCTTTTCTCATCTGTAATGCTTAGCTCTAGAGACCACATTTTGCTGATGTAGTTCTCAGCAGCATGGGCATCATCAATGATGATCGTATCTGCGTCATCAAAGAATGGTCTAGTATTAAACACGCTCTGATATGTTGTAATTGCAATTTTGCGGCATTGTCTATATTCTGCAATAGCGCTCGGGTCATAAATCTTTTTAGACCCCGTAAAGCCAAGAACGTCCATTCCGTATTTTTCCCGACACTGCTCGACCGTTTGGTTTACAAGCTGTCGAGTTGGACAGAGGAAAACGACTCGTTGGTTAAACTTTCGGCGGCGCCATTCTCCAATAAGAGTCCCCACGAGTGTTTTACCGCTACCCGTCGGAAGTTGCAGCGCAACGTCTTTGCTTTTAAGAGATTCCTTGACGTATGATTCTATTATCGCACGCTGATGCGGCATTTCGGTGGGAAACTTGCGACGAGATAGCGATCTGAACAGATCGATGGGGTTGTCATGAATGTCTTGCTTTGACCTGTTCTTCTTGAAAGCCATCTCGCGCCTCACTGAGTTTCGCGCGCATTTTGGCATTTCCAGCGCAGCTTTCAAGCGGCAGATCGGGGTGAGCACCACATGGCCCTGTTGTATCATCCCTTCGTCAGGCTGAACCAAGTGCGGGTGCTTGGCGAGGTGCGGTGTTGACTGCCGACGGTCTGCTCTTGGCCGGCCTCCATGCTGCGGCTGCGGCTCGCGCGTCCAGCGGAAATGACTGCAGTGGGCTCAAAGCTACCGCTCCACCATCCACTCCACAAGACACCGCAGCGCAAGGAAAAACCAGCACGTCGCTGTGGCTGGTGATCTGAACCAACTGCCTCCGGCTTTTCGAACCGAGGCAGGAATAGGATCTGAATAATACCCGCCCAAAATGCAAAAGCCCCGGCACGATGCCGGGGCTTTCCTGTTGCCCGGTCGAGCAGCCTTAAAGCGCGCCCGCCTTGGCCAAGGCATCGGCCAGCTTGTCAGACTTCACCTGCTGTATAGCATCGCGGACATAGGTGCCGATTCGGTCGTCAGTGATGCCCGTGGCCTTCACCGTGCCGGGGTTGCCGGTCTTGATATAGCTGATGCCGGTGCGGATCAGGTCGGACAGGTCGGGCTGGCCGATCGTGGTGGCGCCAAGATAGCGGGCTTGCAGCAGGTCGATGATGCTGTTCGCATAGCGGGTGGCCGATTCCTCGATGGTCTGCCGGTTCAGCCGCTCGACCAATCGAATACCGATCTTCGATCCGAACCACGACAAAGCTGCAAAGCCCGCAGACATGACCCCACCCACGATCCATGTCACGATCTGGACCTGAGCAGTGTCGATGATGGGGTTTGCGATGGCGCCGATACCAGCGGCAGACACGGGCAGCGCGAGCAGAATGAAGGCGGCCGCCAGCAGCGGGGCGAGGCGCCACAGGAAGATGATCGCGCAGACGATCAGCACGACAGAAAGCAGAAAGAAGATGGCAGTCATGTTAGGCGGCTCCTTTAAGCCATGTGGGGACGTTGAAACCGGGACAGGCGCGCGCCGCATATTGGTTGTGTCCGGTGATCCGCTTGATCACCGTGCGGGCGCTAATGGCCTCGATCAGATAGGCGTTGTTGCAGAAGTCAGTGTGTGAGCGCAGTTTTCCCTTTCCGCGTTGAGTTCATGCCACGCGTTTGATCTCGGCGGATCCGAGGGCATTGAAGCGGTTCATGAGGGCGATGCGGATATGGATTTCGGCGGTCTGGCGGTCCGGGTCTCGTGATGAGATGCGTTCACCGAAGGCCTTGAGGCAGCGCATCCTTGCCTCGATCCTGCTTCGGACGTGATAACCTGACCAGCGCTTCCATATGGCCCTGCCCAAGCGCTGGGTTGCCCGGAGGATCTCGTTGCGCGCCCTGGCTGCGGGGCAATCCTCCTTCCAGAGACGGCCATTCCTCCGGATCGGGATGATGGCGGTGCCGCCTCGATCCAGGATCGCGGTGTGGCAGCGTCGGGTGTCAAAGGCACCGTCGCCGGTGACGGTGCCGATCTGTTCATCCTCTGGGATCTGGTTGAGCAGGTCGGGCAGAACAGGGCTGTCGCCTTCACGGCTTGAGGTGAATTCGACGGCGCGGATGTCACCTGTAGCCGTGTCCATCGCCAGATGAACCTTACGATATTGGCGTCGGCGATGCGGGCCATGCTTGCGGGCAAGCCATTCCCCATCACCAAGAAACTTGATCCCGGTGCTGTCCACCAGCAGGTTCAGCGGCCCCGGCGCACGGCGGCTCGTGATCTGAACCGTGATGCGCTTCTGCCTGCGGCTCAGGGTCGAGAAATCGGGCACCCGCCAGTCGAGCCCGGCCATCGAAAGGATGCTCGCCACCATCCCTGTCGTTTGCCGCAGAGGCAGGCCGAACAGAACCTTCACCATCAAGCAGAACTGGATCGCGGCATCAGAGAAGACCGGCGGCCGACCATTGCATCCGGATTTGGGTGCGCGCCAAACCATGTCCTTGTCCAGCCAGATCAGAAGGGACCCGCGCCGCTTCAAGGCATCGTTGTAGGACTTCCAGTTCATCGTGCGGTAGCGGGTCGGCTCAGGCTTGCTCATACTCGCCCCTTAGCCCACTGGATTCGCAGTGTGAATCCCTCAGAAAACGGAGTTCTGCAACAACGCCGATCAGATAGCGCAGGGACGAGTCCTGGCCGGCAGTGAAGTTCTTGCTGAACGGGTCGCGTTCGGTCGAGCCCAGGCCGCCCAGCAGGCAAATGCCGATGGTGCCGCGGTTCTTGTTCTGCTGGCCCGTGTGGGCGCCGATCACGTTCTCGGCCCGGCCGGGCAGGAACTGGCCGTCGCGGTCGATGATCCAGTGATAGCCGATATCGTTCCAGTTGTTCGACGGCGATGTGTGCCATCGCCGGATCTCGGCCAGCTTGTCGGCCAGAGGGCGGCCAGCCAGCCATGCCGGCGCCGTCGCGCTGCAATGCACAATGATCTCGTCCACGGGATACCGCGCAGCCCCCTGATAGATCATCGCCCCCGTGCTGGAGACGGGCTTTTGGGTGGCTGCGGCCTTGCCGTCGGCGGCCAGCCAGCGTTCCGCAGCGGTGCGGGTCTTTGGGCCGAACAGGCCATCAGCCTTGCCTGGATCATGCCCCAGCGCGGCAAGGCCGGTCTGGATCGACCGGATAGCGTCTTTCGTCATGGCGTTCTCCATTGAACGGGGTGCAGATTCATCACCGGGCACTCACCAGAAGCGGATTTTCGTGGGGTGCATCCATGCCTTCCACCACGGCCAATCCGCTCGCTCGTGAGCGGGGATCAGGGCTTGGCGGCATTTCAGGGCGCAATAGATCGACAGCATCATCAAGCCGCTGAACACGACGTTGAACATCCGACCGCTGACCAATTCCGACCACGCAGCAGCAGCGCCGGGCGCATAGGCGCGCGCCAGCGGCAATGCCACGTCCCAATAGAGACCCCGCAAGATCAGGATGAACGATAGGAGGGCGAACCCGACGACGAACCACCACGTCGCCTCGCCAACCACCCGCAGGCTGGTGCGGAATGCCCAGACGATCATCACCAGACCGACCGCGTTGATAATGGCGATTGTCCCGATGATCAGTGCCATGCCGTGGTGTCCTTCTGTAGCTGGCGCACGAGCCTTTCAACCGTGGCCACATTTTCACTGATTTTGCGCTTTTCAGGGGCGACGGCTTCCTTGTGCCGGCGCAGTTCTTCGTCGGCCTCGGCTTCGCGACGGCCCTTGCCGCACAGTTGCCGAATGATCCGCATCATTTTCGACCCTCCAATATTCGGACGGCCTGCTTGATTGCCTCACCATAGGCATTGATTACGGTGTTCGTTTGGGTCGTCAGTTCGCGAAGCTCTTTCGACATTTCGCGTGTGACATCGAGCAGCTTGTCCTGAAGTTTGTTGTTCTGACGATGCAGAGCGATGATCGCGCCAACTGCGAAGGCCAGCATCAGCGCGAGGATTTCCATCGCGTTGCCGGATGCCAGCCGGTCAACTGCCTTTGACGGGTCCATCACGCCCCCCTTTGCCGGGGAGTTCCCGGCGTGGATTGGTTGCAGAACTGATGGGTGCAGCGCACGGAAGTATCCTCTTGCCTTGAAGCAAGGGCGCACTTCCTATGTGCCCGTCAGTGGTGTTTTAGCACTAAATGAACGCCACTGGTAGATGCCGCGGCAGGTCCGCGCGAATGTCGCCTATCATTCTTCCTTCAGTAGACCCTAAAATTCTTGACGCATCATGCCGTCAGGAGGCACAATTTCTGAAGAAAATTCAGGATTGAGGGGCTTGAGATGAATAGTGCAGATATTTTTGCCCGAGGGATGCGCCGGGCACAAGGCGAGATCGACATGGAGGACGAAACTCAGGTAGAGACCGCTATGTTTCTTACGGGATTGGCTGAAAAAATTCGGAAACTGGAATCGCCTATTCCCCTAACCGTTGCGGAATACAATAATCATATGATTGTTTCGTTGCCAAATTCTCATGAAAATTTTAATTTTTTTACTGTGCGCTGGCACAATGGTTGGATGATCGATCAGGGTGAAAATCTACTATCTGTCCAAGACCAAGAGCGACTTTTCACAACCCTACCTGACGGTAGAGGTGAAGGTTTCGATGCGGCTGATATAATAATAGAAGCACTGGGATACTGGGTGAAAACATCGTCCAATTCCGACTAACGGTCAGTATAATCTTTACTGATCGAGGGCCAGCGTTGCGGCGACATAGGCCAGCAGGGCGATCAGCCCTGCGCCAAACGACAACGGATCGTCAAATCCCATCGTCCCGACGGCATCCACAGCGCTGAAAAATGCGTCCGCGGCGGTGAACAACGCCACCCCCGCGATCTTCGCTCGGACTAACCACCGCACGTCTCGACATTCGGATCATGCAGCGGACAGCCTCTAGTCAGCCACAGGTCGCCCCAACGCTCGTTGTCCTGCGGCTCGCCGTCTCGGGCGAGGCAGGTGCAGCCTTGCTGGATGGCGTCGTATCCGCCCGGTTCTAGTTCACGTTCCTCGCTCATGCCGCTACCGTTGCTCCTGTGATACAGCCTGCCACCAACGCGATGTTGGTGGTCTCGCAAATGACCTTCTCGAATGCCGCCGTGATTTCCACCTGCCCGCCTGCAAGGGCGACGTTCACCGGCTGGATGCCAGCCCAATCTGACAGGTCGATCACGTCGCTGGCAGTCAACCCGCCGATGGTCTGGACCTGTCCCGTGCGCATGACCCGCACGGTGTCCGTCCCGGCAGCACCGGTCCAGACGAAGTGCGAGCCGTTCTGCAGAATGATCAGATCCTCACCAGAGTCAGCGTTGATCCGGTCGTTGCCAGCATCAGCGATGATCGTATCGTCGCCGGCCCCACCACGGATACTGTCATCTCCGGCACCACCAATCAGCAGGTCGTTGCCAGCACCACCCATCAGGGTGTCATCGCCGGCACCGCCATAAAGCTCACTGTTGCCGGGACCAAAGCCCCCGGTTCCGCTGCCGCCATAGATCAGATCATTGCCGCGACCGCCGTAAGCAATGACCCGACCGCCAGTGACGGCAGCGCCGCCGTTGGGCGATCCTGACAGGGTGTCATCGCCATCGCCCATGATGACGGTTCTTGTCGCACGGCCGCCAGCCAGGGTGATGAAGTTGCCGCCATCGTTGCCGACAACGGTTGCCCCGGTGGTGGTGTTGCGCAGATAGATCGACCCGACCCCCAACGGCATCTTGATCAGCCTGTCAGCCGGATCGCGCCAGATGGTCCCCATCTGATACATGCGACGATAGTTCGGAGAACGGGCGCGCTCGTCCAGATCGCCCATAACGAACAGTGAGTTCGTGGGCGAGTGCGGAGACGGTTCCCATCCCAGCAGCGAGGCAAAGGGAGTGCCGGGCCTGATGATGGCGCCGTCAGCCACGATATCGAGGCCCCAATCCCGGCAAGCCTCGTAGAGCATGTCCCGATATTGCAGAAACAACGGGTTGTCCGGCTCTCGTGCGGCGATGTTGTCCTTCATCCACGGGTCGGTCATGACGTTGTAGAACTCGAAAGTCTCGTCCTGATAGACCGAAACCCGCCAGTCATCGATGCCGCCCGAGGCCGAACCATAATGGAAGCTGGGGATCA
Source organism: Paracoccus alcaliphilus (assembly GCF_028553725.1). NCBI lineage: Bacteria > Pseudomonadati > Pseudomonadota > Alphaproteobacteria > Rhodobacterales > Paracoccaceae > Paracoccus > Paracoccus alcaliphilus. The sequence continues at coordinate 2,775,634 of NZ_CP067124.1, forward strand.
TTCTTTCAGGCATGGTGCCGCCTTCGACCAGCGGACGAAGCGAGATGCCCCGGAAGTGATCCGGCAGATCAACCCCGAGATAGTCGCAAACCGTGGGGCCGATATCCACGAGGGACACCGGCTGCCACACTGTGCGTCCCGTGGTCTGGCCCGGCGCCGAGATCAGCAAGGGCGCGTTGCAGGCTTCTTCCCAAAGGCTGAACTTGTGCCAGACGCCCTTGTCGCCCAGGTGATAGCCGTGATCCGACCAGCAGGTGATCAGCGTATTGTCGTTGAACGGGCTGGCCTCAAGGGCATCGAGGATCACCCCCAGCTTTTCATCTGCGAAGATGACGGCGGCGATATAGTTGCGGACGCTTTTCCGCCACCAGTCAATCCGTTCTTCATCCCATGTGCTGGGGCTGGGCGAGCCCAGATGCTGGCCCATACCGGTGAACGCCACGGCAAACGGCAGAAGATCCCACGACAGAGGCCAGTCCTCCGGCATGACGATATCGTCAAGATCGATGCTCTCATAGATCCTGTTCGGGGTGTACCAGGGATTGTGCGGGTGATGGAATCCAGCCTCCCAGTGCCAGAACCGTCCTTCTGCGGCGATGCCCGGCGCGATATTGGCGAGGAAGTCAGCGGTGGTTTCGCTGACCATCACATCATACCAGTGTTCCTCGTTGTCGAAGCCGATCCCATAGAGGCCACCCCAATCGGTCCGCTCAGTCGAGGGGTTGTGGATGACGGTGAAAGGTTCAGAGTCATACAGTGCCTGATAGACGCTGCTGGGTTGTGGCACATACCCATGAAACACCTTGCCGACAGTGCCCATCCAATAGCCGGCTTGTCGCAGATGGTAGGACCAGATCTGCTCGACCTTGATATGATCCCGCCAGTTCTCGTCGTTCAGCACCCCCGTCTCATAGGGGCTATAGCCCGACATGATCGAGGCCCGGCTGGGACCACAGGCAGCGATCGTGCAGGCAGCGCGCCTGAACGATGTTGAGCGGGCTTCCAACCGCGCAAGATTCGGCAGCGACACCTCGATACCGAACGGGCTGCGCCCCCACTTGCCTGACGCCTGAATGAAGTCCTTGTAATTGAACAGATCGTCAAAGGCGATCATCAGGTGGTTGACCATTGGATTACCCCGGATAAGCCGTCTGGTTGTACTCGTTCCATGCCGTCATCAACTCGGGCATGGTGCGAACGTCGCCGTGAACGATGGCGAGATCGGAGATCCTTCCTTCGGCAAAGGGCTGCGGAGGTGTCCCTTCCCCCATCCATACAGTCACATCGCCAGCAGGCGGCATCGAGATCGTCCCCCCGGATGGGCTGACGCCCTGGTCGAAGTCGCCGTTGTTCAGGCTGTGGAAGATCTGGCCTGCCGCGAAGTCGATCACTACCGCGTTGAAGTTCCACTGGTCGAAGGGGGAAGGGTTGGCCGTGAAGTCCCAATGACTGCCATTGTTCGCGGTGGCGCGGCTGCCGTTGCGGTTGGGCTGGAACCACCAGAAAGAACCATCCGGCCAGCGAAGGCTCCATGCCTCTGTAGCGCCTTGAGAGACGTTGCCGTTAAGCAGGACAGAAACAACGTTTCCGAGGTTTGGGATGGTTGCCCGATACCTTCCAGTGCTTCCCCCAAGGTTAGGAAAGAACGGCACTTCATACCGGCCACGGCTGCCCCATTCCACAGCGTCATCATTGGCGGCCATGGGAATATCGCCTTTGCGAGCGGGGATGCGCAGCAGACCATCCGTAGGGTCGCGATAGGTCTTTTCACGAATGGCCGTCCACATATGCTGAACCTGAGGCTCAGCATTCAGGACCGAGGTGAAGTGACGCAGATCCGTAACCGGCCGGTCGATGATGGTGTTGATCTTCTGGGTCATGACGAAATCCTTACTGAACGTTGACGCGGCCCGAACGGGCATAGCGGTGGAGGATGTTGCCGGGCACATGCAGGGAAACATGCTCCCACTCATCGGTCAGACTGCCCCGGTTGGCAGCAAAGCCGTCCCCCGGATCGCCAGTCTGGCCGAAGGCGTATTGCAGGGTCAGCGGCCCGGTCGGGGCCGAGGCCAGCGTGATCGTGGCGTAGCTGCCCGAGACGCTGACGCCGCTGATCGCGGGTGCCCCAGCCTCTGCGAAGCTGAAGCCGTGGTTCGCCGGATCCCGGATCACCAATGGCGACATGGTGGCGCAGCGGGCCGTGATCGTGCTGCCGTCGATCGTGGCTTCTTCCAGTGACGGGCAGAACCATTCGCGCCCCTGACCCAATTCGGCCAGCGCCAGCGTCTCGATCTCGCGGATCAGCAGCCGGGCATCCCGCGTGGGCGTGGCCAGCGTCCCCGGCTCCAGCGGATAAGGATAGAGCGGCGTCGGGACTACGAAGCCCACCGAGTAGAAATCCCAATCCAGACGGCCCTCGGCCAAGATCACCTCGGACGTGCCATCAGCCCGCGTCCCGATGGACTGGTTCACCAGCAGCAGGGGCGCAGCACCTTGGCCGGTGGCTTCGGCTACATCCAGACGCAGGCCATTGCCGACCATGCCGTAATGTTCCCGTGCCGTGGCGAAGGGCGTGGCAGGTGCGCCGCTCAACAGACTCAGCTTGATCCATGCCGCCATCAGTGTCTTGCCGATGGTCTCGGCGCTGGCGACCGCAGATTGAACGCGCTCGATGATCTGCTGACGGCGAGGGGAACCCGCCAGAGCATCCGCCTCGGTGGTCGAGCTGATGACCTCGGCAATCGGGAACATGATCGACCGTTCCCGCGCCTCGCGATGCTGCTTGGACAGGTAGGCCGCTGCCAGACCGTTTGCCGCCGTGCCCATGTCCTGTGGCTCCAGCGTCTCATCGAACACATGCCAGCGGTGTTCTTCCAGCGACGATTCAAAGCCGGTCTCGCCGCCCCCGAAGGCCAGAACGGCGATGGCAAGCTGCTGGGTGTCGGCGAAGAAGATCCCGTTACGCTTTTCCAGCCCCAGCATTTCACCATCGGCAAGCCGGGTCAGGAACTTGATCGTGCCATTGGCATCCTCGACGGCACCGAACACATCCCCGGTAAACTCGGGGTCAACGAACTTGACGCCGGAACCGTCCGGGTCAGGGTTCGGTCCGGGATTGGGGCCGGTGCCAAGGCCGTAGGGCGAACCGTCGCGGGCATCGAAGCCGAACAGGACCACATTGTTCAGGCTTTCATAGGCCGGGATGATCCAGTCCCCCGGCCAGCTCGACAGTGCATCTGCCTGACCATAGGGCGAGCCATCCCTGACATCGATACCTCGCAGAACCACACCGCGAGCATCGACCAGTTCCTCGGCAATCCAGTCGCCTGGCCATTCAGGCTCTCGCAGAAGCAAGGTGGCCTTCATGTCGCCTTCGCCGGTCACCACCACGGCGGGACCATTCACGGCTTCGACCAGAACGGCATCCTCATCACCGGGCCAACCGTCATTGAGCAGGCGCTGACGCACCTCCCCGGCTTCGCCTGCGCGCAGCATATCTTGGTAATCCCCCGCGAACACATCGTCGGCCGAGAAGGTGCCTCTGGTAATGCCATCGCCCTTTGTGACCAGAGCGGCACCGTTCACCGCGTCAACGACGATGCTGTCGTCGCCCGGCCATTGATTTCCATCAAGTTCCGCGATGGCTTCGATGCGCTCGCGGGCTTCAGTCGAGATGGCCTCGTTCAGTTCTTCGCGTGTTGCCCGTTCAAGAACATCAGCGATCAGAGCATCGATCACCCGGTAGGTGGGGATGCGGTCCAGAATGCCCCAGGTCGGATATCCTTCGAACAGCGGATCATTTCCAGCATTTGGCCCCCGAACATTGACCCAATCGCCCTCGAATGTGAGGACGCGGCCAAGGGCCGGGGCAAGGTTATCCTGACCCGCGTTCACGGCACCTTCGCGAGATGAAAAGACCTTTCCGCTGTTGGTGATATCGGCCTTGCCGCCAATCAGAAACGACAGGGCAGCCAGTTCCACGCTGGTCGCGTCACCATTCGCCACGCGAAGGTTACCGCCACGCCGGCGCAGTTCGTAACTGCGTCCAACCACGAAGGAATCGGCAGGCCATGCAGAACCATCTGCATTGCGAATGCCAAAGGTCTGGCCGCCGATCGCCAGAGTCGGGCTGTTGCCGGTATTGGTAGCGACCGGAATATACTCGATCACGGAGGCCCCGCCGAGAGAGGTAATCCCTGCCTCGATGAATGATGGGGCGATATCCGCTGTGATAGCGTCTCCGGTTCCCCCGATATTGACCGTTGTGATGATTCCACCGTCCCGGATGGCATTACCGACCGCAGCATCCCGCATCCGGGCCCACCAGCGGCCATTGGCATCCAACTTGACGTTATCCGTCTCAAGGCCGTCCTCGGGTGCACCACGGGGACGCCAGTCCCTCGTCGTTCCGCTGGCGTTGTGGCCGGTGGTGACGAAATCAGCCCAGGTGGGGATATCCGATCCACTCGGATCAGTGTCCGCCGAAGCGTAGTATACCCGGCCGTCGCGGACCTCGGTGCGCAGGTCCGCCAGTTGCTGTGCCGCCGTACCGGAATCCCAGGCCCTGATCCACCATTGGCCGGTTGCGTCCTGCTGGTGAACAGCTGGATCGAGAGGATCGGGCTGACTACCAGTAGATACCCAGATGCTGAAGGAGTTGTTTTGCCGCTGGATTACGGTGTCGGTTCCACTGGGGAATGTCGTTCCCGAGAAGTTAACAATCCAGATCGAAGCCACCCGGCGCGACGATAGAGAGGCCGACAATCCGGTCAGGTCATTGACAGTCACGTCACCGCCAACGACGCGAAGGACATTGGCACGACGCCGCAGCTTATAGCTTCGTCCCACCACGAAAGCCTCCGCAGGCCTTGTGCCGCCATCCGAGTTTCGGATGGGGAAGGTGGTTGCACCAATCGTGATCGTGGGGTTGGCTGCGCTGTTCGTTGCGGAAGGGATATATTCGATTTCGGATGCGCCGCTTAGCGTCGTAATGCCAGCGTCTTGAAGCGTGGGATGCAAATCCGCCGTAATAGCGTTCCCCGTCCCACCGATGTTGGTCAGATTGAGGATTCCGGTATCGCGCAAGGCAAGGCGCTGACGGTTGATTGCCGTATCGCGGGCTGTTGCCTCGGCTGCAACCGATGTCGCAATCTGATCCAGAAGATATTGAAGCGCATTGCCTCGAAGAAGCGTGACGTTGGCCATGGAAAACCCTTGCAAGGTTGCGAGGGGCCACGTCCTATGGCGCCGGTTATTGCGGCCAATCTAACAGACTGGCCGCCCATAGGTCTAGTTCCAGAACGACTGCCGCGCGAATGGGCCGTCAGCCCCCATAGAACGACGGAGGCTGACTTTCCCGCAAGGGCCGGTTCAGGCGAGGATTGAGAGCAACGCCGAGTTCGTTGCGATCACTTGCGCGCTGACGTGCCCTGACCGATTGGCGGATGCTGTCGGCCGTGATCGCCCATTCCGGGATATCCTGATTGAAGCGGCGCATCTTCTCGACTGCTGAGTCGGGGATTTCATCGCCCTTGCGCACGGCATCGCCAATCTCGCGCACGATGTCCTTGCGGCGCTTCTCGATCCTCGACTGCTTGTTCCGCAGGCGGTTGTTGATCTGATAGCGTTCCGCAACCTCGGCAGGGGTGAAGCCTTGCAGCTGCATCAGCAACTGCCACGGGCTCACGTCCTCGACCAGAGGATCGCCATAGAAGGTGTTGACCCCTTCGGTCGCATAGCGCGTCGTCTTGATCGTGTTGCGCGCGAATGTCGGCACCATCTTCTCCATTCCGCGCATGACATGGCCTTCGCCAAGGGTCGCCGCACCAGAAACCATGCTGCCGACGATGCCGACGGCTGGTCCCGCGATCTGTTCGAGATAGTAATGCCACAGATCCTGCCCTTCCAGATCACGTTGCGACGACTGGAACCAGAGATCCGGCATGCCGATCCGATTGGTCAGGTTGATGCCGAGGGCGTGACCCGGCGCACCGTTAAGTGCCAGACCCATCGTCCAGTTCCAGGCGGCAACGCCCAGCCCGTCGCCCTCGATCAACAGGGCATCCTGCAACCATGCGTCGATGTCGTCGCTATCGTCGGCGCCGGGGAAAAACAGGGACAGAAGCCCGGTCAGCAGCGCATATCCCCAGACGCCACGGATGCCAGCGTGTGACATCATCGACAGCGTGACACCGGCCAGCTGGTTGCGTGCCTCGCGACGGGTTTCAGCATCGGCCCCATGCAGCGCCTGATGCGTGTCGCGGAACATGCGGAACAGCATGTTGACCTGGAAGTTTCGGAACACGGTAAGGATCTTCGCCGCATCGCCGGTCATAGCGCGCGGCTTGCTGGTGTTCTGATAGTCGAAGTGGACCTTCCAGGTCATGCTGGCCGCGCTGCTGATCGCCGCGTCGTGGCTCAAGCCTTCGCCGCGCGCCAGCCGATAGGACGCCAGATAGGTGACTTCGCGGTTGAACCGCTCCGCGTGGTGGAACATGAAGCCGATCACGCGCATGACCCGCTCGCGCCGGCCGCTGTATTCGACGCCCGAATCCGCGACGGCCGCCAAATCATTCGCCTGCGTCTTGTCGATCACCCCGCGATCATAACCCTGCTGCATGGCCCGGCGCTCGTCGGCGGTCAGGTTCGGCGCGTTATCGACCGACCATTGGTCAGTCCATACGGGCATGCCCCCGACGCGCTTGGACACCTTTCCTTTGCCCCGCATGAAATCCGCGGATGCGGCGGTCAGGGCCTTGATGGACCCGCCGACACCCGCCTTGCGGAAGCGCGTGGCCATCAGCGGGACGCCCACCACCGTCGTTTGCGACACGTTGACCGCGGCGGCGGCCGGGCTCATCCCCAGATACCAGACAAAGGCCGCGCTCGTGGCCATCGTCACCAATGGGTTGTTGGTCGGCTGCATCGTGAAGGCGTGGCGTTGCTTCATTTCCCGCACGACGAAACCGGCCCGGTTCGGATCCGGCTCGCTCTTGGCCTGTTCTTCTGCGACCTCCAGCGTATCCTCCATTTCGGCACCGAAGCGCAGGCGGGCCTGCTGGTGTGCGCCGTGGAACATGGCGCTGGAAAAGGCGCGGATCGCGTCCTTGTTGAAGCCCGCACGCCCTTTGCGGTGGATCTTGTTGGTGCGAACCGACTGATCGGGCAGCGTTTCAAGCCAGCGTTGCCATACCTGATCCATGAGTTCCTTGCTGGCGCCGGATTCGGCAAGCAGTTCCTCGACATCCGCAAGGAAACGGGGATCGACCTGCTCACGCAGGTTTACGTCACCGCCCAGAACACCGCCATCGACCTTTCCAAGACCATCCTTGCGGGCCTGTTCCATGAACGCCTGTTGCTGTGCGGCCTTCTCGAACCGGCTGAACGACACAACCTTGCCGTCACCGTCCCGGATCGTGACAAAGTAATTGCCGAAACGAGACAACGGGAAATATGGCCCGGACAAGCGGTTGTCCTCGAAGATCTGGCGCATCTGCTTGAGCCGCGCCCCTTGGCCGGTGGCCGCCCGAGCGTGGGCATTGGTGCGCTTCTTGTTCGCCTTCTCGATCGCCACGGCCCGAGCCTCGCCGGTCAGGCCCTCATCTTTGATCCGCTGGAGTTCCTTGCGGTGTTCGCGGTCTGCCTTCCTGACGACCATCTTTGCCGACGCCCTGATATTGTCCATCAGCGCGGCATCCATAGCGTCGGCCATCGCCGTGTATTCGTCGCGGATCTCGCCATAGAGTTCCTGGAAGGTTGGTGGCAGGGCATCATACATTTCGCGCAGCCGGTTCCATTCGGCCTCCCGCTCCTGCGCCTCGTTCAGCGTGATCCGCGCCCATTCGTTTTGAGCGGGCGACGGCTTACCCTTCAGCATATCCCGCGCCTGATCATCGACCGGTCGGCGCCATGATCCATCCTTGCTGGGGTCGATACCGGCAAGTGTGGAATCGTGCATCAGATCCATGAGGCCCATATTCGCGGTCGGGCTGCGGCGCGCGGCTGCGGTCCATTTATCCACCATTTCTGCGGCGCGGGCCTGCCACTTGTTCCGGTCAGCGTCCATCCTCTCTTTCAGGCCGATATAATCCTGTGCGGCGGGGATGTTCTTTGCCAGTTCGGTGAACAGGGCCCGGCCCGGCACCAGCGACAGGACGTTGAACCGTGCATTTCGGCCCATGGCATCGGTAAGCAGGTTCGACATCAGGTCTTTCGCCCCGGTCCAGCCGTCCTTTCCGATCATCCCCAGCGACTTGCCCTTGGACCGGAACAGAGCCTCTTTCAGCGCGGACAGGTTGCGCTGTTCCTTGGCCGGTTCCGGGCGGCTCCCGCTTCCCGGTCCATCCGGGCCGCGACCACCAATCTCGCCATTGGCAATCCGCTCCATGATCGAGGCCGCGTCCTGGAAGCCTTCGCCGCGCAGGGCCGCTGCCATGGCATTGAAGAACGACCGGATGCGGTCGAACGCCCGCCCCAGCGCGCCCGGTGGGTTCGCGGCCCGGCCGGTCGCCCAATCGGCATAGAGTTCGGCAATCATTTCCTCGGTCTGGGCCGCCGTCGTCAGATCAGGATAGGCTTTCTCGACCGCTTCACGGACGGCGCGGTTCGCGCGCGCCGCGCGGGCCAGCGCCTGCCATTCCTGCTGGCTGAACAGCCCGTAATCTTTGCCCCAAAGGTTCGCATCGCGCAGAGCGTGGATGATCTCGTGACGAACCACATGGGCCGGATCGGCCGCACCAGCGTTCACGTTGATCTCGCCCGCGCGGTATGTGCCGAGGATGCGGGCGCCGCTTGCCGAAAGCAGGTTCCGCACCACCCGAGGGGAAATAGAGCGATCAAGGCCGTGATGGGCGACGATCGACCGCACCAAAGCCGCAATGTCGCGCAGGGCAGCAGGAGCGATAGAAGCGTTGCCCGAATCCGATTCGATCTCTATATTGATCGTGTCGGGGTCGCCATCCAATGCCGGAGCGAATACCTGATCCCTCTGGGATTTCAGATTCACCGCGGGCCCTTGTGGCCTGGCCCCGACATTATCCTTCGCCAGACGGTAGTGGAATTTCCCGCTGGTGGTTTCGCGGACAATAGCGAATACACGCTCAACACGTCCGTCCACTTCAACAGGTGCAGAGAAGCGATGGACAGCCTTGATGCTCGGGCGGCCTTTCCTATCCGGCTCAGATCCCTGATAGTCTGCATTTGCCAGAATGTCGGGAAGGGTCGGGATTAGCGCAAGAATGTCATCACCCGTGCGCTGGACGGTCTCTTTGGCCCCGCTCATGTTGAAGCTGATCTGGAACCCCGTCTGCTTGTTCTCGATTGTCTGACCAACGAGATTGTCGCGGAACCAGTTTATCGCTGCGCGCTGTCTCTCGGGCAATGTTGCGCCTTTGATCGTTTCAAACGACTTCACCTGCGCGACCGGCTCTGCCATGTCGCGCTGATACAGTTCTACGCCGCTATCCGTTTCACGGGTCTGGATTGCTTCGAACAACGCATCGAAGGCCGGGCGCACCGTCTCGACCTCATCCGGCTTTAGATATGGATAACTGTCGCCCAGACCCGACATTTCTGCGTGGATCTGCCAGACGGTCCCTTCAACGATATTGGCCAGGTAGTCGTTGGCAATGCTTTGATCTTGCAGTTTCGCGATCACATAGGACTCGAAAGCGCGGGCATGGAGTTCAACGCCGGTGCCCCAATATGCCTTATGGCGCAGCTTGTCGATGTTCTCTGACCGCTCTTTCAGCTTCGTCTTTCCGATTGCTTGCCGAACGACGACAAAGGCGTCCATCACTTCCGGGCGAACGCCTGTGACCGGGCTTTCCGGATACCGACTATCGGTAATATAGCTTCCAGGCTTCCCATCGGTGCGCTGTCGCTGGAAATAGTTATCCATCGCATGAAACCACTCATGCGCCAGTGAACCCGCACCGTTCATCTTGGTCAGGTTGATGACCACCTGTCCGGGCTCGAAATGCGCCGCAGCAGGGGACACGCCGCCGCGGCCTCGCGCACCGAACGCCAGCCCCAGCGTCCCGTTCAGGGAAATGGCGCGCGGAGGGATATCCAGAACGCCTGCCAGATCCATCAGCGCGTCAAAGGCGTCGTTCAAGTCTTTCTGGCGGCGCCCACCTTCCACCCAATTCCCGAACTGGACGCCACGAAACCCAAATTGATCCTCGAACTGCTCAGGTGTCACATCCAGACCACCGCGATGATCGAAACCGACACGCGGCGCATTCTCTGTGCGCCGGTCAGCCGGGATTTCGCGCATCTTGTCGAATTGCTCCTGTAACAGATCGGCTTCGTCACTGATGATCCTGCGCGCTTCCTTCACGTCACCGACGCGGCGCAATTGAATATAGGTGCTGCCGATCTTCGTCCCGACAGTGAAATATTCCCCGCCATTATGGCGATACACGAGCCATTTGCGGCCTGTGCTGGCCTTTTCTTTTTGTTGACCCAAAGTCCCATAGGCTTTCTTGAACGCATCAAGTGCCTCGGCCTCCGACTCTGCCCGCGCAATGGTTCGCGGCATGTTCGAAAACGCCGTGGCCCTTACTTTCTGCGAGACTTCCCAGAACCCCTTTGGTGTGTCGTATCGGACGCCACTGAGCATGGAATATGCGACCTCGCCAAAGGACATGCCTTTCAGGCTCTTTCCGTGGCCGACCGCATCATACAGCTTCATCTGGCCCTGAATGTCGCGCAGCGAACGCCCGCCCTCTTTCAGCGCATCATCAAGGTGCCTCTGGTCGATTTTGCCATCCATGATATCCTGGGCAAGCCCACGCAATTCTGTGACCGCTTTGACCCAGCTTGAGAGGCGATAAGATTTCTGTGGCTTTGTCGGGATACTGTCACGCGCGGCGCGGATGAACCCGACTTTCCAAGGCTCGACGCCAGCATCTATCAGCTTCACATAAACGGGTGCGGGCCATGACTTCGACAAAGGTTCAGCAGCAATATCAACCGTAGCGGCGTCCTGCATCCTGTCCGCATAGGCCATCCAGGTATCCTTGCGCGCGCCCTCGATCTTCTCACCGAAGTCCTCGATCCTATCGGGGGTCGCCGGGGTGGACGGCGCTTCTTCTGCCGGGGATGGCGTAGGAGCCGCCGACGCTGGAGCGGCGGTCTGGCGGGACGAGAACATATCCTGTTGGGTATCGAACAGCGGCCCGGCATCGCCGCTGTTGCCGTCGAGCCTTCCAATGCGGGATTGCTTCTGGCGGGCTTCGATCTCGGCACGCTGCTGCGCGGTCAACGCGGAACGCGCCTGTTCCTCGCTGCCCTCCATGCCGGGCAGGATGGTCTGCGGCAGGCCATCGGCGCCGGCCTCTTCCGTGACAGCGGTATCGCCAGACAGCGGCGCACCGTCAGCGCGCAGCGCCGCAATGGCTGCGTCGGGCGCGTCATAGACTCCGATCTTGCGCGTCGGCACGGCGATGGTGCCAACCTGATCCGTCACGCGCGATGCGTGGAATTTGTCGCCGATCTGACGCACGACCCACCGCCCGGCGCGGTCCCGCCGTTCGCCGTCCAGAACACGGGTGGCCGGATCCTTGCCCGGAGCCATGCCGGCTGCATCGAACGCCGCAAGCGCGCCGGCTTCGGTATTGACCGCGGGGCTGGCTGTGGCTGCCCTGCCACTTTCTTCCCTGCCGAAAGTTGCCTCGGGGTTGTCGCTGGCCCATGCCCGCGCGTCTGCCTCTGTGGGGAACCCGCTGATCATTCGGTCACTGGCCATCAAGACCCAGCCGCCGCTGACCGCATCATCGAAAACCGTCCAGCCGCGCGCTCGCCCGGTCGAAGGCACCGATCTTTTCCAATTGGCAAATGTTTCGGGTGTCGTTTCCCCGACCTGCGGATCGGTGGCCTGTTGTCCTAGCAGTTCCTGCAACACCGGATCGGTTGCTTCATCGCTGGCAGTCTCGCGCAGGACCGCGCGGCGGTCAGCGATCCGGCTATCGGTATCTGGTTCTGCGTCCGGGGTTAGGCGTCCCGAGTCCGCGGCGGAATCCGCGTCGTTTCCTTCGCCTCGCTCAACGCTTTCAATATCGTTGCCCGGCGTTCCAGATCCGCCCGTTTCTCCGGCGTTAAGTTCGGACTGGCTGCCATCTCTTTCATCGCCAAATGGGACGCCCGTGCCTTCGCTCGTTGCGCTTCCGTCACCGGCACTTTCTCGAACTGCATTGGCATCACTCCTGACGATGAAGTCGTAAATCGTGTCCCAGATATCCGCACTGGTGTCATCGACCTCATCCACAATAGATGCTCGCTCGGAGACGGTCAAAGCCTCATCCAGCCCCAGACGCTCGATTTCAGCATCAACCGCACGCGCGATGTCGCCGCGGCGCTCATCATCCGTGCGAATGTCGGCTTCTCGATCAGGGACAGCCCGATCTGCGGCCCCAGCGTTGTCGCCTACCGAATATCCCGATTCGCCATCGCCCGTTCTTTCTGCCTGTTCGGCACGTTCTCGGTCGCGCGCTTCCGCCTGAACTTCCGCCTGCTCACCGATCGGCTGGGCATTGCCCGCGACTTCCTCGGAAATGGCCTCGATGATCGACCCCGGTTCGAAATAGCCGGTTTCCTGATCGACATTGATGGTGCCGATCAGATCCGGGTGTTCCGAAGCAACGATGTTATCCAGATCCTTTGCCCCGCTGCGCCGGAACAATCCCGGCGCGGTGCGGGCGTTCACGCCCCTGTGGCGCAGTTCGGCGGCCATGCTGCCGGTCGGGTTGATGCCACCGAAACGATCCCCGACATACTTGATGAAGGGGCGCCGTTGTGGCGTCCGCACAGGCGCAGACTGTTCCGGTGCGGTGCTGGCCGGTTCTGTCGCGGGTGACGGATCAGGATCTCCGAAGCGCGGGCGCTGGGAGTCCTGCGCAGGGATCGCCAGCGCGGGGCGCGGGTTCTCGATCGTGCCCGCATTGGTGATCGTGCCTGCGCGATAGAGGCGGCCATATGCGTCCGTCAGCGCGCGGCGCGCCTTGACCGGGATCTTGTCCCAGACCAGGCCTCTGCGCGCGGCACGGGCCGCCGATGGGCCCGCTTCCTCCATGATGGCCTGCCGAACGTCGTCCGGGGCATCCTGCCACCACGGCGCACGCTGCGGCGTCGGCGGATCGGTCAGTTCGACCCCAACCGATTCCGCCGCGGCCGCGCGCGCTTCTGCCTCGCTCTCGGGCGTGATGATTTCGCCGTCCAGCGCGTCCGATTGCGGCGCCGGGGTCTGCTGCTGGTGCGCGCGGCGCTTGAATGGGAAGTCCAGCCGACCGGCAGCCGGCCGTCGCATCTGGCCACCTTGCAGCCATGACTTCATGCCGTCGGTGGTGGTTTCGGTAATCGCCCCGATCCGGGCATCCCCTTTCCCATCTGAGAAGCCGTCCCGATACAGGGACAGCGCCGCGCCGCGGGCGGTGGTGCCGACGATGACCTTGTGTTCATCGAACTTGCCGGTATCGGCATCGACCTGATCCACGATCAGCACATAGTCGGATTCGGGCACATCCCCCATGTAGAAATCGACGTGATCGCCGTCGGCGCCTTCCGTGCCCCGGAAATAGCCATAGTGCGCGGGCATGGTGACAGACCATTCGGTTCCGTCCGGGCCGGTTCCACGCCGCTCGCTGCCCTTGGCGTTCTCAATCGAGAGGTCCAGCCCGTTCCAGCGGGCGTGTCCCTTGCGATAGTTCCCGGATTCCTTCTGTGCTTCGGTCGGCTCGGGATCGGCTTGAGCCGCGGCTATAGAAATGGGATCAGCCGTTCGCGCGACCGGCCCGCGGACCAGCGCGCGATCTTCCGGCATGGTCCCGTGCGTGCGCTGTTCGCCGACACTGATCCACTCGCTGCCCTCCTGCACCACAGGCTCGACAGTTACAGCCCGGCTTTGGGGATCATATGAAACGACCCTTTGACGTTCGCCGCCATATCCTTCGATGATATTGCCGGGGGCGAGATAGTCAGAGGTTGCAGCGTTGCGGTTTCGGGCATTGATCTTCCTGCCGCGCCAAGCCCAATCAGCGGGATCTACGGGGGTGGTGCTGGGCTGGCCGGTTTCGGGCGTGGTCAGCGCCTCGCCGCCCTGCATATGCTGGGGATCTTGACCCGTTTGGGGTGGTGCCGTCAGCGCCTCATTCAGTGGATCTCTAGGTTCCCCGGTGCCATCTGCCACATCCACACGGCCCAGACCGTCTTGTCCAGCCTGCTGCCCTTCTTGATCGGAGGCCGCCCCCCGTCCATCCAGCGTTTCAGGTTCCGAACCTCCTTGCGGCTCAACAGGCCCGCCCGGCGCAGTTCCTTCGCCGCCCGGCGCCAGCCCATCAGAAACCCGAACGGGGCCTCGCATGTCGGTTCCGGCCCGATCATCTGTTGCTGCGGGTTCCACATTGCCGGGGGCCTCCTGTGCTGCCTCGATCCGCGCTACGTTGTCGCGAACCATGTCAAATTTCTGCGGAGTCAGGTCGATCTGCTGGCCACTCACGCGGACGCGGGCGTTCCCTTCGGGTGTCTCGCCCATGAAAACCGCATCGTGAATGTCGCCCGTAGAGGCGTTGCCCAGCCGCAAAGACGATCCCGGTTTGTATTCGGGGAAACTCGACTGGACCTCGGTCGCAGATTCCGACGTGTCCTCGATGATGGATTGCGCCGCCTGTTCGATCGGCCCGGCCGGCGCGGGAAGCGCCCCGAACGATGGGGGTGCTGCCGCGCCTGCTGCGTCCGAGAGGGGAGTCTCCGCAGCAGGCACGGCAGCCATACCGGCTTCGCTGCCCTCGATGCCGGTATATTCTGGCGCGGGCAAACCCATCAGGCTGGGGACGCCGCCGCCTTGTTCTGTCCATTCGCCCTCGATGGCCTCGGGCTCGATCTGACCATCCGGCGCGCGGCGGATGCCTTGCATCGGGGGCAGAACTTCGCCGTCGATTGCGCCCATGGCTGGAAGGTGGCCCGGCCCGGCGCCGCCGCCATCGGGGTCGGTCGGGATCAACCCGGTTGCCGTTTCCCCATCAGCACCATCGGCGCCCGTAGCATCGCTCGGATCGGTCGGGGTGCGCTCATCACCGCCGCCACGCATTGCGCCCATCCCAGCGCCCATGCCGCCGCCTGCCAGACCGCCGAGAACGAAATTCCCAAAGCTGTCCTCGGTCACGTCAACATCGGCACCGGTGGCCGCTGCTATGCCCGATTGAGACGCCACGCCCTCCAAGGCTTCCTGCGTGCCTTCTTCAATGAAGCCGGCCGCGCCCTTCTTCCCGGCCCGTGCGAGACGACCGCCAGCACCAAGCCAGCCGTCAGCTGATCGCATGATCCTGTTGGTTGCTGCGCCGCCGACGGCACCGATGATGGATTGGCGGAAACCGGACTCCGATTCAGCCATCCGGGCAAGCTCTTGGGCGGCATCGTCCGCACTCATGCCCTGCGCGATCAGATCCTGATAGCCCGGCATCTTCTCGATGATCGGGCGGCCGTCCTCATCGGCTATCTTGGCCGCGTCCAGAACAAACTGCCGCCCCGCGTCCGCGCCTTCGCCGCCCGCCATGAGGCTGCCGAGTGCCGCCGCCGTAACGGGGTTCGGTGCGGCCACCAGCGGCGCCATGGAGCCAATTCCCTGCGCAGCTTGCAGGACCGCGCCGCGCACGCTCGGATCTTCGCCCATGGTCCATGTTGAAGGGCTGAGCAGGTCGCCACCCGGTTGGGTGTTGCGCATGGCTTCCTGCCCCCGCTCCGACATGCTTTCGGTAATGGCTTCGCTTGCCCCGCCGATCGCATCATTCGCCCGGCGCGATCCGCTGCGAATATAGGACTCGCCCTGAACGGTGTTCGGATCGCCGCCCGCCGCCTCCAGTTCGTCTCGCACCGCGTTCCGCAGGGTGTCGTCAACCGCAACCCCGGCCATCTGCACCGCGCCGCCTGCCGCGCGCACAGCACCAGCGCCGAAGGCCTTGCCGACATCGGTCACATCGGTCAGCAGGCCCGGCTTGCGTTCCGGCTGTTCCGGCATGGGATAGAGTTCATCCGCGATCTGATAGCTTCGATCCATGACAGATCGAGCCGCTGCCGGATCGCCGGTCAGCGATGATACCGCATCTTCCAGCTTCGCCCCGCGCTCCATGGCGCTGGCAATAGACTGCGCATTGTTCCGCGCCGCGTTGGTATCGCTGCGCCCACCGTCGAGCGCCATCAACACGTTGGCCGGGACACTGGTTTCGCGCGCGATGGCGTCAAACTGGTCTTTCGGATTCTGCTGGGGCTGGTCAGGCAGGGCGCCCAGCTTCATCAGGGCGGAATTGAGCGGCGAGTTGCCGGAAGTGTCTTGAGCCATCGAAACCTCACGCGGATGGGGTCGAGGGCTGCACTTCCTATGCGGCCGGATTTCCTCTTACTTATGGCATGACGTGGCGGCTTGGCTCAAGCGAGAAGGCGATGCGCGCCAGTCATCCGCTGGCCAGATCTCAAAATGCCAACTCTTGACACGAAGTCAATTTCGTCAGTTATACAGATGCAATATGTTATTGAATGGCAGATAGAAAAATTGAGGGATAAGTTGAAAAGTAACCTTTTGATTTCTTCATTCGCTATCACTTTGATCTGTGCCTCAAGTCTCCCCGCCAGTGCGAACGGCGAGATTGCGGAGGTCGTTGCTCGTTTTCGCGGTTGCGACTACTTCATCGCAGACGGACCAAACGGCCTCTATGTCTTGGAGTGGTATGGGGGATATGATCCTGATGTTGGCGATCGACTCTATGGCGCCATATCAAGCTATGGAATGAAAGATGTAATCTACTTGCCGTCCGAATTGGTAGGACGAGTATGGGTCGAAGATTATATGGAATCAGAAACTGCTGCGCTAGACGAAATAGCAGACCATTGTAATTAATGCGTGGGCATAGTTCTGTTATGATTCGACATCCGGGGCGGCGCGTAAATGCGACCGCCCCATCATCGTCACTGCGGTCGCCGCGCAACCGGAACTTCGCCATCTAGCGGTGCCGCAGCACCTTGGCCCGAGAATGCGCCCTGCGCCTCTTGCAGCGCCTCGGCATAGGTCATGGTCGGCTGACCGTCCAAACCGATGCTGTTCTTGTAGATCTCCTGCGCGGCTCGGGCGATGCGGTCAGGCTCTGCCTTGATAAGATCGGTCGCGGCACCCCGGCGCTCGGCATCGGCTTTCAGCAGCGCATCCTGCTGGGCGGCCATTCGCGCCGACGCAGCCTCGAACGCCTTTTCCGGTGACGTGATCCACAGTGCCCGCTGGATGAAGTTGTCGATACGGTCTTGTTGAACGACTACCTCGCCCGTGGTCTGGTTGCGCATGGCAAGGCGCACGCCAACAACGTCGCCGCCATTGTCCCGGATCAGCGCGCTATCATCGCGCAGGATTTCATAGCCGTCATCGTAATAGCCCGCGGCGTTGTAGGCATCGAGCAGGTTATCTGCCGCGCCGTCCACATCGCCCTGCATGGCCGCGAACATGCCGCGCCCCCATGCGTCCATTCCCTCGCGGGCCGTGCCGCTGCGAACGAACTCATCAAATTTCTCGGCTTGATCGATCCGACCTTGCCGCAGCAATTCGCGCATGACGATGGGCGCGCCGTTCTTGCGATAGCTTTCCATGAAGGTCTTGGCGCCCTGATCGCGCTTTGCCTCGGTCATGGGCTTGCCGCGCGTGGCCCCCATGGCGTCAACCGGGACCGCATCTGCCGCGGCCTTCATCGACGGGCTGTCGCCAACGTTGTTCATCACGGTTTCAGCTGCTGTCGCGACCTGTGCTTTGGAGCCATCCGTGCCGGGTGCCGACGCTTGGGCTGCCGCAGCTTGCCCGTCGTCTCTGATCGCCCCCCACGACTGCGCCAGCGGCGTGCCGAGGGTCGAGGACAGGCCATCGTTGTTCAGGTCAACCCGCTCGGGGGCGCCCACGACATCGCGGCCGAGTGCATATTCGGACGCGGCTTGCAGGGGGCGGTTGATGCCGCGCACCACGTCGACGCCCTCGTTGACGATGGTTTCGCCAGTGCGGGCCAGCGCATCGCCAACGAAATCACCTGCAACCCGGCCAGCCTGTTGAATGTCCTTGCTCAACCCGCCCGGCTGCGCCCATTGGTGCTGCCGGTTGTCGGTCGGCTGATAGCCGCCATCGGGGGCGGCGGGGAACAATCGTGTCACCGTCGATCTGGGGGGGCGAGGCTGGGCCGGGGCCGATGCCGGGGCGGCACTCTGGTCAGGCTGGGGCTGGGCCGGGGCGGCTGGCACCGGGTCCGATGCGACCGCCCCAAGGCCAAGCGGAGTTTCCTGCCACGGCACCGTTGCATCCCATTCGGGGATGCGAAAACTGCCGCGCGCGGGCTCGGGCGCAACGGCATCGGGCATGGCGCCAAGGGTGGCGGTCCCGCTCGTGCTGATCCCGGCATTGGTCAGAAGCCCGCCCTCGGCAGCCTGATCCGCCTGTGACAACGCCTCGCGCATCGCGCGGCTGTCGCCCCAATCCTGATCGGTCTGCCTGATGCTCTGGCGGCGGGCCTGATTGATCAGCCCTGTCCCCTCAAGGTTTACCTCGTGGGCCTCTTGCGCGCGCCTGTCCTGATTCTCTCTGATCTGGTCCAGCCGCTCCTGCCGTGCCTGATCAATCTTGCGATCATCCCAGCGATTGCGCACATCGCGCCCGCCGACAAAGCCGTTGACGAATGCCGAGATCCCGGTGCCGAGTCCGCTCATGGTCTTTCCCTTACGATACCGGGCGCAGCGCGCCCATGCGGTTGTTGCTTGCCTCGAACCCGCTGATTGCGTTGTCCAGTTCGGCATCGCTTACATTGCGGAATCCGTGCCATTCGTTGCGCAGGGCCCGGCGCTTTGCCACGGGGTCATTCAGGCCACGCAGGCGAGCGCTGGCCAGATGATTGATCATGGCATCCTGAACCTCTGGGGTGAACCGCGTGTCGCCTGACAAGCCCATCTGTTGCGCGGCGCGGCGCATGGTGCTGCCGACGATCTGACCGGCGCCAACTGGCGTTGCCACGGTCCCGTTATTCTGCTGGGCAACCCATCGGCCATAATCTCCCTTCGGATCGGTGAAGGTATAGAGTTCATCGAGAGTCATCTGCGAGGGGCGCACACCGGCAAAGCGCCCGCCGTCGCGTTGTGCATGGCTGAACAGGGTGTCGTAATCGCCCGCGCCCTCCGTGCGGCGTAGCAGTTCCGCGAACGACCCGCCCGCTCCAGCACCACCGAGCGAAATCGAACCGTCCGCGTTCGCCGTGACGCCTGCGCCGCCGCCGCTGTTGGTCAACTGGCCCGGATTGGGGAAGGCGCCCATCCCGCCCGACATGCCGCCGCCAGATTGCAGGGGGCGGTTGGCTTCCTTCTCCATGATGTCCAGCCAGCGATCCTTGCGCGCGGAATCTTCCTCCCGCGCCTTCCGGTCCCGCTTCGACTGGACAGACCCCGCGAAGCCCTCGGCAAATGCTCCAAGTGATGCAATCGACATTATGCGGCCTCCTTCTTCCCGGCGAGGCTGGATACCTTCGCATCCAGATCCTTGATCGCGCCCATGGTCACGCCGATGGCGCTGATCACGTCGATGCTCTTGCCGTCACCCCGGCCGGTGGCGGCGGCGAAGTCCTCGGCATAAGGACCGATGTGTCGGCCGCCGTCGCCTTCGCCCTCGTTGTAGGTCCATGCCTCGACCGGCATTTCGCGCAATGCCCCAAGCGCGCTGCCCTTGGGCAGTTCCTCCATGTCCTTCTTGATCTTCTTGGACGATCCAAAGACCAGCCCGGCCATCGTTCCTATCCCACCCATGACGCTTGAAAGGCCCTTTTGCCCAGCCTCCCATCCTTGCAGCTGCTGCTGGTATTGAGTGTTCAGCAATTGCCCCTGCTGCCCATAGCCCGCCATCGCGCCTTGCCCGCCTGCCTGCAAGGCGCCGTTGGAAAGGCCCATCGATGTTGCCGGGTTCACGCCCAGCCCCGACCCAAGGTTGATGGCGTTGCCCATCCGCGCTTCACCCTCAGCCTGAACCTGACGGTCGGACAGGTTGATCGCGCCAGCCTGCGCCAGCCCGGCATCCAGCGAAGCCCTGCGCGCACCGGATTGGAATGCCCCCGATCCCGGGTTGATTCCCATGGCCATGGCCTGACGAACGCGCGTGCCCTCGGCGGCTTTGATCTGCTGGTTAACATCGGCAACGGCTTGGCTCGATCGCTGCTCGCGCCGCGCCGTGCTGTCCCATTCCTGCGCCTCTTTGATGTATTGGTCTTGCAGAGGCCGGAACACATCTTGCCAGCGCGCCCGATCCTCGGCGGCCCACTCGTTCGTAATCTCGGCCTGCGACTGCATCCATTCCAGCAGCTGCTGGCCGGTTTCCGCGCTTTTCAGGGCGGCGATGCCGATGTTCTCGTCCGGTTTAGGTGCCTTGCCGCCGCCCATGCCGTTATCCTTTCATCATTCCGTCTGCACGATTTCAGTTTTCTGGACCTGCGAAAGCACGTCTGCCCGATCCAGCGTTGACACGATCACGTCGCCGCCATTGGCCAGCGCCCCACGCTCGCGGTGCTGGATCTGGAAACCAATCTTCAACAGGGCGCAGATCGCCCTGACGTTCTCGACCGGGGTTTTCGTGACCAGGCGATCCAGATTGAACAGCTTGGGGTGGAATGCGACGGTCACTCCCATCTGGATGATGTCCACCGATAGCATTTTCCCGAAAGCCATACCGAAATGGAACTCGGCGCTTTGGTTCGGGCGGAACGCCTCGAACACAATGATCCCTTTCAGATAGTCGGGGTTGTTCTCGAACCCATCCTGATATGCCGCGATGGCGCAGGCATCTTCCATGAAGCCGGGGCTATTGGTCAGATCCATCGCTTTGGCCAGCGTGTCTTTCTGGCGCGTGGTGGTGAACGTCGTCGTCATGGTTCCCTCTCTCTTTCAGCCGGGCGCATTACTGCCCCCCGGATATGACCAGCCGCCCCTGCCGGATGTAGTAACCGGCCGTGGTGGTGGTTTCGTCGTTCCACTCCGTCGCATAGGCGATCACGGTAACGGTCGGCGTCACGTTGGGCGTGTTGAAAACCCCGGTCAGCGCGAAGGGGAACATCCCTGACATGTCCGCATCGGGCGAGCGCACGCCGGTCTTGGTGCGCGCGACCTCAACGCCGTTGATCGACATGATGATGGTCGAGAATGAATTGCTGACATGGGTGTTGTCGGTGTAGCCCTCGAACGTCGCGATGAACCCGCCGTCCTCAAAACCGGCAACGGAATCCGACAGGATGGTCAGCGGGTTTGCCTGATTGCGCGTACTGTTGACCAGGACATCGGCAACCGGGGTCGAGGATATGCCATAGATCGAGCGGGCCGCGGCGGCGGCCTTCCTCGCCTCGACCTTCGCCCTGCGGTCCGCAACGAACAGCGCGGCATCCACCGCCTTTTGCAATTCGCCATAACGCACCGCCTGCTTGTCCTTGGGACCGCGTTCGCCAAGCAGTTCCTCGACCTTGGCATTGAAGATATTACCGGTGCGGACGTTTCCCTTCTGCATCATCTCCAGACCTCCGAAAGAGATTGCCCGATTGCAACGCGGATGATTTCGACCGTGCTGCGGATCTCGATCTGCCATTCACGGTATCGGCCCGCAGGCAGCCTGAACGGGGTGTTGGCGCCCCCGGTCTTGGTATAGATCAGGTTCCCGTCGCCATAGAACCGGATCTCGAATCCCTCGGCGCCGCCCCATGATCCTTCTTCCGTCTGGACGGAAACTCGGAACTCGTTTTCCCATAGGATCAATTCATCGGGTATCGTGGCGTTGATCCGATAGGGACCGTCATTCGTGAACGTCAGATCGTCCAGGGTGGCCGTGAACTCGTCTATCGCGATCAGGTCGATCGTCCCGCTTGGGCGGTGCGGTGTCGATGCGGCTCCAGCCTCAACCAGCCCGGCGCTGTAATTGACCGGGGCGGTGTAGCGAAACGGCTTTGAACGCCAGATTGCTTGCAGCGTGTCGCCAGAAGGCGCGTCGAACCGATAGATGGCATCTGTATCCGACTGCGGGACACAGAAGGTAAAGTTGTTCGTCGGGTTGTTCCAGAACAGGCGATACAGTTCCGTGCATCGTACAAGTGATGGCTGGTCGCCGGTCACGTTGACGATGAATGTAAACCGCCTGCTCGGGTTAGCATCCCATGTCGAAAAGATATAGGCATCGCCGTATCGCCCCGCCGCGAAATACTCGGCGTTTGCCAGCGCCTGCCAGTCATCCTTGGCCCACAGATCCCGAGTGATCAGCTGGGCGCCGCCCTCGCTGATCTGCACCAGACCCTCGTTTGAGGCATAGATTGCATATGCCCCCATATCCACAATGGAGTCGGGTGTCAGGCATGGCAGGATGCTTTCAACCTTCTGCATCGCCATGCTGTCCGGGTGCAAACCTTGGATGATGTAGGGGGCACCCTTTGTCAGAACGATCAAAGACGTGCCGACGGCGCAGAGACCGACAATGCTGTAATCGCATACCAAGCGATAGCCATCCGGCCATGCATGCGGCTGGTATGGTTCGCAGAACAGGATCTCTTTGCCGCGAAACCCGGCCATGATGCCATTCGCCATGCCGGTCAGCCCGCGCAGGTCGTTCGGTGCTGGCAGAAAGTCTTTCGTGGGGCACGGCTCGGCGATCGGGTTTTCTCCGAACACATCGACAAAGGTTGTGTCCAGAACAGGCACGGTCGCGATGTAATACAGATCGGTCACGCCGGCCGCGCTGGTCTGGCTGCGATAGAGCCTCTTATGCAGGATCATCCGGCCGTTCTGGACCGTAGATCCGGGCATATCGCTGACGGTGATCTGGGTTCCCTCGCTGAACTTCCGGGGCAGGCTAAGGTTGGAGGGAGCCGTTTCCTCGCCATAGATCGAGACGATCGTATAAGCATACATGACCGTTTCGGCCGTATCATCGTCTACGGTTCCCGACAGCGTTACCGACGGCCGGGTTGCCACGCGATCGAAGGCAAGCGGCTCCAGCGTGGCGCCCATATAGACCTGTGGGGATGCGGTTTCGCGCGTAATGTATAGGCGGTCGGCATCAATCGGACCCGGAACGCAATTCGCCCGGCCAGCCCAGCCCAGCCATGTGTTTCCGTAACGATAGATTGCGTTCAGGTCATGCTGGTACTGGTGGACCAGATTATGACCCCGCATCGGTTTCAGAGATCCACCAGTCAGACGGGCATTGCTGGCAAGGACGGCCTTTTGTTCCGGCAGAAGGTGCGGCGCGATCCGGGGGGTTTCGCCGTCAAAGATGGTGAAGTCGAGAGTCGCCATCAGAAATCTCGGAACACTGTGCGGATCGGCGCGCGCTGCTGGCCACGCATGTTCCAGCGGAACGCATTGTCCAACCGCTCGCGGAACTCGATCGCATACCGCGCGGCCTTGCGTTCATCGGTCCATGGCTCGCGCGGGATCGACAGAAGCTTGGCCAGCGCGCCAGCAGCGATGGTGCCGCCGTGGATGTCCACCATGAATTGCGGGACGACGTTGAAGCGGTCAAACAGCGGGTCGTTAAGGTCGGTGCTGAACTCGCTGCCCGTAAGGGGCTTGAGGAAAACCGAAACCTCCAGCGTGCCGGGTTCCTCGAAGGGGCTGACAGTCAGTTCGTTCGGGGAAACCTGCGTGACATAGCGCGGCAGGCCGACAGATGCGGCCTCAATGGTGCTGAACTGCACAGGCGTCAGTGGCTTGCCGTTGAACTTGGCAAACTCGATCTCGTGGATTGCAGCGACATCCGGCGCGACAGGGGTGCCCGCCGCGCCGGTAATCTCAACCGTGGTCAGATGCCGCCACGCCCGGCTCCGCTCGCAAAACTCGATCGCCGCGAACCTCGCGTGCTGCTCGGCCAGGAAGTCAGGACATTCCGGGCAGAACGGCAGGATCAGCGGCAGGAACGCCTTTGTGCGGGCCATATCGACGGGCATGACGTTTCATCCCCTTATTGTTGCGAGACGCCGACGGGACCGTATGCGTTTGCCAGCGACATTGTTGCCTGCGCGACCCCGAGGGCCTGCAAGGATTGGTTCGCCAGCGCCAGATGAGCCTGCGCGCGATTGGCGGCATCGGGGGCTGCGCTGTCCTTCGAGAATGCACGGAATAGCACGAAATCAAGCAGAATGCCCTGATACTCGTCGGCCAGCGGCACCACAGCGGTATAGCTGGACACGTCCAGCACACCGCTTGATGGCGTCGGGACCGGCGTCGGCAGGATGCCCACGATTGCCTCGATCCTGCCGCTGCCCGTGTTGCCCGGGATCACGTAGAACTCACGCGGGCTCATGGGGTCTTGGAACGCCATATCCACTACCGCGGAATAGGCCAGCCCGCTCGTGCTGTGCCAGTCGGGGATCTGGGCATCAATGATCTCGCGGCGGGCCAGCGTTCGGATCGCCTTGCCCGGTGCATTGCCGGGCGAGGTGCCAACGTTGCGGACGATCTTCGACAGGATCATCACGTTTTCCGGCAGCGATTGCTTGGTGCCGCTGACCAATGTCAGCACCATGGACTCGGTCTTGGCATTGGGCTTGATCGTGACGATTGCCCTCATGCCCTCATTGAGCCAATCGCGAAGTTCGACGGCGGTCCAGTGGACGGCATCAGCGTCTTGCAGGATGGTGGATGCGCGGCGCATCACGTCGGCGGCGGTGAACGACATAGCAGATGCTCCTTACTGGCGCTCGGCCATGGCGGCTTCGATCTGTGCCTTCATGGTGTCGATGCGCATGTTCGCGTGTGGCTTGCGCCCGATCAGTTCCTCGAATTGGGCGCGCAGGGCGGCCTCGTCGTCGGGAAGGGTGCCGGCAGGTTCATCGTCCTGCTTATCCTCATCTTCACCTTCCGGCTCCGGTTCGGCTCCGATCTGGCTCTGTTCCGGCTCCGGTTCCGGTTCCGGCTGGGGTTCGGGTTGGGGCACGGGCTGGGGCACGCTGCCATCGTTCAGCAGGTGATCGAATGGGCGGCCGGGGAAAGCCTCGTCCAGCGCGGCGCGGGCCTCGTCCAACGTCACGGGCGCAGCCGGGATGTGATCAAGGGCGCGATAGCCTTCCGCAATGGACAGCAGCACGCGCGCGTGCGCCTCGTCGGCCACGATAGCGACATGGCGCGGATCGGGGCCTTCCGGCTTGAAATGATACTCGGTCGCGCCAAGGGTGATGTTGGTCCCACCGGGGCGACGGATGATGCTTTCGATTTTCATGGGACAATCCCTCTGGGCGTGATGGAAAGCGGCCCCCGCGCTTGGGGGGCCGCAGGGGTGCTTACGATCCGGTGGCGTAGCGCAGCCGCAGCACAAGCCTGTTCGCCGGGTTGGCCGACACAGCCTCGGTGAACACGACGCCGATGGATCGCGGGATCTCGGACGACGCCAGCCCGGCAAGGTCGATCAGCGGCGCGCTGGTCTCGGTGGTCGGGGTCACTCCGTCAAAGATCTCGTCACCCGAGGTCCGGTCAGCATCGGGCGAGCCGACCTCCCCGGTCATGAAACCGACATCGACATCAGCATCACCGGTCCCGACCGCCACAATCGTCGCATCAAGGATGCGGCAATAGGCGGGCAGATAGGCCAGTTCGAGGATGTCGGTGGTTGCGATGGCTTCGCGGAAGTTGTGAGTGATCAGCACTTCCGTTGCAACGTTCGCGACATAGGGCGAGGGCAGTTGGCTGCGACCGTTGCCCCCGGTGTAGGTGGATTTCTTGATCGCCATGGCGATAATCTCCGTTCTGGTTTGGGGGTGAAGCCCGGCACCATGCCGGGCATCGGGTCTTAGGCGGCGACGGCCGGGTTCGGGTTGCGGGCGGCGGTATCGACAGCGATCACGCCGAAGTCGCGCCCATTGAACCGGGTCTTTTTCACGCCAGCGATCACGCCGGCATAGATGGCGACACGGTTCTTGGCGTCCTTCAGTTCTTCCTCCCACTGGAAGCGGGTGCCGTTGCCTGCCTCGCCATATGCGACGACGCCAGCCTGACGGCCGAGGAACAGCGCGCGTGCGGCATCGACGTTCGAGCCAGCGCCATAGTCGCTGAACCGCAGGACGTTCTCATGCTGGTGCAGCACGACATCGTTCAGCATCCCCAGCGCGCCCTTGAACAGCGGGTTGTTGCGGCCCTCGGCGCCAGCGGCGGCCTTCTGGATGTCGGCCCAGGTCAACTCGCCTTTTTCGATCCGCAGACTGTGCGCCTGGAAGGGCGACATCAGCATCACGAAATGCTTGCCGCCATCGACGTTGACCGGGGTCATCTTCACAACGTCCGGGTCAACCGCGTTCATCATCCGAGGCATGACGGACACGCGCTCGATCAGGTCGCGCGACATCGTGTCGGCTGCGGTCAGAGTGGCCTTCGATGTCGCGGCTCCGGCATAGGCCATGTGCGCGGCGTCGGGCGCCTGAATGGGGTTGCCCGCGAAGGCGGTGGTCAGTTTCTTGTCCTCATTGATCGCGGCGAACGTGGCGTCACCGGACAGGTAGAGGAAATACAGTTCATCGAACCATTCCGCGGTGTATTCGGCGGTGCGGTCCTTGGCGATCTGGCGCAGATCGTGCAGCGTGCGCTTGCGGGTCATGCGCCCGCCAGCATCCGCGCCCTTCCGGGCTTGGTCGATACGAACCTCATCCGTGTAGAAGGTCAGGTTTTCTTCCTTCCCTTCCACGGTATCGTCACCATAGGTCATGCCGCCGCGCAGGCGCATGGACAGATCGAAGCTGATCCGGTCGCCCGCGTCGGACTCAAGGTCCACCTTGCGCTCGATGATGTTGTTTTCGCCTTTGCCGACAAAGCGCGAGAAGTAGATCATCTTCTCGGTGTCGGTGGCGAGGCTGGTCGCCCAACGCTTTACGGCGCGCGGATCGCCCACTCCGATAACGGTCTGCATGGAAGTCTCCTTATGATCACAGACACTTGGTTTGCGACCTGTCGGCACTTCCTATGCGTTCAGTCAGTTATCGGTTTATCACAGCCCCTCCGGTTCGCGCAACGGTTCACACATCGGTTCACAAATGATGATCAATCGTGGCCTGCGGCCATGCCCGCCCTGCGCTCCGCGTTTTAGGGTCAGGTATGTGATCGCAGACTCCGAACCGATCAAACTGGTATGGGAAGGGCCCGCGCCGTTTCCGGGCGGGCCCTCGGGCGACGACTGCGCGTCAACTATCGCCGGGATTTCACTGTCTCGTCGTTCTCGATGATGATGGGCATATCCTTCGGGGCCGCCACGCCGATCTTGGATGAGCGTTCACCGATGCGGAAGATCACCACCTCGATGTCACCGACCTTGACGCGGATCGGTGATGACGCGGATATGTTTTTGATCAGCATGTTGGCTGTGCCCCGTTATGCGCCGCGAAGATAGGCTTCTTGCTCGGCCTTGCTCATGGACTCGAACGCAGCTTCCGCCTCCAGCCCGTCGGCCCGGTCGATGGCCGAGAACCGCCCGTCGCTGGCATCGATGTCGGTTGCTGCGCTGACATTGGCGAGGGTTTGCAGCGCCTGCCGCCGCTTGCCCTGCTTTTCGACTGCCTCTTTGGCGCGGCCCAGCGGATCGGCCTTATCGGCGGCCTTTCCAGCCTCCGTCTCGCCCTTCGCTTGCTTGTCGGTTGTCTTTGGCGCTTTGCCCGGCTTTTTCAGGCTGAACTCGGCGGCTTCCTCGCCGGTCAGGCTCTTGATGTGGTCGCGGACCATGCGCGCGCCGATCTCGATCTTCTGATCCATCGACAGCTTGGCATACTCCGGGCGGCCGGTGACAACGCGCAAAGCCCGGTCGAACAGGACCAGCGACGAATCCCCGCCGTATTCCTGCTTTGCGGTGTTGTCGGCAAAGGCGGGATGGGCATCCATGAATGCCTTGGTTTTGCCGAACCAGACCTCCTGCACGCCTTTCAGCGCCTGTTCGTCTTGTCGCTCTGCGGTCTTGATCGCAGCTTTCGCCTCGGCAATCTTGTCGTTCAGCGCGTCAAGCTGCTCGTCATATTCCTCGTCGGTCATGTCGCCGTCGCTGTAAGCCTCGCGCAGTTCCTTGCGCTTGGTGGCGGCGGCATCGACTATAGCCTGTTCCGCCGATACATCGGTCGGCTGGAACACCGGGTCGGGGGTGTCGTCGGCTTGCGCGGCTTCTTCCTCGCCTTCTTGGGCCGCGTTATCGTCGTCGCCTTCGCCGTCGCCCTCATCCTTTGCCTCGTCGTCCGTTTCGCCGTCGTCGTCGCCGCCGTCGTCGTCGGATACGGCAGAATCTTCCGCCTTCTCATCCGGCAGCGTGGTGATCGGATCGTCACCTTCAGCCAGCCGGGCGATTTCCTCGGGCTCCAGATGGTCTTTCAGGCTATCCAGCGTGAAACTGGCGGGCAGGCCCATGGCTTTCAGCGCGTCGTCGTCAGCACCGGTCAGGTCGAGGGCATCGGGGGTGTTCTGGTCGGTCATTGCGGCATCATTCCTTGTGCTGCGGGGTCAGGGGTGGCCGGGGAGGCCGGGGTTTGCTCGGGTTGTTGCGGGGCGGCCAGTTGCCCGGCCGCGAACGCTTCTTCGGTCGCCTGCCGCATCATGGCATCGACGGCACGCGCGACGGCCGGCGCACCGCCCAGCTTGATCGCGGCATCCACGGCGGCATTGATCTGATCCAGATTGTCGGTGCGCAGCCCTAGCAACGAGCGGGCGGCGTCGGCGCGGGTCTTGGCGGTCTTGGCTTCCTCGCCCTCGATCTGGGCCATCATGGCGCGTTCCTGCATCTGGGCGGCCTTTTCGGCGGCCTTCTGCTGGGCGATGGTTTCCGGGCTGGGGTTGTTCGGATCTTCGTCGGGGTCTGACACGCCGGTTTCCTGCCGGATGCGCTTCACCAGTTCGTCACGCTTGGGCATGTCCATGGATTCAATCACGAGATCCAGACACTTGATGACGATCTGAGGCGCGGTGGCGGCGAGTTCGCGCATCAGGTTCATCAGCTGCTCGGCCTGCGCCTGACGACTGGTCGCGCGCCAATCTTCCTCGTCAATGATGAAGTCGGCTTTGAACAGGCTGATCGCGTTCGGGAACGTTCCATCATTGATCGTCACATATTGCGGGTTGCCGCGGGTGTCGGTGATGCGGAATTGCTGTTCGTCGGTGTAAAACTGTTCGATGTTGGTCAGCAGCTTTTCCCCATTCAGGCGCATGGCGAAGCGGAAGTTGTCGAAGAAAATGCTCGTGGCCAGCTGGCCCTGATCCTGCTTGGCGAGGATGGCCCGGCCCGATGTGGCGTTGGTGTCGCGGCCCAAGTTCTCGTTGGTGACGCCGCCGACCTGCTGGATCATGTTGGCGTCCATCTGCATCAGGTCGATATGGGCCGAGGCCATTTCCGCATCTGATTTGATGTCAGGGGGTTGATAACCTTGCTTGTAAACGATCACCGAGTCGGGGCGGCCCGCCTCCGTGCGCAGTTCCTCGATGTCGTCAACAGCGCCTTCCTGAACCTTGACCTGCGTGCTGGACAGGTAATGCAGCGCCTTGGATGCGCGCTTGTTCAGGTCGCGCTGGATGTCGCGCAGCCCCCTGATGATGCCATAGGGCATTCCGTCACGGCTGCGCCGATAGCCCCAGATCGGGGTGAATGGGAAACGGTTGTGCCGATATGGCGATTGCCGCACATCCAGCAGGCCTTTTTCGGTCATGAGCGCGACGTGGATCAGTTCGCGCGGTCGCTCGATCAGCGTGGCCCGGCCCTGTTCCAGATCATACCAATGGCCCTCTGACCACGGATCGAACAGTTCCCGGTGAAAATCCCCGCCCTTCATCACCGGGACCATTTTCGGCTCCTTATACCACATTTCCATGCAGCGGATCCGGTGCCGAATTGCGTTGCCGCCGCTGGTCACGGGCGCGCTGAAACGGCTGTCGTCCTCGGATGAGTCCATCGGGTCATCGCCGTAATCGGACAGGCCAGCGATCGACGACAGAAGGTTGCCCTCGGTGGACAGGCGCAGCAGGCCCTTGCGTTGTGGCCAGAGGGCGGATGCGATGTCGAAATCCAGCCATTTCGTGCGGCAGATATATCGGGCGTCTTGCAGATCCATCTGCTTTGCCCGGCTGTCCCACAGCATGTTGCGCCAACCCTCGTGGCGCTCGAACACGATGGGCCCGTCGGTCGGATCGCCTTCGCCTGTCTCGATCCAGCCCACACCGGCCTTGACGGCATCAGCGAAGCCGGCGGCGCGCGCCTCAAGCGAATGGTTCTCGTCGCGCAGGTGGCGCATCAATTCGTCTTTGCGCTGCGCGGGCTTCAGCCCTTCCTCACGACGGGGCAGGATCTTGTAATCCATGCTTGCCCGGCGTTGCGATCCCAGCACCCAATTGATCGTGGTCTGAATGAGGTTGAACACGATGGGGGTCTGGCCCCGCTCCCGCAGGGCGGCAACTTCCTCGGCTGTCCATTGGATGTGGTCATACATATCCTCGTCCAGCGCCATTTCCGCGCGGTTCTCGGACTGCCTTTCGAGTTCATAGCGATAGGTCGCCAGCAGGCGGCGATGCAGGCGCATGGCGTCGGCTTCATCGAGGGGATGGATGCGGCCGTTCTCGTCCAGGCTGACATGGCGGCTGGCCTGCGCTTTCGCCCCGTCGGCCTTGAACAGCACTTCGCCGGGCGCCTGATAGCTGCGCCCCTTTTCGGACAGTATCTGCCCGCCGCTGAAATCAATCTCGAACATTGCTGGCCACCACCTCGATTTCCTGAACCGTTTTGCCGGATTCCCTCTCGGTGATTTCGATTTCGCCCACGGGGATTGCCCCGTGCTTGATGGCCGCCTTCGGGGGCAGAGGCGGCATGGACCACAGATCACGCAGGCGAGACTGCACGGCGTCGAAGATGCGGAAGGCGTCTGACCTGTCGTCAGGGACGCCGGGCAGCGCGCCCGAACTTATCCAGTCATGAACGACGCGGGCGACGTGGGCGGGATCACCCATTTCGCGGGTCCACTTCCACATGTCGGACAGCGGGATGATGCACGGGATGGTGCGGCCCGGTCGCACGGGGCGGTTGGCATCGAGCAGCACAAGGCAAGGCTCTGTCTGCCGGGACACGGGGTCCATATACCACGATCCGATTACGCGAATGCCGCGCGTCACGGTTTCAAAGGCCCTGAATTGCAGATCGAGAACGGGCCGCGCGTCGAGGGACAGGATGCGGGGGGCGCTCATGCGTCATTCCCCTCGTCCTGCGTGGCGCCGGCATAGATCATGCGCTCAGCCAGATCGGTGATGCGGGCCAGATCGAAGCCAGACCAATGCTCGGACTCTGACACGATGACGACGGGCGCGCTGCGGTATCCCATACGGGTGACGCGGGCCAGCGCCTCGGGGTCTGCTGTCAGGTCCACCGTGTTGAATGGGATGCCTCTGGCGGCCAAGGCGTGCTTGGTCGCGAGGCATGGGCCGCAATCCGGCTTGGTATAGATGGTGATTGTCATGCGGTCATTCCCGATGTTTTGCGGCGTTTTTTGGCCGTGGTACTTCCTGTTGCGTGGCTGGGGTTCCATCCTTGCGCCCACTGGCGCAGGGCGTCGGGCGCCTCGGAATGGCCGTCGTGCTTCTCGGGCTCGTCGTAGAACATGCCCAGCCGCGTGTTGAACTTCTTGCGGTAGAGGGTCAGGTGCTGGATGCCTTCCTTGCAGCCTTCCTCGTCAAACCACGCCTCGGCCATACGATTCCGCAGCATGGTGATGCCAGCGGTGAAGTCATGGACGCGTGGGACGATGCGCCAGCGCCAGTCAGGGGCCAGTTCGGTCAGCATCTGGATAGGCGCGCCGACCTTATCGACAAGCTGGCGTTCTTGCGCGGCGTCGTGTGGCAGCAGGTGTTCCCCGAACAGCCAGCCGGTGCTGCGCATCTGGTTGACGTAATGGCTGTAGCCCTTGGCCCAATCCTCGATGTAGCGAATGAAATGGGTGGCCAGCCCGACCTGCTGGAAAAGCCAGATGCCGGTGCCGTCGCCTGACCCGATGTCCCATGCCGAATGGACCGGCAGGCTGGGCAGATATGGCACCTTGCCGATCCGGCCGGCAGCCCGCGCCGCGTCCAGTTGGACGGTCAACCATGTTCCTTCGGTGGACTTCGCCCAGCATTCGGCCGGGGTCGAGGGCATTTCCTGGAACATCTTGAACTGGTCGCCCGAGAAATCATGCTCCAGCTTGTTCACATACCAAGCGCGCTGGGGCAGCATGATCTCGACGCCCTCCGATTCCTCGATGGAATCGAAATATTCGTGCTGCTTGAGGCTGATGCGGACGTGCTTGGGGTCAGCGACATAGCCCGGATCGAGATACCACGGGAAGAAGTGGAACAAGAACTGGCCGGGGCCCGGCTGGACGCCTGCCTTAGCCATGTTCTCGGCCCTCGTAGCGATCTTGTGAAACTCGCCTTCCTGCCCCTCGGCGGTGGATTCGATCGTTGCGATGCCGGATTTCGGCACGGCGGGCAGCGAGCCCGTGACGATTTCCACCGCCTTTTCCGGGTATCGCTTGGCGATCTTCCCCATCTCGCTGATGTGCAGGAAGTGGATCGTGCCCGATCGCATCGAGGTCGCCACGCGCAGGCTGCTGTTGTTGTGGCCGAACAGCAGTTCCTTGGCACTTTCGCGGGTCAGCGGCATCCTGTCGCGCAGCGGATCGGGCAGGTTCAGATAGGCGAACTTCACCTTGTCGCGCAGGATCTCCGCTGCTGCGTCCAGATTGTGCGCGATGATCCCGCACCGCTGGTTGGGAACCCACAGGCACCGATCCAGCGCCATGACGCTGGCCATCGTGGTGAAACCCAGCTGGCGGGCTTTGAGGATCACGTTGCGATCGTGCAGCCCGTGCAGGAAGCGCAGCTGGTTGATGTTGGGCAGGAACGGCAGGACGGTGACGGGCGATTCCTCGGCTTCCTGATCGTCGCCCTTGATCATGATCTTGTAGAGGACGCCGGAACAGATGCGCCAGAACGGGTCGGCCAGGCACCGTGCCCATTCCTCTGCCGTCGTCGGCGCGGAGAGTGGCGCCGGTAGCGGTGTTGCCCAACGGCTCATTCATCGCCGCCCTCGGCCCGCTGTGGCGCGTTGCGCGTGGCAATCGGGATCGTGGTGCCCTGCGCAGCTGCGATAAGGTCGGCCAGCCCGTCGGCAACCTGCCGGTTGTCCTTCTCGAACATGCCAAGGTGGCGCATCAGCTTGTCGATGGCGGCCCCCTTGTCGTGCATCTTGATTTTGAAGCTGCCCTTGTCGGTCATGCTGACTTCGGCCACGGCGCAGCTAAGGCGCCGCGGCAGGTCTTGACTGGCGACGGGGCGCACGAATGGCCGCATGAGGGCTTCACCATTCGGCATGGTCACGGGCAAGCCTTCGTCGTCCTCGACTTCCTCCAGCCCCCATTCCATGACATCGCGAATGTCGGCCCGGACGATGTGCGCCAGCGTCTCGACAATCTCGTCTGCCTCGATGTCGGATCGCTCCGACTTTGCGGCTGTGAGGCGCGCGACCTCGGCCTGCACATGCGGCATAGCCATCAGTTCATGGGCTTGCACTTTGGCGCGCTTCTCGCTGTATCCAGCCTCGATGGCGGCTTTGGCACCGTTGAAATGAACGACGTAGCGCCTCGCAAATGCGGCTTGCTTGTCGTTCAACTTGTTCGGTGACTTTGCCACGTCTCGGTCCTCGATCGCCTGCGCATTGGCGGATAAATGGTTCCCGTTCAGGTTCACATTTTCCACGGTTCGGCAAGATTTCGCAATAGGCGCGGACAAAAGGAACGAAGCTACGAAATATCGGGGTCCAGTTACGGTCGGTTACAGGCAAGCCGGAGGCTTGTTTGCCCCCAGCATTTTCAAGCCCGTCCCGGCGTCTGACCGCTGGTCAGAGCGTTCAGCAGCAGTTCGGACAGCATTTCCGAGTGCCTGCGAGACTGTGGCTGCGCGAGGAAGGCAGCCTTCAGCAGCTTCGTCAGCTTGCTTTCCTTGTCCTCGACCGGTGGCTTTGCGGGTTCCGGCTCGGGATTGTAATCCCCTGCGATGAAGGCCGCTGCGGCTGCTTCTCCAACTTCAGTAAGGGAGTAGATGTGGATTGTCGGATCGGCCCTGTTCCGATCAGCCAGTTTGACCACGCCGCCAGCGATCATGCGCTTGATGCGTCCGCGCGCGCTGTGATCCGAGACACAGCCCCGGCCGGCATAATCGGCCACAGTCAGTTCGATGGGCTTGCCTGCGCGGAAAAACGGGGCTGCGTGGGCCAACAGCTTGGTGTCGATGATCGCGCTCATGCCGTTGCCTTCTCGATGCTGATGGCATGCAGGACAGTCAGCACGTCGTCGCGCTTGAAGCGGTTGCCTTGGCCGTGGGTGGTATCGACCAGAAGATTGAACCGCTGCCGGATGAACGAGGGGCTGAACTCCATGACGGCGGCGATATCCCGGACGTTCTGCCCATCCTTTGCGCGATCAAGCATTTCCAGATCGTGTTGCTGCGTCCATTTTCCGCCCTTCTGGGCGAGTTTTTCCAGATGGGCTCGGATCTCTGACGCATTGGGCGGCATGGGTGTGCTGCTGACGCGCAGGCATGTCGGCATGGCGCTGTCGTCCACGTCCTCGTCCGCGATTTCAACCGGGCGGTTGATGTCCACCACTGTCACCACGGTTTCATCGCTTCCGGGCTTTGCCAGATCGACGCCGACATGGCAGGGGCTGATGAAGATCCTGTTTCCGGTTTCTTCCTCGAAATTGGCGACGGCGCTTGCCAGTTTCAGCATCGCACCGGACATGCGGTCAGCGGCTGCGATTGCATCTCGCAATTCGTTGGCCTTGGCGGCGAGGTCTGCGGCATCCATCGCTTCGGTCAGTTTGGGCAGGTCGAACATGGTTATCTCCATTCGTTCGGGGTCAGGATTTCAGGTATGCGGGCGGTTGATCGCCGTATTTCTCGTAAAACTTGATCATCTGCCGGGCGCTGGTGATGAGGGCGGCGGACTTATCGGCGCCTTCCGAAATGTCGCCGGGCATGGGCTTTTTGCCGCGCTTTGGGTTGTCCTTGGACAGCCACGCCTTGCAGGCGGCTTCGATTGCCCATGCGGGATATTCCCGCAGTTCCGTGATCCAATCCTCGGCCATGGCCTCGATCGCTGCCGGCGCGATGTCTGCCGCGAAATAGTGATACAGCAGCGTGACGACACGTTGGCCGATCCACAGCGGGTCGGCGGGCTGGCTCAGGGGCTGGATTGCCCGCCGCGCCTCATCAGCCTCCGTCTTGGAACTTGGATACCGCCCGCGCAAAACCGGCTGCAAGATTGTCATGCGCTCGACTTGCGCCAGAGCGATATGTCGTTCGGCTTGGGCTGTGGTTTGGATCTGGTTCATGGTTTGCTGGTTCCAATTTGGGCGCCGATTGCATGGCGGCTTCGCGTTGCATCGCTTTGGTGAAATAGGTCAGGCGTCCGGGCGGGCCGTCGCGCTTTCGCGCCATGGTGTCGCGAATGACGGCCACGATGGTTTCGGGTGACAGGCCGAGATCGGTCTGCCACTTCTCGACGGTGTGCATGTCGGATCGGTTGCCGAGGGGATTTCCGTTTGGTCCGGTCAGGCCGGTTATCGGGTCGGCTCCGCAGGCTGTGAGGATGCTTTCGCGCAGCGTCATCCCGTCGCCTTCGCGCGCGCACGCGCTACCATCACCACCATGAATCTTTATCTGGTTCTGGTTCTGGTTCTGGTTAGCATTGCTCCTGCATTGCTCCTGCATATCGCATTCACTGTTTTCATTGCTTTTTTCCGGCGTGTGCTGCGAGCGTTGCTGTTTGTCACTTTGCGGTTTGACCTTCGCGTTTTCGACTCGGTCACTTTGCGTTTTGGCTTTCGACCATCTTGCTTCGGCCGCCTTTCGGCCCTGATCGGATGCCGCATCCATGGCCGATCTGGCGGCGACGATTTCGCGCTCGACACGGGCCTGCCAAAGCCCTTCGGGCACCTCGACCAACTTGCCCTCATCAAGCAGGACAGAGAGAATTTTCCTGAACGTTCCAGCTGGGCAATTGCACATGCGAGCCAGCCGCGCGGGATCGAAATTCAGCGGCGCCTGCCGCTCATACATCATGCATACCAGCGTGATATAAACGCCGGTTTCAGCTGGGGTCAGGCCGCGTGTCCCTGCCAGCCAATCGGACGGATAGAGGGCAATATGAACGGCTTTGTCCGCGCTCATTTCTGAATCCCCCAATCTGAAAGTGCCGCATCGACATCTTTGCGTGACCGCACAACCGCGACCAAACAACCGAGGGACCGCAGGTGATCATGCAGCTTGCGCTGATCTGCATCGGGATAATTGCCTGGCGCCTTGACCTCGAACATCATTACCACCGGACCGATCTCGATCACTTCGATGTCGGGATAACCCTTGCGCGTTCCCATGGCCTCGTTGTGGGCGATTTGGCGTTGGATCTGCTTGCCCGACAGGCCAATGCTGTTTGGGCTGTGGTGGATGCTGGCGGCCGGGAACAGGGCGCGCAGATAGGCAAGGATGTCCTTGTGGATCGGACCCTCGACATCGGATCTCTTGCGCTTGGGCGCGCGCAGGCCGGGCGCGCTGCCGTCATCCGGACGCAGGATCCTGACGGGGCGTGTCATGCCAACACCTCCCAGAGCAACTTCGGCCCTGTCGGATGTCGCGGCGCCGCGCGCGGGCGCGAGGGATTGGACCATTCACCGCTCCGGCGCACTCCGATCAGGTGCCATCCCGCGCCGCGCAGCGAAGCGCCGCCCTCGTCCGGTAGCGTGTACGTGCCAATCCGGTCGAACCCTAAGGCGAAGGCTGCGCGAGCGGCCTTGCCGTAAAGAAAGCTGCAAGCATTGGGGGTTCCGTCAGTGCAAAGGCGCGTGACCTCGGCTGTCATCCCGTCGTCGCGGATTCTCGAAACCGGGCGGCCAACAATGACGACGCCCACCAGAATGTCACCCAGCACGGCGCCGATACTGAACAGGTGGCCGACCACGGATGGGTGGTGCCGATGGTGAGCATCGACAAATGCGTTTGCCTCGGCCAACTTGAGGCGGATATGGCGCATCCGGGCGGTCACGGCTTCACCTCAATCCAGATGTTCTGCCGGTCCTCGTCGTGGATCGTTAACCGGCCCGCGCGGTATCCGCGCGAAAGAATGTCGCGTGCCTCGTCCATCGTCAGGCCGGCGCGCTCTGCGATCTCGCGCAGGCCCAGCTTCTGACCGCGCGCGGCGCGCATGAAGGCGATCGAGGCATCAGGCTGCATTACATCGCCCCGACGGAAGCCCGGCGCGGGTCGATGTCCGACGCGGCAACTTGCGACTGGTCGAATTGCGTCCTGACGCTGTGGGGCTCCAGCACACTGCTGCGCAGGTGTTTCGACCACCGCTCATCACGAAGTGCCCGGCGCAGCCTGGTGGGCTGGACGTTCAGTGTCTCGGCCAGATCCTCTATGGTGAAATTTGTGCCGTGCGTCTGGCAATACGCCCATGCGCGGAATTGCATTGTTTTCACGGTCGGGTTGAATGACATACGAGTCTGGGTCATGGGTCGACATCCCAGATGTTGCTGTCCAGATGCAGCGTCTCCGGGTGGTTGGCCGCGTGCAGGGCCAGCGCCGCCGCGCTGTGGTTGATGGCGACATCGGGCGAGCGGTTCAGCGCCATCTCGATCCCGGTGCTGACCCCGCCACCACCGGCGAAGCTGTCGATGATCAGGGGTGGGTGAGATTGATTGTTCATGCCTCAAACTTCACTGTTTCATTGCCGAACAGCGTCCATCCGTCGCGGGGACGGCGTGCGAACAGTTCCAGCTTTCGATGGTCAGGCAGGCGCGCGTCGATGATGTCGTGCAGCCATTCGGGTTTGCGCGAATGCTCGCGGCGCTTTCCGGGGATTATGGATGTCGGAAACAGTGCGGGCTTGGGGCAAGGGAAGCGCCCGCGGGTGGCGATGATGCAGGGCTCGTGCCGGTTCCGAGCCCAATATCCTGTGGCGATCCGGCCTTTATCCCAGATCAACCGGGACTTGGCCTTGAAGCCCCAGCTTTCCAGAACTTCATTCGCCCGATGCTCGAATGGCACCGTGATCCACAGCAGCAATAGCGCCTGCTTGGCCACGATTTCGCGCACCGGCATGGCCGCGATCTGTTCGACGGTCATGGTGGAATAGTGCCGACGGACATTCCTGCCGGGCCGGGCCACGCTGTTGCCCGAAAACGCCCATGGAGGATCTGCGATCACGACCTCGAATCCGCCTTCGGTGCCCGGCAGGTCAGGCATCAGACTTTTTCCGGGCTTTGCCTCGCCCCGTGAACCCGGGGATGAAGGCGGAAACCGGGATGTCGAGGCCGATCTTTTTACCGGCTTCGATGATGGCAGGGGCGTGAGCCTTCGGGATGATTCCGTCAGTCCCGCCCTTTTCCTTGGGTTGCGTCCATTTCCACGGTGCTGATCTCTGCACACCGCAGATTTCCGCTACCTTGGACGCGCCGCCAAGACGGCTGATGATGGTGTGTGCTGGTTCCATGCCTTACTGTAGCCAGAATAGCTACAGCGATCAAGTTGCTTTGTAGCTGTTTTGGTAACTGTAAGGTTGTCGCTATTCGCGATACATCTAATGTCTAGCGATAGACAAAGGTAAGTAAGCAATGACTGATTCGACGCGGGTCAAAAAAGAGCCGCAAACCCTCATGAACCAATGGGCAAAGGAGGCCATCGAACATTCAGGTATGACGATGCAGGCAGTTGCCGACGCGCTCTCGGCGCGCCGAGAATTGGGCGCATATGGCCGGTCGATGGTTCAGAAGATGACGAAGGAGCGCCGAGTTCGACTTGATGAGGCTGCGGCCCTCTCGGAAATCACAGGTTTTCCGCTTCCTGGCGAATCAAAGGGGCCTGAGCTTGTCGAGCAGATTCAGGATCTGAACCCTGAAAACCGGGCGATAATTGGCTCTCTTGTTGCGCAGCTGCTTGCCGCTCAAGAAGCAAAGAAATGACACTTGTCACGATAGATCTATCGGGTGCGGGAAGGGTCTGTATAAGCTGCGCAAGTCTTTCGGGTGTCATTTCCAGATCAGTCATTAAGGAAGGTTCACCCTACTATCCGGCATGAAATGCAGGAGTCCAGCGAAGAAAGTTACCATCCGTCAACCCTCATATTAACTGATTCTTGTATCCCGCCTGACTACGGCGGGATTTTGCTTATCAAAGCAATGCGATATCTGTGTATCCAATACGGCTACAAAAATGATTGCATGATGTAGCCAGTTTAGCTACAACGATTCCAACGGCAACAAACCGCTGGAATCGAACTCATGCCCCGTCGCATCGAAGCAACAAACCACTTTCAATACCACGATCCACGCGAAAACCGGGCACATCCGGGCGCGCAGTATCCCGAGCAAGACACCAATCGGGGGCACATCGCCCTCGGCCTGACCATCGTCGCCATGATCTTGGGCTGGGGCGCGTTCTTCCTGTGGGTGCTGCTGTGATGCGGGCCGCGGCGAATGCAGTGATCCTCGCGGTGCTGGCCTTTCTGGCCGCCGTGACCATGTACATTTTCCTCTTTGCCTTCACCTCTGACCCCGAGGCCGCGCGCCCCGCGCGTTGTGAAGGTCTGGGCGGCGCAGAGTGCTGGGCGGCCATGCAGCAAGGGTGGCAAGAATGACCGCCCCGAAATTCCTCTGTGATCGCTGCGACGGCACAGGCGAGAGATTTGACCGCCGCTGCCACACCTGCAAAGGGCGCGGCGGATGGTCCACGAGCCCGGAAGCGCGCGCCAAGGCGGCCAAGGCCGCGAAGGTGCGGCGCATCAGGGCGGCGCAGGAGCAGAACCGCAGCAACCCCGGCCTTTACATGGCCGTGGTGCGCAACTCGGCGCAAAGCGATTTCCTGAAATCCTTGCGGACGGCCGATGCGCGGGGCGAGGCGTGGACGACTTTCCAGCGCAACGCCGCCCGGCAGATTATCGACGCGAAGGGGTTGGCGTGATGTGGGGCCCGACCGACGGAAACATGATCGCGGCAGATGCGCACTACGGGCAGGACCGGCCCGAGGATCACGATTACTGCGCATCGTGCAACCGACCGTTCCGGCAGCCGGATCTGCTGGGCTTCATCGCACGGCAGGATGATACCGATTTCTCGCTCTGCGACGTGTGCGCATATGCACAGGATGATGAAGAATGAGCATTTGGGAACCCAGCGTCGGCGCGACGGACGAATGGTATACGCCAGCCTATGTGTTCGCCGCGATGGATCCGATTATGTTCGATCTGGACGTGGCCGCGCCGAAAGCTGGCCCGGTTCACGTCCCTGCGCATGAGTGGTTCTGGTCTGACAGCCTGAATTGTCAGTGGTGCGATTTTATCTGGATGAACCCGCCGTTTGGTGGCCGCAATGGGCTGGTCCCGTGGCTTGATAAATTCTTCGCCCACGGCAACGGCATCGCCCTGACACCTGATCGCACCAGCGCCCCATGGTGGCAGGATGCCAACCGGCGTGCTGATGCAACGCTGTTCGTGGCGGGCAAGATCAAGTTCGAGCGCCCAGACGGCAGCATCGGCAAATCGCCCGGCACCGGCACCACTCTGTTCGCAGCCGGTCCCCGCGCTGTCGCTGCGCTGCACCGCGCAGAGGCCGCAGGGTTGGGTGTGACCATGCGGAGGGGCGCAGCATGATCCGCCAGCCTACGCCCCGCGAAACGCAATACGATTTCTGGCGCCGCACAGTTGCCGGTGAGCGTGTCCCGCGCTTCGAGGACGAACCCCAGCCCGGACTCTACAAGCGTCGGATGGTCCGCAACGGGCCGTTCGTGCCGGTCGAAATCTGGCTGGAACAGCAGATCGACCCGGAAACGGGCGAACTGGTGGCAGACGAACGGTTGCGCGCGATCTGTAACGGAAGCCCGCGCGACCCTTATGCGATCTGGTCATACTGCCGCGCGATTTCCGAGTCCGAATACGACGGGCTGACCGGCGCGCACGCAACAATCCCCGACATGGCGGCAACTCACGTCGCCCTGAACTTGCACGAAATGGCCGCGATCCGGCCCTGACAGGAGGTCTAAATGGACGATCAAACACCGGCCGGTCCCGGCCACAACAGCCAGCTTCCCTACGATCCTGATGTGGTCGAGCGGCTGGAAACCCGCGTTCGCGAACTGGCCGACGCCGGGGGCGCATGGCTGGATCTCAAGACGATCGAGACAGAGGAACAGGCCGGGAAGCTGGCTGACCTGATCGCGCAGACGCGAGCCGCGTTCAAGGAAACGGACGATGCGCGCAAAGCCGCAAAGGAACCGCATGTTGAGGCGGGCAAGGCGGTCGATACAAAGTTCAAGACGCTGCTGGACCCCCTCGAAAATCTCGGCAAGTCGCTCAAGGCCATGGCGGCGGCTTACATGGACCAGAAGCGCATCGAGGAAGAAAAGCGCAAGGCCGCAGATCGCGAGGAAGCCCGTCGCCAGCAGGAGGAAGCCGACCGGCTGCGCCGCGAGGCCGAGGCCCGCAATGACGTAATCGCACAGGCGCAGGCCGAGGTAGCGGCGAAGGAAGCCGCCAAAGCCGCCAAAGCCGCCGCGAAGCCGGTCAAGGTGAACGTCGCCAGCGCCACGGGCGGCGGGCGCACGATGGCGATGCGCACGAATTATCGCGCCGAGGCCGAGAACATGAACCGGGCGTTTTCGTTCTTCCGCGACCACGCCGAACACGGCCCGAAGCTGCAAGAGTTCATCGAGCGGATGGCCGAGGCCGAGCGCCGCTCGAAAGACGGCGCAAAGGAAATCCCCGGCATCATTTTCCATGAAGAAAGGACGGCAGCATGAACGCGCCAGTCACCACCGGCCCGCGCGAGGCCCGACTCCCCATCAGCAAAATGCCGCTCCGTCAGGTCAACAGCGTCAAGGAAATGCTGGTCAACGATCAGGCCAAGGGCCAGCTGGGCGCCGTCGCGGCGGCGCACATGAAGCCTGAGCGAATGATGCGCCTGATTGCCAACGCGCTGCGCACCACGCCGAAGTTGGAGCAATGTTCGCCCATGTCCCTGCTGGGGGCGATGATGCAATGCGCCGGGCTTGGGCTGGAGCCGAACACGGTTCTTGGTCACGCCTATCTCATCCCGTTCGACAAGCGCGGGAAGAACAAGCAAACCGGGCGCTGGGAAGTCATCGGCACCGACGTTCAATTGGTCATTGGCTACAAGGGTCTTATCGACCTGGCCCGCCGTTCCGGCCATATCACGTCGATCAGCGCGAACATCCACTATTCGGATGACGAATTGTGGGAATACGAGGAAGGGACCGAGGCCACCTTGCGGCACCGGCCCGGCCCGCAGGACGGAGACAAGCTGCACGCCTATGCCATCGCCAAATTCAAGGATGGCGGGCACGCCTATGTCGTCCTGCCGTGGTCACAGGTGATGAAGATCCGCGACGGCAGCCAAGGCTGGCAGTCGGCGCTCAAGACGGCGACGCAATACAATAAGCCGGTCAATAGCCCGTGGGCATCGCATGAGGACGAAATGGCGAAGAAAACCGCCATTCGTGCGCTGTCCAAGTATCTGCCGCTGTCCACCGAGTTCCGCGATGCGGTCGAGGTCGATAACAGCCGGGCGGCCTTCGCGGATTTCGCGATGAACCCGACCGAAGGGCTGAACGTCGAGCAGACCGATTACATCGACGGCGAATATGGGTCCGGTGACGATCAGGACTATGATCAGGAAACCGGCGAGGTCGCCCAAGTTGAGGACCAGCGCGCGACCCAGCAGTCGATCGACCCGGAGCCGGAAAAGGAACCGGCCCCGCGCCAGCGCCGCAGCACGGCCAAGGCGGCCGATCACACCGACAAAACCCCGCACAATGACCGCCCCAAGCGCAGCGCGCCGAAGGACGGCGACAAGGTGGGCGGCGGCCTGTTCTCGATGTCGGACCTGATCCAGAAAATCGACCAGTCGATCAAAGACAATCTGACCGACGGCGCACCGCTGGATGAGACGCTGGAACTGTTCGACGCGCAGCTTGCCGAGATCAAACGGGATGCGCCCGACGAATATGCGGCGATGATCGAGGAATACGAAGCTTTCGTGGCTGAGCGTGAAGGTGAATCGCAATGAGCGCGGGCAACGAAAACAGCGGCGTGACGCCGGTCGATTGGCCCTATGGCCAGCAGCAGGATGGAAAGCCTGCGCCAGCCCCGAATGACGGCCACTGGCATCGCAGCGACGGCAGCAGGGTCAAGATGTCGGACATGAACCCGTATCACCGCGCCGCCGCGATCAAGAAGGCGGAACGCGCGGGCGACACGGCCGCCGCCGATGCGCTGCGCGCCTCCGGCCCTCTGCCGGAATGATGGTGATTTCCGGTGCGCAGCCCTGTGGGGCTGCCATCCCGAACTCATCATCAGGAGAGGGCAGAAATGTCGGACGACACAAAAGTCACGCTCAGGACGGGCGATGGACAGACCGTTTTGGAAACCACGACGGGGGGCCTGAAGGCTGCCGCAGATCGGCTGAACCGCAAGCCGCCGATGAAGGATGATCCCGATTTCAGCAA
Organism: Paracoccus alcaliphilus; assembly: GCF_028553725.1. Classification (NCBI taxonomy): domain Bacteria; kingdom Pseudomonadati; phylum Pseudomonadota; class Alphaproteobacteria; order Rhodobacterales; family Paracoccaceae; genus Paracoccus; species Paracoccus alcaliphilus. The sequence goes on from NZ_CP067124.1 coordinate 2,819,203, forward strand.
GCACAACCAGCAGGCCTACGACGTGACGGCTGGCGAATTGCGGCAGTTCATCGAGCAGGTCGAGCAGCTGGAATCGGAGAAGAAGGAGATCAGTGACCAGATCAGGGAAACCTTCGCAGAGGCGAAGGCGCGTGGCTACGACACCAAGGCTCTCAAGACGGTGATCAGCGAGCGCAAGCGCGACAAGGACGAACTGGCCGAGCATGAGGCCATCGTGGACCTCTACAAGCAATCGCTGGGGATGGCGTGATGCAGACCATGACCATTCCCGAATTCCATGCGGCGCTCATGGCCCAAGGCATGGATGATCGCGCCGACATGGCGATGATATGCCCCTGCTGCGGCACCGTGCAAAGCGCGCGCGACCTGATCGCAGCCGGCGCAGGGCAGGACTTCGACACGGTTGAGCGTTTCTTGGGCTTTTCGTGTGTCGGTCGGTGGACCGGCGCGGGATCGCCCCGTCGCAAGCCTGACGGACAGCCCTGCGACCGGACGCTTGGAGGGATGTTCCGGCTGCACAAGCTGGAAGTCATCGACAGTGACGGTGTGAAGCACCCTCGTTTCGAGGTCGCAACGCCCGAGCAGGCCCAGCAGCACGCGCATGAGATTGCGCAGAAGGTTGGTGCGGCATGACGGATCATATCGAAAACGGCGGCCCCGCGTTCCCGTTCAAGAGTGTATATCGTGACAGCCAAGGTATTGACCACGAAATTGTAAATAAAGGCCTGACCCTGCGCGACTGGTTCGCCGGTCAGGCGCTGATGGGTATTGGCGCATGGTGTCCTCGCAACTGTGAGCCTGGCTCGCCTGAATGGCATGAAGCGAGGGTAAAACTTGCGTATCGCGATGCCGACGCCATGTTGGACGCACGGAAAGGCGGTGCGGCATGACCGACCTTTTCACCAAGCCGGCGAAAGCTATCCGCCTGAAAGCGTCCGACATTCGCGCGGGCATGAAAAAACGCTGGTGCGATCCGCAATGGGCGATCATGTGGGAAGTCGGGGAAGGCACCGGGGCCATGTCCGGGCGCTATGCCGATGCTGTCATGATGTCGCTCTGGCCGTCGCGTGGGCTTGAACTGCATGGCGTCGAGATCAAGATAAGCCGCTCGGACTGGAAGCGCGAAGCAGCGGACCCAAGCAAGGCAGAGGCCATCGCCCGTTACTGTGATCGTTGGTGGGTCCACACCCCGCCCGGCATCGTGGACGATCTGTCAGACCTTCCCCCGGCATGGGGCCTGCGCGAGTTCGACGGCAAGCGTTGGACCACCATCCGCGAGGCAGAAAAAACTCACGCCGAGCAGATCAGCCGATCATTCCTTGCCGCGATGTTGCGCCGCGCCGATGGCGTCATGCAGGGCATGATCGCGGACGCAACACGCGAGGCGCGAGAAATTTCCCATGCGGAAGCCGAGCGCCAGCGCGCGCAGTTCAAGCAACAGGTCGATGATGCCGTGAAGCGGCGCACGGCAGTTCTGGAGGAATCCGCAGCCAATGTCGCCAAATTCGAAGCCGCTTTTGGCGAGGGACAAGCAGCCTCCTGGAACACTGACCCGGTAGCGTGGGGCCGCGCTGCGCGTGCATTGGCCGATTGCAGGGACGGCTTTTCGCCGCTCGTCGCCCGGCTCCGCAAGGCTGCCGACGAGATCGAGGCGCTGGAAGGGTTGGCGAAGAACCAGCCGGAAGGGGCGGCGTGATGTCTGGCCGCCCCGAACCCTTCTGGATGGTCAAGGGCGCTGGCCCGGCATCCTGCACGCACCAAAGCCGCCGAGCGGCCGAGATGGAGGCGGATCGCCTCGCACGGCTGCATCCCGGTCACATGTTCTTCGTCATGGAGGCTGTCGCCATGCATCGCCGCGTCGATGTCGAGCGCGTGGCCTTCCGCGAGGACCAACGAGAGGAAATCCCGTTCTGATGCCCCGCTTTAACGTGACCGTCCGCTATGAGCAGACGAAAGAAATCAAGGTCTATGCCCGCAACGAAACCGAGGCCGAGGAACGCGCCGTCGAGATCGTGGAAAGCTGGAACAACGTCCTTTCGGCCGAGGCCGACGACGTGAACGAGGAATGACGACATGAACAAGCCGATGCCTTCCACCGTTTCTGCCGCCATCGCCGCCGAAGGCCCGTTGCGCAGTCTGTTGAAAGCGATTCAGCGCGACGATGCGACATGCAACGGCGTGCAGGCCGAATGGACCCGACAGCTTCTCGGTTGGGTGATCGACGCTATCGAGGGCGCCGAGCCTGCGTGCGGATGGCCCAACCCGGCGCCCGTCCAGAAGGGTGACGGCCCATGAGTGATACCAACATGCTTGCGAAGCTGCGGGCCGCCGCTGACCAGATACGGTCTGCCGATGACAATTTGCTGCGGGCCATCGCGGCAATTGCAGCACATGCCCGGGTTCAAATCATTCCGAACGACAGCTTGTTCGGCGTCGAGGCCAGACCGGTGATCGTCCTTCCGGTCAGGATGTATGATCGCATGCTGGAAATCATACCGAACGATGGAGGCCGGGATGAGTGATCGGCCGAGATACTTTGCCCGGTCTGCCAGCGACCGCACCAATGACTGGCCACGCTGGTTCGTGGCCGACCGGTCGAAGGGCGGAATGAACGTGACCGCCGACCTGATCCGCGAATATCGAAACCCGGACCATTGCGGCGGGGTATTTCTTCCGAGGATAGCCGCAGAGGCGCTGGCCGCCGAAGCGAATGGGGCCAGCCATGACCCACACTGACCTGATCGCCCGGCTGCGGCTAAAGGGTCCGCAGGCCCACGAACAGCCAAATCATCATATTCGGCGGATGGAAGTCGAGCGCATCGAAGCCGCCGACGCCCTGACCCGGAACAAGACGCTGGAAGATGTCCTGTCAGAAATCCTTCAGCATGAGGAATGTAGCTTCTTTGGTCCCGACGCCGAAAAGCACAAGCGAGCGCAATGGCGAGGTATCAGGCGCAAGATAAAAGCCGCCCTAGCCACCGTCGGGAAGGGGGGAGGTTGATGGCGCAGGTCAACATCAGTCGCATAGAGCGCGCGTTGCTGATCACGGCCCGGGTGGTAGCTCACAACGCCGCTGCCCTGCCGATCTTCGAGCGGTTGGACACAGAATTGCAGGCGGCGCGGGCAGAATTGGCCGCCCGCCACACGGATGATCCTCTGGCGCGCGCACGCGCGTTGGCACAACTGCGGAGGGCTGGCTGATGGATTTCTTTGAACAGCTTGCAACCCTATGCTCGCGGGAAATGACCGGCGCCTTGAAAGACAAGGACGCGGATCGGGTTTCCTGCGTGATCGAGGGCCTGGCGACGATGCTGGGCCGCTCGATCGCCCGCGGCACTGGTGGCGACGGCGCTGAAATCGAGAAACTGCTGATGGGCTGCGAATCTCATGTGGCGGCCGAAGCGGCGGGCATGGCCGGGATGATGAACTTACAGGCCATGATGCGCGAGCGCCGGGGCGGTTCTCGGATTTAGAGGGCAATCGGGGACATTAGCCCGTGGACATGCGCCATATCGCCGCCCAGACCATACCGTTCCCGCTTGAGCCCATGCCCCATAAGGTCGCGCCTGATCCGCTCATCAATCCCGGCCACCAGCAACCGATCCTCGAACGAATGCCGCAGCCCATAGAAGCTGTGCCTGTCGCTTTCCAGCAGCTTGTTTTCGACAAGGAACTTGTTGACCGTTGCAGATAACGTGGCGCTGTTGGACGCATAGCGCGGAAACCCGTTCTTCATTTCCCTGAATGCCTCCAGGCTGATCCCGGTCAGGGGGATATACCTTTCGGAATGGGTGTTTTTCAGGGCCCGGTTGTCGTTCGGCTGGATCAGGATATGCGGAACCTTTCCGTCCAGCTTGATTTCTTTCGGCAGGAGGCCCGCACCTTCGCTTGGGCGATAGCCGGTATTGATCATCCCCAGCAGGATATAGCGGGCATCCGCGTTCAGCCCGTTCAGCGCGCCATCCTTCAACAGCGTGCCGGTGATCCATTCATCCGAGAACGGGACGCGGGTCCGCTTCTTGGCTGCGCTGTCGGACAGCGCCAGACCGTCGGTGGTGAATTTAAGGTCGATCCGTTTGACGCGGGCGACGGCACGCCACATGGCCGCCAGATAGGTGAAATCCTTGTTGGCGCTGGCGGCCAGCACCTCGCCCTTGGCCACGCGCTCCAGCCACCAAGCGCGAAAGGCGAACATATCGTCGGTGGTGATCTCGCTCAGAGGCTTGTTCTCGACGGCCTCGATGAAGTTGCGGGTGGCCTTCTTGCGCGGCGCCTTGTGGCGGCGCATCTGGTCGTCGTTCTTTCCCTGCACGCGGTCGGCAGCGACCTTGTAGAACTCGTCCACGGCTTCCTTGACGGTCAAGGATGGCTTGGGCGCGATGCCAAGGGCGGCGTCGGCTTCCTTCATGTTCAGCCGGTCGCGCTTGTCCACGACCGATTCGACCCGTTTCAGGATCTCGGTCAGCGGCAGCTTGGCCACAGCGTCGGCTTCCAGATACCGATAGCCCCGGCGCTGAGCGAGGTTGTGCGCCGCCTTCAACCGGCGCTCGCCCTCGGCATCGTGGCCTTCCAGCATGGCTTCCCAACCTTCGATCATCTGGGCCCATATCTCGGGGGCTTTGTGCGCGGCGATCTTCGGGCTGTCGGTATAGAGGCAGATGTGGACATAGCCCCGCGGTTCGACGGGGGCATATCGGGCGGGAACGCGGCGGCGGATGTAATAGTGATCCCCGCGCAGGAAGGGCTTGGGCGCTTTCATGGGGATATTGTCGCGGTTTCAGATACGGATTTCAATTTGTATCGTGTCCCTATTTGCGATACATCTTGTGAACCGCCATGTGAACCGATCCGGCACAAAAACAAGCAGCACCAGCGAGGCATCTAATGAAACGCTTACTTTTCAGGGGCTTGCGCGTCTCGAAAAATGGGAAAATGGCGGAGACGAAGGGATTCGAACCCTCGAGGCGGTTTCCCGCCTGCACCCTTAGCAGGGGTGTGCCTTCGACCACTCGGCCACGTCTCCGCCGTGGGGTCTAGCAGCGGGGCGGGCAGCAAAGCAAGGCCTGATCCGCAGCGCGGGCAAAAAATCTTTCGGTTGAAAACAGCCGCCTTTGCAGACAGGGAAAGAGGCAGGATCAAGAAATCGAGGAGGCTCGCGTGGTGGACATGCTTGAAACCGCTCAGGGACGCAGCATCGCCTATCGGCAGCGTAAGGGGCGTGGCACCGGGGTTGTCTTTCTGGGCGGCTTCCGCTCGGACATGACGGGGACCAAGGCGGAATGGCTGGACGAATGGGCGCAGCGGACGGGGCGGCCGTTTCTGCGCTTCGACTATTCCGGGCATGGTGCCAGCAGTGGCGCGTTCGAGGATGGCTGCATCGGGCAGTGGTTCGCCGATGCCACCGCCGCGATCACGACGCTGACTGATGGGCCGCAGGTTCTGGTCGGCTCCAGCATGGGCGGTTGGATCAGCCTGTTGCTGTCACGCGCTATGCCGGAACGGGTGGCGGGGCTGGTCACCATCGCCGCCGCGCCGGATTTCACCGAACAGGGGTACTGGGCCGGCTTCGACGAGGACCAACGACAGGTGCTGCTGCGCGAGGGGCGGATTGCCGTTCCCAGCGATTATGGCGACCCTTATGTCATCACCCGGCACCTGATCGAGGATGGCCGGGACCATCTGATCATGGACCGGGAATTGCCGCTGCCCTTCCCGGTGCGGATGTTGCAGGGCACTGCGGATGAGGATGTTCCGGTCGATTGGGCGCTGCGGCTGCTGGATCACGCCAGGGGCGAGGATGTCCGGCTGACGCTGATGAAGGGCGCGGATCACCGGTTTTCAACCCCCGAATGCCTGGAACTGATCGGGGCCAGCATCGAGGATCTGTCACGCTGACAGACAAAAGGCCGGGCATCGTGCCCGGCCTTGGTCGCCTTGGTGGGCGCGCTCAGACGGCGATCTTGCTGTTGTCACCGATCGAATCGCTGACGCCGCAATCGTCCTTGCGCGAACCGGCGGTCTTGCGGCGGCGCTTGGTCCGTTCGGGCTTGGCGTCGCTGGCATTGTCGTCGATGAAATCCAGCACCAGCGGGCGGATGTTCAGACGCCACGACTTGCCCGCGAAGATGCCGTAATGGCCCGCGCCGGGTTCAAGATGCTGAACCTTCTTCGAATCCGGCACGCCGCTGCACAGGTCCAGCGCGGCGACGCATTGGCCCGGCGCCGAGATATCGTCATTCGCGCCCTCGACCGTCATGATCGCGACATCCTTGATCTTGCTGATATCGACATGGCGGCCGTCCACCGTAAAGCGGTTCTGCGCGACTTCGAGATTCTTGAAGATCCGCTCGACCGTGGACAGATAGAATTCCGCCGTCATGTCCATGATCGCCAGATATTCGTCATAGAACGTGTTGTGCTTGTCGCCTTCCGAGGCCGTGCCGCGCGCCTCGTTGAAGATCTTGTCGATGAAGGCCTTGGCATGGGTTTCCGCATTCATCGCGATGAACGAGGACAGCTGCGCCAGACCCGGATAGACCATCCGCCCCGCGCCACGATATTTGAAGCCGACCGACTGGATCACCAGATGCTCCAGCTCTCCCATCGTCATGCGGTTGCCGAAATCCGTGACCTCGGTCGCAGCGGCGTCGGGATCGACGGGGCCCCCGATCAGGGTCAGGGTGCGGGGCTGGGCCTCGGGCTCCTGCTCGGCCAGCAACGCGGTGGCGGCCAGCGCCAGCGGCGCGGGCTGGCAGACGGCGATCACGTTGGTGTCGGGGCCAAGCACGCGGATGAAATCCGCCAGATATTTGGTGTAATCCTCGACATCGAACTTGCCTTCGCTGACCGGGATGTCGCGGGCATTGTGCCAGTCGGTCACATAGACCTCGCAATCCGACAGCAGCGAGGTCACGGTCGAACGCATCAGCGTCGCATAATGCCCCGACATCGGCGCCACCAGCAGCACCTTGCGCGGCATCGGTTCGCGGCGGGCGACGCGGAAATGGATCAGATCGCCAAAGACGCGCCGGGTGTGGCGTTCGACATAGACGATATGATCCTGCCCCTCGGCCCCGGCGATGGGCGGAATTTCCCAGTCCGGCTTGATGACCATGCGTGAAAAGCTGCGCTCGGTCACACGGCCCCATGCGCTCATCAGCTTGAAGGCCGGATGAGGGATCAGCGCAAAAGCGGGATAGGACGCGATGGCGCGGGCTGAAGCGCCCATCCATTCATTGGTATTCCGGATCGTTTCCATTGCGTCGTAGGAAATGATCCCCTTGACCCCTTTGATCGGCATGGCAGGTTACCCTTTGCTGCGTTGCGGCGGTCACTCTGCGCTTGGCAAGTTGCGGGGATACGGGAAAAGCCGGGTTTACGCCTGGACCGCCCTGCGCATATGATAGGGTGGTATTAGGGGGGATCAGGTTTCATGGCAAGCAGATCGGGACCAGCCGCCACCGGCCGCAAGCAGGCTTCGCGCGCAAAATCGGCATCGAAAGAATCCGCCGAAACGCAGAAAAAACAAGGGGCAAAGCCCATTGCGGCAGGGGTTTCCTCTGCCGCCGTCACGGCCAAACCTGACGTTGCGTCAACGTCAGCAAAACCCGCCCGCAAACGCACGCCAAAGGCCGTATCCGCAGATGCAGCGGCGCAGAAAAAGCCTGCCGCACGGCCTCGGAAAGCCGCCGCCAGACCCGCAGCAGAGGCCACGAAACCAGCCGCGACGGCGCAGGTTCCGCCCGCTTCCGGGACTGACGATGCGCCCACCATGCAAGAGGCGCTGAACCTGCTTGGCCTCGGCGTCAAGGCGCCCACCGCCCAGAAGCTGACCCAGAATATCGAACGGATCGACGCCCTGTCGCAGCGGCTGATGGCGGCGCTTGGCGAACGCATCAAGCATGATCCGGGTGTCGAGGGGCCGGGGCCGGATCTCTATCTGACTGCCGCCGGGGCCTGGATGAAGACGATGGCTGAGCAGCCCGCCCGGGTGATCGAGCAGCAGGTGAATTTCTGGGGCGAGACGCTGAAACACTATACCCGCGCGCAATCGGCGCTGGCGCGGGGCCAGCTGACCGTCACCGATGACGAGGATGACAGCCCGCAGGACAAGCGGTTCAAACATCCCTTGTGGCACAGCCATCCCTTTTTCAACTTCGTGATGAAGCAATACCAGATCAACGCAAAGGCGATGCGCGAGGCCGCGCAGGATCTGGAACTGCCCGACGAGGTCGCGCGCCGCCGTGTCAACTGGCTGACCAATCAGGTCATCGACATGCTGGCGCCGACCAATTTCCTGGCCACCAATCCCGACGCGCTGGAAAAGGCGATCGAGACCGAGGGCGAAAGCCTTGTGCGCGGTCTCGAAAACCTTGTGCGCGATGTCGAACGCCACGGCGGCGAGATGATCGTGTCGCTGGCCGACCGTGATGCGTTTTCCGTGGGCGAGAATATCGGCACCTCTGAAGGTCGCGTCGTCCACCGCACCCCCCTGTTCGAGCTGATCCAGTACAGCCCCGCCACCGAACAAGTGCATGCGCTGCCGGTGGTGATCTTTCCGCCCTGGATCAATAAGTTCTATATTCTTGACCTGAAGCCGCAGAACAGCCTGATCCGCTGGCTGGTCGAGCAGGGCTATACCCTGTTCGTCGTCAGCTGGAAAAACCCCGACGCCAGCTATGCCGAGACCGGGCTGGAGGATTACATCACCGCCTATATCGAGGCGATGGACAAGGTTCAGGCCGTGACCGGGCAAAAGCAGCTGAACGCGGTCGGCTATTGCATCGCGGGCACGACCCTGTCGCTGGCGCTGGCGTTGCTGAAACAGCGCGGGGATCAGCGCGTGAACTCGGCCACCTTTTTCACCACCCTGACGGATTTCTCTGAACAGGGCGAATTCACCACCTTCCTGCAGGACGATTTCGTCAACGGCATCGGCGACGAGATCGAACGTCACGGCATGCTGATGGCGCCGCTGATGTCGCGCACCATGAGCTTTCTGCGCGCCAATGATCTGGTCTGGGGGCCTGCGATCCGCAGCTATATGCTGGGCGAGGCGCCGCCCGCCTTCGATCTGCTGTTCTGGAACGGCGACAGCACCAACCTGCCGGGCCGCATGACGATGCAATATCTGCGCGGCCTGTGCCAGAGCAACGATTTCGCCGGCGACGGCTTCGATATCCTGGGCCACAGGCTGCACCTGTCCGATGTCACCGTGCCGCTTTGCGCCGTGGCCTGCGAAGGTGACCATATCGCCCCGTGGAAGGATTGCTGGCGCGGCGTGGCGCAGATGGGCTCGGACGACAAAAGCTTCATCCTGTCGGAATCGGGTCATGTCGCCGGGATCGTCAACCCGCCCAGCAAGAAGAAATACGGCCACTATACCGGCGGTCGCGATTTCACCAACGGCTTTCAGGCCTGGCGCGATTCCTCCAGCTTTGGCGAAGGCAGCTGGTGGCCGGTCTGGGGCGAGTGGCTGGCGAATCGTTCCGGTGAAAAAGTGCCGGCCAGACAGCCGGGCGAAGGGTTGGGGCCAGCGCCCGGCACTTATGTCCACGAACGCGCCCTCTGATTGCAAAAATAATATCCCGCCTTCTCAGGTTGATGCGCAAAACAGGCGACTGTGGTAGGCTTTTATTCTGCAATGCAGCAAAAATAACTTGAAATGCTGCGCCGCAGCATGCATATTGAGGCAGTGATAGAAATCACGCGGTGGCCCCAATCCATCACCCGCCGCGGAAATGGAGATTGAAATGGCTAAGACCCCCGACTTCACCAAGACCCTGCAAGACCTGTTCTCGAACTTCCCGGTTGACACCTCTTCGGTGAAAGAGGCGGTGAAATCGCAGGCCGTCCTGAACGAAAAACTGGCCCGCGTCGCCCTGTCGGCTGCCGAGCGTTCGACCGAGATTTCGGCCCAGTGGGCCAAGGACACCTTCGCCCGCATCGGCGAACTGGCCGCCCCCAAGGAAGAGCCCGCCGATTACGCCAAGGCGATGACCGATTTCGCGTCGGCCTCGGCTGAAGTCGCCGCCGAGCATATCGCCTCGTTCGGCGAAGTCGCCAAGAAAGTTCAGATGGACACCGTCGATCTGATGCTGACCGCTGGCAAGGACATTGCTTCGGACGCCCAGAAAGTGGCCGAAAAAGCGACCCGCGAAACGCAGGCCGCCGTCAAGAAAGCCACGACCGCTGCCGCCGCGAAATAATCCGGCGCCGATCGTCTGATCTTGTGGAAAGGGGGCCTTGCGCCCCCTTTTCCTATTCCGGCCGGGCCCGCGCCCCGGCATCCCTGCCGATCCTGTCGATTACGGCAGGTGCAGAATTTTTCTTTGCCTTTTCGCTGCGCTGCACTCATCATGCGGGAAATGTGACTGCCGAAAGGGGCCGATGAATGGCCACAAATGCCGCGCCGCTTCTGATCAAACGTTATGCCAGCCGTCGGCTTTATAACACCGAAACAAGCGATTACGTCACGCTGGAGGATATCGCCGCCTTCATCCGCGACGGCCGCGAGGTCAAGATCGTGGATCTCAAATCCGGCGACGATCTGACGCGCCAATACCTGCTGCAGATCATCGCCGAGCATGAAAGCCGCGGCGAAAGCGTCCTGCCAGTCGATGTCCTGACCGATCTGGTCCGCAGCTATGCCACCAACGCGCATTCGGTGGTGCCGCAATTCCTGGCCGCCAGTTTCGAGATGCTGCGCGAAAGCCAGTCGAAGCTGATGGAGAACATGACCACCATCCCCAACCCGATGAGCGGCATGGCCGGTTTCGAGGCGCTGCAACGTCAGCAGCAGATGTTCCTGAAGGCGATGATGGGCGGCTGGCGCAGCACCGGCTCGGCCCCCGACCCCGAGGATCTGCACGACGGCGCAGGCAATTCCGCGTCTCCGACAGCGCCCTCTTCCGGCAATGGCGATACGGGGGCCGGCGACGACGCAGACGACATGAGCGAGATACGCCGGCAACTTGCGGAACTTCAGAACCGCATCTCCAAGCTCTGACTTGCGTCTGCTTTTGCGACGGGCTAGATGATCCCGACGGAGCGGTGGCCGAGTGGTCGAAGGCGCACGCCTGGAAAGTGTGTAGGCGGGGAACCGTCTCGAGGGTTCGAATCCCTCTCGCTCCGCCACTTCGGAACAAAACCGGGAACGCCGATTCCCGCCGATTTCCCTCCCTTGGCGGCTACCAGCGTCCTCAACAGGACGTTTTTGCTTCCTTTGATGTAGATCGCGTCGTCTGCGACCTCGACGTGTTGGGCGAAGGCCCGGACGTGTTCCCGCCGATAGCCGCCCTTTCCAAGCCGCAGTCGGGTGCGTGCTTCGCTCGCCAGTTCCCGCACGGCTGCCCCGGTGAGGCGCTGGTGGGTAGAGCTTGCGAGCATGGCTTCGATCCGCGTGGCATCGGCCCGCGCCTGATCCCGAAGCGCCGTGAGGCCCGCGATGCGCTCGCCAAGGGAAGACTCGGCCGGGTCGAGCGAACCGGCTTCAATGGCATCGTAGAGGCGCTTGAGGCGGTTGTCGGCCTCGGCCGCGCGATGGTTCAACTCGGCAATATGCTGGCTGCGCCGCTCGACGCCTTCCTGCCGGCGATCCAGAAGCGAGGCGAGAACGTCTTCGATCCGCTCGGGGTCGAGAAGCCTTTCCTCGATATGCGTCACCACCATGCGGTCGAGCTTATCCATCGGGATCGCGCGGCCCTTGCAGCCTGTGTCGCCCTGCCGTGCCCGAATCGAGCAAGCATAGTAGCGATACCGGCCGTTCTTGCCGGTGCGCAGCGTCATTGCGCCTCCGCAATTGCCGCAATGGCAGATGCCGGTCAGCAGGTTCGGGCCGCTGACGACGCGCGGCGGCGTCACCTTCGGATTGTTGACCTTCAAGCGATTCTGCACGGCCTCGAATATCTCAAGGTCGATCAGCGGCGGCACGGCGACGGTGACGATTTCCTCCTCCGGCTTCACCACGCCCTTATTGGAGCGGCGATTGAAGCGATGCTCGCCGATATAGGTGCGCCGGGTCAGGACACGGTGAAGCTGGCCGATGCCCCAACGCCCGCCGTTGCGGGTAAACATGCGGTGCTTGTTCAGGTGATTGACGATGTTCTTGACGCCCATGGGGCCGGACGTGCCGTCGCCTTCCGATGCAAGGCGGAAAATCAGCCGCACGGTGTCGGCATGGAGCGGGTCGATCTCCAGCTTCTTCTTCATCTTCGCGCCGCGCTGCTCGGCATCGACGACACGGTAGCCGATGGGCGGCAGGGAGCCGTTCCAGAAGCCTTGCCGGGCGTTCTCCTTCAAGGCGCGCATGACGTGCTTGCCGTTCTCCTTCGACTGGTATTCGTCGAACAGCGCCATGATCTGCCGCATCATGACGTGCATGGGGTCGTCGCCCATCTCCTGCGTGATGGACACCAGCTTGACGCCGTTCTTGGCGAGCTTCCTGACGTTGAACTCCAGCTCGAAGTGATCGCGGAAGAACCGGCTGAACGAATGGACCACGACGACATCGAAGGGCGCGGGCTTGGACGTGCCGGCCTCGATCATCCGTTGGAACTCGGGGCGGCGGTCATTGGTGGCCGAAGCGCCGGCTTCCACGAAGGTTTCGACAAGCTGGTAGCCGCGCGAGACACAATAAGCCTCGCCCTGCTTGCGCTGGTCGGGGATCGACACGTCATGCTCGGCCTGCCGCGTGGTGGAAACGCGCAGGTAGAGCGCGGCGCGCAGCGCAACATGGGGACTTTGCATATTCATGACCGGACTCCTTCCGCCGTGCGACGTTCTATCAGCGGCAATTCCAGCTCCACGCGGTCATGCAGCACCTTAGGGACGAGCTTCTGGCCCTCGCCGGGGTCCATACGGATCAGGCCGTAGCTCGCCATCTTCTTGAGGGTTCGGGACAGGTTAGGCTTCGCCCGTCCCGTGATCCGCGACAGTTCCTCCAGCGAACCGGGTGACTGCTCGTCGATGACGCGCAGCAACTCGCGGTTCCCGCTCGAAAGGAGCTGCGCGAAGGATTCCATGGATGTGAACCACACCTTCGGATCGTCGGGTGCGGGCTTTTCCTCGCCTTTGGCGATCCGCATGGTGCGCGCCTTCATCTCGTCGTAGTCGGCAATCCCGACTTTCAATGTGGTCATGTTACGCCTCGTTCCTTCAACACCGCGTCCGCCGCCTGCCAGAAGTCGGCCAGCAGCGTGGCCGCATCCTCGTAGGCGTAGGGCTTCACGGTCTGGAGGCGATGCCGGTGGTCCATCGGCTCGCCCCGCCTTCCTCGGCCGACCGGATGGGCGTTATCGAATCCGACCAACCGTTCGCCCGAAGGCCCGTGAAGCGTGAGCGAATAATCGAGGCCGTGCGGCTTTTCCGGCGAGGCCGGAACGCGGGTGACGACGAACTTCACCCAATGGCCGCCCTCGGGATCGACAACGAGCACCTGTCCGTCGAGGTCCAGAAGCGTGTCGAGGCTCGGGTCACGATCCTCGCTCATGGCTTAGTGTTATCATCGGAGGATAACCGTTGCAAGTCCTGATTGCCAGGATCGTCGATTGGGCCGAACAGTCGGTCGAGCACGTCACCGAAATACCGCTCGAAGATTTGCAGTTCTTCCTCGGTGATCGGCACCTTCTCGGGCCAGTCGTCGAAGACAGGCAACGACACCACATCGACGATGCGAAGCGGCGACCTGCGGCGCTCCCGGCCGTCCGGCGTAGGTTCGTCGGCATAGTCGAAAAGATCGTCGGGAAGTGTCTCGGGGACCGGCTGTCGCGGTCGCCCTTTGCGGGCGCGACGGCGCTCTGCACACATGGAATCCTCCTTGGTTCTGGTGGATTCCGGGGCGCTGTAGGCCCCGGAATTGGGCGAACCATGGAGGGCAGTCGGCGGGCTGTAGCGTGCCGCATTTGCGTCTATGCGCTGGCGGCACCCCTGCCGGGATGGGACTCAGTTGGCGGCTCGCCGTGCCTTGGCGAAGCCGCGATCCGTGGCGATGAACCGCTCCAGCATGGGCACGATGAGCCTGACGGGATCGGCGACGGGCTGGCCGCTCTCGCGGGCCAGCACCTCGGCATAGGCGGTCAGATCGCGGTGAAGCGGCGCGGGTAGCTCCACCGTCACCTTCACGGGCTTGTCGTCGGGAAGCGGGCCGAGTTTCAGCTTGGTCATGGTCAACCTCCTGCCGGCTCAAATACAAGGTCGCGGGTGACGATGATCCTGACCGGGAAGCCGGGCCGGATGGTGAGAGTCGGCGCAACCTGCAACTGGCGCTGCACGATCTGCTGGCCCGCCTGATTGACGGTATCCTGCGCCCCGTCGCGGATAGCTCGAACAAGCCGGTCCTCGTCGCTGGTCGCCAGCTCCGTGCCGACTGCGAGCAGCGTGGACAGCCCTGCGGCCTTCATCAGATCCCACCAATGGTAATCAACCCCGTCTTCCAGCCCGGCATAGCCGCTGGCGTCCGCGCCCGGCAGGCGCTCAAGGACGATGGAACGGCCACCGGGCAGGATCAGGCGATTCCACACCAAGAGCACCCTGCGCTGGCCGAAGGTCACGCCGTCATCGTATTGACCGATGATGCGCGTCCCTTGCGGGATCAGGAGCAGGCTGCCGGTCGGGCTGTCATAGACGTTCTCGGTCACTTGCGCCGTGATCTGGCCCGGCAGGTCCGAGCGGATGCCGGTGATGAGCGCGGCGGGGATCACGGCCCCGGCCTGAAGGATGTAGGGCGATGCCGGCGGCGCGACGCGATCCGGCGCGATGGTCTGCCGGTCCACGGGTCCGTTGAGGAAAGCCGCGTGCCGGTCTTGCGTCGCGGGCTGTCCGCCGAGGCCGAGTCCTGCAAGGCCGGGCATGGACGTTCCTGCCGGCGCTCCCGTGCGTGGGCCGGACTGGAAAAACACGTTGCTCAAGCGCGCGGCTTCTTCCTCGGCGCGGCGGCGTTCTTCTTCGGGATCGACGGCGGGCGTCGTCATGACGGGCGGCGCGACCGGCTGTCCCCTGTTCTGCGCGTCGAGGATCGGACGGCCGAGGTCGCCGGGCAGCGCCGGGCCGAGCACCGGCCCCGTATAGTCGCGCGGCAAGCCGGACAGGCCGTCCGCCGTTGGGCGGTTCTCGGTCGAATAGAGTTCTTCGCCTCCCGGCCCTGCATCGCGGATCTGGAGCGCGTAGATCAGTGCGCCGCCGATGCCGAGCAAGGCGACCGCGCCGACGCCTGCCAGCATCTTGCGAGACAGGCGGGTGACGCGCGGCGGTTCGGCGCGCAGGCGCATGGGCGCGATGGTGTCGCTGATGGTGTTGTCGGTCATGACGGGGAGCCTCCGGTCGCGCTGGCGGGCTGTGCGGCAGCGGCCTGCGTCGGGTTGATGCGAACGATCCTGACGACCTGCTGGCGGTTGCCGTTGCCAAGGCGCAGCTCGGCCGCGCCGAACAGGCGGTCCACGATCAGGACGTTCTGGTGGACTCGGCTGTTGACGATCTGCGGTTCGCCATTCGTGCCGAGCACGAAAATCGGCGGCATTTCGCCCTGCACGATCCCGGCCGGGAAGACGACATAGACGCGCCGGCCATCGTCGAACACGGAAGCCGGCCGCCATGGCGGGTTGTCGCCCTGCACGTGCAATGCATAGCGGTAGTTCCGCGCAGCCTCGGCCGGGATGATCGGTGCGGCTGGAACGGTGTGACGCTGGCCGGCAGGCGGTGCGGGATAGGCCCATGCGACGGCCGGCATGTAGAGTGATTCCCGCGCGCGCAACTCGATCATGTAGGTGCGCCGGTCGGTGGTGACGACAAGGTTGGTGGAAATGTCAGGTCGCGTCGGTTTCACGAGGATATGGACGCGGCGGTTCGCACCGCTGCCGCTCTCGGTGTCGCCTATGATCCAGCGGGCGGTGTCGCCGGCCGCAATCGGCCCCGCGCCTGTCAGGCTCTCGCCCGGCTCCAGCGCAATGGTCGTGATCTGCCCGACTGCGGCATAGACCTGATAGAGCGCGCCTTCCGACCACGGATAAATCTGGATTGCATTGTAGTAGCCTTCCCGGCGCGGCTCGACGCGGGCGGCTGCATTGGCGTTCTCGACGCGGCCGGCCGGCGTCCCTGCGGCGGTTCCTCCACGCGCGACGGTCCATGCAGGGGGCACACGCAAAGGCCGGGGCGTGTTATCGGTTGCCGCCGCCTGCACGGTTGGCAGCGGGGGTACGCTGGCGTCATAGCTGAATTGCGGCGTCCGGTTGGTGGCGCAGCCTGCGAGCATGGTGGCAGAAAGCAGCACGGCCGCGATTGTGGGGGTGCGGGTGATCGTCCTCATTGGCTCATCTCCCGCGACCACGAAATTGCGTTGACGTAGATGCCGAGCGGATTGGCGCGCAGCCGTTCGGCATCGCGCGGCGGCTGGATGGCGATGGTCAGGATCGCGGTCCATCGTTCCGTGCTGGAAAGCTGGCCGTTCTCGAAATGGCGTTCGGTCCACGCGACGCGGAAGCTGTTGGGGGACGCCCGGATGACGCTAGACACCTCGACGGCGACCTGTTGACGGCCGACCTTGGCGAAAGGATCATTGGCGCGGGCGTAGTCGTTGAGCGCCGCCGCCCCGCGATCCGTGGTCCATTCGTAGGCGCGAAGCCAGTTCTGGCGGACAATGATCGCGTCGGCCGGGATCGCGCGGACCTGCTCGATGAATCGGCCGAGATGGAAAGCGATCTGCGGGTCGGTCGGGCGATAATCGGCGGCGGCCGGCGCGACGGTCTGCGCCTGTCCAAGATTGTCCACCTGCACCACCCACGGCACCACGGTCCCGCGCGCGGATTGCCAGACCAGCGCCGAGGCGAAGCCGGCCGACAGGATCAGGGAACCGAAGGCCATATAACGCCAGTTCCTCGCCTGCACGCGGGCCGAGCCGATACGCTCGTCCCATGCCTGCGCGGCCTTCTGATAGGGCGTCTCGGGTTCCGGCGATTTGCCGTAGTGGGTTGCTGGTCGTTTGAAGATGCTCATGAGCGGTCACTTTCGGAAAGGTTGATGGAGGAACCGGAGCCGTGGCTGTCGCCGGAGCGCACCGCATGGGCGGCCATGGTCGTGCCGTGGTTCATGGCCTGCGAGCGCCGCATCCGTTGCGCCCATGCGGGCGGGCTGCCGGCCGGGCCGGATGCTGCTGCGGTGGGATCGGCGCTCGCGCCGCCGACCGTGCCTGCGGTGGATGAGCCGCCGGTCACACCGAAGGCGGCGCGTGCGCCACCGGAAAAGCTGGACTTGACGCTCTCGGTGGCTTTCGAGACGGCGCGCTTCAAGGGAGAGACGGCGGCCGAGCCTGCGGCGCGGGCAACACCACCAAGGCCGGAAGCAACACCGACCGCGCCGGACTGGCCGAGCGCGCCGACGCTATAGGCTGCGGTTGCCGCGCCCGCGGCGGTCGCACCGCCGCGGACGGCCGCGGCCCCACCGGAGAGGGCGGCAGCACCGCCCTTGGCCGCAAGCATAGCCCCGCCGCCAGCGGCGACACCTGCACCTGCGACCGCAAGGCCGGTTCCCACGGCCGCGCCCGCGCCGAGCTGCGGGCCGCCAGAGACGATGCCGTTGGCGATGCCGGGGCCGAAGATGCCGAGGCCGAGCAGCGACAGGGCTGCCAGCACAATCGCCATGGCGTCGTCGATGGTCGGGGTTGCCCCGCCGAAACCGGCCGTGAATTGCGAAAATAAGGTGCTGCCGATGCCGATGATGACGGCGAGCACCAAGACCTTGATGCCGGACGACACCACATTGCCCAAGACCTTCTCGGCCATGAAGGCGGTCTTGCCGAACAGGCCGAAGGGGATCAGGACGAAGCCGGCGAGCGTGGTCAGCTTGAACTCGATCAGCGTCACGAAAAGCTGGATGGCGAGGATGAAGAAGGCCAGCACCACCAGCGCCCATGCAAACAGCAGGCACGCGATCTGGATGAAGTTCTCGAAGAAGCTGATCCAGCCCATCAGGTCGGAAATGGAATCGAGAAGCGGACGGCCGGCGTCGAGGCCGGTCTGCGCCACGCGGCCCGGCCGCATCAGATCGGTGACGGAAAAGCCGGTGCCCGAGGCCATGAGGCCGAGGCCGGCGAAACTCTCGAAGACGATGCGGGCGAGGTTGTTCCAATTGCCGATGATGTAGGCGAAGACGCCGATGAACAGCGTCTTTTTGACCAGCCGCGCGATAATGTCGTCATCCGCGCCCCATGCCCAAAAGAGCGCGGCGAGCGTCACGTCGATGACGATCAGCGTTGTGGCGATGAAGGCGACCTCGCCGCCGAGCAGCCCAAAACCACTGTCGATGTAGGAGGTGAAGACTCCGAGGAAATTGTCGATGACGCCCGTGTTGCCCATGGTCAGCGCGCCTCGCTGCGGTCACGGCCGAGGAAGCGGTCGCGGGATTCAGCCCAAGCGGCGAGGCAGTCGGCATCGCTTGCGGCGGCCTCGCCGAGCTGCTGGCAACGGCGCAGGCTGGCGCGCAGGGGATCGGGCGGCGGCTGGAGGGCCGAGGCCGGGAGCGGCGCGGAAGGTTCATCCTTCCGCGCCATGTCGATTGCGGTCACTGTCAAGGCAATCGCAACGAACACCACGGCCCCGAGCCGGGCCAGCATCTTGCCGTCCATGGCGAGCCTCCCGGTCAGTTGTTGCCGTTGTTGAACATCTGCGCGTTGCCCGGCAGGTAGCCGGTGCCGGGTGTCAGGAACCGCTCGCGCTGGATGCGGCCCTGTTCAGCAGCGGTCGCGCGCTCGGCCTCGGTCAGCGCGTCGGCCCGGCCATTGGCCGAGATGACCGCGATCAGGTCGGAAAGCTGCTGCGACTGGAGGGCGAGAAGCTGGTTGCCGGCCTGCGTGGCTTGCAGCGCGCCGGTCGCGCCTTGGCTCTGGCCGACCAGCGCGGCCATTTCGGCGCGGTTGCTGTCGATATTGCCGACCGCTCCCGCCTGCACGCGCATGGCGTCCTGCAAGCTGCCGACCGTGTTCTCCCACCGGCTGCGCGCATCGGCGACAAGCTGGGCGTCGGTCGCCGAAAGCGAGACATTGCCATATTGCTTCTGGAACGCTTGGTCGATCTGGCCGACCTCGAAGGCGATGTTCTGTGCCTGCCCGAGAAGCTGCTGCGTGCGCTGGACGCTCTGCTGGAGCTGCTGGAGCGAGGAATATGGCAGGCTCGCCAGATTGCGGGCCTGATTGATGAGCATCTGCGCCTCGTTCTGGAGGCTCTGAATCTGGTTGTTGATCTGCTCCAGCGTGCGCGCGGCGGTAAGCAGGTTTTGCGCATAGTTGGTCGGGTCATAGACGATCCGGCCGAAGCCGAATTGTGCATGGGCCGGGCTTGCCAGCATGGGCGAAAGCGCGACGGGCATGGCGAGCGCCAGCGCGAGGGCCGAGGCCCCAACGATCTTGGGATAGGTCATGGAAGAATCTCCTGTGTGGGGTGGCTATCGAGCGGGGCCGGCGCGGCGGATTCCGGCCGGTCGGCAAGATTGGTGAGGTTCGGGATCAGGTCGGCCGCCCAATCGACGCCGCGCTCGCGCAGCCATGCGGCGAGGAAGCCGTCGCGGCCGCGTTCGGCGACGATCTGCGCAATGAGGGTCTGGTCGGATTTGGCGGATGCGGCGCAGAGGGCGAGGCCGACTTCGGACAGGCCAAGCTCGAACAGGCGATTGCCGCGCCGTGACTGGCAGTAATAATCCCGCTTGGGCGTGGCCCGTGCGAGGATTTCGATCTGCCTGTCATTGAGGCCGAAGCGGCGATAGATGGCCGTGATCTGCGGCTCGATGGCGCGCTCGTTCGGCAGCAAGAGTCGCGTCGGGCAGCTCTCGATAATCGCGGGCGCGATGTTGCTGCCGTCAATGTCGGACAGGCTTTGTGTGGCGAAGATGACGCTGGCGTTCTTCTTGCGCAGCGTTTTCAGCCACTCACGGAGCTGGCCGGCGAAACCCTCGTCGTCCAGGGCAAGCCAGCCTTCATCTATGATGAGCAGCGTGGGGCGGCCATCGAGCCGGTCGCCGATACGATGGAACAGATAAGCAAGCACGGCAGGGGCCGCGCCGGTCCCGACAAGGCCCTCGATCTCGAAGGCTTGCACGTCCGCCGATCCCAAATGCTCTGTCTCGGCGTCGAGCAGCCGGCCATAGGCACCGCCGACGCAGAACGGACGGAGCGCCTGTTTCAGATCGTTGGATTGCAACAGCACCGCAAGGCCGGTGATGGTCCGTTCCTCGACCGGCGCGGAAGCGAGCGAAGTCAGCGCCGTCCAAAGGTGTTCCTTGACCTCGGGCGTGATCGCCAGCCCCTCGCGCATGAGGATGGCCGCAATCCAGTCCGCCGCCCATGCGCGTTCATAGGTGTCGTGGATGCGGGCAAGTGGCTGGAGCGAAACGGACGCCTCATCTCCTTCCGTGAGGCCACCGCCCAAATCGTGCCAATCCCCGCCCATGGCGAGCGCGGCGGCGCGGATGCTGCCGCCGAAGTCGAAGGCGAAAACCTGCGATCCCGCATAGCGCCGGAACTGCAAGGCCATGAGCGCCAGCAGCACGGATTTGCCCGCGCCGGTCGGGCCAACGACAAGGGTGTGTCCTACGTCGCCGACATGGAGACTTAGCCGGAACGGGGTTGAGCCTTCAGTCTTTCCAAAGAGCAAAGGGGGTGCACCGAAATGCTCGTCCCGTTCCGGCCCCGCCCACACCGCTGAAAGCGGGATCATGTGGGCGAGATTCAAAGTGCTGATGGGCGGCTGGCGGACATTGGCGTAGGCGTGTCCGGGCAGACTGCCGAGCCATGCGTCAACCGCGTTGACGCTCTCGGGCATGACGGTGAAGTCACGGCCCTGAACGATCTTCTCGACCAGGCGCAGCTTCTCTTGCGCCACGCGCGGGTCGGCATCCCATACGGTGACGGTCGCCGTGACGTAGGCCATGCCCGCCACGTCTGCCCCAAGCTCCTGCAACGCCATGTCGGCGTCGAGCGCCTTGTTCGCCGCGTCGGTGTCCACAAGGGCGGACGCCTCGTTGGTCATCACCTCTTTCAAGATCGCCGCGATGCTCTTGCGCTTAGCGAACCATTGGCGACGGATGCGGGTCAGCAACCGGGTCGCATCGGTCTTGTCGAGCAGGATCGCGCGCGTGCCCCACCTGTAGGGGAACGGCAGCCGGTTCATCTCGTCGAGCAGGCCCGGCATCGTTGCGGTCGGGAATCCCACGATGGTCAGGACGCGCAGATGTGTGTCGCCAAGGCGCGGCTCCAGCCCGCCAGTCAACGGCTGGTCGGCGAGCAGCGCGTCGAGGTGCATCGGCACCTCGGGCACGCGCACGCGATGGCGGTTGGTTGAGATGGTGGAATGGAGGTAGGTCAGCGTTGCGCCGTCATCCATCCAACGGCACTCGGGCATGAAGCCGTCGAGCAGCGCCAGCACGCGGTCGGTGCGGTCGATGAAGCCGCGCATCAGCTCCCACGGGTCCACGCCGGTTTTCTCGCGGCCCTCATAGAGCCATGCCTCAGTGCGGGCGGCTTCCTCGGCCGGGGGCAGCCAGAGGAAGGTGAGGAAGTAGCCGGACACGAAATGCGCGTCCGCTTCCTCGAAACCAGCCTTCCGTTCCGCATCGACCAGCGCCGACGCGGCATCGGGAAAGCGACTATCGGGATAGGTCGCCGCCTCGCTGCGCTGTGCCTCGACGAAGATGCTCCAGCCGGAGCCGAGACGGCGCACGGCGTTGTTGATGCGGCCGGCGACGGCGACCAGCTCGGCCGCGACGGCGGAATCCAGATCGGGGCCGCGAAACTTCGCGGTCCTCTGAAAACTCCCATCCTTGTTCAAGACGACGCCGGAGCCGACCAGTGCCGCCCATGGCAGATAGTCGGCGAGTCGGGTGGCGGTGCTGCGGTATTCGGCAAGGTTCATCATCGACGCGCCTCCCTCACACCGCCAGATGGCCGGGGATGCGCAGATGCCGCCGCCCGACCTCGACAAAGAGGGGATCGCGCTTTGCCGCCCACACGGCCGCGAAATGACCGATGGCCCAGATGGCGATGCCGACCAGCCAGAGGCGCAGGCCGAGGCCCACGGCCCCGGCCAGCGTGCCGTTCAGAATCGCGATGGAGCGCGGTGCGCCGCCGAGCAAAATATGCTCGGTCAGCGCCCGATGGACCGGGACCGTGAACCCCGGCACCGCGTCGAGCTGTTCGAGGCCGCCCGCCATCAGATGAGCGCCCCGCCGCCGAACGAGAAGAACGACAGGAAGAAGCTCGACGCCGCGAAGGCGATGGACAGGCCGAACACGATCTGGATCAGCTTGCGAAAGCCGCCGCCCGTATCGCCGAAGGCCAAAGTCAGGCCGGTCACGATGATGATGATGACGGCGATGATCTTGGCGACCGGCCCTTCGATGGACTGGAGGATGCTTTGGAGCGGTGCTTCCCACGGCATCGACGAACCGGACGCATGGGCGGCCGGGGCGAGCATGAAGCTGATGACAAGGGTGGATGCGGCGGTCGCGGCGAAGCGATAGCCGCGCGAAATCGTGCGGATCATGAAGATTCTCCTGTGCTGGTGGGGATTGCCAAAGGGATGGGATGCGTGATGCGGTAGTCGCCGTCCGGTCCCAGCCCTTCGACGCGGGCGAGTTCGGCCAGCCGGCGCGCGGAACCGCGCCCGGAAAGGACGGCAACGAGGTCGATTGTCTCGGCGATCAGGGCGCGCGGGACGGTGACGACAGCCTCTTGGATGAGCTGTTCAAGGCGGCGCAGCGCGCCGATGCCGGTGCCTGCATGAATGGTGCCGATCCCGCCCGGATGGCCCGTGCCCCATGCTTTGAGCAGGTCGAGGGCTTCCGATCCGCGCACCTCGCCGATAGGGATGCGGTCGGGGCGCAGGCGCAGCGAGGACCGGACCAGATCGGAAAGCGTCGCCACGCCGTCTTTCGTCCGCATGGCGACAAGGTTGGGCGCGGCGCATTGCAGCTCGCGCGTGTCCTCGATGATGACGACGCGATCCGCCGTCTTCGCCACCTCGGCGAGCAGCGCATTGGTCAGCGTGGTTTTGCCGGTGCTGGTGCCGCCCGCTACCAAGATATTGGCGCGGGATGCGACGGCTTCGCGCAGCGTTTCCGCCTGATCGGTGGACATGATGCCCGCCGCCACATAGTCGTCGAGCGTGAACACCGCGACGGCGGGCTTGCGGATGGCGAAGGTCGGGGCAGCGACCACGGGCGGCAATAGCCCTTCAAACCGCTCCCCGCTCTCGGGCAGTTCGGCCGAGACGCGGGGGCTGCGGGCATGAACCTCCGCGCCGACATGATGCGCGACTAGCCGAACGATGCGTTCGCCATCGGCGGCGGACAGTCGCTCGCCCGTGTCGGAAAGCCCTTCGGATAGCCGGTCCACCCAAAGGCGACCATCCGGGTTCAGCATCACCTCGACGACGGCCGGGTCTTCGAGCAGCCGGGCAATGGCGGGGCCGAGCGCGGTGCGCAACATGCGCGCGCCGCGCGCGATGGATTCCGGTTTTTGGTGGTTGGTGGTCATGTCGGCCCCGTTTCTTCATGGGGCGCGACAGGCAATCCCCAGATCGGGGTCGATTAAGAGAGACCGAAATGCGGCCGGTTCAACAAGTATCTATGAGGCGGCGGTGATCGGCGGCGAACGGCGGTAAATAGGATGGGTCCGAATACTCATTCTTGATCGCCGTTGCTCTCGGACTCGTCCGGCAACTGATCGTCGGGAAGTGAGTCGAGGTCACGCGACAGCTCCTTGAGGAACCTGTCGCCCGTCGCCAGACGCCGGCCGAGATTTTGCATGAAGCCCTCGAACCGCTCCGCGCCTTTCGCTCGGGCAGCGGATTGTGCGGCTCCCGTAAGCGGCGGTGTGATGGTCATCCAGAAATGGATGAACTGCGCGACCGTCTCGCCGAGGACGGCGAGATCCAGGTCGAGCGTGTCGATCTGGCGGCCGAGCTTGTCCATGCGGCGCGACATGGCGGCTTCAAGCTGGTCGTCGGCATCGCCGGACAGGTAAGATATGACCGCCGCCTCCACGATGGCGGATTTTGAGACATTACGGCGCAGCGCCACCGAGCGGCGCAGCGCCATCGCTTCGATCTGCGGAATGAGCGCGGGGTCGAAATAGAGATTCAGGCGGGTTCTGGTTGCCATGGTCGTGTCCTCAAAGGTCGATTCCGTCATCGGGGTTCAATGCGACCTGCCGCGCGACCATCCTCATACGTTGGCGCATGGCGCGGGCCTTGGCCGCGTCAACGTCCGGCTCGTCGTCCACAAACTCGAACTCCTGTTCGGGTGATGGCGGCGGGGCGACGATTTCCTCATGCTCAGGCAGCTCCGGCTCGCGGCGGATGCCAGCATTGGCCGGATCGCCCTCGGCCCCGTGTGCGGCGTCGGTCGCGGAATGGCTTTCCGCCGCGACCACACGGCCGGACCAATCATCGGCGGATGGACTGGGCGCCAGCGGAGCGGCGACCAGATCGGGCGGGGTCAGGATGCGTTCCTGCAACCGCGCGTCCTCGAAATAGCGGGCCTTGGTCGCGCGGATCGGCGGTGTGCCCGCGACCATCACGATTTCATCGGTGGGCGGAAGCTGCATGATTTCGCCCGGCGTGAGTAGCGGGCGGGCCGTCTCCTGCCGTGAAACCATGAGATGCCCAAGCCACGGGGCCAATCTGTGCCCGGCGTAGTTGGTGGAGTCGCGCAGTTCGGTCGCGGTGCCGAGTGCGTCGCTCACCCGCTTGGCCGTCCTTTCGTCGTTCGTGGCGAAGCTGACGCGCACATGGCAGTTGTCGAGGATCGCGTTGTTCGGGCCATAGGCGCGCTCGATCTGGTTGAGGCTCTGCGCGATCAGGAAGCCTTTGATTCCATACCCCGCCATGAAGGCGAGCGCCGATTCAAAGAAGTCGAGCCGGCCGAGCGCCGGAAACTCGTCCAGCATCAACAGCAGCCGATGGCGCTTGCCGGAGGTGGTCAGTTCCTCGGTCAACCGCCTGCCGATCTGGTTGAGGATCAGGCGAATGAGCGGCTTGGTGCGGTTTATGTCGGATGGCGGCACGACCAGATAGAGCGTGACGGGCTGGCGGCTGCCGACCAGGTCGGCAATGCGCCAGTCGCACCGCGCCGTCACCCGCGCCACCACGGGATCGCGGTAGAGGCCGAGAAACGACATGGCGGTGGAGAGCACGCCCGACCGCTCGTTCTCGGATTTGTTCAACAGTTCGCGGGCGGACGACGCGATGACGGGATGAGCGCCTGCTTCGCCGAGATGCGGCGTGTCCATCATCGCGCGCAAGGTTGCCTCGACCGGGCGGCGGGGATCGGACAGGAAGTTGGCGACGCCCGCCAAGGTCTTGTCCTTCTCCGCATAGAGAACATGCAGGATCGCGCCGACCAGCAAGCTATGGCTGGTCTTTTCCCAATGGTTGCGCTTGTCGAGACTGCCTTCGGGATCGACCAGAATATCCGCGATATTCTGCACGTCGCGGACTTCCCATTCCCCTTGCCGGACCTCCAGCAGCGGGTTGTAGGCCGACGATCTGGCGTTGGTCGGATCGAACAGCAGCACGCGGCCATGCTTCGCGCGGAAGCCCGCTGTCAGCGTCCAGTTCTCGCCTTTTATGTCGTGAACGATGGCGGATGCCGGCCATGTCAGCAGCGTCGGCACCACCAGCCCGACGCCTTTGCCGCTACGCGTCGGGGCAAAGCATAGGACATGCTCGGGACCGTCATGGCGCAGATAGTCCCGGTCGTATCGGCCGAGCAAGACGCCATCGGGGCCGAGCAATCCGGCCGCACGGATTTCCCGGTCCTCAGCCCATCGCGCCGATCCGTAGGTGGCGACGTTGCGCGCCTCCCGCGCCCGGATGATCGACATGAAGATGGCGGCGGCGATGGCGAGGAAGCCGCCCGATACCGCGATGATGCCGCCCTCGACGAAGATCGCGGGCGCGTAGGCGTCGAACGAAAACCACCACCAGAAGAAGGCGGGCGGATAATAGACCGGCAGGCCCGCCAGCTCGAACCATGGTGCTCCAAGCTGCGGCTGGAAGCCGAGGCGGAACGCCGTCCATTGCGTCGCTGCCCACACCATCACCAGAACGATGGTGAAGACGGCACCAATCTGCCCCCAAAGGATTCGGCCTCCGCGCATACAGGCTCCAGTCGGCAAAAAAAGACGGAGCCGATCAGAGAGTAGGCAAAATCGGGACGGGCAACAGGAAAGAGGATGCCGGAGGGCTGCCGGATACTATCGGCGGCAAATAGGACGGGTCGCCTTTGCCGTTATCGTGCCGGTCGAGTGCCATCGAGGAAACGATTGGGCGAATCGCCGTCACGCTTCATTTTGCCTGCGAGGTTGAGTAGATTTTTCAGTGCGGAGCTGCGATTGAACGGCGACCAGACGGCTGTAAAGGCAACCGGCTCCGGTTCATCGAGGAAGGGCAGGAAGACGATGCCGGTCGTCGGCAATAATGACGTGGCCTCGCCGACGATAGTGATGCCGAAGCCTTGTCCGACCATAGATAGCAGCGTGCCGCGCCCCACATCAAAGCGCAGGATCGACGGTGCGGGCCAACGCCCGGCAAGGCGCAGCACGATATGGTCATGGACCTGCGGGCCGGTGCCACCATAGCGAACAATGAAAGTCTCGCCGACCAGATCGGACCAAGTGATTGCGGACTGCCCGGCGAGGCGATGCCCATCCGATAGCACCACCACCAGCGGTTCGGTCCAGATCGGTCGGGTATGGCAGTCGGGCATCTCGGGCTTGCCCGCGACGAACGCCACGTCGAGCTGGTCAGCACGAAGCTGCATCACCGCATCGCGGGCCGTGCCTTCGGTTATCTCGACCTCAATGCCGGTATGGGCTTCCCGATAATGACGGATCAGCTCCGTGAGAAAGCTGCGTGGGATCAAGGCATGGATGCCGATGCGAAGCCGGCCACATTCTCCTTGAGCTGTCATGCCGGCGGTCTTCACCGCGTGATCGAGTTGATCGACACCCGCCGTGACACGCTCCATGAAGTGCCTGCCTGCGTCTGTTAGCCGAACGCCCCGCGCATGGCGCTCAAACAGCAGGATACCAAGGTTATCCTCCAGCGCTTTCACACGCGCGCTGACGCTCGACTGGCTGACGCCGAGTGCCTTGGCCGCATGCCGAAAATTCAGATGCTCGGCGACGGCGATGAACTGAACAAGGGAAATGAGCGGTATCCTGCCAGACAGGATACCGCCATTCACGAGGTTTCGATGGTTAGTGCGCCGCATCGGAGCGGGCCTGCCACCAGTCGTCGGTTAGACGACTGGCGACTTCTCGGTGGCAGTCCCACGGAGCCGAAGGAGCGCCAGCCCCAACGACACCAGCACTGCCATCGCCGTGGCGTAACAGATCACCGGCCACGCTGTGTCACCGTTTAACAGCGTCACCGCCAATGTCCCGACAATGCTGACTATCAGGCTTTGAACGCAGAAGTAGAACGCGACCGCTGATCCTGCGATGTCGTCGAACTCTGCCAAAGCGCCGTTCGCGGTAACGGACACAGTGAAGACAATGGCGACCGCCATGACCCACATCGGCACGATGAAGGTGAGGAATGACGGCGAACCGAAGAGTTCGCCGATCCCCAACAGGACCGCCCCGAAAACGAGCAACGCCATTCCACGCGCTACGCATCCCGCGATGCCCCATCTGGTGACAAAGGACTTCGCGAAACGAGTTGTCACGATCATTACAAGCGCGACAGTGGCGAAGGCAAAGCTGAATCCGATCTCGGAATATTCCGCTTGGCCTATGAGCACACGGGGAGCCGTCGAGAAGAAGACGAAGAAGGTGCCCATACCGGCGCTAAAGCCGATGGTGTAAACCCAAAAAGCCGGACTCGCGAAGATCGGCAAAACAGATCGGCGCGTCTTCGCTTGATCCAGAGGGCGGGTTTCGTGCCACCTGAAACCCGCATTTAGGAGTGCGAGCATCGCCAGTATAGCCAAAGCAATGAATATCGCCTGCCATCCCAAGAACTCGCCGATCAACGCTCCGGCGATAGGGCCGAGCGCAGGTACGAACGCCAGCATCGAACTGAAAAGGCCGTAGATGACGACACCCTCAGGACGACTGGCATAAACGTCGCGAACCGTCGCGAACGTCGCCACCAGCATGGCCGACGCGCCGACTGCTTGAAGCAGACGGAAAGCGACAAAGGCTGGTGCAGTTGAAGACCAAGCTGCTCCCAGAGACGCAATGACGAAAGCCGTTGCGCCCGCAAGTAGAATTGGCCGTCGCCCGATGCGGTCTGAGAGCGGACCAAAAATCACCTGGCCCACACCGAGCATCACAATATAGAGGCTCAACGTGAGTTGGATCATGGCGGGCGTCGTGTTCAGGATGCCGGGCATCGCTGGAACGACGGGGAGATAAATATCCATCGCCAGTGAAGCGAGGATGTCGAAGGGAGCCATCAGCAGTAGGGCTGCCGGCAGCGTATAGGCCCATGCAGGGCGTGTGATGGTCATGATAAGTCAACCGCTCGATTAAGAAATCTCGGGCGGCGTCTGCACATCAGCAATCACATGGGATTGGTCTCACAGAGCGCCGCAACAACAATTTTGCTGTTGCGGCTTACTTGTCTGCTGACTTTGGATTTCCCATGCTGACCACTCCACGATCACAAATTTGACTAGCTATCACTTATACGATCAGCTGTTGCCTCGCAATGCCGTATCGCTGGCTCGTAGCCACCCAATCCCCCGCTGTTGACGTTCCCGTCATTCTTGGCCGTATGAAACCCCTATGCCTTGCTTTGGCGGTTGGCTGGAACGGGCAGAGGTTCAGTCGACGCGGATCAGCCGACCCATTTCTTTTGCGAGAGAGAGCAGATCACGGAGCGCGGCGCTTCGATTGAACGGCGACCAGACGGCGGTAAAGGCAACCGGCTCTGGCTCATCGGCGAAAGGCAGGAAGGTGATGCCGGCAGTCGGCAGCAGTGCCGTCGCTGCCCCGACGATGGTAATGCCGAATCCCTGTCCGACCATGGATAGTAGCGTGCCACGTCCTACGTCGAAGCGCAGTATCGAAGGCGCGGGCCAGCGCCCGGCAAGGCGCAGCACGATATGGTCATGAACCTGCGGGCCAGTGCCACCATAGCGGACAAGGAAGGTTTCGCCGACCAGATCGGCCCAAGTGATTGCCGGCTGCCCGGCAAGACGATGCCTATCCGGTAGCACCGCTACCAGCGATTCAGTCCAGACCGGCCGTGTATGGCAGTCGGGCAGCTCTGGTGTGCCAGCGACGAACGCCACGTCCAGCCGGTCGGCACGAAGCTGCATGACCGCATCGCGGGCCGTGCCTTCGGTGATTTCGACCTCGATGCCGGGATGGTTTTCCCGATACTGCCCGATCAGATCGGCGAGGAAGCTGCGCGGAATCAAGGCATGGACGCCGATGCGCAGGCGGCCCCATTCCCCCGTCGCCGCCATGCCTGCGGTCTTCACCGCATGGTCGAGTTGATCGACGCCGGCTGCGATCCGCTCGACGAAGTGGCGTCCGGCTTCGGTCAACCGAACGCCACGCGCACGACGCTCGAACAGGAGGATGCCAAGGTCTTCTTCCAGCGCCTTCACGCGGGCGCTGACGCTGGATTGTGCAACCCCGAGTGCGTTCGCTGCGTGGCGGAAGTTGAGATATTCAGCGACCGCAAGCGTCTGGATCAGCGACAAGAGAGGTATGCGCGACCCGAGCAGCGTTTCACTTGATCGGAAGGCATCGTTCGCATGTCTTTTCGAACGCCGCATCCTAAGCTCCCGCTAGGCGGCCTTTTTTGTGGCTCCGCGTTTTTCGACCGGGATTCCGCGCAGATCGCGCAACCAGAGCTGACCGCATGCCGCCGAAATATCCCGCCCCTGTGTATCCCGCACCACGACCGGCACACCGGCGCGATCCAGCACTTCACGGAAAAGTCCGAGGCTGCGGTCGCCGGTTCGATCAAGCGCGATGCCATCGACAGGATTCCAGCGCATAAGGTTCACACGCGCCCTTCGCTTGTTCATGAGACCGGCAAGCCGTTTCGCATCAGCAAGCGTGTCGTTGATGCCGGGGAGGACCAGATAGACAAAGGTGACGATCCGGTTGTGCCGTTCCGCCCATGACGAAGCGCGCGCGATGACTTCCTTGATGTCGTGCTTACGCGATCCGGGGATGAGACGGTCGCGAACTTCCTGCGTCGTCGCATGCAGCGATATAGTCAGATTGATCGCCAGATGCTCTTCTCGCAATTGCGCTAGAGCCTTCGGTATGCCGATGGTCGAAAGCGTGATTCCCGTGGTGGGAAAATTCATCCCTCGCCGGTCGCGCAGGATACGAATCGCCTTCATCACCTGCTCGTAGTTGTTCAAAGGCTCGCCGATGCCCATGAACACGATCCGGTTGACCTTCGGCCCGAGTTGAACGACCTGTTCGACAATCTCGCCCGCCGAAAGGTTGCGCTTGAGGCCGGCTTGGCCGGAAGCGCAGAACTGGCAGGCGAAGGCACATCCAACCTGTGACGAAATACAGGCGGTGTGTCCGTCGTGACGACGGATCAGAACGCTTTCAACGGCATAACCGTCATGAAGGCCGAAAAGCACCTTCTGCGACCGACCGCCGCGCTCATGCGTGATTTTGCGAAGGCTCCGCAACTGGACGCCCCGAGCCTCTGACCAGTTCCGCAAGGCGCGCGGCAGGTCCATGTGTGGGCAGAACAGGTCGCGATAAGCGATTTGCGGCCCGCTGCTCGCGTTCAACGCATCGAACTCGTCGGCCATGAGGTTCAGCGCCAAGGTTGGCGCAGGCAGTGCTTTTTGTCGTTCGCCCCCCAACGGGCTGGGTTCTTGTATAGGCATGATAGTCGTTCCGGGTTTCCGTGCCCGGCGATACCGTGGCGCACGCCTTATAAATAACCGACACGACTGTTATAAACAACCCTCCAGATGGTGTTACCCGAACACATGGTCGGGATAGAGGACGGACAGAAGCATGTGGGTGCGCTTGGTCATGAAAGCCGCTAGCTCGCCTTCCGGCTCAACGAGCCATTGCATGCAAGACCCCTGAATGACCGTCTGAATCAAGCCGGCGGTATGCTCGGGTGGGCGCGGCCCGGCGGGCAGTCGTGCCTCGATAGCTTTCAGGACCAGTCTGTTCCGCTCCGCCGCAAGGGCGCGAAGCGACGGCTCCTGAACGTCTCCCCACAATAGAAGAAGGTAGCCTTCCGTTCCGGCACCGTCACCCATACCGGCGATGAGGTCCTTGAGCATCGCCCACAGCGGATCGAGGCCCTTTTCGGGACTCGCACCCGCGAAATAGTCGCGCACCTCCTGCGTGTTGCGCTCCATGACCTTTAGATGCAGCGTCGCCTTGTCTTTGAACCGCTGGATCAGTGCAGCCCGCGAGATGCCGACCGCTTCCGCAACATCGGAGAGGGTGAAGGCCGATGGACCTTTCTGAAGAAGGATGCCTAGGCTCAGGACCCATTGATTTGCGGCGTGCGATCTGATTCAGGCTCCTGAGGAGTCTGGATTATGAGCGATCTTTATTGGCTGACGGACGAGCAGATGGCTCGGCTGGAGCCCTATTTCCCTAAGAGCCACGGCAAACCTCGGGTGGATGATAGGCGGGTGTTGAGCGGGATCATCTTCGTCAACCGCAACGGTCTGCGCTGGCGGGATGCGCCGGCAGCCTACGGGCCTCACAAGACGCTCTACAATCGCTGGAAGCGGTGGAGCGAGGCTGGCGTCTTCGTTCGGATGATGGAGGGCCTTTCTGGCGCACAGGCCGAACGCCGGACCGTCATGATCGATGCCACCTATCTAAAGGCGCACCGTACGGCTTCGAGCCTGCGGGTAAAAAAGGGGGCCTCGGGCGACTGATCGGACGGACCAAAGGCGGGATGAATACCAAGCTGCACGCCGTCACCGATGCGAATGGACGCCCCATTAGCCTGTTTGTGACGGCTGGTCAGGTCAGCGACTACACCGGCGCGGCGGCTCTTCTGGATAGTCTACCCCGAGCCCAGTGGCTGCTGGGCGATAGGGGCTATGACGCGGATTGGTTCAGGGACGCCTTGGAAGCCAAGGGGATCACACCTTGCATCCCCGGACGTAAAACCCGCACCGAGCCCATCCGGTATGACAAGCGCAGATACAAACGACGCACCCGCATCGAAATCATGTTCGGTCGTCTGAAAGACTGGCGACGCGTTGCCACGCGTTATGATCGGTGCCCGAACGTCTTCCTCTCCGCCATAGCCCTCGCCGCTACAGTGCTCTTTTGGCTATGAGTCCTGAGCCTAGCGCGGTATCTAGAATGAACTCATCGCTATGAAGTTTCGGTCTCGGCATATCTTCTTTTCTACTGCTCGCTTGAATGATGGCCCCTACAATAGCCGGCATCCAGCGTGAGATACACGGGGCATGATAGATACCGGATGAAACACGCGTATGTGCTAAAGGCCAAGGTCATGCCTTCGCCCCAACTGCCACGACACCGATCCGCCCTGCACGACGCCAGTGATCTCGCGGCCGAGCTGGCGGTCGATCACCGGCCGCCACGGGACAAGCGTGAACTCATGGCTCTTTTCCACCACGGCGAACTTGCCGCTCGATAGCTGAACGGTCCCGGTGAACTTGCCGCTGACGTTCTCGCCGTCCGTGGCGGCACGGAACGGCAACCCCTTGCCCTCGGCCATCTCCGCGCCAATGCGGGCAACCTCCCGCTCGCGCAAGGTGGCGAGAAGGCTGCGCCGGTAGAAGATGCGGCCGTTCCGTGCTCGGGTGGCATCGCCCTGTTCGATGTGATGCTCGCGCCGCTGGTCCATCGCCTCACGCACCTGCTGGCCGAAGCCGGCCGGCGCAAGGTCGGCCGTTTCGCCATGGACCAATCGCCGGTCCAGCCATGTCGTGCCGTCCGATCCGATCTGCTTGCCTAGATCGACCGGGGAAAGGATGCGAACGCTGGCCTGCCGGTCACGGCCGGCGTCATAGGCGGCGGCGCGGCTGACCAGATCATCGGGGATGCGCCATTGGTCGGCGTCGATCCTCTCGACGATCCCGGCGCGGCGCAATGCCTCCAGTCGCCGGACATGGGCATCGACATAGCCCTCATAATCGCCGCCCGGAACGCGGCCCTCGAACTTCGCCTGCTCCAGATGGCGGCTCGGACGATAGATGCCGTCCTCGGTGATGGCGGCAATGGCGCGTTCGGACGGTCGGGCGGTCGCCTCGGCCGGGCCGATCTGGACGACGCTGCAAACGCGGGCGTCCTCCAGCCGCTCGGGCGCGATGCCTGCGATGTGGTGCGTCCTGCCGTCGATCCCGTCCACCACAATGGTCAGGTTCTCGCCCAGCTCGTCCGACAGGTGCTTGTCCACGACGCGGCCGACGATGGGTGTCTCTGGCGCTCCGTCATGGATTTGAAAGCTCATGGGATCGCGTTCGCCTCCCTGCGGGCCGAGCGCCTTCTGCATGGTGCGGATAATGTCGCCGCGCTCGCCCAACTCGCGCAGGGCCGGCTCCATGTCCTTGCTCAACTCCCAAACGCCGGGCGCGTGCTCGGTCGCCAGTCCCATCTTCTCCAGCTTGGCGAGACGGCGCAGGCGTAAGGTGCGCTCGAACTGGCGGCGCGGTGCGGCCGGTTCATGGCGCAGGTCGAGGAACCGGGCATCGGCTTCCTCGGCCATGGCGCGGTCAATCCGGGTGAAACGGTCCTGGTCTATCTCGGCCGACAGCTTGCGGGTCTGCTCGATTTCGGTGACGGGGCCGAGTTCCAGACTGGCAAGCTCGCTGGCGCGCTCCCGTAGGCCGTTGGCGAGGTAGTCGCCATTGATGATTAGATCCTCGCCCATCTCGTCGCGGCCGTTGACGATGACATGCACATGGGGATGGCCGGTGTTGTAGTGGTTGACGGCGACCCAATCGAGTTTCGTGCCGAGGTCGGCTTCCACCTGCTTCATGAAATCGCGGGTGTAGGCCGTGAGGTCCGATAGCTCCGCGCCATCCTCGGGCGAGACGATGAATCTGAACTGGTGGCGGTCGTCCTTGCCGCGATCAAGGAAGGCGTCGCCATCGGCGCGGTCCTCGGTCGCCGAATAGAGCCGGCCCCGCTCGCCGTCGCGTGACGTGCCGTCGCGCTGGACATAGCGCAGATGCGCGCGGGCGCGTGCGCCCTTCCACGCGGCCCGAACGCTGCGCTGCTTGACGATCACGCGGCGGCTGCCGGGCTGGCGATGATGCCATTGGCCGGAGATGTTCCGAGCGCGCACGAAGCTCGCGCCCCGGCCGCGCTTCACGCCCTTGCCGCTGGCGACCACGGCACGGGACCGCCCCGGCGATGACGGGCGAGCGGATGACGGCATGGAAGGATCGCGGGAGGCTGCTGCCTGATGCTGCCGGGTGATCTTCTTGACCTGCGTGAAAAAGCTCTTGGTCTTGCCGGCCTTCGGTGTGTCGGATCGGATACGGCCCGGCTTCGGACGGAAGCGGTTTTCATCGTCGGCGCTCATGGGCGCGACTCCTGATAAAACCACCGAAAAACGGCTGATATGGGCCTATGGTGCCGCTCGAAACCCAGCAAAGCCAAGGCTTTGTGCGAAATCGCGGCACGCGACCCCTCAAAACCATGGTGCCGGAACCGGCCACCTAACCAGTGTGCAGACAACAACAATTTCCAGAAGCGGCCCGATATGGTGCCGTCTTCTTTAATCTTGCCCTCCGCCCTTTCTGTCTTTTCTGCCCCTCCTGCCGGGAATCCTGCCGGGCGCAAACCTGCCCGACCGGATGCCGAAACCAGCGCCGCCGAGCGCGGGAACGCCGCCCTCATGGCGTTCCCCCGTCGCTGGCGCTCGCCACGAAAATGCTGCCGTCCTGCGGCTCCGCACGGGCGGGGTCGCGCGCCGGAACGGCAGCGCGGCCGTCGCTGGATTGCGCCTCGGACGGCGGCGCGGCGGCACCCCGCGTGTCGGCCGGGCGCATGACGAATAGCGGTGCCTCGCGCCAATCGGGCGGCGGTGCCGGTGGTTGCAACGGCGCATCCGATGGAGCCGCGCCGCCAAGGATCGGGGCGAGCGCGGCGACATAGGCGCGTGTCTCGGCGGGAAGCGGTCGGCCCGTCGCGTGGTGCTCGTCGTAGCGGCCGGGACCGGCATTGTAGGCCGCAAGCATCGCGCCGACATTGCCGTAGCGGTCGAACATCTCGCGCAGATAGGCCGTGCCTGCCATGATGTTGTCGCGCGGGTCGTAGGGATCACGGCCGAGGCCATGGCGGACGCGCAGGCCCGCCCATGTGTCGGGCATCACCTGCATCAATCCCATGGCCCCGGCCGACGAAATCGCGCGCACGTCGCCCGCGCTCTCGGCGCGCAGCACCGCGCGAATCCAGTGCTCGGGGATGCCGAAACGCTGCGACGCCTCGGCGATGTGCGCCGCATAGGGATGGGCGGCGGCCGGGCGCTCGACCGACGCGGATTGCGCGACAGCGACGCCCGATCCGATGCAGACGGAAAGCGCCCCCGCCAGCAGCAGGACGGCATAATGCCATGCCGGCCTGTCTCCGCTTCGCCGCCAGCCTGCCAGCGTGCTCGCTGCGGTCAAGGGCAAGGCGCAAGCGCCGGCCGATGGCCGCCCCTGACCTTCGCTGCGCGCGCCGGCCGTCTGGTCGCCGAGCGGGACGAAGGGATGAGACGGCTTTTCCGCGAACAAAGGGATGCCGATCTTTGACCGGATGACGGGCCGGACGCGCGCGGCCGTCATTCCTCATCCTCGATCTTCCGGGCGTGCTTCCAACGCAGGGTCCAGACCGAAGGATTGTCGTTGGACTGGAACAGTTTGGCGCGGATGGGGAACGGGAAAACCGGCCCCTCCAACCGCATCGACACGAAGTCGCCAGCGTTGTCGCTGGAGTCTTTCCATGCGGGGCCGGCGTCAGGGCCGTCCTCGCTATCGAGGCGCACGCGGTAGTCGGGCGCGTTTTTCACATCGCTCGGTTTGGCCGGGACGATGAACAGCTTTTCGTGGAGGCCGAACGAATGAAGCTCCCCCGCATAGCCGGTTTCGGTGCGGGTGAAGGTGCCTATCTCTGCCATGGAAATCTCCTGCGGTTGGTTTTTTTTGGGGGGGTCAGTACGTCGGCACGCGCCACTCGTAGCGGCCGACGCCTTCCTCATCGGTCCAGAGCGGAACCGCTCGGCCGATGACGGAATCTGCGGGGATGGGTCCGAAATAACGGCCGTCGAGGCTGTCGCGGACTTCCCAATTCATGAGGAAAAGCTGGTCGCCGCCGATGACGCGGCAGCCCTTCCAGACGGGCAGATCGCGACCGAGGCTGTCGCGCTCCAGCGCCTCGCCCATCTCGATCCCGTCAACCGTGATCGTGCGGCCGGCTCGGCAAACCCGCTGTCCGGGCAGGCCCAAGACGCGCTTCAAGAGCGGGACGCCTCGCGCGATATAGCCGCGCTCGACCATGAAGCTGGCGAGCGGTTCGGGCGGCATGATGGCGACCAGCTCGGGCACGTCGATCCGGTCTGCCGGCTCGACGGTGTAGAACCCGACTGGCGCGCTGGCGGTGGCGTTCCATATGAGTTTCGTCGGCGTCTTGACCGCGCTTGCGGCGGCGATGCCGATCACCGCCAGCGCCGTCACCGTAAGGGTGCGGCGGCGCGTCATGGCTCGATCCTTCGACGGTGAAGCCAAGCGGCATGTCGCTCAGGCGTGTAGGCGTGCGGTTCCAGATTGGCGGTCAAACGGTTGTGGACGTGCCGCCAGTGATCCGGCGAGGCGTCGGCCGGATCGAGGCCGAGCGCATCCACGGCGTCGATAGCTACAAGCGCACGCTGCACCTTGGGCCAGCCGTCGAGGCGCAACAGGATTTCGCCACCGGGGCGCACGAAGGGCAATGTCTGGAACGGCTCGCCGCGCCCGATGGCGCGCACAATGTCGATGCGCGAAATGACAGTGCCGTGCTCGCCAGATGCCCAACGGACGAAGGCGAAGACGCTGCCCGGCGCGAAGCCGACGACGCTGCGGCGGCGGTCGATGATCTGCTCGTAGCTCTTGCGGCCGAAGCGTATCCAGTGCTCGACCTTGCGTTTCTCGAAGGTCAGCTCGACCAATGTGGTGAAGGGCGCAGGTCCGTCCGGCAGCGGACGGCCGTGCGCGCTGCGGTGGGCGCGACGGGTCATTGTTCGTCTCCGGGGATGTGCTGGGGGCTGCGCGGGCACAGCGCGTCGAGCGCGGCCCTCATGGCTCGCCCCTTCGGGCAGAACCGGCACCACGCTTCGCCTGCGCGCGCGTCAAAGAAAAAGAGTTAGATTCTCTGTTAGATAAGTTAGCGGTCGGATTCCGCGTTTCAGGCCAAAGCGTTAGCTGCGGTTCGTGCGCCTGATCTGCCGATAGTGCTGCGCCTGATGTGCCGATACCCCGTGCGCCTGATCTGCCGATGGCATTAACAGGGTTATCAACAGTGCCTGTTGATGAGCTTTCGGGGCGGATGCGCAGCAGTTCGCGGTCGTCTTCCCGCTCGATCTGGAGCAGGTAGCCGGGAAGTTGCTGGCGGGCCGCGATCCGGCGCAGGTCGAGCGCGAAGTCGGACGGCCGGGCGAGGCTGCCGGATTTCTGGTGGAGGTGCGCGACCTCGAAAACCCAGCCGTGGCGCTGGTGCCCGGCGTGCTTTCGGGCGACGCGGTAAAGCCATCGCTCGATGCCGCCAGTCAGGCGGAAATAGGCCGGGTCGATGGTCAGGACCAGCGAACGGTCGATGACGCTGTTGTAGAACCATTCGGGCAGGACGAACTCCATGCCCTCGACGCGGCCGGCGCGCGTCGTCATTTCCTCCCACTCGTTGATCCATGAGAATTGCCGGCGACGCCAATGCGGGCCGTTGCGGATGGTGGTGGCGATGACGGTCGATTGCAGCCGCGCCAGCGCGGCTTTCAGAAGCCGGTATTGATGATTGCCGGTCGGCCGCCCGATGGCGCGCAACAGATGGTAAGGCGTAAACCGGACAAAGCGCGAAGTGGTGAGGCCGTTGTTCTCGGCCGCAACGATCTGCGAGGCCGCCCATATCAGCACATCGGCGTCCCATATGGTCGCCATGCCGTGCTCGGGCATCCCGAACACCTGCACCTCTATGTCGGCGGCCTTGTAAAGAATCGGCTTGGTGCGCGGGGTCTTCGCCAGCGAGAAGAACGGCCGTTCCATCAAGTCGCGCTGGTCGCGCGGCGGCGCGTCGCCGGTTGCGACCACGAAGGGGTCTAGGCGGCTACGCTCGCTGTCCTCGGTCGGCTGTGCGGGATCGTGGTCGTCCTCGCGCAGCATCTAGCAGTCGCCCCGTTCTTCGGGCGTAAGCGGACGCGCGGGAAAGACGGTGCCGGCGGTCTTGTCGCGGGTGGATTTGCGCTCGCCCGCCGCGCTCCAGTCTTCCAGATCGCGGACGGTGTAGAGGACGCGACCGCCGACTTTGCGATAGGTCGGCCCGGTGCCATAGGTGCGATGCTTCTCAAGGGTGCGGATGGATATGCCGAGGAAGCGCGCGGCTTCCTTGGTGCGCAACAGGCGCGGCGGCAGGCCCGCAAGTGGGTTGGGCATGGATCACCTCCAGTCGGGATTGGGCTGCCGGGGGCGGCAGCGGACTGTGGCGAACCATGGCGAGGGATCGGCGGCGCGTAGCGTGCCGCATTTGCGCCTATGCGCTGGCGGCACCCCCTTCGGGGCGGTGCGCGGCCAATAGATGAGGGATTTCAGCGGCTCATTGCCTGCTGCGCCGAAAAGCCAGAGACATTCCCACGCGGTTCGGTTAAGAATCGCAGCGGAGCAGACGCGCTGCTCTGGGGCGTAGTAACCCCTCACGAATGGCCGGTGCCAGCCAGAACGGCACCAACTCCTTGACCTATGGTCGGGGAGCCTGTGGCGTATACAACAGGCTTTCCGAGCTAAAGGCCATGGGGCCGTTTCGTGACGGTTACTAACTCCCCGATCACCAAGAGTCAGAGAGAATCGTTTGCGGGGGCGCACCGCAGACAAAGCTCTCTCGGATACGGGGAATGACTATGCGGGTTCCCGTCGAACTCGATCCAGATGTGGACGATGAAGCGCCGACCGGCGACACCATAACCGTCTATGACGAACAACATTACGTCACATATCTGCGTTTGCTGGATGCGAAGGCCGAGGGCGCGGACTGGAAGGAAGTCGCGCGGATCGTGCTGCACCGTGATCCGGCCGCTGAGGAACTGCTGACCCGCCGTTGCTGGCAAAGCCATCTCGAACGCGCGCAATGGCTATCGCGTGAAGGCTATCGGAAGATTCTGGAGCAGGCGGCAGCCAATAGGGCGTGAGGTCGATGGCCGTGCCCATCAACGCTTGTCGGGCTTGATCGGATAGTGGAGCAGAAGGCGATAGCCCCCGCGCATCATCTTGATGCCGTGCGCGACCAGGCGGCGGGCTTTGTTCTTGCGCGGATCGCTCTCGAAATCCTCCTTCGTGCCGCGAAAGCCGAGCAGGACTTCAGCGATGGTGCGATAGCTTTCGCCGCGCAACCGCGCGTCAAGCGCGCGCAGGGTCAAGATATGCCATTGCCGGAGTTGGGCAGGCACGGCTCGGAAATCAGGACCGGGCGCGCGACCGTTGAGGGACCGCCAAAATCGGCGGGCCGCGTGAGCACGCAGTTCCAGAAACGAATCCATCGGCAACGTGACGGCGTAGAATGCGGCGGCATCGGGCACGGCATCGGGCAGCCAGAATTGATGCGCGACGCCATCCACCTGCCAGATGCCGTGCCAACCATCGGCGGCGCGGCGCAAGTCAAGGCCATCGAGATGCGCCAGCGTCAATATTGGTTCGGTATCGCCGTTCTTGTGATCGACCGGCGACAACATCACCGCTTGCGGGTGAAGATTCGGATTCCAGATCGGCGATTGCGGGTCATGCTGCGCGTCGGGATCGCACGGGAAATCGCAAGCCCCAGCGATGTGCAAACATTTCGAGGTCACTGCCGGTCGGTTCCCCGGTCCTAGCGATGGTCTCGAAGTCCTGACGATAATCGTCATTCCGGCGCAGGTATTCCCAAGCGAAACCGGCGGCCGGAATTTGCTTCGCGTGTCTGTATGCCGCCGGCAAACGCCAGTCGATGCTTAGCATGGCGTCACCTCTCAAAGCCGGGGCGCGCGAGGCTGCGCCCGGACAAGAGAGATTCAAGTATCTATTCAAGTAATATAAGATGCTCAAAGCAGATATATTGATCATCTAACGCGATCAATATTGGTTATTTTCTTCTTAACACTATCTCGTTGAGTTTTACAGTCGTCGCCCGCATGTGCGAGCAAGCGACCGGCCTTCATCTGCTGGAAAACACATGGACCTCATCATGTGCGGTCTCTACGGTGAAAAGGTCGCCACTCATTTCAGCGTCTCGCGCCATTGCCTGCCAATCGACATAGTAGCGTAGCGCCTCGGGAATCGTGATGCTCTCGGTGGTCAGTTCCTCCATGTAATCGGCGAGACTGCCAAACTGACCATGATAGCAGTCCTGCAAGGCGGTTTCGGCTTGGTCCATGTCGCCGATGAACTGCTCCAGCAAGCCCGCGCCGAGTGCGCCATGCTCTGAGATGAAAGCGCCTATACGCGCCACGGTGTCGATGCCGGCATATTCGCTGATCGTGATGCCCTCGAAGCCTTCAAAGTCGTGGATGGCGTATTCCTCTGCGTGCGCGATGGGGGACCGTGCCAGCATGGTCACAATCTTATCCCTGATTTGGTCCGCGTCCTGATCCGCGTCGATCCAAGCCCCATGCAGATAGCCGCTATTGTAGGCGGCAAGGCAGGCCACATAGATGCGGGGGCTGCTCTCGGATATGTTGGTCATGTCTCTGATCCTCGGGTCTGAAGGTCAGCGAAGCGGAACGCCGCGCCTGACCTTCTGGCCGTCGCCGAGACTGGGGTAGCAACGAGCAAGGGCGACCGGGGTGGAGGGGGATCACCCGGCATGCACAAGCCCCTCGGGGTGCGGAAGGCTGGGGATGCCGCCCCGGACGGTTCCACTTACCTTGCTGGCGCGAGGGCAAGGCCCTTAGCAAAATTGTTGAGGATCGCGCGGCGGCGGCCGTGCCGGCCCGGAGGCGAACGCGCTTCCACATTGCGCTGTAGAGAGCCGGAGGGCAGCGAGTGGCAAAGCCACGCCACCACCTTTTCTCCGTCGCAAACATCCTGCAACAGACTGAACAGAAAGGATATTTCAGCGGTTCAAACGGCATCGAGCCAGTTCCGCGCCAATGGGGAGACTTCGGCCCTCCCCAAATCCCATCGACAAGGAAGCGTTCCTGCTCCCATTGACCCATAACCGAGGAGCTTTCGAGCTCCTCTGGACACTCCCGGTCAACCCTGAGCGGATTGGATGCCTTCAGGAGTTTCGCGCTCTGAACCATGGCCGAGCAACCAACAGGCGGATATTGACCTTTTGCTTCAGGGAGTCTCGATGCTATTCTAGGACACAGGGGGAGTGTCAAAGTGTTCATACATCGCGTCGTTATTCAAAATTACCGCTGCCTAAAAGCAGCGGATGTCATAATGAACGACAATCTAAACGTGATCGTCGGAAACAACGAATGCGGAAAATCTACGCTTCTTGAAGCCGTTCACCTCGCGTTGTCCGGTCAGCTCAATGGCCGACCGCTTGTGGTGGAGATGCACCCGTATCTGTTCAATCTCGACCTTGTACGCAAATACATCGATAGTCTAGCAGCAGGCGAGAAACCACACCCCCCGCACATCCTCCTTGAGGTTTATCTCGCCGACGACCCGAACCTGACTAAGCTCAAGGGCGATCACAATTCGCTTAAAATAGACCGCCCCGGCGTATCGCTCAGCATTGAGCTTAATCCATCACATGCCGAAGACTTCATTCAGTATGTCAGCGATCCCGCAGAAATTCGCACCGTTCCGATTGAATATTATCGTATCGTATGGCGCAACTTTGCAGGCAACGACATTGCCCACTCTCGCGACATTCCACTTCACGCGAGCCTCATCGACGCCAGCACGCTCAAGAACAATGCTGCCGCAAGCAGGTATGTCGTGGACATTGTTAAAGAGAGCCTGTCGGCACAAGAAAAAGTCGATCTTGCTCTCACTTATCGTCTGATGAAGGACCGCTTTCTGGAGCAGCCCAAGGTCAAAACAATCAATGACGCGCTTGCTCTAAAAAAAGGGAAGATCAGCGAGAAAACCATATCTGTTTCGCTCGACACGTCGGCCCGTGCGAGTTGGGAGGCAGGGGTAATGCCCCACCTCGACGACATTCCGCTCACGCTTGTCGGCAAGGGTGAGCAGAACGCCGTCAAGATCAAGCTCGCGATGGAGACGTCCGCCAAGTCCCACATCATCCTGATCGAAGAGGCGGAAAACCATCTCTCCTACGCCAGCCTCAACGAGTTGATCGGGCATATTTCCGCGAACGCGGGCACGAGACAGATTTTTATTACGACCCATAGCAGCTTTGTGCTGAACAAACTGGGCGTAGAGTCGGTGCTCCTGTTCCAGCGAGGCAGCGGCGTTCGGCTTTCTGATTTAGCAAATACGTCAACACAAGACTATTTCATGAAGCTGCCGGGCCACGACACGCTGCGTCTTATTCTCGCTAAGCGGTCCATTTTGGTCGAAGGCCCATCCGACGAGCTGATTGTGCAGCGCGGCTACCAAAAAAAGCACGGAAAGATGCCACTGGAAGATGGAGTCGACGTGATTTCCGTCAACTCCCTCGCCTTTAAACGCTTTCTCGAAATTGCGGTTCTGCTAAAAACCGAGACCGATGTCGTGACCGACAATGATGGCAGCGTGGCCGGGCTGCTGGCGAAATATGCTAATTACCTCACCTCGGATGTTGTCAAAATCCGGTACGACACGGACGAGACGGCCAAGACCCTTGAGCCACAGCTCGTCAAAAAGAACGGGCTGACAACCATAAATGCGGTACTCGGCAAGACTTTCACCGACGAAGCGAGCGCCATCGAATACATGGTCAAGAACAAGGCAGATGTAGCCTTGAGGTTCTTCGAGACCACCGTGGATTGGTCCGTGCCGGACTATATAGCCGATGCCATCCGCTAGCCGCATCGTTATAGCCGCCGCCGGCGGCGGCAAGACCACCCGCGTCGTCGATCAGGCGCTAGGTGCTGACACAGGCATTACGGCGCTTGTGACATACACGCGGAATAATATCCGCGAGATCGGGCTCAAGATGCATGAACGCTCAAGGGCGATCCCTCCGCATGTCGAGGTGATTTCGTGGTACACGTTCCTCTTGCATGAACTGGCCCGCCCCTACCAGTCAGCAATGCACTCCCGCAGGATCGATGGATTTTTTTGGACCGAAGGAAAGTCGGTCATTTATGCGCCGGAGGCCAACACGGCAGCACATTATTTTTCCGATGGCCGCCTAATCTACTCCGATAAAATCTCGAAGTTCATCTGCGCGTGCGACGCCAAATCCGGCGGTTCGGTGATGCGAAGGTTGCGGCAGCGGTTTGCCCATATCATCATCGACGAAATTCAGGACATGGCGGGCTACGACCTAGATTTGCTGGAGCTGATGCTCAGGTCGAACGTCAGGGTGACGTTCGTCGGCGATCACCGCCAAGCCACCTTTGCCACCAACAATGCTCCGAAGAACAAGGCTTTCCGAGGCCCGGCTATCATCAATAAGTTCGAAGCATGGAAGAAGGGGCTCTGTTGCAAAAATCGTGAAGCTTGAGCATGCTTGGCGGAGATTGGACGGACGGAACGATGACGGATTTCAAGTGGCGCCATTTCCAGGGTGATGTGATCCTGTGGGCGGTGCGCTGGTATTGTCGCTATCCGATCAGCTATCGCGACCTTGAGGAAATGCTGGCGGAACGCGGCATTTCGGTCGACCATACGACGATCTATCGCTGGGTCCAGTGCTACGCCCCGGAGATGGAGAAGCGGCTGCGCTGGTTCTGGCGGCGTGGCTTTGATCCGAGCTGGCGCCTGGATGAAACCTACGTCAAGGTGCGGGGCAAGTGGACCTACCTGTACCGGGCAGTCGACAAGCGGGGCGACACGATCGATTTCTACCTGTCGCCGACCCGCAGCGCCAAGGCAGCGAAGCGGTTCCTGGGCAAGGCCCTGCGAGGCCTGAAGCACTGGGAAAAGCCTGCCACGCTCAATACCGACAAAGCGCCGAGCTATGGTGCAGCGATCACCGAATTGAAGCGCGAAGGAAAGCTGGACCGG
Source organism: Paracoccus alcaliphilus (assembly GCF_028553725.1). Lineage (NCBI taxonomy): Bacteria > Pseudomonadati > Pseudomonadota > Alphaproteobacteria > Rhodobacterales > Paracoccaceae > Paracoccus > Paracoccus alcaliphilus. Next base: position 2,863,453 of record NZ_CP067124.1, read on the forward strand.
GAGACGGCCCACCGGCAGGTGAAGTATCTCAATAACGTGATCGAGGCCGATCACGGAAAGCTCAAGATACTGATCAAGCCGGTGCGCGGTTTCAAATCGATCCCCACGGCCTATGCCACGATCAAGGGATTCGAAGTCATGCGAGCCCTGCGCAAAGGACAGGCTCGCCCCTGGTGCCTGCAGCCCGGCATCAGGGGCGAGGTGCGCCTTGTGGAGAGAGCTTTTGGCATTGGGCCCTCGGCGCTGACGGAGGCCATGGGCATGCTCAACCACCATTTCGCAGCAGCCGCCTGATCGGCGCAGAGCGACAGCCTACCTCTGACTGCCGCCAATCTTTGCAACAGAGCCTCCGTCGCCATGCTCACCTCGCTTTGGTGCACACGAGTATTGAGCATAGTCGAGATTGGTGCAGATCACTTCTGATATTGAACTGTCAGGAGCTGGCTGCACAACAGCCATTACGCCCAATCAACTGGTGCAGTCGTCTTCTGAAAATGACATGCAGGGCGTGTCGCAAAACTTAGGACTTATGCGACGCTTACTGTCGTTTTCAGAAGACGGCTGCACTGAACGTCAGAAGCCGACTGCACTATAGCAGCGGAGGGGTTGGATCCATCAGGCAACGACGGGCTGCTGCCGGCCATCAGCGGACGCAGGGAGGACTTTCCGCAACCGGCCGTTCGATGCGGCACCGATGGCCTTCGCGCAGGGGTAGTGAATCCGCCAGGATTGACTTGCGCTGCCCTACCTCTCACTAGTGAGGGGCGGCAGCGCATCAAGCGGTGAGCGCACTCCGGCACCGCCAACTTTCAGCACATGCGTGTAAATCATCGTCGTAGAGACGTCGGAATGGCCGAGCAGATCCTGCACGGTTCGAATGTCGTAACCGCTGCGGAGCAAGGCCGTCGCGAACGAGTGGCGGAGGGTGTGCGGTGTGGCGGGCTTCGTGATGCCTGCTTGTTCTACGGCACGTTTGAAGGCGCGCTGAAAGGTCTGGTCATACATGTGATGGCGACGCACGACACCGCTCCGTGGATCGGTCGAATGCGTGTGCTGCGCAAAAACCCAGAACCACGGCCAGGAATGCCCGGCGCGCGGATACTTCCGCTCAAGGGCGTCGGGAAGCGCAACGCCGCTGCGGCCCTCGGCCTGGTCCTTCAGCCACCATGCCCGTGCACGCGACAGCTGCTCGCGCAGGCTGGGTGCCAAGCTCTCGGGTAACATCAAGGCCCGATCCTTGGAGCCCTTGCCCTCCCGCACGATGATCGTGCCGTGATCGAAATCCAGATCCTTGACCCGCAGTTGCAAACCCTCACTGATCCGCATGCCCGTTCCATACAGAAGCTGGGCGAACAAACGATGCTCGCCTTCCAGAAAACCGAGGATGCGAACCACTTCATCCGGGGTCAGCACCACCGGCAAGCGCCGCGACGGCCGAGGTCTTCCGATCTCCTGAAGCCAGGGCAGATCCGTGCACAGCACCTTGCCGTAGAAGAACAGCAAGGCCGCCAATGCCTGACGATGCGTGGAGACCGAAACCTTGCGCTCGTTCGCCAGCCAGGACAGAAATGCCTCGACTTCGCTGCTGCCCAAGGTTGCCGGGTGACGCACACCGTGGAAACGGATGAAGGCACGAACCCAGTGGACATAAGCCTGTTCGGTTCGTAAGCTGTAATGCAAGTAGCGTATGCGCTCACGCAACTGGTCCAGAACCTTGACCGAACGCAGCGGTGGTAACGGCGCAGTGGCGGTTTTCATGGCTTGTTATGACTGTTTTTTTGTACAGTCTATGCCTCGGGCATCCAAGCAGCAAGCGCGTTACGCCGTGGGTCGATGTTTGATGTTATGGAGCAGCAACGATGTTACGCAGCAGGGCAGTCGCCCTAAAACAAAGTTAGACATCATGAGGGAAGCGGTGACCATCGAAATTTCGAACCAACTATCAGAGGTGCTAAGCGTCATTGAGCGCCATCTGGAATCAACGTTGCTGGCCGTGCATTTGTACGGCTCCGCAGTGGATGGCGGCCTGAAGCCATACAGCGATATTGATTTGTTGGTTACTGTGGCCGTAAAGCTTGATGAAACGACGCGGCGAGCATTGCTCAATGATCTTATGGAGGCTTCGGCTTTCCCTGGCGAGAGCGAGACGCTCCGCGCTATAGAAGTCACCCTTGTCGTGCATGACGACATCATCCCGTGGCGTTATCCGGCTAAGCGCGAGCTGCAATTTGGAGAATGGCAGCGCAATGACATTCTTGCGGGTATCTTCGAGCCAGCCATGATCGACATTGATCTAGCTATCCTGCTTACAAAAGCAAGAGAACATAGCGTTGCCTTGGTAGGTCCGGCAGCGGAGGAATTCTTTGACCCGGTTCCTGAACAGGATCTATTCGAGGCGCTGAGGGAAACCTTGAAGCTATGGAACTCGCAGCCCGACTGGGCCGGCGATGAGCGAAATGTAGTGCTTACGTTGTCCCGCATTTGGTACAGCGCAATAACCGGCAAAATCGCGCCGAAGGATGTCGCTGCCGACTGGGCAATAAAACGCCTACCTGCCCAGTATCAGCCCGTCTTACTTGAAGCTAAGCAAGCTTATCTGGGACAAAAAGAAGATCACTTGGCCTCACGCGCAGATCACTTGGAAGAATTTATTCGCTTTGTGAAAGGCGAGATCATCAAGTCAGTTGGTAAATGATGTCTAACAATTCGTTCAAGCCGACCGCGCTACGCGCGGCGGCTTAACTCCGGCGTTAGATGCACTAAGCACATAATTGCTCACAGCCAAACTATCAGGTCAAGTCTGCTTTTATTATTTTTAAGCGTGCATAATAAGCCCTACACAAATTGGGAGATATATCATGAAAGGCTGGCTTTTTCTTGTTATCGCAATAGTTGGCGAAGTAATCGCAACATCCGCATTAAAATCTAGCGAGGGCTTTACTAAGCTTGCCCCTTCCGCCGTTGTCATAATCGGTTATGGCATCGCATTTTATTTTCTTTCTCTGGTTCTGAAATCCATCCCTGTCGGTGTTGCTTATGCAGTCTGGTCGGGACTCGGCGTCGTCATAATTACAGCCATTGCCTGGTTGCTTCATGGGCAAAAGCTTGATGCGTGGGGCTTTGTAGGTATGGGGCTCATAATTGCTGCCTTTTTGCTCGCCCGATCCCCATCGTGGAAGTCGCTGCGGAGGCCGACGCCATGGTGACGGTGTTCGGCATTCTGAATCTCACCGAGGACTCCTTCTTCGATGAGAGCCGGCGGCTAGACCCCGCCGGCGCTGTCACCGCGGCGATCGAAATGCTGCGAGTCGGATCAGACGTCGTGGATGTCGGACCGGCCGCCAGCCATCCGGACGCGAGGCCTGTATCGCCGGCCGATGAGATCAGACGTATTGCGCCGCTCTTAGACGCCCTGTCCGATCAGATGCACCGTGTTTCAATCGACAGCTTCCAACCGGAAACCCAGCGCTATGCGCTCAAGCGCGGCGTGGGCTACCTGAACGATATCCAAGGATTTCCTGACCCTGCGCTCTATCCCGATATTGCTGAGGCGGACTGCAGGCTGGTGGTTATGCACTCAGCGCAGCGGGATGGCATCGCCACCCGCACCGGTCACCTTCGACCCGAAGACGCGCTCGACGAGATTGTGCGGTTCTTCGAGGCGCGGGTTTCCGCCTTGCGACGGAGCGGGGTCGCTGCCGACCGGCTCATCCTCGATCCGGGGATGGGATTTTTCTTGAGCCCCGCACCGGAAACATCGCTGCACGTGCTGTCGAACCTTCAAAAGCTGAAGTCGGCGTTGGGGCTTCCGCTATTGGTCTCGGTGTCGCGGAAATCCTTCTTGGGCGCCACCGTTGGCCTTCCTGTAAAGGATCTGGGTCCAGCGAGCCTTGCGGCGGAACTTCACGCGATCGGCAATGGCGCTGACTACGTCCGCACCCACGCGCCTGGAGATCTGCGAAGCGCAATCACCTTCTCGGAAACCCTCGCGAAATTTCGCAGTCGCGACGCCAGAGACCGAGGGTTAGATCATGCCTAGCATTCACCTTCCGGCCGCCCGCTAGCGGACCCTGGTCAGGTTCCGCGAAGGTGGGCGCAGACATGCTGGGCTCGTCAGGATCAAACTGCACTATGAGGCGGCGGTTCATACCGCGCCAGGGGAGCGAATGGACAGCGAGGAGCCTCCGAACGTTCGGGTCGCCTGCTCGGGTGATATCGACGAGGTTGTGCGGCTGATGCACGACGCTGCGGCGTGGATGTCCGCCAAGGGAACGCCCGCCTGGGACGTCGCGCGGATCGACCGGACATTCGCGGAGACCTTCGTCCTGAGATCCGAGCTCCTAGTCGCGAGTTGCAGCGACGGCATCGTCGGCTGTTGCACCTTGTCGGCCGAGGATCCCGAGTTCTGGCCCGACGCCCTCAAGGGGGAGGCCGCATATCTGCACAAGCTCGCGGTGCGACGGACACATGCGGGCCGGGGTGTCAGCTCCGCGCTGATCGAGGCTTGCCGCCATGCCGCGCGAACGCAGGGGTGCGCCAAGCTGCGGCTCGACTGCCACCCGAACCTGCGTGGCCTATACGAGCGGCTCGGATTCACCCACGTCGACACTTTCAATCCCGGCTGGGATCCAACCTTCATCGCAGAACGCCTAGAACTCGAAATCTAACGTCCGTTCGGGCATCGAGGTCCATGTCGGGGTGGGACGGGCCCGTGGCTTCAAGATCACTTGCAGTCCGACCGCGATGTCTTGGTTGCGCGAGAGGTTGTCGATATCCTCCACTTCCATCATCAACCCTGGATAATGCCGCCGCCGTCATCGCCGCCGACGCCCGTGCCGGGCTTTTCGGGCCTGTCAGGCTTGCTCGGCCTTCAGCCTGCCTGGGCGAGATCTCCGGCGGACGGATTAACGGCGGAGCTTCGCCGCCTTTCGTGCGTGTGAAGGCCGAAGATAGTTCTCTCAGGCTCTGTTGCAAAAATCGTGAAGCTTGAGCATGCTTGGCGGAGATTGGACGGACGGAACGATGACGGATTTCAAGTGGCGCCATTTCCAGGGTGATGTGATCCTGTGGGCGGTGCGCTGGTATTGTCGCTATCCGATCAGCTATCGCGACCTTGAGGAAATGCTGGCGGAACGCGGCATTTCGGTCGACCATACGACGATCTATCGCTGGGTCCAGTGCTACGCCCCGGAGATGGAGAAGCGGCTGCGCTGGTTCTGGCGGCGTGGCTTTGATCCGAGCTGGCGCCTGGATGAAACCTACGTCAAGGTGCGGGGCAAGTGGACCTACCTGTACCGGGCAGTCGACAAGCGGGGCGACACGATCGATTTCTACCTGTCGCCGACCCGCAGCGCCAAGGCAGCGAAGCGGTTCCTGGGCAAGGCCCTGCGAGGCCTGAAGCACTGGGAAAAGCCTGCCACGCTCAATACCGACAAAGCGCCGAGCTATGGTGCAGCGATCACCGAATTGAAGCGCGAAGGAAAGCTGGACCGGGAGACGGCCCACCGGCAGGTGAAGTATCTCAATAACGTGATCGAGGCCGATCACGGAAAGCTCAAGATACTGATCAAGCCGGTGCGCGGTTTCAAATCGATCCCCACGGCCTATGCCACGATCAAGGGATTCGAAGTCATGCGAGCCCTGCGCAAAGGACAGGCTCGCCCCTGGTGCCTGCAGCCCGGCATCAGGGGCGAGGTGCGCCTTGTGGAGAGAGCTTTTGGCATTGGGCCCTCGGCGCTGACGGAGGCCATGGGCATGCTCAACCACCATTTCGCAGCAGCCGCCTGATCGGCGCAGAGCGACAGCCTACCTCTGACTGCCGCCAATCTTTGCAACAGAGCCGAAGAAGGCAGGACTAGTCTCGATTGACTACGAGAGCGAAACTTACCGCTGCAATCAGGCGCTTGCTAATCTTGGCGACAGCTTCTTCCCGAACGAGCCGAAAACGAAATCACTCAATGGCACGATCACAGGACACGACGGCGTGTTCCTCGTCAAAAGTGCCGACGTGGACGCCTACATGCATCAGTTCGCGCCGCAGGCTCTACGCTACTCCGCAGCAACGAACTGCGAGCTTCCCGGAGTCATGAATTTTGGAGAATCGAAAGGGCTCACGTTCGACCGCGTCATGATCTACCCGCACGGACTTGCTAAGAAATGGCTGAAAACCGGAGACCTCACTCATGTAGCTAAGTCGGTGGCGAAGATGTATGTTGCATCAACACGCGCGCGGTATAGTGTCGCGTTTGTCTATGACGGCGCGACCTGTGCTATCCCCGCCACTCGGTGGATGGCAGTCGTCTGATGGGCAACATCAAAACCAACTCAGCACCTAAAATCGCCTGTATCGGCTGGGGTTCGCTCATATGGGAGCCGCGTGATTTGCCTATAATTGGCGATTGGCATTCTAACGGGCCTAGCCTTCCGGTGGAGTTTGCTCGGCAATCCTCCGCAGATCATATGTAAGCGCGACGTTGCGGCCCTATGCTGCGAGGCTTGACGGCTGGTTGAAGCGCCATGGCATGAGGTCTTCGATACCGCTTTGTGGGTGACCGTCGAGGATGGCGCGCAGTGTGGCGGCGAGATAGTCGACCGGGTTCACGTCGGACATCTTGCAGGTAGCGACCAGCGAGGCGAGCATAGCCCAGTTTTCGGCGCCGACTTCATTCCCGGCGAAGAGTGCATTTTTTCTTGTCAGGGCAATCGGCCTGATCTGGTTCTCGACCGGGTTGGTGTCGAGCTCCAGCATGCCGTGCTCGAGGAAGCGGATCAGTCCGGGCCAGTGCGCGAGGGAGTAGCGGATGTCTTCGGCAAGCTGGGATTTCTGCGGTATGCGCGAGAGTTGGGCTTCCAGCCAGGGTTTCAGCGCCGCGATGATCGGGGCCGAATGCTCACGCCGGGCAGCAAGGCGCATAGCGGCCTCCTTGCTCCGCACGGACTTCTCGATCTGATAAAGCAGCGCGATCTGGCGCAGCATTTCCTCGGCAATGGGTGAACCATCGCTCTCGAAGCGCTTTACGAAGCGGCGGCGGACATGGGTCCAGCAATAGACCAGTTGCCACGGGCCATTGTCGCGCGCGATCTCGGTCATCGCGTTGTAGGACTGGTAGGCGTCGCATTGCAGGAAGCGGCCGTGGTATCCGGCGAGGAAGTTCAGCGGATGCGCCTTACCCCGGCCAGGGGCATAGTGGAAGAGCACGATGGGTGGGCCAGCCCCGCCATGGCCGCGATCATCGGATACGACGGCCCAGAAGAATCCGCTCTTGGTGCGTTTCAGGCCCGGTTCCAGCACCGGCGCGCGGGTTTCATCCACGAAGATGCGGTCTGCGCCACGCAGATGGGCACGCATCTGGTTGATGACGGGCATCAGGTGGAAACAGGCGCGCCCGACCCAGTTGCCGAGTGTGCCGCGGTCCAGATCGATCCCTTGCCGCTTGAAGATCTCGGCCTGCCGATAAAACGGCAGGTGGTCACCGAACTTCGAGACGATAATCCAGGCGATGAAGAGTTCCGTGGGCAGCCCGCCGGGCACGACATGCTCGGGGGCATGGGCCTGCGCGACAGCTTGCGAGCAACGGCGGCAGGCGTATTTCGGGCGCCGCGTGACCAGCACCCGGAACTGGGCGGGGATCACGTCGAGACGTTCGGACACGTCTTCCCCGATCCTGGACATCTCGCCGCAACCGCAGGGACAGAGCGTGCTGGCAGGCTCGATCACGCGCTCAACCCGAGGCAGATGGGACGGCAGATGCCCGCGGTTGCGCTTGGGCTTGCGGGGTGTTTCCCCGCGCGCCCGCTGCATCGCCGCTTCGGCCTTTTCTTGTGCTGCCTCGAGCACACCTTGAGCAAATTCGGCATCTTCCAGGGGCAGGTTGAACTGGTCGGGCGAGAGCTTTTCGGAGCGCTTGCCGAATTTCTCGCGCTGCGCCGCGTGCAGGATATCCTGCAGCCGCCGATTGGCCTCTTGCGTCTCGGCCAGCGTCGCCTCCACCTCGGCGAGGCGGGCCTTCAGCAGGGCGTTTTCGCGCGCAAGATCAGCTGTTTCCATGGCGGGAAGTGAATCACAGGATGCCCTTGCAGGCCAGCAAAAACAGGCGTTTCGACGCAGCCTGCCAGTCACCCCGCCGCCAGCGGGCGCCGCGCCCGTTCGGGTCGGACCAGCCGCCAATCCACGCCCTCAAACAGCGCTGCAAACTGCGCTCCGGACATGCGCATGACCCCGTCGCGCACCTGTGGCCAGACGAACTTGCCGCCCTCGAGCCGCTTGTGAACCAGCACCATCCCGGTCTGATCCCAGATCAAGAGCTTGATCCGATCCGCCCGCTTCGCTCGGAACACAAAGGCGGCTCCGCAGAACGGGTCCATCCCGAACATCTCCTGCACCGCCAGTGCCAGACCGTCGATCCCCTTGCGAAAGTCGACAGGCCGGGTCGCCACGAAGACCTTCACCGGGCCGCCCTGGCCGAACATCACGACGCCGCTGCCCGTGCCGCGCGGATTGCCCGGGTCAGTTGGCCCTCGTCGACACCAGGACCCGCGCGGATGGCGATGTCGCCCACCACGATTTCGAGATCGGACCCGGCGACAGCCGCCGAAGCCTCAGTCGCGCTGTCATCAACCACCAGTTCCGCGAAGAACGGCAAGGCCGCCACGCTTTCGGGCACCACCAAATTACCTTTGCGTATCTGCTTGCGCCAATCGTAAATCTGCCAGCGGGTCGTGCCGTGCTTGCGCGCAGTATCTGCGACCGTCACCCCGGGCATCATGCTCTCCGCCGCGATCCGCGCCCGCTCTGCCTTCGTCCGCCGCCGACGACCGCTTGGCCCCCCGATCACCTCAAGCCGCGAGACCCCGACGCCTATAGAGCCGTCCAATTGGACGCCCATTTTGCCGTCTCTCTCCAAATCCAAAACCTCCGCTGCACATGTCCAGCGGAGAATGAAGGCATCAACTCAAAAATGGCAGGAGGGGATCGGCGTCGCGCTTACGATCATATCACACTCGTCATAGTTGAAAGCGATCATCGCGTTCCCACGCTGTGGGCCGAGTTGAATGTGGAGACCGTCGCTCAAGCCGTTGAGGCGCTCAGGGTAAGGGAGGGCGTGCCCTATGAAAGTTCAATCGGCCGTTGGCCTAACGATACTCAAAAAGAATATCTATCGAGCGATGCTATAGCCGAGTGGGCAACAGCGAATGGAGTGCAGGCAGTTGTATGGACCGCGCTGCTGCCGGGAATGAAGGGAAATAGGGGTTCGATTCCAACCCTGGACGAATTAACCGTCCACCTCGCAAAGCTGGAAGGCTCAGCTCTCTCAAAAGCCAAAATCTACATAGCGAATGCGCCGTCTCAGATAGCCACGCCTTATCGGCAAGACCTTGCCAAGGCTTGCGAAACCTCGTCGAGCGATACGCTATGACAGATGGCGGCCGTAAGTTTTCTGAGCTGCGTCACGACCTGCTTGATCCACAAGCGGACCACTATGAGGTGCCTTTGACATTCGCCGCGACGCTGCGTGCGCACGGTTCATATGAGACCACGCGCTTCGTGCTGCGCCTCAGCCCGAAAAATCATGAGCTGGTGGATAAGCTTGAGGTAAACGCATACGGCGACGGTCCCATCCCTTGGGAAGCGATACAGGCTTACTCGACCTACATTCACGAGACCATACACTGGTGGCAGCATGTGGGCTCGACGTCAGGACTGCTGCTGAGCCTGAGCTATTTCTCGCAGCTACATTCGACAATGGACGAGCTTCGGGAATGCCTGAAAAGGTTTGGCCCGATCAAATCGCTGAAACGATATACCGATGAGGTGTTGCTGGACGAAGGATGGGAGGCTCAGGAAAAGCTCGCTCCAGCAAACTTTGCTGTAAATAATGCGCTCGATATATTCTACTATAAATCATACGCTCTTCGCCCAAGGCAGGCAATACAATGGATGATTAAAGATAATCATTTCGAAGACATTGGATATATGTATAGCATCGTTTACGGACAGCTTATCGGCTTGGTTTCAGGTGCTATCGATCCAGAATTCCAATTTTTGCCAAGCCTAGAGCGCCTCAGCGAAGAAACTCTTCGCTTACATACAGAAGGCCATGAGGGGTTTGTAAAAAACTCAAACGTGCATCTTCCTTATGTTGGACTTCACGCGATTTACGAAGGGCAGGCACGTTTCATTCAGCTTGATTTTCTTAATCGCGCGCGGGACGAGCCGTTGACCTGCGAGGAGTGGCGAACCGAGGGCTATCTCTCAGGCATATACGTTGAGGCTTTTGAAAGCTTCCTGAAGCATACGGAAACGGAATGGCCCTCTTCTCTTTCCGACCCGATTGTCCCGCTTTTCCTTTTGGTGTGCGATCTCGCGATCAATCCTACGCGCGGGCTCCCGTTTGATTTCGGCCATTTGGAAAACTTGATCCACCACGTCGATGTAGGAATACGGTTTGCCGAATTTTGCTTCGCGATCAAAGACGCACCGAATTTGAAATCCGCGATAAAGAAATTATCTTTAGAGGAATATGTTGAGGTTTCAAGCGAGCTTTGTAAAGCGCGCCATTACGACCATCCAATGGCAGCTTTGGAAGAGGTAGTGCGATGGGCGGAGGAATATCCGCTTGTTCAGCGGCTTATGGAGGAGCACCGGACATTCAAATTCAACCCTGAGAACCTGAATATCAGAGTCTTTCTTTCGCACTACATTTCGATGTGTAAAGACAAGTACGAACATCCGCACTTTTTCTGCTGGCCGGGGGCATATATGGCAGGTCATCCGAGCGAGGTGGATTTCCGACAAGTATGGTTGCGCCACTTGTCGCTGTTTAGCGACAAGGCCGACAAGGACGGGGTATACCCCCGAAAATGGCCCGACCGCTCTGAAAAGGCTGTGATGGAAACCTTCAATCGCTTTTATGGCACGATGGCGCTCTATGAATTAACCGAGCAATGGATTTTGCGCGATGGGCCGTTCAATTGTGATTTTAGCTGGATGTCTGACAATTACGATGAACAGTCTTTCAGAGGCTGGGCAAATGACAGTTTCAGAAAGGCTTTCGGGGCTGATCTTTCCGCGTTCAAAATTCTAGGCTCCAAGCCGCAGACGTAAATGGCAGGGGCGAAGTCCATCCAAACGTTGAATGCGCGCGGCAATGTCATGCTTTAGGTCACGTGCGACTATTTTAGAAAGCCGCCGATTCTAAGCTATGACCCGATATTCTGGTAGCGGCACACGGCAGCTTCCCACTCCATTCCCGACAAAACTACCACTGATTGTCACCTCTACTTGGAATACTTCCATTTCGGTTCTTGCTTGATCATTCTCGGCCCCGTACGCTCTTCGTCGCAGCGGGGGGCTGAACAATGGCAAAGCGTTTTCCATGGAAAAGAAATTACCTTATAATTCCGCCGTTTGTGCAGAGCGCACTTAATGACATTGACGGCGACTTCATCGCTGTCGCTGCGACAAAGAAAATCAAACGTGAAGATATTGAAGCGGGGCAGTATAGTCACGCTGGATTAAGCATAGACGGCTCCTTCATCATCGCCGTTGGTCCAACCCACCCCCCTGCCGATGCAGGAAAGTGGTCTGAGCGGAACGCTTATGGCTGGGACCGTAAGCGTGAGGATTGGCCGATGGTCCAGAAGACATGGACCTTCGAGTCACCCAACTTCGGGGACGGCGCGCGCAACGGCTGGACAATGCGTTCTTGGACAAAAGACGTTTACCAGCACCAAATTTTTGAACCGCAGGGCATGACCATCGAAGCGAGTGTACTTGAAGATAGAGGCGGCGAGCAGGTGGTAGTCAAATTTGCTCTCGCGCCCATGCTTAGCCGAAGCGCAGCCGAGTTCGACTTAATGCTGCTTTGGGCGATCAACGTCCTGCAAGAGAATACGGGCGTCACGGGCGTGTTCGCGAGCGACGCGACGCGCGAAGAATACATTTCAACCGTCGCGCTGGACTGGCAAATTTTCCCGCCGGGCAACGCTGACGAAGTTGTTGCTCGCTTGTTGGGATCGGCCGATCCGACGAACGCCGCCGACTTTGAGAAGCATGTTCGCGAGCGGGTGCGACTGTTCGAGGGTTTCGAGCCGAGGGCCTACATACGCGGTCAGGGCGGCTTCGGCTCATATTTCGGAGCACAGTTTGCTGACGATTTAGTCGTGTTCGAGAACCTTAGATACGGCAACGCGGTCTATTTGCTGTATCAAGATTGGAATGAAGCATCGCAACGGTCGCGGCTCGATCTTCTCCGCGATCAGGACGCACACTTTGATCGCGTAGTGCATACTGATGGATGGCAAGATAGGCTTGTATCACTGTTGCACGATAAGCTCTTTGAACGCGGCCTACGGCGGCGGCGGAGTGGCTACCGGTCAAAACGTAGCGGCCGCTGACTTGCTGGAAAACAACTTCAACGTTCCGACAGAACAGTGGATGAGCAGGAGGGGGAGAGCATATGGCTAGATGTACTGCACCAGTAAGGGGACACCGCTCGGCGGCGGCGGCAGCCGACTGCCCCGCATGCGGAGGGCGTTATGGTCGCTCGGGGGGGTATGGCAGCTACGGCAGTTACAGTGATTATAGTAGCTATCGGCCATCTCCCACCCCTTCTTCGTCGGTTAACCGGGGCGGTGGCAGTTCGGGGCAGCGCAGCTCAAAGCCGCGCTGGTCCCCATCGAGTTCCGGGGTGTGGTACACGACTGAAGAAGTGAGGACACTTACTCCTGTCCGTGAATCTGTCGAAAGCCTCGCAGTTTCGCAGCCTGATCTCCGAGACGTTTTCCTGTGCCACGCGTGGGATGACCGACAGGGGGCCGCGAAAGACCTTCATGACCTTCTCGAAGCGCGCGGTGTTCGCGTGTGGTTTAGCGAAAAGGACCTCGGCCTTGGGGTGCCAATGATGCGGGCGATTGACAAGGGCTTGGTGAACTCTCGCGTAGGTATCGTGCTGGTTACGCCGGCCATGTTGCGTCGCCTACCGGCAGAAGGTGTCGCGGACAAAGAGCTTTCAGCGCTTCTTCGACGTGAGCGGCTCGTGCCAGTTGTACACGGAACGACGTACGAGGAACTTGAGAAGGTCAGCCTTCTACTAGCGTCTCGGGCTGGGTTGAACACTGCCGAAGAATCTATGGCGGCAGTTGCGGCTAAGATTGCCGAGTTGGTCGCGGCTTAGGAAAATCGGGTGATAAGCGGGTTGAGCGTCCGAACTCGGGACTAGGTGCCACCAGATCGCGATTGTGCCTGAAAGGCGGGTTTCATGGAATGTCCGCTGGAACCCGCTACTCCGCTTCGCACCCCATTTTAGCCATTCGTTCTTGCTTCAATTTAGAGGGCTATAGCGTAGGTGTAGTTCTCCGTTTCGTCGGCTTCGGCCCGCCACTTGCCCTCGCGAAAGCGTTCTCCCCATCCGGCTCCGGCCGGATTTTTCCGTTGTTTTCGAGGGTTATGCGGGAAGAGCTGAGCACCGTGCCTGCCGCGCGGCGGCACGGAAGCGGTCTCTCAGGGTCGATATTCTCCGGACCTGATGACTGCGCCAGTTTGGTGAATTCTTCACAAGACATTGAATTTACAGAGGTTAATCTCCTGCCTGCTGAACACTTCGATTTCAGGGACATTCTTTGAGAAGGAACAGAAATCGAACCTTTGGTCGAATTACGAAGTGGCTGGGCTGTCCCTTCGACCCTCGAGTGGGACTTGTGTGGTGATGCCCGATCATCGAGAAACCCCTGACCGATTTCCGGCCAAGCGGTGCTTCTCATGTTCACGCCAGCGGGGCACATGCGCTGTCATCAGCGCCTTGAAGACTTTGCCATGGTTGGGAACCCGTAGATGCAGCAACTCGTGTGCGATCACGAAGTCCTGGAAGCACTTCTCCTGATCGGCCAGATCCTCGGCAAGTGTGACGATACCGCCGGTTGAGCATGATCCCCACTTGCGCGTCATGCGCTGGATTCGGACAATGCGCGGTGTCGCCTTCAGACGCTCACACCAGTAGTCGACCCGGGCGCGGAGAGAGGCGCGTCGGTCTTCAGGACTCGGCATCGTGATCGCCGTCGAGGAGGATCGCCAGCACCAGATCTACAACCCGGCCGCGATCCTCTTTGCCGAGCCCGAGAAGCGGGCGGTAGAGGGTGGCGCGCAGCTTCCGACGTTCGTCGTCATTGACCCTGGCGTTCGGGAAACGATGCATCTCAGTTTCCGCGTCGCGCGCCAGTTCCATGGCAGAAATGCCGGCGTTACGGAGAGGTTCGTCGTCCTTGAGGTTCCAGTAGACACCAAACGCTCGCGCGGAGAGCCCGCTATCCTTGGCGGCCTTGATCGCCTCCTCCTTTTCCTTTGCCAGCGCCGCCAGCATGTCCATGGCCGCGAGACCAGTGGTGTTTCGATTCTCCAGATCCTTCAGGATCCGCTCGGCCCGGTCCTTCGCCGACTACGGCGTCATGCGGGATCAGGCGCGCGCTTGCACTCGCCCCTGACGGCTATCGACTGGCTGCTCGGAACTCAGGCTGCGTCATAGCTCGAGAAAACTTCGGTCGATCCGTCACGCCAGATCAGGAACACCTCGTAAGCCTCGCGCTCGGTTTCCGGACCCATGCCGGGCGAACCGTAGGGCATCCCCGGCACCGCGAGCCCGATGGAGTCCGGGCGTTCCTCCAGCAGCCGACGGATATCGGCTGGCGGAACATGACCTTCGATCATGTAGCCCGCGATCCTGCCGGTGTGGCACGAACCCATCTCTTGCGGGATCCCGTTGTCGAGCTTGTAGCGGGCGAGCGCCGTTCCCATGCTCTCCTCGACCGTCACCTCGAACCCGTCGGCCTGAACGATCTCGACCCAGGCAGAGCAACATCCGCAATTTGGGTCCTTGAGCACATGAAGAGCAGGTCTTGCGTCGGCCACCGCGGGAACAGCGGCGGCGACCGAGGCAGCGCATGCGCCCAGCATCAAGCCTCGACGGGTAAATTTCAGTTTCATTTCTTCCTCCATTCTTTGAGGCATCGCCTGCGATTTTCCCGGTGCTTCATGGCATCTGTCCGCGAAGCTTTACCTCACGCACCGGGCTCTTTCCATGCGGCAGCATTTCTCAGTTCCTCATCATCGGCCGACGTCAGCCATCGGAGCACGGAAGCGCTTCAGCCTCAGTGCATTGCCCATCACGAACACGCTCGACATCGCCATGGCACCCGCCGCCAGGACCGGAGACAGGAGCCATCCGAAGGTGGGATAGAGCGCCCCGGCTGCAACCGGGATGAGCGCGGTGTTGTAGGCGAAGGCCCAGAACAGGTTCTGCCGGATGTTCCGGATCGTCGCCTTTGACAGCGCGATCGCATTCGGAACGCCCTTGAGGCTGCCCGACATGAGGACGACATCGGCGGCCTCGATGGCGATGTCGGTTCCGGTGCCGATGGCGATGCCGACATCCGCCTCGGCCAATGCGGGCGCGTCGTTGATGCCGTCCCCGACATAGGCAAGCCCGCCATGTTGGCGCTTCAGCGCCCTGACGGCCTCCACCTTGCCGTCCGGCAGCACCTCGGCCACGACCTCGTCGATCCCGAGCTGTCGTGCGATGGCGTCCGCCGTGCGCCGGTTGTCGCCGGTGATCATCGCCACCTTCAATCCGAGATCGTGCAGGGCCCGGATGGCCTCCGGCGTGGACGGCTTGATGGGATCGGCGACGGCGATGATTGCGGCGAGCTCGCCCTCGACAGCGGCATAGAGCGGCGACTTGCCCTCGTCGGCCAGTCGCGCGGCGATTGTGGCGAATGCACCGACATCGAGCCCGAGCTTCTCCATGAACCGGTCGGCACCGACCTCGACGTGGCGTCCGCCGACATCGGCGCTGACGCCATAGCCCGTCACGCTCTCGAACCGGGTCAGATCGGACAGCTTCAACCCGTCTGCCTCGGCGGCTTCGACGATGGCGCGCGCGATCGGATGCTCCGATTTCACCTCGACGGAAGCGATCAGTGCCAGAACGTTGTTGCGGGCATGACCACCGGTGGTCTCAAGGTCAGTCAGAGTGGGCTTGCCTTCGGTCAATGTTCCGGTCTTGTCGAGCGCGACCACGCGGGCGTCCTTGAGCGACTGCAGCGCTTCGCCCTTGCGGAACAGCACGCCCAACTCCGCGCCGCGCCCGGTTCCGACCATGATCGACGTGGGTGTCGCGAGGCCCATCGCGCAAGGGCACGCGATGATCAGCACGGCAACCGCATTGACGAGCGCGAAGGTGATCGCAGGCTCCGGGCCGAAGATCGCCCAGACAAGGAAAGTGAGCGCGGCCGCCGCCATGACGGCAGGCACGAACCACAGCGTCACGCGATCAACGAGCGCCTGGATGGGAAGCTTGGAGCCCTGAGCCTCCTCGACCATACGGATGATCTGCGCGAGCATGGTGTCGGCGCCGACCGCGGTTGCGCGGAAGGTGAGTGCGCCGGTCTGGTTGACGGTTCCACCCACCACGGTCGCGCCAGCCCGCTTCTCGACCGGCACCGGCTCTCCGGTGATCATGGCTTCGTCGACGAAGGACGCGCCCTCGACGACCTCGCCGTCCACGGCGATCCGCTCCCCGGGTCGGACATCGACAAGGTCGCCTGTCACGACGTCGCCAAGCGCCACCTCGACAACCCTGTCATCGCGGCGGACGCGGGCCGTCTTCGGCTGGAGACCGACAAGGCGCTTGATCGCTTCCGAGGTCCTGCCCTTGGCCCGAGCCTCCAGGTAGCGACCGAGAAGGATCAGCGTGACAATGACGGCGGCCGCCTCGAAATAGACGTTCACCGTTCCTGCGGGCAAAAGCTGCGGCGTGAATGTCGCCACAACCGAGTAGGTCCAGGCGGCCAGCGTGCCGACGGCGACGAGCGAATTCATGTCCGGCGCGGCCTTGATGAGCGCCGACAGGCCGATCCGGTAAAACCGCAGGCCCGGCCAGAACAGCACCACTGTCGTCAGAACGAACTGCAGGTACCAGCTTTCGCGCATGCCGATGGTGGTCATGACGAGGTCATGGACGGCCGGGATCAGGTGCGAGCCCATCTCCAGCACGAACACCGGCAGCGTCAGGATGGCCGCAACAGTGACGTCGCGGCCCAGGGCCGCTTGCTCCGCCTGCTTGCGGGACGCATGGGCCTCGTCGTCTTCGTTCCCGCTTACCGTCCGAGCCTCATACCCCGCAGAGGCGACTGCTGCGACGAGATCGCGATCCGTGACAGTGCCGGAAGTCGAGAGCGAAGCACGTTCGGTCGCCAGATTCACGGTGGCGGATGCGACGCCCGGAACTGCGAGCAGCGCCTTTTCCACACGCCCCACGCAGGACGCGCAGGTCATGCCATCGATGGCGAGCGTGACCCTGCGGCCTGGAACCTCGTAGCCTGCGTCTTCGATCGCCTGGACCAGCCTGGCCTGATCGACAGGCTGGACCAAGGTTACATCGGCACGCTCGGTGGCGAGGTTGACCGTCGCCTTTCCCACGCCTTCAACGCGGTTCAAGGCCTTCTCGACTCGCCCGACGCAGGACGCACAGGTCATCCCGACGACCGGTAGCGAAACGGTGGCAAGTTTTGGTGTCAGGTTGGAAGCGATCTTGGCGCTTCCTGTCGCGTGGACGTTCATCGTCAACTCCATTGGCGAGTGCTGTTGGAGCTCTTCTGCTCTTTCCAGTCACTGGAAGGTCAACACCCGATTTCGTGTTGATGTCGCCCCTTGACCTTCCACCAACTGGAAGCCCCATCTTGAAAGGTAAGCAGAACCCTTCAGGAGAGTGCCATGCAGTTCCAGATCGACAACATGACGTGCGGCGGCTGCGCCAGGAGCGTCACCAAGGCGATCCATTCGGTCGATCCGCAGGCGAAGGTCGACATCGATTTGCCCCAGAAGCGGGTGACCGTGGAGTCGGGCGTCGATCGATCTGCTGTTGCGTCCGTGCTCGAGGACGCCGGGTTCTCGCCTCGCCCCGCGGCATGACGCTCGGCCAATAGTCAGAAGCAGCGCCAAGAGGAACGCGCTTACTTGAAGCGGGTTGTAACTGCTGAGTAAGCGTCTTCCCTGGTGGATAACCATTGATGAAAAAATCAGCGCGGATTTCGAACCTGGCAATGGCAGCGTTACTGGCGCTGGCATTCGCCTTCGTCTGGCCGCCTGCCAACTTTGGCTCCCCATCATCCTATGATCACGCAGCGCAAGCGGAAGCCCATACTCACCAGGCTCATGCCAAACCGAGCGACCAGCACAGCCTTGTCACCGTTCAGATGGACGCCGACTGTGATGCTGCGGCACTAGGCTGTTGCATGATGGCTCATTGCTGTCCGGGGATTTCCGTCGCCCCGCATGAAATGACCACGATGGCTGTCTGCGACGAGACGACGACGGCAGCGGCGGTGTGGGGCCTAGGCAGCGACCCAGGGGTGATCCTCCCCCCTCCGCGACGTCCGTGGCTTTGATCGCTCGACAAACCAATACATTCAGGAGACCTCAAGATGACTATCGCAAAGACGATCCTTGCCGCGGCTGTCGCCGCAACCGCCTTCTCGGCACCTGCTCTGGCGCAGGACGCGGAATTCCAGCTCCCCGAGCAGTGCACGACAGCTGCAGCCTCGGGTGGCATGGACCATTCGGCCATGGGCCACGGTGGCATGCACGGCGATCAAGCCGGCGGCATGGACGCGGGCATGATGGAGATGATGGGCATGGGAGGCATGGACCTCGAATCCATGCCCGAGCATGTGCAGGAGAACATGCGCAAGATGATGATCACGATGCCGGCCATGCACGAAGGCATGATGATGGAGGATGCCGACGTTGCCTTCGCCTGTGGAATGATCGCCCATCATCAGGGCGCCATCGACATGGCCGAGGTTTTGCTCGAGCACGGCGACGATCCGCAGATGCGCGCGCTCGCCGAGGAGATCATCGCGGCACAGGGCCCCGAGATCGAGCGGATGACCACGTGGCTCGCTGAAAGCGCCAACTAAAGCCTCGCTGGCCGCGCGGGACAACCCTCGCGGCCACTTCTGTCCGCGCGCATCGAAATCACTTGAGCTTCCAGCGGCTGGAACGCTTATGTTGGCGGGAGCAGTGATGGAGATGCCGCCATGAACATTGGAACAGCCGCCAGGCAATCGGGCCTGCCGCCCAAGACGATCCGCTACTACGAGGACATCGGGCTCCTGACGGCCGACCGGGCTGCGAACGGCTACCGTGACTATTCCAACGAGGACGTCCACCGGCTGCGCTTCGTCCAGCGGTCCCGCAGCCTCGGGTTTTCGGTCGAGGAATGCAGGCAGCTGCTTTCCCTCTATACCGACCGCGACCGCGCCAGCGCGGATGTGAAGGCGATCGCCACCGAAAAGCTCGGCGAGATCGACCGCAAGATCGCGGAACTGACCGGGCTGCGGGAGATGCTCGGGCATCTGGTCGAAACCTGTCATGGCGACGCCCGCCCCGAATGCCCGATCATCGACGGGCTCTCGGGAAAGTCGCGCGACCATTAGGACTCAGGGGATCGGAATGATGATGGGCGACGGCATGATGTGGGGAATGGGACTGTGGGGCCTTGTGGTCGCTGTCCTCTTGGCGCTCGCCGTCGCCGCTCTCGTCAAATACGTTTTCTTTCGCTGATGGCCGGGTCCTGGCGCAGACGGGCGCACCGGATGCCGGTCAAACCTATCTTGCCCGACCTACTTCTGTTGCCCGCATTGTCCGCGTTGATCGGGCTCATGCCGCTTCCGGCCGCGGCGTTCCTTCACGCATCCGAGACAGATACCGGTGCCGGCCGCGCGCTTTACGTAGAGCACTGCGCGGCCTGCCACGGCGTCGATCTGGAGGGACAGCCCGACTGGCGCAGCTCCGACGCCAACGGCCTCTATCCCGCGCCGCCCCATGATGAGACCGGCCACACCTGGCATCATGATGATGCGATGCTCATCGACTACATCACTCGAGGCGGTCAGGCTGTCCTGGACGACATGGACGTGACCTTCACGTCGGGCATGCCGGGCTTCGGTTCTGTGCTGGACCAGAGCGAGATCGAAGCGATTCTGGACTACATCAAGTCAACATGGCCCCAGCACATTCGCGACGCGCAGGCGCAGCGGTCGAACGCGGCCTCCGCTGATTGATCGCCATCGGATTGAGTCAGGCCTTCCGGAAGAGCGCGAAGTGGAACCGCTGCACGCTGTCCCACGGCGTTCGGTGTTCGTGGCTCAGCGATCGGACGAGCCAATAGGCGCTACCCAGCCGTTCCGAAAGCAGGGCCGCATCATAACGTGCGACCGGCAAGCCGCTGCACGACGACGGACCATCTGGCGCGAACGTTCCGATGATGGCGTGGCCGCCGGGGACAAGGGCCCGATCCATGCCCCGGAGATAGGCGTCCTGATCGGAAGCCTCGGTCAGGAAATGGAACGCGGCCCGATCATGCCAGACGTCAAATCGGCCGGAGGGCTGCCAGTGCAGGACGTCTGCCACCACCCACTCGACCGGTGCATCCGGCGATAGCCGCGCGCGCGCCGTGCGCAAGGCGGTTTCGGAGAGATCGAGAACCGTTATGCGGCGGAACCCCTGGTCCAGCAGGCAATCCACCAGCCTCGTTGAGCCGGCACCGACATCGACGATGGCCGCATCCTTGCCCGCGCCTGTCTCCGCTATGAGGTCGAGCGATACCTGCGGACGGTCCTCGAACCAGTTTGTCTCGGCCTCCTGCTTGCTCTGGTAGACGCCTTCCCAGCGGTTCGGTGTCTCGGCCATCGTCAATCCCTCACAACTCGATCCGCCTGAGCCGCAGCGCGTTGGTGATCACCGACACCGACGACAGGCTCATCGCCGCCGCGGCGATCATGGGCGACAGCAACATCCCGGTAAGGGGGTAGAGCAGCCCGGCCGCGACCGGCACGCCAAGGGCGTTGTAGGCGAAGGCGAAGAACAGGTTCTGCTTGATGTTGCGCAGGGTGGCGCGGGCCAGCTTGCGCGCCCGGACGATGCCCATCAGGTCACCGCCAAGAAGGGTGATCCCGGCGCTTTCCATCGCCACATCGGCCCCCGTGCCCATGGCGATCCCGACATCGGCGGCAGCCAGCGCGGGCGCGTCGTTCACCCCGTCACCCGCCATCGCGATCTTGTGGCCGTCGCGGCGCAACTGGTCGATCAGATCCTTCTTGGCCTCGGGCAGGACGCCGGCGCGAACCTCGTCGATCCCGAGTTTGCCCGCGACCGCCTGCGCCGTGCGCTCGTTGTCGCCGGTCGCCATGATGACCCGCAGTCCCTGGGCATGAAGTTCCCTGATGGCCTGTGCGGTGCTGTCCTTGATCGGGTCGGCAACCGCCACGATGCCGGCAAGCGTGCCGTCGACCGCGATGAACATCGCCGTCTTGCCCTCGGCGCGCAGGATGTCTGCCTTTGCCTCGGCCTGCGTTGAGTCGAGCCCCATCTCCTTCATCATTGCCGCGTTGCCGAGCGCCACGACACGGCCGCCGACGCGGCCCTGCACGCCCTTGCCGGTCACAGCTTCGAAGTCCGTGGCCTCCTGGCGCGCGGCGCCCCGTGCCTCGGCTCCCTCGACGATGGCCTCGGCCAGCGGGTGTTCCGAGCCGCGCTCCAGCGCCGCAGCCAGCGACAGCAGGTCGGCCTCGGGAACATCGGCCAGCGCCACTGTGTCAGTCAGCTTCGGCTTGCCCATGGTCAAGGTGCCGGTCTTGTCCACGATCAGCGTGTCGACGCTTGCCATGCGCTCCAGCGCCTCTGCGTCCTTGATCAGCACGCCCGCCTGCGCGCCGCGCCCCGCCGCCGTGGTGATCGAGATTGGCGTCGCCAGCCCCAACGCGCAGGGACAAGCGATGATCAGCACCGAGACCGCCGAGGCGATGGCGAAGACCAGCGCGGGCTCGGGGCCGACGGTCAGCCAGACGACGAAGGCTATAATGGCGATGGCGACCACCGTCGGCACGAACACCGCCGACACACGGTCGGCCAGACCCTGGATCGGCGCGCGGGACCGGCGCGCGTTCGACACCATGGCCACGATCTGCGCCAGCACGGTGTCGGAGCCGACCTTTCCTGCCTCGATCACCAGAGAGCCGTTCTTGTTGATCGTGGCCCCGGTCACCGCATCGCCCGGGCCCTTTTCCACTGGCATCGACTCGCCAGTCAGCATGCTCTCGTCCAGCGAAGACCGCCCTTCGATCACCGTCCCGTCCACCGGTACGGCATCGCCGGGGCGCACGCGGAGCCGGTCGCCCTCCATGATGTTCTCGAGCGGTGCGTCGTATTCGGTGCCATCCGGCAGGATGCGCCGCGCAGTCTTGGGCGCGAGGTCGAGGAGCGCGCGGATCGCATCACCGGTCCGTTCGCGCGCCCGTAACTCTAGGACCTGACCCACGAAGACCAGCGCAACGATCACCACCGCCGCCTCGTAGTAGGTACCCACGCCGTGGCCCATCCGGTACTGCTCCGGGAACACGCCAGGCAGGAAGGTCGCGACCAGCGAATAGAGATACGCCGCCCCTACGCCAAGGCTGATCAGCGTCCACATGTTGGGTGACCGGTTCAGCACCGAGTCCCAGCCACGGCGGAAGAACGGCAGGGCCGCCCAGAGGATGATCGGCGTCGCCAGCACGAATTCGAGATAGCTTGCCGTCTGGTGACCGATCCAGTCGCGCACCGGCAGCGCCACCAGTTCGCCCATCGTCAGGATGATGAGCGGCACCGCCGCGGCGGCCGAGATCCACATCCGCCGCGTGAAGTCGGTCAGTTCCTCGCTGGGCTCATCCGAGGGTACCATCGGTTCCAGCGCCATACCGCAGATCGGGCAGGACCCCGGCGCATCGCGCACGATCTCCGGATGCATCGGGCAGGTGTACTGGACGTTAGCCGGAACAGCTTTCTTGCGGCCTGCGGCACGACCAGAGGCGTAGAACCAGGGATCGGCCTGGAACTTCGTCTGGCACTTGCCCGAACAGAAATGGAAGTCCTGTCCGTCGAAGGTTTCCGATCGGGTCTCCGGCTTCAGGGTCACCGTCATGCCGCAGACAGGGTCGATGGCCGTCGGTCCGGTTGCAGGCGCATCGTGGACCTTCGGCATTTCGGCGTCTGAGTGGACGTGGCCTGCGTGAGGATTGACGGTGGACATGGTGTTCTCCTTTCGCGGTCTCAGCCGCGTGAAGGCCGATGTTCGGGCCTTCAGGATCAATGTGCTCCTTCCTGTCACTGGAAGGTCAAGGTCTGATTGAACCAACCGCCGTCATAGCACATCGATGCATTGAGCTATGCTTGAGGACGCCCCACCGTCTTAAGGAAATCAATAACTTAAGGTGGAGAAGGTTGGATATCAGGCCCATTCCCTCCGCCACATTCAAATCGCGAACCCACGACGAGGCCCCTGACAGGGCCTTTTTTCTTTCTGTTTCAAAGGAGTTTAGCCGAGCCATCCGACTTTCGGAGACTGGGCGATGGCCCGAAATCGGTCTCTGAACGCTCTGCGTCTCTTTCCACCCGCCCTTCACCAAGATCGAGGCGGATTCAAAAGGTGACGTTCTTTCAGCCACTTGGCAGAATCGGATTGAGCCGGGGTTGAGGCGGGTTCGACCGCTGTCGATGCGATCAGAGACACCTGAGGGCGGCGTGGTTGTGCGGGGTGGCGCGAAGTCCTTGATGACAATCCAGCTTCTCCCTCATAGCGTGGAGCAATGTCGAACGGGCCTTGGACGGATGAGAAAACGGCCTGACCGCCGCCAGCTGATGTCCATGTGATCCGGATTTTGATGATGCATTTTTCTGCCGAAGACCTGCTTTCCGCCCTTCTCGAAGCGGCGCCCCGCCCGACTGTTGAGGCGCCGCGCGATGCGCGCGGCCTTTACGGCCTCGTCGATCATCTTGGTGATCTTCGCTATATCGGATCGACCAGTTCGACCGATCAGACCTTCCATGAACGGATCCACCAGCGCCATCGGACCGGCTCGGAAGGTATGAGCCACTACTTCTCGCAGATGTACAACACCGGCCGAATGTGGCGCGACCGCAAGGATGCGCTGACCAAGGCCGATGGCGATAT
Source organism: Paracoccus alcaliphilus (assembly GCF_028553725.1). Lineage (NCBI taxonomy): Bacteria > Pseudomonadati > Pseudomonadota > Alphaproteobacteria > Rhodobacterales > Paracoccaceae > Paracoccus > Paracoccus alcaliphilus. Next base: position 2,887,494 of record NZ_CP067124.1, read on the forward strand.
CGCCAAAGCGCTGCGCAACGAATTTGTCGTCGATCACTGCCGGGCGGTCTGGCTGCCCCTGCCTGACGCCGTCGATATCGCCCGGCTGGAGGCGGAGGTGCTTTCCCTCGCGCCCGACCACGCCATTGCCTGGAACCGGCGCCGGACGCAGACCTATGATGAACCGACCGATCTGGTCGAAGCCACGCTGAGCCGCCTTGGATGGGGCGCACGGGAACTGGCGGCCATCGAGCGGCAGCGGCTGCGCTTCCTTGTCGCTATGGCCCGCAGCGGCGCGGCACCAGCGCCGAAGCCCGCGCCCATCCGGCTGGCCCGTGTCGCTCCCTTTCCGAAGGGCCCGTTCCGCTTCTTCGCGCTGGATGTCGAGACGGCGAATACTGACCGCGGGAGCATCTGCCAGATTGGCATGGCCTGCGTGCGCCCCGACAATTCCATCGAGACCTGGACGACCTATGTTGATCCGCAGGTGGATCGCTGGGTGTTCACCTATCTGCACGGGATCAGCGCCCGCACGGTCCAAGGCGCCCCGACCTTTGCCGAAGTTCTGCCAGTCCTGCAAAGTGCCTTGCAGGGTACGACTGTCTATCAGCACTCGGGCTTTGACCGCAGCGCGGTCGCTGCCGCTTGCGGAAACCGTGGCCTGCCGATCCCGCAGTGGGACTGGCGCGACAGCGTCCATGTTGCCCGCGCCGCCTGGCCCGAGTTGCGGGGCAACGGTGGACACGGCCTTGCAAGCCTCAAGCAGCGTCTTGGCCTGGTATTCGATCACCATGACGCAGGCGAGGATGCCCGCGCGGCGGCAGAGGTCGTTCTGCGCGCCGAGGGCGTTCAGCCTCTCCGCGCAGAGGCCCCGGTGCAGGCCGCGCAGAACCCGATTGCGGACGACGATGATTTTGATCTGATCGAGGGTGACGACCACATCGTGATGGCTGTGTCCGAACCTGCGGCGGCACCAATGCCGTCAGGCCCGATCCGGCACCCGCATGCCGGACGCCACATCGGTACGACCGAAATCACGCAGGGCAACATCGACAACAACCACATCTATCTGCGGAGCTTCTTCGAGAAGTTCCCAGCCGATGCAATCGGCGGATCGAACCGTGCCTCAGCCGCCCGGCGCGAGATTGCCGTCGACTGGGGCGGAGGCGCTGCGGTCATGACCGACCTCGACGGCGCGAAGCGGTTCTTCCGCAAGCGCAGCTGGATTCGCGAATTCTTCGAGGCGAACGGCACGCGAGCCGGGGACATGGTGACGGTCGAGGAGGTCGCGCCATACAGCTATCGTGTGGCGCACCAGCGGCGCTCCCCAGAATAAGGAATGGCTGGCGATGGAGGCTTGGCTTCCGCGCACCTGAAGGTCAGCCGAGCGCACGCTCGGCCTGTTCCTGCCAAGTCTCCCCCGCAAGAACGCTCAGATCGTAGAGGCTGACCGCCGAGGCCTCGCGTCCGCAGGTCAGCCGCTTCAGCACCTCGGGCGCGAGATAGGCCACCGACAAGAGCCTGAAGCGGATCGCAGTCGATACGACCGTGATGGAGAAAAACATCGCCCATCCGACGGATGCCCGGCTTTACGAGCGCGCCCGGGCTCTGATGGTCGGTCTGGCGAAGGAGGCCGGGATCGAGTTGCGCCAGAGCTATGCCCGTCTTGCACCGCGGCTGGCCATCCAGGTCGGGCGCTACGCCCATGCCCGCCAGTTCAAGCGCATGCGCAGGGCCCTGCGCCAGTTCAAGGGCTATGCCGGCAGGATCCGCCGGGACCTGCGCCGGCATTTGCAGGACATTCCGCAAGGCCCCCTGCGCGAGAGGGTTCTGGACGCGCTCTGGCTGGTCGGGCGCCTGCTGGAACAGGGGCCGAAGAGCAAAGACAAGCTCTTTTCCCTGCATGAGCCCGAGGTCGATTGCATCTCCAAGGGCAAGGCGCGGGTCCGCTACGAATTCGGCACCAGGGTCAGCCTCGCGACCACCCTCGACGGCGGCTTCATGGTCGGCGCCCGCAGCTTTCCCGGCAACCCTTATGATGGCCACACCCCGGCACCTGCACTGGAGCAGGTCGCGATCCTGACCGATACGAGGCCCAGCCTCGCCGTGGTCGACCGCGCCATGGCGTGGGCACCACCAAGATCCTGATCAGCGGCATGCGGCGCGGCATCACGCCGTTACTGGCCAAGTTCCTGAAACGACGCAGCGCCATCGAACCCGAAATCGGTCACATGAAGAGTGACGGACGTCTTGCCAGATGTCCGCTGAAGGGCCGCATCGGCGACGCGGTCTTCGCCGTTCTCTGTGCCTGTGGCCACAATATCCGCAAGATCCTGGCCCATATCAGGGCGCTTTGGGCCCTGCTACTCCATCTGATTGCGGTAACCACCTGGCGCGAAAGGCCCCTTCACAGGTAAGCATTGCCCGCCTGACACGGTTGTTCAGAGCCGACAACCTGGCCTATGCCACAGCAACTGCGAAAGACTGGACATCCGCCCGGCCTTTTTCGTGACAGCATATGCGGAACGTATCCGGCGGCTTGTCCGCCCAGCCTTTCCGCCCCCTCGATGGGGGTGGAAAGGCTGCGCCCGGCCGGGACGGAAGGCAGCCGCGCGGTCAGTCGCGCGCCGACGCCAGAACCTTATGCAGAACCTCGCCCCGCACGTCGTCGCTGACGAAAGCCTCACCGATGTCGCGGGCCAGAACGAAGCGCAGGCGGCCATCGACCACCTTCTTGTCCTGACCCATCAGCGCGATCAGCGCCGCGTCATCGGGCAAATTGTCCGCGATATCCGACAGCCGCGACGGCATCCCCATCTGCCGCAGATGTTCCAGCACGCGCGACGGTGCCTCCTGGCTGCACAGGCCCATCCGCGCCGACAGATCGAAGGCCAGCGCACAGCCGATCGCCACCCCTTCGCCATGCAGCAGCCGGTCGGAATAGCCGGTCGCGGCCTCCAGCGCATGGCCAAAGGTATGGCCCAGATTCAGCAGCGCGCGTTCACCCTGCTCGGTCTCGTCGCGGGTCACGATCCCGGCCTTCATCCGCACCGAATGGGCCACGGCATAAAGCCGTGCATCCATGTCGCACGACAGGTTCGGCGCGTTCTTTTCCAGCCAGCCGAAGAATTCCGCATCCCCCAGCAGCCCGTATTTCGCCACCTCGCCATAGCCCGCCAGAAAATCGCGCGGGCGCAGCGTGTCCAGCACCGCGATATCGGCCAGCACCAGCGAGGGCTGGTGAAACGCCCCGATCAGGTTCTTGCCGTGGGCCGAGTTGATGCCGGTCTTGCCGCCGACGCTGCTGTCCACCTGCGCCAGCAGCGAAGTCGGGACCTGCACGAAACGCACCCCGCGCCGCAGGATTGCGGCAGCGAAACCGACCAGATCGCCGATCACGCCGCCACCGAAGGCAATGACGATATCGCGACGCTCGATCTTCTGTTCCAGCAGCCAGTCCACGACCCGCATCAGATGCGGCCAGCTTTTGGTGGCCTCTCCGGCAGGCAGGCTCAGCGCCACGCTGTCGATCCCATCGGCCTTCAGCGCCTGCTGCAACCGCGCCAGATGCAGCGCCGCCACGGTCTCGTCGCTGACGATGGCCACGCGGGGACGCTGCAACAGCGGCGCGATTTCGGCGCCCGCGCGGTCGATCAGACCGGGGCCGATGCGCACGTCATAGGCGCGATCCCCCAGCGGCACATGAACGGTGGCTGTCTCGGTCATTTCATCTCCAGCAGGTCGGGTTGGGTCTTGCGGATCGCCTCGAGCAACCGGCTGGTCGCGGCCTCGACCGTCTCGCCGGATTGCGAGGGGAAACTCATCTCGGCCAGTGCATAGACCGGATTGCGCGCAGCCAGCAACTCGGTCAGCACCGCCTTGGGGTTGCTGGTCTGCAACAGCGGCCGTGTCTGGCGTTGGCGGACCCGGTGCCACAGCGTCTCCAGATCGCAGTTCAGCCAGATCGACAGCGCCTGCGCCGAGATCAGCTCGCGGTTTTCGGCCCGCATCCATGCCCCGCCGCCGGTCGAGATCACCCCCGGCGTGCCCTTCAGCAGCCGCGCCAGCACCTGCGTTTCGCGGTCACGGAAAAACGCCTCGCCGTCGCGGGCGAAAATCTCGCTGATGCTCATCGCGGCGGCGGATTCGATCTCGACATCGGAATCGGTGAAACCGACATGCAGCCGCCGGGCCAGTTCGGTTCCGATCACGGTCTTGCCCGCGCCCATCATGCCGATCAGGACGATATGACGCTTCAGCCGGCCCTTCATCCGCAACAGTCCCCCATTTCAGTCTCACAATTGCCGTGAATGGCGTGATCTTTCGGAAATTGCCATATATATTCGGGTTGACCGGCGAAAGACCGGGTCCGGCAAGGACGAAAAGGCAGGAAACAAGGGGCAAGACCGATGCGGCTGCTGAAGCTTGTGGTGGTGGTGATTCTGGCGGCCGTGGTCGCTCTGGTGGGCTATGCCTATTTTGGCGACATGGAGCCCCGGCAGAGAGAGGTTCGCGTGCCGGTGACGGATGCCGCGCCTGCCGCCGGCGACACTGCCGCGACCGATAGCGAGACCGATGCCGACAGCGAATAGAGCGTCATATGACCTGATCGCCGCCACCGCGCTGTGGCTGGCCATAAGTGCCGGGGCGGCGCTGGCACAGCAACAGCCGCTGTCGGCCAGCGACTGGCTGTCGGGCAGCGTGCAAGCCCCCGAGCGCGAAAGCTCGGCCTGGCGGCCCGGCGATGCCTCGCCTCCGGGGATGGGGCCGGGGGCGGTTCAGCCGGTGGCGGAATCCGGCGCCGTGGGCGAGGTTCAGGTGACCCGGCTGGATGGCGGCGATCCCGATGCGGGCGGCACCATCACCGCCCGCCGCGCCGGTCTGCCGCGCGATCTGTGGCAGGGCAGCGATGCGCAGGTGCTGGCGCCGCTGATCCTGCAAACCCCGGCCCGCCTGCCCGCGATGAATGTGCTGCTGCGCCGGGTGTTGACCGCGCAGCTGACGCCTCCGACCGGCGCCGATGGCAGTCGTCGCGGCCATCTGTTTCTGGCCCGGGCCGACCGGCTGCTGGACATGGGCGCGCTGGAACAGGCGCAGGCGCTGCTGGTGACGGCGGGGCCGGGCGATCCCGAAGTGTTCCGCCGCCTGTTCGACATCGCCCTGCTGGAGGGCGACGAGACCCGCGCCTGCGACATCATGAATGGCACGCCTGGCATCGCCCCCAGCTTTGCCGCGCGGATCTTCTGTCTGGCGCAGGGCGGCGACTGGGCCGCCGCCGCCGTCAGCCTGCACGGTGCCGAAATTCTGGGCCTGATCGACGAGCGGCAGGCGATCATGCTGACCCATTTTCTGGACGATGCCTTCGTTGACAGCGATGACGTTCTGGACCCCGCCGAACGCATGACGCCGCTGGATTTCCGCATCCACGAGGCGATCGGTCAGCCGCTGCCGACCTCGCCGCTGCCGGTGGCCTTCGCGCAATCCGACCTGCGGCTGAACAGCGGCTGGAAGGCCCGGCTGGAGGCCGCCGAGCGTCTGGCCCGCGCCGGGGCGATTCCCGCCGCCCGGCTGCGCCAGATCTATGCCGAACAGAAGCCCGCGGCGTCGGGCGGGGTCTGGGAACGCGCCAGCGCCATGCGCACGCTGGAGGCCGCTATGGCCGCCGGTGATGTCAGCACCGCCCTGCCCCGCGCCTTCGACGAATTCCGCGGCGCGGGCATGGCCGATGTGCTGGCGTCGATGGTGGCGGCGGATCTGCCCGAAACCACCGAGGGCCGCGCGGCCGAGATCGCCGGCTGGCTGCGGCAATGGCACGGGTTGCCCGTCGCCGATCCCGTCGCCGCCGATGACGCCCTGACCGCCGATCCCGTCCACCCCCCCGCCGAGGCGCGCGGAGAGGCGCTTCTGGCTGCGCTGGCCGATATCGACGCCGGGCTTGACGGTGATCTGACGCGGGCCGGGCGCGGGCTGGCGATGCTGACGGCGCTGGGGCTGGATGAGGATGCCGATCTGGCCCGCGCGCAACTGTCGCTGCAACCCCTGATCGGGCCCGAGAACTGATGGCCTCGGTCCTGCCCAAAGGCGATGGCACCGCGATCTCGGCCTTTCTGGATGCGCAGGCCGCCGAGGCCGGGGCGGCGCGCAATACGCTGCTGGCCTACGGGCGCGATCTGCGCGACCTGTCCGAATGGCTGGCGCGGCGCGATCTGTCGCTGGCCGGACTGACCCGCGAAATCGTCAAGGATTATCTGGCCTTTTGCGATGCGCAGGGCCTGTCGCGGGCAACGCGGGCGCGGCGGCTGTCCTCGATCCGCCAGTTCACCCGCTTCGCGCTGGAGGAAGGCTGGCGCGAGGACGATCCCGCCATCCGCATCAGTGGCCCCGGCCGCCCCCGCCGCCTGCCCAAGACGCTGGACCAGGCCGAGATCGAGGCAATGCTGGCCGCCGCCCCGGGCATCGGTCGCAAGCCCTCGGACCGGGTGCGCAACCTGTGCCTGATCGAGCTGCTCTATGCCACTGGCATGCGCGTCAGCGAGCTGGTTGCCCTGCCCGTCGCCGCCTGCCGGGGCGATCCCGCCGTGCTGCTGATCCGCGGCAAGGGCGGCAAGGAAAGGCTGGTGCCGCTGACCCCGCCCGCGCGGCAGGCGCTGACCGACTGGCTGCAATTGCGCGACAACCCGCCCGAGGGCAGCCCTCTGGCCCGGCTGATCGCGGGGCGCGGCGCGCGCTGGCTGTTTCCCGCGCCGGGTGCGGCGGGACATATGCCGCGTCAAAGCTTTGGCCGGTTGCTGAACGACATCGCGGTGGCGGCGGACGTCGATCCGTCCCGCGTCACCCCGCATGTGATCCGCCACGCCTTCGCAACGCATCTGCTGGAAGGCGGCGCCGACCTGCGCAGTATCCAGACGCTGCTGGGCCATGCCGATCTGGGCACGACCGAGATCTATACCCATGTGCTGGACGAGCGTATGCGCGATCTGGTGCTGAACCACCACCCGCTGGCCCGCAACGACCCCGCAAGGGACGAGGATTAAGCCGCCGCGCCCTGCCTTGGCCCGCGCCCCGGCTGACCGGTCTGGTCCAGCGCCATCGAAATCCGCCGCTGCTGACGCTGCATCAACGGGCTGTCCGGTCGCTGTTCCAGCGCCTGCTGCATGATATTCCGGGCCTGATGCGGCTTTCCCGCCTCGGCCAGCCGCCGCGCCATGGACAGTTGCAGCAGGGACGGATCCTCGGCCAGTTGCAGCGCCTCGCGCATATGCCCGATGCCGCGCTGCACATTGCCCAGCCGGAAGCAGGTATCAGCCAGCCGCTTGCGGATCAATGCATCCTCGGGGTGCAACCTTTCCAGCCAGTGCAGCATCCGCAGCGCGCGGGCATAGCGCCCGTGCAGCGACAGGATCGCCGCGGCCAGCCCGATTCGCTGCGCGTCCTCTTCGGTGTCAGGGGCTGCGGGCTCCTGCCCTTCGGTCAGTGCCTTGTCCATCTCTCGCGGAACAGGACCAAGGCCGCGTAGCTTCAGATGAATGTCGGGACCGCCGACCAGCGGGCGGCGCGCTGCATCATCGTCCAGCAGTTCCTCCCAATCAGCCAGATAGAACCATGGCCGCAGAATCGTGCTTTCCTCGCCGGTTTCGGTCAATTCCGGCGCAAGTCGGTGCGGAAACATCATCGCCCGCGATAACGGCCCATCACCTCCCAGCAGTTCCGCCGCCATCTGGCCCGTCCAAGGGGTATCGCCTGCCGCCTGCGAAAAAACCAGCGACAGAAATTCGTGCGCCGATGCCTCGCTGTCGGGATCGGCCTGAACATGCATCGCCACCAGCATGCTTCGGCAATGCTTGCGGTCGCGGCCAGCCATTCGCGGATCTGACATCCCGGCGCGGGCCGTGCGGCGTGCCTCGGGCAGTCGCCCCGCCGCCACCAGACATTCCGCCTGAATGCGCCGCACGAAGGGATGGGCCTGCATCAGCGCCTCGCGGTCCTTCAGCGCATCGGCCAGCCGCCCCGCCTGCCCCTGCCCGATGGCGTGGCGAGAGGCATATTGCAGCGATTGCGCCAGATCGCCGGGGGCGAAAAAGCTGTCCGGCGCGTCGATGACCCGGTCCAGCAGCGCCTGATAGGCCGCGATCCGCTGCTCGGGCGACAGGTTCTGCGGCAGGGGCACGAATTCGGCCTTGCCGATCGAGGCCGCCGCCAGCGAAAAGGCGCTGCCGCTGGAGGCCCCGATCCGGGCGCAGCGCGACATGATCAGCAGTTCCAGCATGTCGCGCTCGGTCGCCGTCAGCTTGTCCATGTCCAGCAGGCTGTCGATGGGCATGATCCGGTCGTTGCCCGCCGCCATGTGACGCGCCGCCGCCGGGGTATCGGTAAAGACGATCACCGCACCAGGCTGGGCATCGGCCCAGATCCGCAAAAACTCGTCCGGGGCGAATTTGGCCGCCCATGAGCTGAGCGACCACGGGTCGCCGTCCAGTAGATCGCCGCGCCGCATATGGATCGCCGCCGCCTGCGCCAGCCCGCCATCGACCCGTCTGGACAGCCGCTTTTCGGCGCGGGCAAGGATTTTGGCCAGACGCGGCGCCAGCGGCAGATCAGTGGCCAGCGCGGCAATCTCGGCACGTGCGGCATCGGGCGGCTCGCCCATGAAGGAGATGACATCGAAAGCCGCATCGCTGACGAAACGCTCGCCCACCCCAAGGCGCTGGCGCATATGGTCGGCGTCCAGCTTTTTTGCCAGCAGACCAAGATCACCACGCCCCGACAGATCCGGGGCCCTGTCCACGACAGAGATGTGGCGGGCGACGAAATCCTTGTCCAGAAACTCTCGTGGGTCGGTCAGTTCGGGATAGGGGCCGCCCGGCTCGGACAGCCAGATGAAGCGCGCCGGGCAATCGAATTTGCGCCCCAGCCGCAGAACGTTCAGCAGCCCGGTCAGACGTGCGCCGATCCGGTCCTTGCGAAAGCCGATGATTGCGGGAAATTCGCTCATGGAAAAGGTCCGTTCTGTTGCCGGAGGGACGCTAGCCCTGAACCCTCGCGCTTGCAACCGCACGGCTTCATGCCTAACAGGTTTGCAAAGTCACCAGCCCAGAGGGACCGCCATGGACATCGACGCCCGCCGCAAGGCCGACCCCGAACATTGGAAACTGGCCAGCGCGATCCGCGTGCTGGCGATGGACGCGGTCGAGGCCGCCAATTCCGGCCATCCCGGCATGCCGATGGGCATGGCCGATGTGGCGACGGTGTTGTTCCGCAACCACCTGAAATTCGACGCATCCGCCCCCAACTGGTTCGACCGCGACCGTTTCGTGCTGTCGGCGGGCCACGGCTCGATGCTGATCTATGCGTTGCTGCACCTGACCGGATACGAGCAGATGTCGCTGGAGCAGATCCGCAATTTCCGCCAATGGGGCGCGATCACCGCGGGCCATCCGGAATACGGTCATGTGGAAGGCGTCGAGACCACCACCGGCCCGCTGGGTCAGGGCATCGCGACCTCGGTCGGCATGGCCATGGCCGAAGAGGCGATGCGCGCCGAATTCGGGCCGGAACTGTGCGACCACCGCACCTGGGTCATCGCCGGCGACGGCTGCCTGATGGAAGGCATCAGTCAGGAGGCCGTGGGTCTGGCGGGCGCGCAGGGCCTGGGCCGGCTGATCGTGCTGTGGGACAATAACGACATCACCATCGACGGCCGGGTCAGCCTGTCGGACCGCACCGACCAACTGGCGCGCTTTGCGGCCTCGGGCTGGCGGGTGCTGTCCTGCGACGGCCATGACGCCGCCGACATCGACCGCGCCCTGACCGAAGCCGCGCAGGACGATGGCCGCCCGGTGCTGGTGTCGTGCAAGACCATCATCGGCTTCGGCGCGCCCACCCGGGCCGACAGCGCCAAGGCCCACGGCTCGCCCCTTGGGGCCGACGAGATCGCCGCCACCCGCAAGGCCTATGGCTGGGACGGCGTGGCCTTCGAGATCCCCGAGGACATCGCCGCCGACTGGCGCGCGATCGGCGCGAAAGGCGCCGGGGCCCGCAAGGCATGGAACGCCCGCGTCGATGCGCTGACCGGCGATTCCCGTGCCGAATTCAGCCGCCGCATCGGCGACGACGTGAACCCGCAACTGGCCCCGGCCATCGCCGCGCTGAAACAGCAGACGGTGGATGCCAAGCCCAAGGTCGCCACCCGCAAGGCCAGCGAGAATGTGCTGGAAGTGCTTAACCCGCATATGCCGGAAAACTTCGGCGGCTCGGCCGACCTGACCGGATCGAACAACACCAAGACCTCGGATCAGGGGATATTCAACGCCGAAAACCGTCTGGGCCGCTATATCCATTACGGCATCCGCGAGCATGGCATGGCCGCGGCGATGAACGGCATCTGGCTGCATGGCGGTTTCCGCCCCTATGGCGGCACCTTCATGTGCTTCACCGATTACGCGCGCGGCGCAATGCGGCTGTCGGCGCTGATGGGGCTGCCGGTGGTCTATGTGATGACCCATGACAGCATCGGTCTGGGCGAGGACGGCCCGACCCACCAGCCGGTCGAGCATCTGGCCATCTGCCGCGCCACCCCGAACACGCTGACCCTGCGCCCCTGCGATCAGATCGAGACCGCCGAGGCCTGGGAAATCGCGTTATCGCAGAAATCGACGCCTTCGGTTCTGGCCCTGTCGCGACAGAACCTGCCCTTGCTGCGCGAAGAGGGTTCGGGCGAGAACCTGACGGCGAAAGGCGCCTATGTGCTGCGCGAGGCCAGCGCCGCGCCTGCGGTGGTGCTGATGGCGACGGGTTCCGAGGTCGAGATCGCGGTGGCCGCGCGCGAGGCGCTGGAACAGGGCGGCACGCCAACCCGCGTGGTCTCGGTCCCCTCGATGGAGCTGTTCCGCGCGCAATCCGCCGATTACCGCCGCGAGGTTCTGCCGGAAAACTCCGTGCGCATCGCCGTCGAGGCCGCCATTCGCCAGCCTTGGGACTGGCTGTTGCTGGGCGAGCGCGGGCGCGAGGAGAAATCCGATTTCGTCGGCATGACCGGCTTTGGCGCCTCGGCCCCGGCGCCGACCCTTTACAAGGAGTTCGGGATCACCCCGGAGGCCGTGGTCGAGAAGGTCCGGGCGCTGCTTTAAGGGATTCCTGCCTCCGGCGGGGATTTTTTCACACCAGAGATGCAGCCGGTTTTTCGGGTCCGGCTGTGTCTTTTTGGGTTTGATCATGGGGTGCGGTGATGCGGGTTCTGGCGCGGGCCTTTGCGCTGATGGGGCGCGAACGCGACGGGCTGCGCCAGCCCGGAAATGACCAGCCCACAGGCATCGCGCTGCTGTTGCTGGCGGTGCTGGGATTCACCCTGATGGATGCGACGGCCAAGGCGCTGACGCAGGATTATCATCCAGTGCAGGTGGTCTGGACGCGCTTTGTCGGCAATCTGATGATCTTCGCGGTGATCTTTCGGGGGCGTCTGCTGGTGCAGTTGCGCACCCGCCAGCCCGGGATGCAATTCGCGCGGGCGCTGATGCAGCTGGCCTCGGTCGGGTTGTTCTTTACCTCGTTGCAATTCATCGGGCTGGCCGAGGCCACCGCGATCATGGATATCAACCCGGTGCTGATCACCCTGGGGGCGGCGCTGTTTCTGGGCGAGAGGATCGGGCCGCGCCGCATTGCCGGGATCGCCGCCGCGCTGGTCGGGGCGATGCTGATCATCCGTCCGAGTCCGGGCGTGTTCGAGGTGGCGGCGCTGCTGCCGCTGGCCGGGGCCTTCACCTATGCCGCAGGCGCCTTGCTGACGCGGATGGTGCGCAGCGATTCCGTCGCCACCTCGGTCACCTGGTCGGCGGTGGTGGGCACGGTGGCGACATCGCTGCTGGTGCCATTCCTGTGGCAGCCGGTCGCGCGGGGCGATCTGTGGCTGTTTCTGGCGCTGGCGCTGTTCGGCACGCTGAGCCAGTGGTTTCTGGTCCGCGCCTTCAGCATGGCCGAGGCCGGGGCGCTGGCGCCCTTCGGCTATACCGGGTTGTTATGGGCAGGTGTCTGGGGCTGGTTGTTCTTTGGCCAGTTCCCTGATCTCTGGACCATCGGCGGGGCGGCGATTATCGTGGCGGCGGGTCTTTATGTCTGGTCGCGTGAGGCGCAGGCGGCGAAAGCGAAAGAATGAGCGATACGACACCTTCCCTGATCGACCGGCTGACCAATGGCGTCTTTCTGGGGCTGATGGGTCTGGCCCGGCTGCTGCCCTATGAGCGGCGCATTCCCGCGATCGGCTGGTTCTTTTCCCGGGTCATTGCGCCCGTTGCCGGATGGCGGCAGCGGATCCGCGACAACCTGGCGATGGCGCGGCCCGATCTGGATCGTGCCGAGGTCGAGGCGCTGGTGCGGGCGGTGCCCGACAATGCCGGGCGGTCGCTGGCCGAGATCTATTCCGGGGACGAGTTCACCGCCCGTATCCGCGAGCGCGGCGTGATCGAGGGGCCGGGGCTGGTGGCGCTGGAACAGGCATTCGAGAGCCAGCGTCCGGTGATTCTGGCCTGCGCGCATTTCGGCAATTACGATGCGATGCGGGCGATGCTGGTGGCGCGGGGCTGGCCGGTCGGCGCGCTGTACCGGCCGATGAACAACGAGGCCTTCAACCGTCATTACGTCCCCGCCATCACCGCCATTGCCGAGCCGCTGTTTCCGCGTGGCCGGGCCGGGCTGGCGGCGATGATCCGCTTTCTGAAGGGCGGCGGCTGGCTGGCGCTGGGTTTCGATCAATATGACCGTCACGCCACCGAGCTGCGCTTTTTCGACCTGCCGACGCGGACCGTTCTGACACCGGCCGATCTGGCGCTGCGCCATGATGCGCTACTGGTGCCGATCAACGGTATCCGTCAGCCGAACGGGCTGGATTTCCGCATCCATATCGGCGACCCGGTCGAACATGGCGAGCCGCGCGACATGATGCAGGCGCTGAATGACGGGCTGGAGATGCTGATCCGCCGCCATATGGAACAATGGTTCTGGATCCACCGGCGCTGGAAGTGAAGGCCCCGCCGGGATGCGGCGGGGCGAAAGGCGGGGTCAAACGGCGCGAACCTGCCCATGCGGGGCGGCGGCTTCGCGGCGGTCGCGCAGTTCCTCGGCCACGAGGAAAGCCAGTTCCAGCGACTGGCTGGCATTCAGGCGCGGATCGCAGGCGGTGTGATAGCGGTCGGACAGATCCTCGTCCTTGACCGCGCGCACGCCGCCGGTGCATTCGGTCACGTCCTGACCGGTCATCTCGAAATGGACGCCGCCCGGAATCGTGCCCTCGGCGCGGTGGATGGCAAAGAACTCGCGCACCTCGCGCAGCACCGAATCGAAGGGCCGGGTCTTGTAGCCCGAAGCCGATTTGATCGTGTTGCCATGCATCGGATCGCAGGACCAGACGACATTCGCGCCCTCTTGCTGGACGGTCCGGATCAGGCGCGGCAGATGATCGCCCACCTGCCCCGCGCCGAAGCGCGCGATCAGCGTCAGCCGGCCCGCCTCGTTGCCAGGGTTCAGCTTCGCCATCAGCACCTTGAGGTCATCCGCCGTGGTCGAGGGGCCGCATTTCAGCCCGATCGGGTTCTGCACCCCGCGACAGAATTCGACATGTGCGCCATCGGGCTGCCGGGTGCGGTCGCCGATCCAGATCATGTGGCCCGATCCCGCCACAGGCAGGCCGGTGGTCGAATCGGTGCGGGCCAGCGCCTCTTCGTATTCCAGCAAGAGCGCCTCGTGGCTGGTATAGAAATCGACCTTGGACAGCTGATGCGCGGTGTCGGAGTTGACCCCCGCCGCCTGCATGAAGGCCATCGCGTCGCGGATCCGGTCGGCGATGTCGCGATATTTCGCGGCCTCGGGACCGCCGGTGAAGTCCGCGATCCAGCTTTGCACGCGATGCATGTCGGCAAACCCGCCGGTCGAGAAGGCGCGCAGCAGGTTCAGCGACGCCGCTGCCTGCGTATAGGCCGCCAGCATCCGCTGCGGATCGGGGATGCGTGCCTCGGGCGTGAAGTCGAAGCCATTGATGATGTCGCCGCGATAGCTGGGCAGTTCGACCCCATCCATCACCTCGGTGGGCGCCGAACGCGGCTTGGCGAACTGGCCCGCCATCCGGCCGACCTTGATCACCGGCAGTTGCGCCCCCCAGGTTAGTACCACCGCCATTTGCAGCAGGACCATGAAGGTGTCGCGCAGGTTGTCGGCGCTGAATTCGGAAAAGCTTTCGGCGCAGTCCCCGCCCTGCAACAGGAAGGCACGGCCTGCCGCCACCTCGGCCAGTTGCTGACGCATGCGCCGCGCCTCTCCCGCAAAGACCAGCGGCGGATAGCGGCGCAACTGCGCCTCGACCGTGGCCAGCGCCTGCGCGTCGGTATATTCGGGCATCTGGATGCGCGGATAGGCGCGCCAGCCGGCCTTGTCCCAGCTTTGGGTGGCGGTCGTGCGGTTCTCCTGCGTCATGGCATCTGCTCCTTGGGAATGCTGGGGCTGATATAGTCGCAAGCGCCGCGTGATGAAAGGGAAGAAACCCCGAAGATCCCCCCCTTGCGGCAAAGGGGTTTCGCGCTGATATTCGGGCACCTGAACGCGCGAGACAGCCCGATGCCATCCGTCAAACCAAAACGCTTTACCTTTCTGCTGCTGGATCATTTCACAATGCTGCCCTTCAGCGCCGTGATCGAGCCGCTGCGGCTGGCCAACCGCGCCAGCGAGACGCTGCAATATGAATGGCGGCTGGTCGGGCCGTGGGGCGCTTTCGCCACCTGCTCGAACGGGACGCGAATCGTGCTGGATGGCGGGCTGAGCGACGATGTGCCGGTTTCGCGCGATGATGTGGTGATCGTCTGCGGCGGCACCAATATCGCCAGTCAGGCGACCAAGCCGGTGCTGAACTGGCTGCGCCGGCAGTCGCGCGGCGGGGCGACCATCGCAGGGGTCTGCACCGGCGCCTGGATCATGGCCGAGGCGGGCCTGCTGGACGGGCGCAAGGCGACGATCCACTGGGAAAACCACGACGGCTTTGCCGAGGCCTTCCCCGAGGTGGACCTTTACCGCTCGGTCTTCGTCAATGACGGCAACCGGCTGACGGCGGCGGGCGGCACCTCTTCGATCGACCTGATGCTGCACCTGATCGCTCAGGCCCTGGGCGAGGCGATCGCCTCCGAGATCGCCGACCAGATGCTGCATACCGCGATCCGCAGCGATCAGGACCATCAGCGCCTGTCGATCCCGACCCGGATCGGCGTGCGCCATCCGCGTCTGGCCGCCGTGATCGCACGGATGGAGGCCAATCTGGAGGACCCGATCAGCCCCGCCGAACTGGCCGCAGATGCGGGCATGTCCACCCGGCAGCTGGAGCGGTTGTTCCGCCGCTATCTGAACCGCAGCCCCAAGCGGTACTATATGGAAACCCGGCTGGCGCGGGCGCGCAACCTGCTGATGCAGACCGAAATGTCGATCATCGAGGTGGCGCTGGCCTCGGGCTTTTCCAGTCCCTCGCATTTCTCGAAATGCTATCGCGCGCGTTACGGCAGCACGCCCTATCGCCAGCGCGGCACTGGCACCACCGGCACCGGCTGAATCCATAACGCGAAAAATTTTCGCGAAACCGGCCGGTATTAATCCTTCATTAACCTCTTGGCTTTACCTCGAAACGAGGGGCCGGACGGTGAACGCCCCATGAACAAGGTCCGGGCCAACCGGGCGCGGTCATGAGGCGGTGGAATGGCGTATGAGGTGACAGTGTTATCCGTATCGGCCCCGATCCCCACGGGCGGCAGTGCCTCTGGTCCGTGGGGATACCAGGCCGGTCAGACCATCGAATTCACCGACCCGACGCTGCACCGGATCGAAATCCAGGACGACGATCCGAATTTCGATTCGCAGTTTTACCAACGCGACGACCAGCAGACCGTCGCGGAAGAAGTCACCATCGGGAACCTTTACATCCCCGCAGGAACACGCCTTTCGACCTATCTCGCGTCGGTCATCGCGGATGAGGATGGCAACCAGTATTTCGTGATGTTCCCGCGGCAGGCGGAACCGGGCAGCTTCGGGGCCGAACTGGGCAGCAAGACCGAACTGCTGATCCTGCCTTATAATGGCGGGCAGGCACCCCACGAGGTCCCGTTTGACCCGGTGGCAAAAACCTACACGATGGTGCGGGTACTGAACAGGCCCGCCGATATGTCGGTCCCCTACGGCGTGCCCTGCTTTGCCGGCGGCACCGTGATCGACACCCAGCTTGGTCCGCGCCGGATCGAGGCGCTGCAACCCGGCGACATGATCCGCACCCGCGACAACGGAATGCGCTGGCTGTGCTGGATTGGCTCGGTCGAACTGACCTGCGACCAGTTGCAGCAGCGGCCCAACCTGCGCCCAATCCGCATCCGCGCGGGGGCGCTGGCCCCCGGCATCCCGGCGCAGGATCTGACCGTCTCGCCGCAGCATCGAATGCTGATCCGCTCCTCCCTCTGCGCCCGCCTGTTCGGAGAGGTCGAGATGCTGGTCGCCGCCAAGCACCTGCTGGAACTGCCGGGGATCGAGGTTGTCCAGCCCGACACCGGCATCCGTTATTGGCACATGCTGTTCGACGGGCACGAGGTCGTGCATTCCAACGGCGCATGGAGCGAAAGCCTGTTCACCGGCCCTCAGGCGCTGAAATCCATCAGTCCGGCGGCGCGGCGCGAAATCCTTGAACTGTTTCCCGAGCTGGCGGCGCCGGGCTTCACCCCACGCGGCGCAAGGCGTTTCGCCACCGGACGAGAGGGCCGCAAACTGGCCCGCCACGCCGGACGCGCCTTAATACGGCAGGACTGACCCATCTTGCCCGGCCCGGCCCTTGCCCGGCCCAGTGCGATTTGCATAAGTCGCGCCATGACCATCACCATCCGCCCTGCCCGCTTTCCTGCGGAAACCGACAGCGTCCGCCACCTGTTCCGCCTCTATGCCGAAGGATTGGGGCTGGATCTGGGCTTTCAGGATTTCGAGGCCGAACTGGCCGCCCTGCCCGGAAAATATGCGCCGCCCGCAGGTGCCACCCTGCTGGCAGAGCGTTCCGACGGGCTGGTGCTGGGCTGCGTCGCGATGCGCCCGCATGACGGCCCCACCTGCGAGATGAAGCGGCTGTTCCTGCGCCCCGAAGCGCGCGGGCTGGGCCTTGGCCACAAGCTGGCGCAGGCCATCATCCAAAGCGCGCGGGATGTCGGCTATCGCCGGATGGTGCTGGACACGCTGGCGACGATGCAGGGCGCGCTGGCCGTCTATCGCGGGCTGGGGTTCCAGCCGATCCCGCCCTATTATCACAACCCGCTGGAAGGCGTGGTCTTCATGGCGCTGGATCTGGCGCCCGCCTATCAGCGAACAGTGATGCGCCCATCCAGAACGGGCGCGTAATCCGCCCCCTGTGCGGCCAGATATTCGGCCAGAACCTCGGCCAGATCGGGGCCGAAATCATAGGCATTCTGCGCCTTTGTGGCAAAAACCTGATAACCGTCCCCGCCCGACCGCATATAGTTGTTCGACGCCACCCCATAGGTTTCATCGGGCTGGATCGGCACCCATTCCTCGCCCTGTTGCACCAGAACCTCGCTGATCCGGCTGCCCGGCGCGGCCGCCGGATCGACCGTGTATTTCAGCCCGGCCACCTGCGCGAACCGGCCCGCGCCTTCCTCATACTGGCTGGCGCCGTTTTCCAGTGCCTCGACCACATCGGCACCGTTCAGCTGAAAGGTCGCCAGCGTGTTCTGGAACGGCAGCACCGTATAGACCTCGCCCATTGTCACCGGCCCGGCATCGATCGAGGCCCGCAACCCGCCGCCATTGGCAATCGCGATCGAGACCCCCTGATCCCTCACCCGGTCCAGCATCGCATCCGCGACCAGCGATCCCATCTCGCATTCGCGCGCCCGACAGTTCACCCGGTCGCCATCGATGGGCGCGGCGGTCTGTGCCACCACCTGCTGGCGCAATTCCTCGATGGGCGCGGCCATTTCCTGCACCCGCGCCAGCAGCCCCGCATCGGGCTCGACCGAGGCGTCCAGCAGCACCGGCTGACCCGCAATATCGGTCACATTGCCCGCATCATCGAAGGTCAGCGTCAGATGCCCGATATATTTCGAATAGGCATAGGCGGTTACCACCGGAACCTCGACACCGTCCGGCCCCGCAACAAGGGTCGGATATGGCCCCTCGGCCCCGTCCATATCGCCCAGCAGGGTATGCGAATGGCCGCCGACAACGGCATCCAGCCCGGCTACTTCAGCGGCAAAATCCTGATCGCGCAGATAGCCGACATGGGTCAGCGCGATGATCTTGTCGACACCCTGTTCGGTCAGTGCCTGAACCCCGGCCTTCAGGCTTTCCATATCATCGACAAAGATCACATCGTCACCGGGCGATGCCGTTTCAGGCGTGTCCATCGCCAACGCCGAGATGATCCCGACCCGGTCGCCGCCCACATCCAGCACCAATGCGCGCTCGACCTTGTCCTTCAGCAGATCCGACTGGGACAGATCCAGATTCGAGGATATGACCGGAAAATCAGCGCCTTCCAGCAGAACATTCAAGCCCTCATTGCCATCGTCGAACTCGTGGTTGCCGATCGCCATCGCGTCATAGCCGATGGCATTCATGAACTCGACCACCTCCTCGCCCTTATAGGTCGTATAGAACAGGCTGCCCTGATACTGATCGCCCGCATCCAGAACGATGACATGGCCGCCATCCGCCGTGATCTGGTCGCGCAATTCGTTGATCTTGGTGGCAATCCGCGCCACGCCCCCGAAACATTCCCCCGCGGCCGAGGTTTCCGCGTCGCAGGTGCTGTCGAAGGCGTTGATCTCTTCGATGCGGCTGTGAACGTCATTCGTATGCAGGATATGCAGGACCATCTCGGCCTGCGCGGCCCCGGCATACAGCGCGGCAGCACAAACCGCAGTCAGAAGGCGACGCTTCATGGCTGATTCCCCTTTCACCCTGTTGGACGGATGCTGCCAGCTTGGCCCAAGCGGCAGCGTCGGTCAAACATCCAGATGACATCCGCGAAATGACGCGATGATGACCGCCGGCATCTTGACCCGCCACCCCCCGCGGCTGCAAATGCGGGCATGTTGATCTACAAGATTTTCCGCCCCTCGGAATGGGCCACGATGCAGGCGCAGGGTGAAACCGCTGGCGCCCCGGTCGATATCACCGATGGCTATGTGCATTTCTCGACCGCCGGACAGGTGCCGGGAACGCTGGCCCGACATTTCGCGGATGAGGGCGAATTGTATCTGCTGGCCTGCAACGCCGACACGCTGGGGGCCGATCTGCGCTGGGAACCGGCCCGCGGAGGCGCGCTGTTCGCGCATCTCTATCGCCCCCTGCGGATGGCGGATGTGCTGTGGACGCGGCTGATCTCCCCCGGACCCGACGGCCACCAGACCGGAGAGCTGGAATGAACATCATCGAGCGGCTGGGCCTGACCGCGCTGCACCGGCTGGACCCCGAGCGGGCGCATGACCTGTCGATCCGCGCACTGGCTGCCGGGCTCGTGCCCCTGCCCGGCGCGCCGGTCACATCGGAGCGGCTGCGTATCGAACTGGCCGGGCTCAGCCTCCCCAACCCGGTCGGGCTGGCGGCGGGGTATGACAAGAACGCCCGCGCCACCCGTGCGCTGATGACTGCGGGCTTCGGCTTTGTCGAACTGGGCGCGGCCACCCCGCGCCCGCAGTCCGGAAATCCCCGCCCCCGCCTGTTCCGGCTTCGCCAGGACGCCGCGATCATCAACCGTTTCGGCTTCAATAACGAGGGCGCGCAGGCGATTGCCGCACGGCTGCGCAAACGGCCTGCGGGCATACCGGTCGGGCTGAATATCGGCGCGAACAAGGACAGCGCCGACCGCGCCGCCGATTTCGCCGAGGTCGTGCGCATCGCCGGAAACGCCGCCGATTTCCTGACGGTCAATGTCTCCTCGCCCAATACCGAAAAACTGCGCGATCTGCAGGGCGCGCAGGCGCTGGCCGCCCTTCTGACCGGCGTGATCGAGGCCCGCGACCAGTTGCAGTCCCGCCCCCCGGTCTTCGTCAAGATCGCGCCCGATCTGGATGACGCCGGCCTTGCCGATATCGCCGCCGTCGCAAGGGAAACCGGCGTACAAGCCATCATCGCCACCAACACAACCCTCTCGCGTGAAGGTCTCAGCGACGCGCAACGCGATCAGACGGGCGGGCTGTCGGGTGCACCGCTCTTTACCCGCTCGACACAGGTTCTGGCGCGGCTCTACCGCGAAACCGGCGGCACGATCCCGCTGATCGGCGTCGGCGGAATCGGATCGACGGAACAGGCGTGGCAAAAACTGCGCGCCGGGGCCAGCGCGGTGCAGATCTATTCCGCATTGATCTATCAAGGCTTTTCGCTGGCGGCAAAGATTGCTCAGGAACTGGACGCCCGGCTTCAACGCGACAGGCTGTCCCTCAACGAACTGACCGGCAGCGGCACCACAGACTGGTTCTGACCGCCCCCATCTTTGGTGCATAAATATCCCGGGGGTCCGGGGGGGGACCCCCGGGCGGTGCCGCATACAGCCGGCTTATCGCATCAGCCGCACTGCTTCGGCGGCGGTTTCGGCGGCCTGTTGCGCTTCGGGCATGCGCATCCGCACACGCTTGATGCGGCGGGGATCGGCCTCGACGATCTCGAATTCGGCACCGGAATCATGGACGATCACCTCGCCCTCTTCCGGCACCCGGTCGGCCAGCGCGATCACCAGACCGCCGATCGTGTCGATATCCTCTTCCTCTTCCGCGTCGAACAGGCGCAGGCCGGTCTCGGATTCGACCTCGTCCAGCGGCGCGCGGGCACGGATCAGCCACTGGCCGGGCTTTTCCTGCACCCACAGCACATCATGGCCTTCGTCATGCTCGTCCTCGATCTCGCCGATGACCTGCTCGATCAGATCTTCGATGGTGACCAACCCGTCCACGCCGCCATATTCGTCGATCACCAGCGCCATATGGATGCGTTTCTGCTGCATCTGCTGCAACAGCACGCCAATCGACATCGAGGGCGGCACATAAAGCAAGGGGCGCAGCATCGGCCGCAGATCGAAATCGCTTTCGTGGCCAAAGCCGTGCTTCAGCGCCAGATCCTTCAGGTGGATCATCCCCAGCGGACTGTCCAGAGAGCCTTCATAGACCGGCACACGGGAAAAGCCGTGCTCGCGGAACATGCCGACCAGTTCCTCCAGCGATACCGTGTCGGGCGCGGCGACCAGTTCGGCCTTGGGCACCGCGACATCATCGACCCGCATCCGTCGCAGATTCAGGATGCTTGGCGCGTCGGATTGATTGCCGTTCCGGGCGGCCTGCTCTTCCCCGCCATCGTCATTTCCGGTCAAGGCGCCGAAAAAGCGGCCGAAAAAGCCTTTTGGACTGGGAAGATCGCGGCCATCGCCACCAACACCATCTGCCGCCCCCGCAGGCGAATCGCCCAAGGGGTGGTCAGGTAATCGCGGCTCGGAATTCATCGCATTTCCTCTTGATAGGGATCGGGAATCTTCAGGGTCTGAAGGATAGAACGCTCCGCCGCCTCCATCGTTTCGGCATCCGGATCGTTTTCGTGGTCATAGCCCAGCAGGTGCAGCACCGCATGGACCAGAAGATGGCTGACATGGTGATCGAAGGGTTTGCCCTGCGCCTCGGCCTCGGCCCGGCAGGTCTCCCAGGCGATGGCGATATCGCCCAGTTCCGCCTGATCGGGCAGATTGGGACGCGCGCCGGGTTCATGCGCGGGATGATCGACCGAGGGCCAGGACAGCACATTCGTCGCCCGCGCCTTGCCACGGAAATCGGCATTCAGCGCGGCGATGCGGGCATCGTCGCAGCCCATCACCACGACCTCGGCCTCACGCAAGCAATGCCAGACCAGCGCGGCATTCACCGCGCTGCCGGCAAGGGCCTCAAGGCCCGCTTTCCCCCATCGCTCATCCTCGATGACGGTATCGACGCATATATCGTCAGGCATCGTCTCGCTTTGGCCGACGGGGCACATAGGTGCCACGCGACTCCTCGGTTTCCCCCCTTGCCAGCGCGGCCTCGGTCTCGGCGTCATAGGCCTCGATGATCCGGGCGACAAGCGGGTGGCGCACGACATCGCGCGCGGTGAAATAGCTGAAACTGATTCCCTTCACCCCGTCAAGGATCTTTTCAGCCTCGACCAGCCCCGATCCCATGCCGCGCGGCAGGTCGATCTGGGTGCGGTCACCGGTGATGACCATGCGCGATCCCTCGCCCAGACGGGTCAGGAACATCTTCATCTGCATGGTGGTGGCGTTCTGCGCCTCGTCCAGCACCACAAAGCTGTTGGCCAGCGTCCGCCCGCGCATGAAGGCCAGCGGCGCGATCTCGATGCGCTTTTCCTCGATCAGCTTCTGCATCTGCTTGCCGGGCAGGAAATCGTTCAGCGCATCGTAAAGCGGCTGCATATAGGGATCGACCTTGTCCTTCATGTCGCCGGGCAGAAAGCCCAGACGCTCTCCCGCCTCGACGGCGGGGCGCGACAGGACGATCCGGTCCACATGGCCGCCGATCAGCATGGTGACGCCGACCGCCACGGCCAGATAGGTCTTGCCAGTGCCCGCAGGTCCGATGCCGAAGGCCAGTTCGTTCTCGAACAGCGCCCGGACATAGGCCTTCTGCGCCTCGGTGCGCGGCTCGACCGATTTCTTGCGGGTACGCAATTCGTAATTGCCGGATGCGAACATCTCCAGCTGGGCCGTGGGCGAGGCATCGCCGCCCTCTTCGATGCCCATGCGCAGCGCGGCTTCGATCTCGGGCAGGGCGACGGTGCGGCCCTGCTCCAGCCGGGCATAGAGACCGCGCAGCAATTGCGCCGCCTCGGCCTGCGCCTCGGGACCGCCGACGATGGCAAGCTGGTTGCCGCGTCGCAGGATGTGAATCCCAAGGGCCTCTTCGATCCGCGCCAGATGCCGGTCATTGGCACCGCAAAGATCGATCAGCAGTCGATTGTCGGGGAATTCCAGCAGGGTTTCGGCTGGATGGCTTGCGACGGGTGGCGTAGGCGTCAGGCCCAAAATAATCTCCGGCTAGAGTCGTCTGTCATGTATGGTGGCAATCGCAAAGGATTCGCACAAGATGCAGTTATCGGATTGTGAAGCTTCGGTGACGCAGGCCCTGTAAATCCGGCTGAAATCCGCGCCCTCATGGCGGCGTCACAGCCAGCGGGCCCAGAAATCCGGCCAGCGGTGCCGCGTCCCGCATCGCCGAAACCGGACCATCCCAGGCAATGTGGCCGTCCTGCAACAGCGCCACCCGGTCACCGATCACCCGCACCGATTCCATGTCATGGGTGATGGTGATGGCGGTCGCCCCGGTCTCGGTCACGATGCCCCGGATCAGCGCATTGATCCGCGCCGCCCGGATCGGGTCCAGCCCGGTCGTGGGCTCGTCAAAGAAGATCACCTGCGGATCGTCGGCAATGGCGCGCGCCAGCCCGGCCCGTTTCGCCATGCCGCCCGACAGCTCGGCAGGCATCAGATCGGCGGTTTCCGGCCCCAGCCCGACCCGCGCCATCTTGTCCAGCGCGATGGGCCGCGCCTGCCTGTCCGGCATGCGCTGACGCAGGCGAAAGGCGACGTTCTGCCAGACGGTCAGGCTGTCGAACAGCGCCGCGCCCTGAAACAGCATCCCGAACTGCGCCATGAAGGCCGGACGGGTCGAGCGGTCCAGCGGCCGACCCTGCCACAGCACCTGCCCCGCATCCGGCGCCTCCAGCCCGAGGATGCATTTCAGCAGCACCGATTTGCCCATGCCGGACTGGCCGATCACGCACAGGCTCTCGCCCTGCGCGACGTCAAGGTCGATGCCATCCAGCACCGCCCTGCCACCGAAACGCTTGTGCAGCCCGCGAACGCCGATCATCGGAAGAACAGCCCGGTCAGGATGAAATTCGCAGCCAATATGCCGACGGCGGCGACCACCACGGCGGATTTCGTGGCCCGCCCGACCCCCGCCGCGCCGCGTCCCGCATGCAGCCCGAACCAGCAGCCGCTGAGCGCGACGACAAAGCCGAAAACCGCGCCTTTCAGCAGGCCCGACAGCACGTCCCAGACCTCCAGATAGGCCCAGCTGTTGGCGATATAGCTGGCCGAGACGAAGCCGAGCGATTGCGTGCCGACCAGCCAGCCGCCCATGATGCCGATGATATCGCCGACCGCGACCAGCAGCGGCACGGTCAGGATCGCCGCCCACAGCCGCGGCGTGACCAGCCAGCCCATCGGATCGGTGGAGAGCGTAACCAGCGCGTCGATCTGTTCGGTCACCTTCATCGTGCCGATCTCGGCGGCGAAGCTGCTGGCGACGCGGGCGGCGACCATCAGCCCGCCCAGCACCGGGCCAAGCTCGCGCACCATGCCGATGGCGACGATGGCGGGCACCACGTCGCTGGCCTGAAAGCGCGCGCCGCCAGAGTGGATCTGCAAGGCCAGCGCCGCGCCGGTGAACAGCGCCGTCAGCCCGACCACCGGCAGCGACAGCCAGCCGACCTGCACCAGTTGCGCGGCAAAGGCGCGGGCGTGAAAGGGCCGCCACGCGAACAGCCCGCGCAGGGCGAACAGCGTCACCGCGCCGATGGATCGCAGCAGGCGAAGACTGGCCCGTCCGGTCAGCCGGACCGGGTTCACAGCCATGTCCGGGGATAGCGGTTCCCCAGCGAGGTCAATATCTCGTACCCGATGGTGCCGGCGAAATAAGCAACTGCGTCAATGGGTTGTTCGTCACATATCAGGTCCAGCGCCTCCGGCACCTGCGACAGGGCGCTGACATCGGCGGTAATCAGGTCCATCGACACGCGCCCGACGATCGGACAGGCCACGCCCCCGGCATAGAGGCTGGCCCCGCTGGAAGACAGCGCGCGCAGCACCCCATCGGCATAGCCCGCCGCAACCGTCGCGACGCGGGTCGCCGCGCCCGCATACCATGTCGCGCCATAGCCCACCAATTCGCCCGGCTGAACGGAGCGGGTCTGGATCACCGGCAGCGACAGGCGCACCACCTGCCGCGCATCCGCGAAGGGCATCCCGCCATAAAGACCGACACCGGGCCGCACCAGATCGAAATGGTAATCCGGCCCCAGCAGGATTCCCCCGGTCGCCGCCAGCGACAGCGGTACGTCGCAGCCCTCGGTCATCTGTCGAAAGGCGGTCAGCTGGGCGGCATTGGCAGGGTGGTCGGGCTCATCGGCGCAGGCCAGATGCGACATGATGAAATCGGGGCGCGCGGCGATGGCCTCGTCGCGCAGACCGGCCCATTCGGCGGGTTCCATCCCCAGACGGTTCATGCCGGAATCAAGCTGGATCGCGAAGGGCTGGCCGGGCCGCGTGGTGCGGTCGCGGAAGAACTGCTCGGGACTGTTCAGCACCGGCACCAGCCCGGTCAGATCCTCGCCCGCCATATGTCCCGACAGCACGTTGATCCGCGCGTCATCAGGCAGCAGGGGACGGATCGCCCGGCCCTCTTGCGCCAGCGCCACGAAGAAATCCCGCGCCCCGGCTTCATAGAGCGCAGGCGCCACATGTGCGGCCCCCAGCCCGTAACCATCGGCCTTGACGACCGCAGCGGCGCGCGCGCCGGGGGCTTTGGCCGCCAGCGCCTTCCAGTTGGCCACGATGGCCCCGATATCGATCTGCAAACCCATGCGCATCCCTTGCTGCCGGATCCTAGAAAATGTCGATAATCACGCCACAATCAATTGATATCTATCGGTTAAATCCGCCCGCCACGCTTGGCACATCGCCGGGGACAAAACCGTAATGCTTCAGCCAGCGCAGATCGGATTCAAAGAAGGCGCGCAGGTCGGGGATGCCGTATTTCAGCATCGCGATCCGGTCGATCCCCATCCCGAAGGCAAAGCCCTGCCACTCGTTTGGGTCGATCCCGCCCGCACGCAGCACATTGGGATGAACCATGCCGGAACCCAGGACCTCCAGCCAGTCATCGCCCTCGCCCACCTTCAGCGCGCCGCCGTTCCATGAGCACTGGATATCGACCTCGGCCGAGGGTTCGGTGAAGGGGAAATGCGACGCGCGGAAGCGGGTCTTGACCCGTGTGCCGAAATAGGCCGAGAAAAACTCCTCCAGCACCCATTTCAGCTGTGCCATGGAGATGTCGCGACCGATGGCCAGCCCCTCGATCTGATGGAACATCGGCGTATGGGTCTGGTCCATATCCATGCGATAGACGCGGCCCGGACAGATCACCCGGATCGGCGCGCCCTGTTCCTGCATCGCCCGGATCTGCACAGGAGAGGTATGGGTGCGCAGCACATGCGGCGGGCGGTCATCGTCAGGCGCGCGGTGCATGAAGAAGGTGTCATGTTCCTGCCGCGCGGGATGTTCGGGGGCGATGTTCAGCGCGTCAAAATTATACCAGTCGGTTTCGACCTGCGGCCCCTCGGCCACGGCGAATCCCATATCGGCAAAGATGGCGGTGACTTCCTCAGTCACCTGGCTGACCGGATGGATCGTGCCTGCTGGACGGGTCCGGCCCGGCAGCGTCACGTCCAGCCATTCGCCGGCCAGACGCGCCTCAAGCGCCGCGTCGTCCAGCGAGGCACGGCGCGCGCGCAGGGCCGCGTCGATCTCGTCGCGCAATTCGTTCAGGGCGCGGCCGGTGGTCTGGCGTTCCTCAGGGCTCATCCGGCCCAGTTCGCGCATCTTCAGGCTGATCTCGCCCTTCTTGCCCAGTGCGGCAAGGCGCACCTCCTCGATCGAGGCGGAATCGCCTGCGGATTTGATGCGGTCCAGCCATTGCTGGCGGAGGGGGTTCAGATCATCCATCGTCTTGCCTCGGCGTCCTTGTCGGCGCCTGCGTTAGCACTTGTCGGCGCAATGGGAAAGCCTTGGGCGCGATCAGCGCGGGGTGACGTTCAGCCAGACCCCGCCACCGGGGCGCAGGGTCAGGATCATCTGCGGATGCGGCTGCCGTCCGGGGATCGCGGTGAAACGGAACCGCGACAGCAACGTGGCAAGGATGATGACCGCCTCTTGCACGGCGAAACCGGCGCCGATGCAGATGCGCGGCCCGGCCCCGAAGGGCAGAAAGGCAAAGCGGTCGGGCGTGGTCAGGAAACGGTCGGGATCGAAGGCATCGGGGCGGTCCCACAGCAGATGATGGCGGTGCAGCGCATAGATCGGCAGCATCACCGTATCGCCGGGACGCACCTCTCGTCCGCACAGCCGGTCCTGCACCTGCGCCGTGCGCGACAGAAAGGCGGCGGGGGGATAAAGCCGCAGCGCCTCGTTCACGATGCGGTGGATCAGGGGCAAGGCACCCAGATCGGTGGCGCTGGCGGTGCGGCCTTGCAGCGCGTCACGGGCCTCGGCTGCGGCGCGTTCCTGCACGGCCGGGTCGAAGGCACACAGATACAGCGCCCATGCCAGCGTCAGCGCCGTCGTCTCGTGCCCGGCGACGATGAAGGTCAGCAGGTTGTCGCGCAATTCGTCGCGGGTCATGGCGCGGCGGGTCTCGGGGTCCTGCGCCTCCAGCAGCAGGTCCAGCAGATCGGGCGGGCCATCGCTGCGGGCGGCCTCGGACCGGGCCTGAATGGCGCGGTCAGCAATCGCCTTCATCCGCTTCAGCCCGCCCCCGGTCATCAGCCGCCCCGGACGCGGCACCCATGCGGGCAGGCCCAGAATGTCGAACAGCGAAACCTTGGCGGCCTGCGCGATATAGCCTTCGACCGCCGCATGCACGCCGTCGCGGTCGAACCCGCCCTGCCCCGAAAAGGTCACGTCCGAGATCACCTCGAAGGTGGCGGCGACGGTTTCGGCAAAGATATCGACCGGCCCGCCCTCCGCACCCAGCCTGCGGCAAGAGGCATCGGCGGCGGCAGACATCACCGGCCCCAGCGCCTCGACATTGCGCGGAGCAAAGGTCGGGGCCATGGCGCGGCGCTGCCAGCGCCAATGCGCGCCCTCGGCCACGAACAGGCTGTCACCGATGGCCGGTTTCAGCAGCAGCTTGGTGGTGACGGACTTGGGATAATCCTCGACCCGGTCCTTCAGGATATGGCGCAGCGATTCGGGGTCCACCACCATATGCCAGCGAATCCCCAGCCGCCCCGAGACGATGGGCTGGTGCAGGGCCAGTTCCGGGATCAACTCCAGCAGATTGCGCCGGGCGGTCATGGCGGTGGCCAGCAGCCCCAGCGGGCGGTCGGCCAGCGCGACCCTGACCGGCAGCGCATCTGTCGTGGCGGTTGCGGCACTCATGGCACCAGCATAGCCGCCGCGCGCGCCTTGGCAACGCGCCACATGGCCAACGAAAAAGGCCCGTCCGGGCGGGGACGGGCCTTTCGGAAATCGAATGCAGCGCGTCTTACGCGGCGGCCTTCGCCTTTTCGACGATGGCGCCGAACGCTTCGGGCTCATTCACGGCCAGATCGGCCAGAACCTTGCGGTCAACCTCGATCCCGGCTTTCGCCAGCAGGTTGATGAAGCGCGAATAGGTCAAGTCGGCATCGACCAGACGCACGGCGGCGTTGATGCGCTGGATCCACAGGGCGCGGAAATTGCGCTTGCGGGTCTTGCGGTCGCGGGTGGCGTACTGGTTCGCCTTGTCCACAGCCTGCGTGGCGGTGCGGAAGTTGCGCGAACGGGCGCCGTAATAGCCTTTCGCCTGCTCAAGAACCTTCTTGTGGCGGGCGTGGGTGACCTTGCCGGATTTAACTCGTGCCATGTTTCAGTTCCTCGATCAGCGGTTATAGGGCATGTATTTCTTGACGATTTTGGCATCAGCTTCGCTGAGAACCGTCGTCCCGCGCGCGTCACGAATGAATTTCGTGGTGCGCTTGATCATGCCGTGGCGCTTGCCGGCCTGGGCGGATTTCACCTTGCCCGTGGCCGTGAACGAGAACCGCTTCTTGGCGGCCGCTTTGGTCTTCATCTTCGGCATTTTCGTCTCCTTGCGTCAGAGTGAACGCGCGACTCGGCAATGCCATTCCGGCCGGCCGCACGGGTAGTGGAAGCGCGCCCTATAAGCGCATCGGATCAGTTTGACAAGGGCAGTTCAGCCCCGGCGGCATCCGTATCGGGCGCCATATCGGTCGCGGGGGCAACCTCGCCCCCCGTCAACCGCGTCCAGGCATCGCAGATATGCGCCAGCCGGAACGGCTGTGGCGCCAGCCACGCCCCCGACAGCAGCGCCACGATGGCCAGCACCAGCAGAATCGCCCCCGCCCGGGGCGGGCGCATCTGCAACAGCTGGATGACCGCCACAATTACCGACAGCACGCCAAGGGCGACCCCGCCAAGCAACAGAAGATCGGACATGAGATCGCCCTTTCGCTTATCGCGTCAATACCGTTGCCAAGGGCTTATTCCGGATCGGATGCGAAGATCAAGCGTTCGTCGCAGGGCGCGATCCGCAGGATATTGGTCGTGCCCGGCACGTTGAAGGGCACCCCGGCCATGACCACGACCTGCCGCGTCTCATCGGCGAAACCGAAGCTGCGGGCGGCGCGGGTGGCGTTGACCACCGCCTCCTTGAAGCGGCTGAGCTGCGGCGTGCTGACGCAATGCGTCCCCCAGGTCAGGCACAACCGGCGCAGCACCTGGTCGATCGAGCTCAGCGCGATGATCGGCACCCGGGGCCGTTCGCGCGCCACCAGACTGACGGTCTTGCCCGATTGGGTAAAGGCGCAGATGGCGGCGATGTCGGTCGTCTCGGCAATCTCGCGCGCGGCGGTGACGATGGCATCGGCGACGCTGTGCAGCTCGGCCTTGCGCGAGGCCTCGATGATGGCGCGATAATTCGCATCCGCCTCGACCGAGCGGGCGACACTGTCCATGGTGGTGACCGCCTCGATCGGCCAGGCACCGGCGGCGCTTTCGGCAGACAGCATCACCGCATCCGCACCCTCATAGATCGCGTTGGCCACGTCGCTGACCTCGGCACGGGTCGGCATCGGGCTTTCGACCATCGATTCCAGCATCTGCGTGGCGACGATCACCGGCTTCGCGGCCGAGCGGCACCTGCGCACCAGACGCTTCTGGATCGGCGGCACCGAATGGACCGGCAGTTCGACCCCCAGATCGCCCCGCGCCACCATGATCCCGTCCGAGACCTGCAGGATCTCGTCAAAGGCGTGAACGGCGGCGGGCTTTTCGATCTTGGACATGACGGCGGCACGGCCACCGGCCAGACGCTTGGCCTCCTCGACATCCTCGGGGCGCTGCACGAAGGACAGCGCCAGCCAGTCCACGCCCATCTCGCAGGCGAATTCCAGATCGGCGCGGTCCTTGTCGGACAACGCGGCCAGAGGCAGCACCACATCGGGCACGTTCACGCCCTTGCGTTCGGAAATCATCCCGCCCACCGTCACCGTGCAATTGGCGAAATCATCGCCGCAATCCTCGACCCGCAGACGGATCTTGCCATCATTGACCAACAGCTCACTGCCCGCCACCAGCGCCTGAAAGATCTCGGGATGGGGCAGTTGCACGCGCGAGGCGTCACCCGGCTCGGGCGACAGATCGAAACGGAAGGCATCGCCCTCGGCCAGATCATGCCCGCCCGATGCGAATTGTCCCACCCGCAGCTTCGGCCCCTGCAGGTCGGCCAGAATGGCGATGGGGCGCCCGGTCTCGGCCTCGATCTCGCGGATGGCGGCATGGCGGGCGCGGTGGTCGTCCTGGCTGCCATGGCTCATGTTCAGGCGGAACACATCGGCGCCGGCATCGAACAGCTTGCGGATCATCTCCTTGTCGCTGGAAGCCGGTCCCAGTGTTGCCACGATCTTTACATTGCGATGTCGTCTCATGATCCTGCCCTTCAACGTTTAGCGCTATCTATTCAGAAAATCGCGATGCGGCAACTGGCGTCTTGGCAATCTCTGCCCTATTCAGCAGTAAGGATGAAAGATGAACGCGACATGAAGGAACGCGCCTGCCGGATCAGCGGCGAGGATCGGCCGTCACGCTGGCTGATCACCTGCGATCACGCCACCAACCGCGTACCCGACTGGATCAATGACGGCGATCTGGGCATCGCGCCCGCCGATATGGCGCGCCATATCGCCTATGACGTGGGCGCGGCGGGACTGGCCACCAAACTGGCCGAGCGGCTGGACGCCCCGGCGATCTTCTCGGATTTCTCGCGGCTGGTGATCGACCCGAACCGGGGTGAGGACGACCCCACCCTCTTGATGCGGCTTTACGACGGCACCATCATCCCCGCCAACCAGCATGCCGACGCGGCCGAGCGCGAACGCCGCCTGACGCGCCTCCACCGCCCCTATCACGCCGCGCTGGGGGCGCTGGCCGCGCGCCACCCCGCACGCTGCGTCTGCGCCGTCCACAGCTTCACCCCGCAACTGCGCGGCCGCCCGCCCCGGCCCTGGCAGATCGGCATCCTCTATTCGCATCGCGACGCCCGCCTTGGCCCGGCCATGGTGCAGGCCTGCCGCGCCGAGGGCTGGATCACCGGCGAAAACCAACCCTATTCCGGCCATCTCGACGGCGATTCCATCGACCGCCACGCCCTGGCCCATGACCGCCCCAACCTGCTGATAGAACTGCGCAACGACCTGATCGCCACACCCGAGGGTCAGGCCGAATGGGCCCACCGCCTCGCCCCCGTCATCACCCGCACATTGGCGCAAACCGGCCTCTGACCCCTCGCACTCCTGAAAAATACCTCGGGGGTCCGGGGGCAGCGCCCCCGGCCATCGCGGGACGCAAGCGCCCGTTTCCCCTCAGATCGCCGTCTTGCGGCTCTCTTCCAGATAGATCTCGCGCAGGCGCTTCGCCACCGGGCCGGGCGCACCATCCCCCACCGACACGCCGTCGATCCCGACCACCGGCATCACGAAGGCCGAGGCCGAGGTCGCGAAGGCCTCGTCCGCCGCCTGCGCCTCGGCGATGGTAAAGCTGCGCTCCTCGATCCGCATCTGCGCCTCTTTCGCCAGCCGCAGCACCGCCGCGCGGGTGATGCCGTGCAGGATGTCATGGCTCAGCTCTCGCGTGACGATCACCCCGTCCTTGACGATATAGACGTTGTTCGAACTGCCCTCGGTCACCTTGCCATCCTCGACCAGCCAGGCATCGTCGCAACCGCGCGCCTTGGCCTCCATCTTCGCCATCGAGGGATAGAGCAGCTGCACCGTCTTGATGTCGCGACGCCCCCAGCGCAGATCCTCGACACTGGCGACTTTCCAGCCGGTCCGCGCGGCGGGCTGATCGGCCAGACCCGGCTTTGACTGGGTGAACATGACCACGGTCGGGCGCGTGTCCTTCGGCGGATAGGCGAAATCGCGATCGCCCGGATTGCCGCGCGTCACCTGCAGATAGATCAGCCCGTCGGTGATGCCGTTGCGGGCGACCAGTTCGCGATGCGCGGCCAGATAATCCGCATCCGCCAGCGGATTGGCGATCTCCAGCGCGTCCAGCGAACGGTTCAGCCGTGCCAGATGGCCGTCGAAGTCCAGCAGCTTGCCATCCAGCACGCTGACCACCTCATAGACACCATCGGCCATCAGGAACCCGCGGTCAAAGACCGAAACCTTCGCCTCGTCCTCGGGCAGGTAATCGCCATTCACATAGACTGTCCGCGTCATGCCGCATCCTTTCCTTCCTCGTCGGTGGCGCCGGTCCTGCGCCCATTCGCCGCTTGCGTCAAGCACCTGTCAGGCGCCGCAGGTCATCTTGCAGTTGCAGCATAACGGCATCAGATTTTTCGCACTTGCGGCATCGGGCGCGAAAGATTATTGCTCTGATCAGCCAGTTCACGACATATGAGGACCCGACCATGAGCTTTCGTATGCAACCCCTGCCCCCGGCGCGTCTCAATCGCTGCCAGTTGTTCGGCCCAGGTTCCCGCGAAAGCCTGTTCGAGAAGATGGCGAAATCCGACGCCGACGTGATCAACCTCGATCTCGAGGATTCGGTGGCGCCCGACGACAAGGATCAGGCCCGCCGCAACATCATTCAGGCCATCGGCGACATCGACTGGGGAGCCAAGACGCTGTCGGTCAGGATCAACGGGCTGGACACGCCCTTCTGGTATCGCGACGTGGTGGACCTGCTGGAACAGGCGGGCGAGCGGCTGGACCAGATCATGATTCCCAAGGCCGGGAACGCCAGCGACATCTATGCCGTCGATGCGCTGGTCACCGCCGTCGAGCGCGCAAAGGGCCGCACGAAGCCGATCCATTTCGAGGCGATCATCGAAACCTCGGCCGGGATCTGCCATGTCGAGGACATCGCCGCCGCCTCGCCCCGGATGCAGGCGATCAGCCTTGGCGCGGCCGATTTCGCCGCCTCGATGGGCATGGCCACGACCGGCATCGGCGGGACGCAGGAAAACTATTACATGATCCGCGAGGGGCAGAAATACTGGCCCGATCCGTGGCACTGGGCGCAGACCGCCATCGTCGCCGCCTGCCGCACGCATGGGCTGCTGCCGGTCGATGGTCCCTTCGGCGATTTCAGCGACAGTGACGGCTTTGTCGCGCAGGCCCGCCGTTCCGCGACGCTTGGCATGGTCGGCAAATGGGCGATCCATCCCAGCCAGATCGCGCTGGCCAACGAGGTTTTTTCACCCTCGGAAGCGGCGGTGACCGAGGCACGCGAGATCCTGGCCGCGATGGAGGAAGCCAAGCGTTCCGGCGCCGGCGCCACGGTCTACAAGGGCCGTCTGGTCGATATCGCGTCCATAAAACAGGCAGAGGTGATTGTGCGTCAGGCGGAAATGCTGCAAAAGGCGTAACGGAATCACAAGCGGGGTGGCCCTGTGGAGGGGGTCGCGCCGCGACGTGGGAGGAGGAACGGGCTCTGCGCTGTCGCAGGGCCCGTTTCGTATCAGAACTTCCAAAACCAGCCCCGAAAAGAGAAATCCGCTTCCGTCCGCAGTCTTGCCCCTGTCCCGGGGCTGTGCGAATGTCGCCCCGTTCTCAGGGCGGGGTGGAAATCCCCACCGGCGGTAAGCAGAAATGCAAGCCCGCGAGCGCCTTCGCAAACCGAAGGGTCAGCAGATCTGGTGCAATTCCAGAGCCGACGGTGACAGTCCGGATGGAAGAGAATGTGCCGTGCAAGCCGCGCCTGCGGTCTTGCGGGCATGTGATCGCCTTGGGTGACGTGTCGCTTGGCCAAAGGAGATCACATGGCACACACCCGTTTCGCATTCATCAAGGCCGGCTGGCATGCCGAAATCGTCGATCAGGCGCTTGCGGGCTTTCTGGAACTGATCCCGCAGGATCGGGTCGATGTCTTCGACGTCCCCGGCGCCTTCGAGATGCCGCTGCTGGCCCGCGATCTGGCCCGGACCGGCAAATATGCGGCGGTGGCTGCGGCGGCGCTGGTCGTGGATGGTGGCATCTACCGCCATGATTTCGTGGCGCAGGCGGTGGTCAGCGGGCTGATGCAGGCGGGGCTGGACAGCGATGTGCCGGTGCTGTCGGTGTCCCTGACGCCGCATCACTATCAGGAAACTGATCATCACAACCGCATCTATCGCGACCATTTCGTGGCCAAGGGCCGCGAGGCCGCCGAAGCCGCGCTGAAGATCACCGAAACGCGCAAGGCGCTGCGATCCTGATCGGGGTGAGGGTGGGACGGCCTTTGGCCGGGGCCACCCGCCCTTACCCGCGCCGCAATCTGCGAAACAGGGCCGAGGCGCCCCAGCCTGCACCGATCGCGACCGCCAGCGACATCAGCCCGTAAAGAAAGGGCTGATCGAAGGCCAGCCGATACAGCCAGCGTTCCAGCCCCACCTTGCGCACGTTGATCGGGGCCACGAACACATCCATCACCTGCCCGTCGCGCAGCAGGAAAATGCGGGTCTTGTAGGCGCCCTCGATCAGGTTCGCGGGCAGGCTGACATCGGCGCGAAACAGCGTCTGGTCGATCAGATGCACCCCGGCCTCGTCCAGCCGATACAGGTCGTGCTCCTCGCGCAGGCGCATCAGTGCTTGGGTGAAGGGCACGATATTATCGACTTCCTCGGTTCCGGCGAAGGCCCGCAGCGCCAGCGGGATCGAGATGCGGTAACGCGCATCCCATTCCGGCAGCAGGATGCTGTCCAGCGGAGCGGTCGAGGCCACGGCATAGAAATTCGGCGCCGCCGCCACCCGCACCGATTCGGTGTTCATCCAGATGCCCAGCCTGCGCGCCTTGCGCCAGACGGTGACGGCGGTCGAGGGGGCCTCGACGGTGACGATGACCTGCAAGGGCGGGCCGGACGGGATCGGCGTTTCGCGCTTGATCGCGCCATAGATCAGGATGTCCGAGCCGTCAAAGCTGGCGGTGATGGCGACCGAGTCGCTGGACAGGCCCGCCACGACCTGCTCGGCCGGGGACACGTCCACCGGCGCGCCGGGCGTGTCGCCCGCTTCGACGGCCTCGGTGGTGGATTGCGCCTCGGTCTCGGCCTCCGAGGCCAATGGCTCGACATCGCGGGGCGCGCTCGGGCGGGGCAAGGTCTCTTGCGGGGCCAGATCGGGCACCAGCGACCCCTGCCCGCCCTGATCCTGCGCCAGTGCCGCAACCGCCCAGACCAGCGCCGCCAGCCCGACGACCGCCCCCCGCCCCCTCACGACCGGATCCCGGCGCTGATGGCATAAAGCTCGTCCGGGGTCAGGAACAGGTCCAGCGCCAGCTTGCCGCAGACCGCCAGCACCAGCAGTGCCAGCAGGATGCGCAACTGCTCGGCCCGCAATTTCGCGCCAAGCGTGGTGCCGAACTGCGCCCCCACCACGCCACCGAGAATCAGCAGCACGGCCAGCATGATATCGACGGTGTTATAGCTGACGGCGTGCATCACCGTGGTAAAGGCGGTGACGAAGGTGATCTGGAACAGCGAGGTGCCGACGACGACCTTGGTCGGCATCCCCAGCAGATAGATCATCGCGGGCACCATGATGAAGCCGCCGCCCACGCCCATGATCGCCGCCAGAACCCCCACGACCAGCCCGACCAGCAGCGGCGGGATGACGCTGATATAAAGGCCCGAGGCGCGGAACTTCATCTTGAACGGCAGCCGGTGAACCCAGTTGTGGTCATGCAGCCGCCGCCTGCGGGTGGCGGGATTGCGCGACCGGCGCAGGGCGCGGACGCTTTCCTGCAACATCATCATCCCGATCAGGCCCAGAAAGACGACATAGCAAAGCTGCACCACCAGATCGACCTGACCCAGCCCCTGCAGGACATTGAACACCGCAACCCCCAGCCCCGAGCCGACCAGCCCGCCCGCCATCAGCACCCAGCCCATGGGGAAATCGACCGACTTGCGCTTGACATGCGCCAGCACGCCCGACACCGACGAGGCCACGACCTGATTGGCCCCGGTGGCCACCGCGATCGGGGGCGGGATGCCGATGAAGAACAGCAGCGGCGTGATCAGAAAGCCGCCGCCCACGCCGAACAGCCCGCTCATCAACCCGACCAGCCCGCCAAGCCCGACAAGGGTAAAGGCGTTGACGGAAACTTCGGCAATGGGAAGGTAAATCTGCATGTCCTGCGCGCGTCTGAGTTATCAAAGGATGCAACGGCTGGCGGGGCAGGTCAAACGCCTTTCAGGCACCTATCGCGGGTTGAAGCGTGAACGGCGCAAGGCTAAGCATGACCAAGCCAGCATGCACGCAGAACAAGGGCCGGACATCCATGCGTATTCTCATCACCAATGACGATGGCATCAATGCGCCGGGCCTTGAGGTTCTGACCGAGATCGCGACCCGGATCGCAGGCCCCGGCGGCGAGGTCTGGACCGTCGCCCCCGCCTTCGAGCAATCCGGCGTCGGGCATTGCATCAGCTATTCCCATCCAACGCTGTTGGCACAACTGGACAAGCGCCGCTTTGCCGCCGAAGGCAGCCCCGCCGATTGCGTTCTGGCGGCGCTGGCCGATGTGATGGCCGACAACCCGCCCGATCTGGTGTTGTCCGGCGTCAATCGCGGCAATAACGCGGGCGAGAACGCGATGTATTCGGGCACCATCGGCGGTGCGATGGAGGCCGCGCTTCAGGGTCTGCCCGCCATTGCCCTGTCGCAATATCTGGGCCCCGAAACACAAACGCTTGACGATCCCTTTCAATGCGCCCGCGCTCATGGCCCGGAAATCATCCGTCGCCTGCTGGCACAGGCGAATTGGGGCGCGGTCAGCGATTACCGATTGTTCTACAACGTGAATTTCCCGCCCCTGCCCGCCAATGCCGTGCGCGGCCTGCGGGTTTCCCCGCAAGGGCGTCGTCAGGACAGCAATTTCGGGGTGGTTCCCTACAGTGCGCCCAATGGCCGCCGCTTCATGTGGGTGGCGGGCGGATCGCAGCATGCCCCCGCCCAGCCGGGCAGCGACGTGATGGTGAACATGGAGGGTTACGTTTCGGTCACGCCGATGCGCGCCGACCTGACCTGCCACCACTCGCTGGCGGCGTTGGATCGGGCGCTGGACCCCGACCTGCCCCCCATCGACACCGACCAGCTGCCGGATCGCAAAATCGAGGTGACCGAGTCCCGATGACCCATGAGGAGGACGATGACAGCCCGGCCGAGCGCAAGATGCGCTTTCTGTTCCAGCTGCGCTCGCGCGGGGTGACCGATCCGCGCGTGCTGGAGGCGATGGAGCGGATCGACCGGGGTCTGTTCGTGCGCGGCCAGTTCTCGGATCGCGCCTATGAGGATACGCCGCTGCCGATCCCCTGCGGCCAGACGATCAGCCAGCCCTCGGTCGTGGGGCTGATGACGCAGGCGCTGAACCCCGGGTCGCGCGACACCGTGCTGGAGGTCGGCACCGGCTCGGGCTATCAGGCCGCCGTGCTGTCGGGGCTGTGCCGCCGGGTCTATACCGTGGACCGCCACCGCCGTCTGGTGCAGGAGGCCGAGGCGATCTTTCAGCGCATCGGCCTGTTCAACATCACCGCGCAGGTGGCCGACGGATCGCGCGGGTTGCCCGATCAGGCGCCCTTCGACCGCATCCTTGTGACCGCCGCCGCCGAGGATCCGCCCGGTCCGTTGTTGGCACAGCTGAAGATCGGCGGTATCATGGTCGTGCCTGTCGGGCAGTCAGACGCCGTGCAGACGCTGATCCGCGTCACTCGATCCGAAAGCGGCTTCGACTATGACGAGTTGCGACAGGTGCGCTTCGTGCCGCTGGTCGAGGGGTTGGGACAGACATGACCCCCATGCCGGGCATGTTCATGAGGACGATTGTATGAGCAGTATTTTCAGGCACAGCATTGTTGGGCCCAGCCCTTCCGGACGCGGCATCGCCGGGCGCGGTATCTTCAGGCGGGGGTGGGGGCCATATGTCCCGGCCAGCGCGCTGATGGTCCTTCTGGCATCCTGCGGCACCAATGGCCGGTTCGATCCCGATTTTCGCGGCTGGATGCCCGGATCGCTCAGCACCGCCGAGGCCGCTGCCACCGCCGCGCCGCGTCCCGCCCCCGATGCGCGGGGGATAATCACCTTCCCGAACTATCAGGTCGCCGTGGCACGCGAGGGCGACACCGTGGCCAGCGTCGCCACCCGCATCGGGCTGGGCGCGGACGAGCTGGCCCGCCATAACGCGCTGCAACCGACGGCACAGTTGCAGGCCGGGGCGGTTCTGGCCCTGCCCCGCCGTGTCGCCGGAACCGTCGCCCCTGCGGCGGGCGCCACATCCGGCACCGGGCTGGTGACCGACCCCTTCGCCGGACAGGGGACCACCAGCACCCCCGCCTCCCCGGCCCCCGCACCTGCCGCCGCCAATCCGCGAGAGCATGTCGTGGTCTCGGGCGAGACCGCCTGGTCGATCGCACGCAAATACAACATCTCGGTGCAGGACCTGTCCTCGTGGAACGGCCTGCCCTCGGACATGTCGATCCGGGTCGGCCAGCGTCTGATGATCCCCGCTGCCGGGCAGACCGCACCCGCCAATACCACCACGGTTCCCGGTCAGGGCAGCCCGACGCCGCGCCCGCCCTCGGCCGCCGCCCCGCTGCCGGACGAGCGCACGACCCCCGCCGCGACCCTGCCCCCGCCGCCGAGGCCCCCGACATGGGCGCGAACCGCACCGCGGCCTCTTCAGGCGGGCGGTTCCAGATGCCGGTATCGGGCTCGATCATCCGGGTCTATGAAAAGGGCCGCAACGACGGCATCGACATCGCCGCCAATGCCGGCACCGCCGTCAATGCGGCAGGCGGCGGCACGGTGGCGGCAATCACCCGCGACACCTCCGGCGTGCCCATCGTCGTCGTCCGCCACGAGGGCGACCTGATGACGGTCTATACCGGGCTTGACGGGCTGAACGTGGCCAAAGGCGACCAGGTCTCGGCCGGCCAGTCCATCGGTACCGCCGGCAGCGGCGGCTTCGTCCATTTCGAAGTCCGCCGCGGCTTTGAAAGCGTGAACCCCGAAGGCTATCTCAACTGAGCGGTCACAACACAGCGCGCCGCCCGCCAGCGGCACCTGTTTCCCCAAGTCACCCCATCACTACGATGATGGCCCTGACCCGCAAGAATGCGCTCTTCGCCGGCCATGACGAGGGCGGTCGTTCTTGGGCGCGCATTGCCTCTCTCATCGCCACCGCAAAGATCAACGGCGTCGAACCATTCGCCTATCCGCTCTGTCTATAAAAGCCAGCGCGCGAAGATATTCTGGCGGCCCGAAGAAATCGAGGCTTTGCAGCTCGGGGCCCCGCCGCATGTGTGGCGCATCCGCGCCATTGCGCTGGAGACAGGCCTGCGACCGGGCGATCTGGCGATTCTTTCACGTGAACATATCCACCGCACACCGCACGGCAGGAGAATCGTGATCTGGACGCAGAAGCGAAATCAGCTGGCATCTATACCGGTCACAGACCGCATGGCGGCATTGATTGACAACACCGCTGCCCCGCAGTCCCGCCTGATCGTGAACACGCGCGGCGCCCCCTATCAGCATGAGAATTACCTGGGAGACGCCGTGAGCCAGTAGAGCGATTCGCTTAAAATCCGGAAGGAACCGCGCCTCTATGATGCCAAAGGCACTGCGGCCACCCGCCTGCTTGAGGCGGGAGCGGAACTGAAGGAAATCGCCACGCATATGGGATGGTCGCTCAAGCACGCGGCAGAGGTGATCAAGCGGTATGTGGCGCTGTCACCTGCCATGTCGGATGGCCGCGCGGAAAAGCTGCGGAAGGCCAAATCCGGAACAAGGCTGTAAAATAACCGGTAAGACGGGGCACCTGAAATACAGCCGAGTGCTGGTCGGGGCGAGAGGATTCGAACCTCCGGCCTACGGTACCCAAAACCGTCGCGCTACCAGGCTGCGCTACGCCCCGACTGCGGCGCTCTTAGCGGATCGGGCGGGTAGAGGGAAGAGGCCTTTGCAATCAGCCTCAACCGGCCGGGCGAATGTCGGGCAAGGGTGGGCCGGGGCGGGCGGTTTCGCCGGGCGGCGGCAGGGTCACCACGAATTCCAGCATCCCCTCGACATGGCGGCCATGCGCCCCGACATCCCGGGCCAGCGCCCGCATCCGGTCGTTGTCGCGGCTGCAGATGATATGCAGCCTGTGCATCCCCAGATGGCGGGCCGCCAGAAACATCGCCAGCACCAGCATCTTGCCGAAACCCGAATGCTGGTGATCGTCCTCGACCGAGACCGAAATTTCGGCCGAACCGGGGTCGGTCATCGGGATCAGTTCGCCCACCGCGCGCAGGGTGCCATGAACGAATACCCCGAAAACAAAGACATGCCGCCAATCCATGCCCCGGACATAGGACCGGATCGCGGCATCGCTGATGGCGGACTGGAACCGGGCGCGACGACCCTCGGGCGAGAGGCGTTGCAGATGATCGGCATGTTGCTGCCAGTCGCCCTCGTTCAGTCCGCGCAGGCGGATCCCGGCGTCACCCGCCCCGGGAAACAGGCCTGGATTGACCGCCCAGTCCGACGCGAAAGGATTCTGGCCCGTTC
This sequence comes from Paracoccus alcaliphilus, assembly GCF_028553725.1. Taxonomy (NCBI): domain Bacteria; kingdom Pseudomonadati; phylum Pseudomonadota; class Alphaproteobacteria; order Rhodobacterales; family Paracoccaceae; genus Paracoccus; species Paracoccus alcaliphilus. The sequence continues at coordinate 2,928,393 of NZ_CP067124.1, forward strand.
CGAACACTATTGCCGCCTCTTTCAGACAGTTTGCTGCGTTGCGGCATAGGTAGGGAGACCCCTGCCCCGCTTCAACCGAAAGTCTGATACATCCGCGTGAAGTGACGTAACGGCGTCCGCGTGACGCCACCCACCCCATGCGCATATTCCATTCCGGCGCTCGCATCTGCTAAGGCTTTGGCTCTGTTGCCCGGCAAGGAGGCCGCGATGCATTTTCTGGGGATGGACGGCGGCGGTACCGGCTGCCGGGCGGCGGTTTCCGACCGGACGGGCCGGATCATCGGCCGGGGTCAGGGCGGACCTGCGAATATCAACACCGATGTGGAGCAAGCGGCCGAAAACATCCTTGCGGCGACCCGGCAGGCGCTTGGCAACAGCGGTGTGGCGCCCGAAGGGCTGGTTGCGGTGCTGGGGCTGGCGGGTGGCGCGATGGGCGCGGCAAGGGCGCGGCTGGGTGGATTGCTGCCCTTTGCCCGCACCCTGATCGTCAATGATGCCGTCACCGCCACGCGCGGCGCGCTGGGTCCGGGCGATGGCATCGTGGCTGCGCTTGGTACCGGATCGGTCTTTGCCGTCCAGCGCGGCGGTATCATCCGCCAGTTCGGCGGGCGGGGCTTTCTGATGGGCGACGAAGGCAGTGCGGCGGTTCTGGGGCGCTGCCTGCTGGCGCAGGCGATGCGCGCCGCCGACGGTTTTGCCCCGATGACCCCGCTGCTGGCCGATATCCTGACCGAGTTCGGCGGCATCGAGGGGATCATCGGTTTCGGCAACCGCGCTTTGCCCGCCGAATTCGGGGCGCTGGCGCCGCGCATGACCGGCAGCGACGACCCCGCCGCGCGGCAATTGCTGGACGACGCCGCCGATCATGTCGCCCATGTGCTGACGGTGTTGCAGGATGGCGGCGCTTTGCCGGTGGTGTTTCAGGGCGGGCTGGGCCCCTGGTACGCGCGGCGGCTGGCGGGGCACTGGCCCATCGCGGCACCGCTTGGCAATGGCGTCGATGGCGCGCTGGAGATGGCGCGGCAGTCAGAGGAGGCTTCGTGATGCAGGTGATCGCCGCGCGCCGGGTCTTTGACGGAATCGCCCTGCTGGAAAACCACGCCATCGAGGTCGAACATGGCCTGATCCGCGCCCTGCGTCCCGCCGCGTCGGATGAGGCCCTGCTGGACGGGCTGCTGGCCCCGGCCTTTCTGGATCTGCAGGTGAATGGCGGCGGCGGGCTGATGGTCGATGGCGCGACCGACATGGCCCGCCTGCGCCATATCTGCGACACGCATCGCCGTCTTGGCTGCGCGGGGGTGCTGCCGACGCTGATCTCGGACAGCGCGCAGGCCACCGCCGCTGTCATCGCGGCAGGGATCGCCGCCGCGCAAGAGGGCGTTCCGGGCTTTCTGGGCCTGCATCTGGAGGGGCCGCATCTGGACCCACGCCGCAAGGGTGCCCATGATGCCGCGATGATCCGCCCGATGACGGATGACGATCTGGCGCAGCTTTGCGACGCGGCGGCGCGGCTGCCGGTGCTGATGGTGACGCTGGCACCCGAGGCCGCGACCCCGCAGCAGATCACCACCCTGACCCGGGCGGGGGTCATCGTCAGCCTTGGCCACAGCGATTGCAGCTTCGAGACGGCGCAGGCCGCGCTGGCCTCTGGCGCGCGCTGCGCCACGCATCTGTTCAACGCCATGAGCCAGATGGGCCATCGCCAGCCGGGACTGGCCGGGGCGGTGCTGTCGGGCGACTGCCATGCCGGGCTGATCGCCGATGGCATCCATGTCCACCCCGCCGCGATGCGGGTTGCGCTGGCGGCGCGACCGGGCGGGATCTTTCTTGTCACCGATTGCATGGCATTCGCGGGCACCGACCTGACCGAACTGAGGCTGAACGGGCGGCAGATGCTGCGCCGGGATGGTCGCCTGACGCTGTCGGACGGGACGCTGGCCGGGGCCGACCTGACCATGGCCGGGGCGGTCGGCAACCTGATCCACCTTGCCGGGGCCACATCCGAACGCGCGCTGAGCATGGCCTCGGCCGAGCCCGCCCGCGTGATCGGGGCCGAGGACCGCTTCGGCCATCTGCGGACCGGCAACGCGGCCGAGATCGTGCTGCTGGACGGCGATTTCGGGCTGGCCGCGGTCTGGTCCGGCACCGGCTGGCTGACCCGCCCCGCCAAAATCGCGCAGGCAGGGAACCGCAAAGACCATTGACGACTTTTCTGCCTGTCACGGCTGCCAGAGCGTCTTGCGGCCGATCAACAGGAAAGCCGAATGCAGGATATTCTTGCCCTTGTTCAGGACCCCGCAGCATGGGTCGCGCTGGTCACATTGATGGTGATGGAGGTCGTGCTGGGCATCGACAACCTTATCTTCATCTCTATTCTGACGAATAAATTGCCGCGCGCACAGCGCGAACGCGCCCGCCGCATCGGCATTGGGCTGGCGCTGATCATGCGTCTGGGCCTGCTGGCCACGGTGGCATGGATCGTGCAGCTGACCGAGCCGGTGGTCACCATCCTTGGCAACGATCTGTCATGGAAGGACATGATCCTGATCGCGGGCGGGCTGTTTCTGGTCTGGAAGGCCACGCGGGAAATCCATCACCATGTCGATCCCTCGGACAAGGGCGACAGCCCGGTCAGCGGTCAGGTCGCCATGACATTCGGCGGCACCGTGGCGCAGATTCTGGTGCTGGATCTGGTGTTCTCCGTCGACAGCATCATCACCGCCGTCGGCATGACCCCGCATATCGAGATCATGGTGGTCGCGGTCGTGGTTGCGGTGGTGGTGATGCTGCTGGCGGCGACGCCTCTGGCCGATTTCATCGAACGGAACCCGACCATCGTCATGCTGGCGCTGTCCTTCCTGCTGCTGATCGGCACGACGCTGATCGCGGAAGGTTTCGGCGTTCATGTGCCCAAGGGCTATGTCTATGCCGCGATGGCCTTTTCCGCGCTGGTCGAGGGGCTGAACATGATGGCCCGCAATGCCCGCAAGCGGAAGGCCGTACGTTAACCCCGGCAGCGGCCCGTTCCCCCACGGGCCGCGTTGCCAAAAGCGTCGGAAGAGGCTATCTCCAAGGGAACCTCGACCGAAAGGACGATACCTTGCGCGATCTCAGAATCCCGGATCAACGCCATCCCGAAAAGGCCCACCGGCCCGATCAGGCCCAGCCAAAGAAACCCGACTGGATTCGCGTCAAGGCGCCGACATCCGAGGGTTACAAGCAGACCCGCGACCTGCTGCGCGAGCATCGCCTGTCCACCGTCTGCGAAGAGGCCGGCTGCCCCAATGTCGGCGAATGCTGGAGCCAGGGCCACGCCACCATGATGATCATGGGCGAAATCTGCACCCGCGGCTGCACCTTCTGCAACGTCGCCACCGGCAAGCCGAACGCGCTGGACGCGTTCGAACCGGGCCGCGTCGCCCATGCGGTGCAGAAGCTGGGCCTGAACCATGTCGTGATCACCTCCGTTGACCGCGACGATCTGGACGATGGCGGGGCCGAGCATTTCGCCCAGACCATCCGCGCGATCCGCCACCGCTCTCCCTCTTCGACGATCGAGGTGCTGACCCCGGATTTCCTGAAATCGAAACCCGGCACGCTGGAAATCGTGGTCGAGGCCCGGCCCGATGTCTTCAACCACAATCTGGAAACCGTGCCCGGCCTTTATCCGACGGTGCGGCCCGGCGCGCGCTATTTCCACAGCCTGCGGCTCTTGCAGAGGGTCAAGGAACTGGACCCGGCCATGTTCACCAAATCCGGCATCATGGTGGGTCTGGGCGAGGATCGGCAGGGCGTGTTGCAGGTCATGGACGACATGCGCGCCGCCGATATCGACTTCATGACCATCGGTCAGTATCTGCAACCGACGCCCAAGCACCACCGCGTCGACCGCTTCGTCACGCCCGAGGAATTCGCCAGCTATGAGAAGGCGGCTTATGGCAAGGGTTTCCTGATGGTCTCGGCCACGCCGCTGACGCGGTCGTCCTATCACGCGGGCGACGACTTCGCACAGCTCCGCGCGGCGCGTCTGGAAAAGCTGGGACAGGCCTGAGGCAAATTTCCGTGACGCGGACCCTTGCAAATCCCCGCGCCTCGGCTTAGGCGAACAGGCAGGCCCGAGTGGCGGAATGGTAGACGCAGCGGATTCAAAATCCGCCGCCGCAAGGCATGCCGGTTCGAGTCCGGCCTCGGGTACCAATTGATTTGGCTTCACTTTCCACCCTCCTGTGGGGGGGGTGAGGTGAAGCGCGGCAGGCGGTTGCCACACAGCCTTGCCACACTTTCACGTTTCATTTTCGTTCTGTTCCGCTGCCGCTTTCATGCTGAATGCGGCCGTGGAACGCCGCTTCCGGCTGGCCTTCTTGCGGTAGTAGTCAACCATTCCCGGGCTTTGGTTGGTGATGGCCTGTATCTGGGCGTCGAAGCATCCAGTCTCGGCCAGCCTGATGATCGCCAGCTTGCGAAGCCCGTGCAGGCTGTATTTCAGGGCGCGTTCGCCCAAGGTGGCGCGCCATGTCCGGAACGCCTTTTCCACCGAATTGTAACCAAAGGGCTGCGTCAGGTGCTTCGGGATGACATGCCCACCACGAATCGGCAGCGCCGAGAGAGAGGGCCGCAGTTCAGCCGGGCAGTAAACCTCATAGCCGTCATCCTCCTTTTCGTCGGTGGCGGTCATCCATTCGCCCCGAAGCTGATCACGAGCGAAGTTCATCAGCAGGCGGATAATCTGAATATAGCGACCGCCTTGCGGGGGGTGTCGCCATACTTGGCATGGATCGCCAGAACGGCGGCGCGCGTCATGTTTCTGACTGGCTTGGTCGCGTTCTTCTCAAGGATCGCGTCCATCACCCGGTCGTAATCAGGCTTGGTACCTTGGGCCAGCTTCCGATACTTCGCAGAGGCTCTGTTGCACAAATCCCGTGAGGGATTCATCTTGTGAATCCAGTGTGGTAGCTGTGATTCATGAGCAGACCCAAGCCCCCGACCTACAAGACCAGGAACTGGCCAGCCTATAACGAAGCGCTCAAGCGCCGCGGCTCGCTGACGATCTGGTTTGACCCCGAGATGAGTTGGGATGCCGCGCCGTCAGGCAGGCGTGGCCGCCAGCAGAGCTACAGCGATGCCGCGATCCAGACGTGCCTGTCGATGAAGGTGTTGTTCGGCATGGCCTTGCGGCAGACGACCGGGTTCGTCGAGAGCTTGCTGCAGCTGGTCGGCCTGAACTGGGCAGTGCCGGATTTCAGCACGCTGTCCCGCCGTCAGAAGACCCTCGCCGTGAACATCCCGTATCGTGGTTCCAAAGGGCCGTTGCACCTGCTGATAGACAGCACCGGCATCAAGGTCGAGGGCGAAGGCGAGTGGCATGCGCGCAAGCACGGTGGCCCGAAGCGGCGTGTCTGGCGCAAGATTCATCTCGGGATCGACGAGCAAACGCTGGAGGTCAGGGCTGTCGAGGTCACCGGGAGCCACATCGGTGATGCGCCCGTTCTGCCCGATCTTCTCAGTCAAATCCCGGAGGACCAGGAGATCGGCAGCGTCACCGCCGACGGCGCTTACGACACGCGCAAATGCCACGATGCGATCGCCGACCGCAGCGCTCATGCCGTCATCCCGCCCCGCAAGAACGCGAAGCCCTGGAAAGCTATCACAGCCGGAGCCATGGCCCGAAACGAAGCCCTTCGCGCCGCGAAATATCTGGGGCGCACCCTCTGGCGACGATGGAGCGGATATCACCGCCGAAGCCGCATCGAAACAAAGATGCATTGTGTGAAACTGCTGGGCCAGCGCCTCATGGCGCGGGACTTCGACCGCCAGGTCGCCGAACTCCAGGTCCGTATCGCTGTCCTGAACGGTTACACCGCGCTCGGCATACCCGTCACGGAAGCTGTGGGATAAGTCCGTCCGGGGAAGGGGGAACCTCGGCCATCACCCGATTTGTGCAACAGAGTCCAAAAAACATCGGCATAAAAGCCATCAGATGAAACAACTTTACGGTTTATGAATTTAACGGGTTCTTTGATGAACCCTCATCTCAGAACGGAACCTCCGTTCACCGACGAGGACGAAGTTATTGTCAATAGATACGTAGAGGAAAACACCGAGTTGAAGTCGGCTTTATATGAAGGAATGTTGATCGGTATAACAAGAAAACAGCATCTTATTGACTTAATGATAAACGATATTTCTGACTTGGTTGACGGGTGCACCCAATAATGCACATAACCGTGTGCCTCATTTACCGCCGTGCCATCCATTCCGATTGCAACACGGGCCGCTTCGGCGCAGTCACCGGCTCGGCCTGCGCCAGATCGGCGCGGCGCACCTCGGGCACGATGTTGACCAGTTGGCGCGCTGCAACCGCGTAAACGGTGCAATCCAACGCCTCGGCCCGCCGCCCTGGGACGCGCACAAACTGGCGCACCGGCTGGCCCCGGCTGTAACGGATCACGGCGCGTTCAGCCGTTGCCTGCTCATACCAGATGGCGGGCAAGCTATCTGAAAACCTTACAGAGGATGCGCGCGGGAATTTTGCGAAAATCTGCGTCTTGATCGTATCAACGCCGACAATCCACAGCCGCGCGCCGGTCTTGGTCTTTGACCCGGCCCGTTCGATCACCGGGCGGTTGCCGGGTGCGCCCTTGATGGCGACGATCTTGCGGCGGGTGCGGGCGCGACAGAAATCCGTCACCCGGTTCATCGACGTGCCGTCGCCCGCATCAACGGCGGTGGCATTGATGCCGATCCTGCCGCCCAAGTCATGCGAAAAACGTTCCGCCAGCAGCGTATCCAGTTCGCGCCATGTTTCGTCCGCGTCCCATGCGCCCCAGATCACCCGATGCCCGAGGATCAGCATGCAGCCGGTTTCCGTCCAGCCGATATAGGTCAGCTCAAGCCGGTCGTGTTGCACGTCGCAACCCACGGTCAGGGCCAGCACCTCGGCGGGCACCTTGTCCAGGCTGAACGGCTCGGCGCGCGCCTGCATGGCCGTTTCGTCCAGTTCCTCGCCTTCAGCGCGCCAGCCTTGGCCCAAGATCGTGTTGACAAAGGTCTGCAACGTGGTCGGATCGTCCTTCGCGCCAATGAATTCCGCCGCCAGCTTGGCCCATGAGGCATTGGCATGCAGCGAGACAAGGGCATTCATGCGAAAACCGGCATGGCCCTGCACCTCGGGCCGCAGCGCGCGCCAGCGGCCATCCTCGACCATGCCGGGCTTGTGGCGTTCCTCGATCTCGGCGGCGCAATGCGGGCAGCGCCAGCGGGCCGATTCCGGCGCGCCTTCGTCCCATGTGATCGCGTCCCATGTGATTTCCGAGAAGGTGCCGCATTCCGGGCAAGGCACCTCGAAGATGCGCTGATCGGACTGGGCATAGGCACGCAGAACGTGGCTGGCATCCTCATGCACCGGGGTCGATCCGAAAACGATCTTGCGATCCGGGAACGACAGAGTGCGGCGTTCGGCCAGCACGATGGGCGAGCCTTCGGCGGTGGCCTCCATGCCGTCCGCTTCGTCGATGAACAGCAGGCGGACGTTGTGTCGCCGCAGGTTCCGGGGGGCCTTCGCGGCCACCACCTTGAGCGATCCGCCGGGGACGCGCCGCGACAGCAGGCGAGGCGGCAAAGATCGGCTCCACATCTGAGACCATGTAATCGCGGCAATCGGCCTCGGCGGGCAGCAGGCAGAGAATGGGTGCGGGATCGTTGGCAACGAAGCTGGCGACAGCCGAGATCAGCAAGGTGGTGAAGCCGACGCGCACCGGCTTGACCAGCGTCACCCGCTCAATCAGCGGATCTCCGATGGCGTCGGCAATCTCGCGCTGGAACGGCCACAGGCGGACCGGGCCGGGCTGCGCACTGACGCCCTCGGGCAGCTGCACCTCGCGCTCGATCCAGTCGGACAGGCGCAGCCTGGGCGACGGCAACAGGGCGCGCAGCGCTTCGCGGCGGATGGTTTCAATCGTCGCCATTGGCAAACGCCCACAGTGATCTCCTCACACCCTTGCTCTTGCCAAGATGGACCCGGAAGATGCAGCCACGAGACGGGACCGCGGGGCGATGGCCAGGGCGGGAGGTGATCTGGTGTCACGGAATGACAACGCCCCGGTCGGGCCGGGGCGTTGGATTGGGTGCAGCGTCGCAATCGCCTGAGGTCAGGCGCGTTCGCTGTACTCGAACTGTTCGGTGTTGACCACGATGTCCTCGCCCTCGCCGACGAAGGGCGGGATCATGATGCGCACGCCGTTGTCCAGAATCGCGGGCTTGTAGCTGTTGGCGGCGGTCTGGCCTTTCACCACCGGCTCGGTCTCGGCGACCTTGCAGATGACCTTTTGCGGGATCGACACCGACAGGGCCTCTTCGCCGTAATACTCGATGGTGGCGGTCATGCCGTCCTGCAGGAAGGGGCGACGCTCGCCCAGCAGGTCCGAGTCAAGCTCGGTCTGCTCGAAGGTCTCGCTGTCCATGAAGACCAGCTTGCCATCGGATTCATACAGGAATTGCTGGTCCTTCTGGTCCAGACGGACCCGCTCGACCTTGTCTTCGCTGCGAAAGCGTTCGTTCAGCTTGCGACCGTCGCGCAGGTTCTTCAGTTCGACCTGGGCGAAGGCACCACCCTTGCCGGGTTTGACATGGCTGACCTTCACGGCGGCCCACAGGCCCCCGTCATGTTCCAGCACGTTGCCGGGGCGGATTTCGTTGCCGTTGATCTTGGGCATGGGGACAGACCTTGGGAAAAAGATGAAGGATGTCGCCGTCCCAAAGGTTGAACGGCGTTGCCGCGACCCTATATCCGGGGCTGCGGTAACTGGCAACCAGAACACGTTTCCCGCGTTGTCAAGGCAGGCCCTGGCGGGTGGGAGCAGTAAATTTGGTGTCAGTAAGGCAGATTTCACCTGATTTTTGCATGGCATGCATATAGAGCATGGCAGACATGCGGTGCAGGGAATACCGAATCGGCGCGTTCATCGCTATTGCATGCGACACCGTCGAAGAAACGGAATGAATAAACAAGGGATGGCGTCAAGCCTTCCCGCTTTTCCCGTGTCTGTATCGCGGGGATTGAACCAGGACGAATGATATGCGCGATTTTGTTGACGGCTCGGCTTTCAATTTCGAACAGGGGCAACGCGCCCGCAAGCTGTTTGCGGCCGTGGTGCTGGCTGCGCTGGATGATGCTATTGCAGACGACAAGAAATATGGCAACGGCCCCGAGCAGATTGCGCGTTGGGCGCGGTCGCGCGATGGGCGCGAGGTGCTGTCCTGCGCGGGCATCGACCCCAATGAGCGTGTGGTGAAAGGACTGATGGAGTTCGTGTCGAAAGGCGTGCGGACCTCGGTCGCCCTGTCGCGCGAGGAAAGCGAACGCCGCATGGCCGCCGAGGCAGAGGCCGAAGCCGCCTGATCGCTGCCCCGGCATCGCGAAATGGCCGCCCCGGGGGCGGCTTTTTTCGTTTTGACCGGCAAGGAAAAGGGGCCGGTCACGCGGACCGGCCCCCTTGGTGTCGAAACGGGATCAGAAGCTTTTCGCCAGCGTCAGCTTGACATTGCGGCCCGGCGCGTTGCGCGTGGCCAGCCAGTTCTGATATTCCTTGTCGAACACATTTTCGATGCCGACCCGCACTTCCGCGCCCTGCAGCACGCCCGATTGCGGACGATAGGTGGCGCGGATGTTGTGGACGACATTGCCCGCGCGTTCATCCACGCCCGTGTTGACGCGATCCATGCGGGCCGAGGCGATGGCCTCCCAGCTCAGGTCCAGCTCTTCGGTCAGGTGCTGACCCAACGTCAGGCGCAGCCGGTCGGTGGGGGCGTTGGTCCAGTATTGCGGACCCGCCACACCGATCTGATCGCCCTCGGTGATATTGGCGTTCAGGTCGGCATAAAAGCCGTTGGCCATCACATAGGAGGATTCGATCTCCAGCCCCTTCATCGACACATCGGTCACGTTGGAATAGGAGGTCACGTCCCAGACATCCGTCCGATAGAGGTTCGCCTTCACCGCCAACCGGTCGCCGCCCGAGAACAGGTCGCCGCGCTCATAGGCCGCGCCGACTTCCCAGGTCCGCGCCTTTTGCGGCTGGTTCATATAGCCGGGCGTGTCGAAATCGTCGAGGATCGGCAGGTTCTCGGTATAGGCGGCGCTGGCAAAGACCGAAATGCCATTGCCGAAGGCATAGCGCAGCGACAGACCGCCCATGACCGCATCGTTGTCATATCTGGTCGGGTTGGCCGAGGTCGCATCGCCCGAACGGGTCAGTTCCTGCGTCTCGTATCGCAGCGCCGGAGAGATCGTCCAGCCGCCCGAGGTGATGTCATCGACCGCAAAGACCGCGATGCGGCGATCCTTGCCGCCGGGCGCGGAATTGGCCTCGGCGCGCTCCTTGTGGATGAACTCGATCCCGGTGCGCAGGTCGTGACGGAAGGCGCCGGTGGCGAAGTCGGCGGTGTTCTTGATCGTCAGCTTGGTGGTCTCATAGCGGTGATCGGCGTTCAGCAGCTCGGTGATCATCGGAATGTCACCCAGGGGCGAACTGCCCGGGATATAGCTGCTGTCGATCTTCTGATCGGCATAGCTGAGGTTGGCCACGACATGGATCAGCGGATTGTCGGGATTATAGTCGTATTCCAGTACCGTGGTGCGGGTGTCGATATCGCGATCCACGTTGCCGAACATGCCACCGCCCAGCCCGAACTGGTCATAGGGCATGTCGCGCTCGGAGATTTGCGTATCGTTATAGGACAGCGTCAGCGACTGGTCGCGCGCGGCGCCAAAGGTGAACTTGCCCTTGACCATATAGGACGGCAGGTCGAACGGCTCTGCCCCCAGATCGTTGCCGGCGCCGTCATCCTGACGGTCCTGCTTGCGCTTCACATATTGCGCCAGAAACTCCAGATCCTCGGTCGGCTGCCATGCAAGGATCGAGGACGAGGTGATCCCGTCGCCATTGCTGGTGAATTCAAAGGTCTGCCGCCCGGCCCAGCCGATCTGGCCGCCGGTGAAGTCCGAGGCATCCTTGGTGCGCAGCCGCACCAGACCGCCGACCACGCCCGAGCCATATTCGAAACTGCCCACGGTGCCGCGCTGGACGTCGATTTCCTTGTACAGCGACGGATCGGTATAAAGCTGGGTGCCGATACGATAGAGTTCCTCGGAACCCTGCGTGGCGCCATCGACCTGGATCATCACCATCTGGTCGGTGCCATAGGATCCGGTCGCGCCAAAGCCGCGGATGTTGATGCCCGATCCGCCGGGCGTGTTGCCGTTCATCAGCGAGACGCCGGGGACGGAATCGATCAGTTCCGCCACGGTACTGGCCTGACGGTCGTCGATTTCGCGCTGGTCGATGCGCGAAATGGGGATGGCGGTGTCGGTTTCGACCTCGCGTTTGCTTTCGACGCTGATCGTGTCCAGAACGACCGGGGCGGCGTCCTGTGCAGCGGCGAGAAGCGGGAATAGAATAGCGGTGCCGCCCAGCAAGGCGACATATCTGCGGGATCGCATGGTACAAGCTCCTGTCAACAAAAGCGGGAAGGCTTGCATGCGGCTGGCACCCCAACAGCGTCTTTCTTACGCTGCCGCGGGTTGCGAGTGAAGCGCAATGACGCCTTGACGACATTGCGTCCCAAGGCTGTGGACTCGCGGTGACATGGGGGCTGGCTACAGCCGGGTGACGACCCGCGCGGCATAGAAGCGTTCGACATCATCGGCGTGACACAGATCGGTGGCGGGGGTCATCACCGCCGCCGCCGCTGCCGCGGTTCCCAGCGCCAGCGCATCCGGGACCGGCCAGCCGCGCGCCGCCGCCAGCACGAAGCCCGCCACGAAGCTGTCGCCCGCGCCGACCGCGCTGACGACCTTGACCTTTGCGGCCTCGGCATGCCAGGCGCCGTCCGGCCCGGCAATGACCGAGCCATCGGCGCCCCGCGCCACGATCACCGATTTCGCCGCACCGTTCTGCACCAACCCAGCTGCGAAAGCCGCGCTGTCGCTGCGCAATGGCAGGGGGCGACCGGCCAGCCCCTCGGCCTCGTGGCTGTCCATGCGCAGCACATCGACCGGGGTGGAGGAACCCGACAGAACCCGCAAAGCCTCGCCCGAGGTATCGACGATCAGCCGGGCCGAGCTGTCCTTCAGCCGCACCGTCAGCATCTGCTCGAACCCGTCCGGCACGCCCGGCGGGTTCGATCCCGACACCACCACCCAGCCGCCCGCCCGCGCCGATTCCGCGATGGCCGAGGTCATGTCGGCCACATGCGCCCGGTGCCATTCCGGCCCCGGCAGCACGAAACGATACTGCCCGCCGGTCGCCCGGTCGTTGACCGCCAGCGATTGCCGGGTCTCGCCCGGGGCGGTCAGGCGCACGACCGACAGCCCGTCGGATTTCAGCATCTCGGCGATGCGGGTGCCCGTGGTGCCGCCAAGCGCGACCATGGCGGTGGATTGCCCGCCCAGAATCTTGATCGCGCGGCTGACATTGATTCCGCCGCCGCCCGGCTCGACCACCGGCTTGTCGCAGCGCAGCTTCAGATCGGGGCGCACCTCATCGGCCGAGGTGGACAGATCGAGGGCCGGATTCAGCGTGACCGTCAGGACCGGCTGCTGCGCGGTCATTCCCACCACCGGTCAATGCTGGCGATATCGGCGTCGGACCAGCCGAAATGATGCGCCAGTTCATGCGTGACCACATGGCCGACCAGATCGCCAAGCGCCACATCGCCCCGCGCCACCCATTCATCCAGCAGCGGACGGCGATACAGCCAGACGATATCCGGGCCGCCAGGCTGGTCCATCACCGATTTTTCCGTCACCGGGATGCCGTCGTAAAGCCCGGTCAGCTCGAACGGATCGTCGATCTGCAATTCGTCCAGAATCTCTTCGGGGGCGAATTCAGCCACCCGGATCGCCACATCGGCGGCCAGAGGGGCGAATTCGGCGGGCAGGGCCTGCAGGGCGGCGCGCGCCATGTTTTCCAGCTCGGCGGCGTCGGGGGCGGTCAGCGCGTTCAAATCTTTCATCCGCATCTCCTGCATATGCAGCCTGATATGGACAAAAATCGCCGCATATGAAAGAGCAACCCCAACAGGAGACCTCCGATGACCATCACCCGCTTTGCTCCGTCACCCACCGGCCACATCCATGTCGGCAACCTGCGCACGGCATTGTTCAACTATCTGATCGCACGCAAGGCGGGCGGCACCTTCATCCTGCGCCTCGACGATACCGACCGAGAGCGTTCGAAGCAGGAATATGTCGATGGCATCAAGCGTGATCTGGACTGGCTGGGCTTGCACTGGGACCGCGAAGAGCGTCAGTCGCTGCGGCTGGACCGTTACGCGCAAGCCGCCGACGGACTGCGTGCTGCCGGGCGCCTCTATGAGGTGTTCGAGACCCCGACCGAGCTGGACCTGAAACGCAAGAAGCAGCTGAACATGGGGCGTCCGCCGGTCTATGACCGCGCCGGGCTGAACCTGTCGGATGCGGAAAAGGACAAGCTGCGGGCCGAGGGGCGCGAGGGTTACTGGCGGTTCCGGCTGGATCTGGAACGGATCGAATGGATGGACGGGATTCTGGGCGACATCTCGATCGACGCGGCTTCGGTCAGCGATCCGGTGCTGATCCGTGCCGATGGGCAGGTGCTGTATACCTTTGCTTCATCGGTTGATGATACCGATATGGGCGTGACCCATATCGTTCGGGGTGCCGACCATGTGACCAATACCGCGACCCAGATCCAGATCATCCGCGCGCTTGGCGGCACGCCGCCGGCTTTTGCCCATCACAGCCTGCTGACCGGTGCGAAGGGCGAGGAACTGTCCAAGCGGCTTGGCGCGCTGTCGATCCGCGACCTGCGCGAGGCAGGCGTCGCCCCCGAGGCGCTGCTGTCGATGATGGCGCGTCTGGGCTCCAGCCAGCCGGTCGAGCTCAAGACCAGCCTCGACGATCTGGCCGAGGGGTTCGATCTGTCGCAATTCGGCGCCTCGCCCACCCGCTTCGACGCCGAGGATCTGTGGCCGCTGACCCGCGAACGCAACCAGGCGCTGCCCTTCGACGCCGTGCAGGACCGCATCGCAGCCCTTGGCGTGCCGAACGATCTGGCCGAACGCTTCTGGCGCGTGGCCTCGCAGAACATCACCCGGCTGGACGATCTGGCGGGCTGGTGGACGATCTTCAGCGAAGGGGCCGAGCCGCAGATCGACCCCGAGGACGCCGATTTCATCGCCGAGGCAATGACGCTGCTGCCCCCGCCGCCCTATACCGACGCCAGCTGGGCCGAGTTCACCACGAAGGTCAAAGAGGCGACCGGCCGCAAGGGCAAGGGTCTGTTCATGCCGCTGCGCAAGGCGCTGACCGGCCAGGCGCACGGCCCCGACATGGGCGAGGTAATGCCACTGCTGCAGGTCGTCCGCGCCCGCGGCTGACCTGCTGCGCGCCACCTGCGGACCTTTTCCAGCCAGGGGCATGCCCATGATTCAGGCCCCTGGCACGGCTGGCCCCACGCCGCCGAACGCCGCATGAGTAGCCTGTTTCGCCGTCACCTACATTCTTGTTCGGAAAAGGTTCAGAAAACCGCTTGACGCCCCTGCCCGCAGCCCTTACATCGCCCCTCACCCGTGGCGGAGTAGCTCAGTTGGTTAGAGCAGCGGAATCATAATCCGCGTGTCGGGGGTTCAAGTCCCTCCTCCGCTACCATTGATCTTGAAGCGTTTTCCCGGTTAAGGTGCCTAGCACCATAGAACAGTTGGGAGTCTTTGTTGCTCCCTCATATGCTTCACGTTTCCGAATAGCCGACAATCCCAGTGCCGAATCGCGGCTCAGATAATGGGAATCCAGAATGGCCTCGACCTGTTTGAGACTGTGGCCCGTCAGAGTCGCAATCTCAGGTGTCGTGCAACTGGCGACAGCAAGCCGTGTTACAGCCGTGCCGCGCAGATCGTGGAACGTGAGTCCATCAATCCCAGCGGCAGCGCAGACTGTTCGCCACGATGAGCGAAAGCCGGATTCCGTCCATGAGGTGGCGTTGTTGCAGAACTGATCATCATCCGGGATTCACGGCGTGAATCTGGTGGGTTAAGAGCCTGCCATGAGCAAGCCCGAACCTGCCCGCTACGGTACGACCAACTGGCAATCCTATAACGACGCGCTGAAGCGGCGCGGATCTCTGCTCGTCTGGCTGGACCGGGACATGGACTGGCCTGCGCCGAAGGCAGGCAAGCCCGGACGTCCGCCGGTCTTCTCCGACGCCACCATCCAGTTCTGCCTGATGATGAAGGTGCTCTTCGGCCTGCCGCTTCGGCAAACGACCGGACTGGTCGCCAGCATCCTTGAGATGGCTGGTCTGGACTGGCCGGTCCCGGACTTCTCCACGCTCAGCCGCCGCCAGAAGACAATCACGGTCCAGCTTTCGTCGCGCCGGGCTCCGGGCGCTCTGAACCTGCGGGTGGATAGCACCGGGATCAAGTTCCTGGGTGACGGAGAGTGGCTGGCGAGGAAGCATGGCACCCACCGCCGGCGCCAGTACCGCAAGGTCCATCTGGCGATGGACACGGCGACCGGCGACATCCGGGCGGTGGAATTCACCTCCAGCCGTGAGGGCGACAGCCCCGTTCTCCCTGATCTTCTGGACCAGATCCCGGAAGACGAGGAAATCGGCACCGTTACCGGTGATGGCGCCGCAGGATACCCGCCGTTGCCATTCGGCGATCCTCGCGCGCGGTGGCACAGGGATTATTCCCATCCGCAGAAATGGCCGCCTCTGGAAAGAAGATTGCCCCGCTGCCCTGGCCCGCAACGACATCCTGAGGGCAACCCGGCGTCTCGGCCGGACGATTTGGAAAAGATGGTCCGGCGACCATGTCCGCAGCCGGGTCGAGGCCCGGATGAGGAACCTGAAATCCTTCGGCGAGCGGATCGCCTCGAGGGACCCCGACCGTCAGACAGCCAAGATCCACATCCGCGTGGCCCTGATGAACCGCTTCAATGCCCTCGGCACCGCCCAGATCGAACGCGTGGCATGAACTCAGCCGGGAAAAGCGGCATTATGTCCTGAAAACGACTTCTGCAACAATGTCGGGTGCATGGGCGGTTGTCGCAAGAAAAGCAGCACTCGAACTGGCTTGACCAATTTGGCTTGCAGGCCGCGGCGGCGTTCTATGCTGCTCTTGGACGTCTGATCGAAGGACGCGAGAGGGGGCGGCGCCCGGCCTGGACCCCAGCCGCCCCTGATCACGCGGATCTGGGGTTTCGCCTGGCGCGGGCTGGCGAGGGGGCCATTCGCGGATTTCTCGTCGAGCATCAGGAGGCCTGGTCTCCAGGGAACGGGCAGAAGCGGGTGTTCGGCGGGCTCCATTCCTTGCTGGCGGGTGATGCCGTTCCGGAATCCCTTCGCCCCTTCCGTCAGTTGTTGCGGGATCATGTCAGCACAACCTGGCCGCTCGGTCCGGGAGACGAACTGCTCGGCGAACCTGTTTTTGAGCGCCGGCATTATTCGGTCGGTGCCATGGCCCGCCTTTTGCGGGTGGAGGCAACTGCCCTTCGGGACAAACTGGGGCCCGACCTGTCCGAGTTCTCGCGCCGCAAGCCGGACGATTGGGCGCTGTTCGATGCCAGGAAGGCGAAATCAGCCCTGTCCGACCTGACGGCCCAGCTGACCGACGGCCAGTTCTGTGAGTGCTTGTCGCTCAGCCCGGACCTGTTCCAGGACCTGGCTGGCTGCGGCATTCCTGATGAGGCGCGGTGCGAAAACGATCGGGGCTGGGATGTGTTTGCAGGTCAGGGGATCGTCGAGCAGCTGCTTCTGGGGGCTCAGCAGGTTGGCCGTCTGGCCCCGGAATGGATGCCTCTCGAACAGGCAGCCGTTCACCTTGGATGCTCTCCAGCCCAGATCGTCGAAAGGATCAGGGACGCCCGGCTGCCATGGGTCGGGCGGCATCTGAAGCGGTCGGGATTTGCGTCGATCCTTGTGAATCTGTCCGGCCATGACGGCGGCGAGATTTCGGCGGAGATGTTTGCCCTGTCGCAGGGGTTGACCTTCAGCGAGATTCTGAGCTTCTTCAGGAAGGGCCATTCGCCCGCTGAAATTGCCAAACGCGAAACCGGACGCAAGGACCGGATCATGCTGACCCCAGAGCAGGTCGCAGCCTTTCATGAGAGTTTCGTCAGCTTTCGCCGGCTTGCTCTGGCACATAGACTGTCCTGGGACGCGCTCGACCAGCGACTGGAGGGCTTCGGCATCGCGCCGGTCGACGGGTGCGTGCGCATCTATCGCAAGAGCGAAACCGGTCCGCTCCTGCAAGGTGTGGCGTCAGCAGGTATATAAAACCACAAAAATTCAGCAGGTAAGCGAATTATCGCCACCCCAGCGTCGATTTTCCTTGACCGGGCTTGCGCACGCTATTGCTTGCTTTTGCGCACTCTATTCCTTTTTCTGGCTTCTGGCTGGCGCATCACACCGTTTTCATCGCCACCCCCGCGACATAGGTCTGCGCGATGCTGCGGTCGTCGCCCATGATCTGGAGGATGAACAGCTCTTCGGCCAGCGTCTCGGCCCGGTCGGAACGCAGGGCCATGGCCGGGGTGGCGCGGCTGTCCAGAACCACCAGATCGGCCATGGAGCCAGGGGCAAGGGTGCCGATCTGATCCTCCATCCCCAGAACCTTCGCATTGCCGCGGGTGATCCAGTGGAAGGCCGACAGGGCCGTCAGCTTCTGGCCGCGCAGTTGCAGGATCTTGTAGCCCTCGTTCAGCGTTTGCAGCATCGAATAGCTGGTGCCGCCGCCGACATCTGTGGCGATGCCGCTGGTGATGCCCGCGGCGCGCAGACCGGCCTTGTCGAACAGGCCCGAGCCAAGGAACAGGTTCGAGGTCGGGCAGAAGACCGGATGGCTGCCGGTCTCGGCCATGCGGGCGATCTCGCGCGGCTCGAGGTGGATCGAATGGCCCAGAAGGATCCGGTCGCCCAGCAGGCCATAGCTTTCGTAGATATCCAGATAGTCGCGCGCCTGCGGGTAAAGGCTGAGGGTGAAATCGATCTCGTCGCGGTTTTCCGACAGATGGGTCTGGATATGGCAATCGGGGTGTTCGCGGACCAGTTGGCCCGCCATCTCCATCTGTTCGGGGGTCGAGGTGATGGCGAAACGCGGGGTGATCGCGTAACGCTGGCGGCCCTTGCCGTGCCAGCGGGCGATCAGCGCCTTGCTGTCGTCATAACCCTGCTGCGGCGTGTCCAGAACCTCGGGCGGGGCGTTGCGGTCCATCATCACCTTGCCCGCGACCATCGCCATGTTGCGGGCATGGGCAGCGGTGAACAGAGCGTCAGCCGATTGCGGATGGACCGAGCAGAAGGCGACGGCGGTGGTGGTGCCATGCGCCGTCAGCAGGTTCAAGAAAGCATCGGCCATGGCCGGGGCATGGCCCTGCTGGGCAAAGCGGGCTTCCTCGGGGAAGGTATAGGTGTTCAGCCAGTCCAGAAGCTGCGCGCCCCAGCTGGCGATCACCTGCACCTGCGGGAAGTGGATATGGGTGTCGATGAAGCCCGGCAGGATCAGATGCGGGCGGTGGTCGATTTCCGGCAGGCCGGGCCGGGCGAGTTTCGCGTAATCGTCCACCGCGAGGATGCGGCCACCTTCGATCAGGATGGCGCCGTCCTCGAGATAGAGGTGGTTGTCGTCGGTATCGGTGGGGTCGGCGTGAAAGCCGAGAATGCGGCCCCGGATCAGCTGTTGCATGGATATTTATTCACCAAAGATATGTCAGTCAGCCGCGCGATCAGTTCGGCGGCGGCGAAGGCGGCGATGACCGCCGGGCGTTTGTCGCTGCTGAACCCTGCGCCGATGGGGCAGATCAGCGGCGTGGAATCGATGCCGCGCGCGCGGGCGAAGCGGGTGAACTGGGCGCGTTTGGTGGCGCTGCCGATCATGCCGATATAGGCGAGATCGTCGCGGGCAAGCGCCTCGGCGGCCAGCAGGAAATCCAGCGCGTGGTCGTGGGTCAGGATCACCACGGCGCTGCCGGGGCGGGCGGCGCGGATATCGGCTTCGGGCAAGGGCGTCAGTTTCGTGGTGATGCCGGGGGCGGCGCGGGCCAGTTCCTCGGCCCTGCCGTCGATGAGGGAGACATTGACCGGCAGTGGCTGCAAGGCCAGCGCCAGCGCCCGACCGACATGGCCCGCACCGAAGACCAGCACATCGGGATGCTGTTGCGGCGTGGGGCCGCGACGGTCCAGCGCAAGGACCACCCTGCCCCCGCAGCACTGGCCGATCTCGGGGCCGAGGGGGATGTCCATTTCGGCCTCGGCCTCGTCCGAGGCCAGCATCTGCCGGGCGCGGTCGATGGCCATGTATTCCAGCTGACCGCCGCCGATGGTGCCCTCGACGCGGGTGGGGCCGACGAACATTTCGGCGCCGGCCTCTCGCGGGGTGGACCCGCGGGCCGATATGACCCGCACACGGATCATTTTCGCCCCGGTTCCTGACGATGGGCCTCGATCGCCATCAGCACGCGTTCGGGCGTGGCCGGGGCGTCCAGACGGGCCGGTTCACGATAGTCGCCGAAGGACGCCACCGCCATATTGATTGCCTCGAACACGCTGATGCCCAGCATGAAGGGTGGCTCTCCGACCGCCTTGGAGCGCTTGATGGTGCGTTCGCTGTTTTCCGACCAGTCGGCCAGTTTTACGTTGAAGATGCGCGGCTTGTCCGAAGCCAGCGGGATCTTGTAGGTCGAGGGCGCGTGGGTGCGCAGGCGGCCCTTGTCGTCCCACCAGAGTTCCTCGCAGGTCAGCCAGCCCGCGCCCTGCACGAAGGCGCCCTCGACCTGGCCCTTGTCGATGGCCGGGTTCAGGCTGCGCCCGACGTCATGGATCACGTCGGCACGGTCGATCACATATTCGCCGGTCAGCGTATCGACCGACACTTCGGACACCGCCGCGCCATAGGCGTAGTAATAGAAGGGCCTGCCGCGCCCGGTCGCGCGGTCCCAGTGGATCTTGGGCGTCTTGTAGAAGCCCGCCGCCGACAGGTGGATGCGCGCCATATAGGCGGCGTTGATCACCTCGGCCCACGGGATATCGCGGTCGCCCACGCGGATATGGCCGGGGACGAATTTCACGTCCTCGCGCGGGGCCTGCCAGCGTTCGGCGACGAAGTCGATCAGCCGCGCCTTGATCTGTTCGGCCGCGTCCAGCGCCGCCATGCCGTTGAGGTCGGTCCCCGAAGAGGCCGCCGTGGCCGAGGTATTGGGCACCTTTTCCGTCGTGGTGCGGGTGATCTTGATCCGCGAGATGTCGCATTGGAACGCCTCGGCCACGACCTGCGCCACCTTGGTGTTCAGCCCCTGCCCCATCTCGGTGCCGCCATGATTCAGCGCGATGGACCCGTCGGAGTAGATATGGATCAGCGAGCCCGCCTGATTGAACCATGTCGCGGTAAAGCTGATGCCGAATTTCACCGGGGTCAGCGCGATGCCCTTGCGGATCACCCCGCCCTTCGCATTCCAGTCCAGCACCGCCTGACGGCGCGCGTGATAATCGCTGGAGGCCTCGATCTCCTGAAAGATGCGGGGCAGGATCTGGTCGTTGACCTCTTGATGATAGGGGGTCAGCTGCCCGTTCTGGTAAAGGTTCAGCTTGCGGATTTCCAGCGGGTCGCGGCCAAGCGCATAGGCGATTTCCTCGGTGATGCGTTCGGCGACGATCACGCCCTGCGGGCCGCCGAAGCCGCGAAAGGCGGTATTGCTGACGGTATTGGTCTTCATCGGATGCGAACTGACGCGCACATCCGGGTAATAATAGGCGTTGTCGGCATGGAACAGCGCCCGGTCCGTCACCGGCCCCGACAGGTCCGAGGAAAAGCCGCAACGGGCATACCAGTCACCCTCGACCGCCAGAATCCGGCCATCGTCGTCAAAGCCGACCTCGTAATCCACGACGAAATCGTGGCGCTTGCCGGTGGCGGTCATGTCGTCATCGCGGTCGGGACGGATCTTGACCGCGCGGCCCCATTTCCGGGCGGCCATGGCGGCGACGGCGGCAAACAGGTTCATCTGCGTTTCCTTGCCGCCGAACCCACCGCCCATGCGGCGCACATTCACCACCACCGAATGGTTGGGCACACCCAGCACATGGGCCACGACATGCTGCACCTCGGACGGGTGCTGGGTCGAGACGTTGATGACCACGTCATCATCCTCGCCCGGCACGGCCATCGCGATCTGGCCCTCCAGATAGAAGTGATCCTGCCCGCCGATGCCGAAACGTCCCTTGATGCGGCGCGGCGCGGCTTCCATCGCCGCCGAGGCATCACCCCGGCGCAGGGTCAGCGGTTCGGTCACATAGCCCATGCCCGCGTCACGCGCCGCGATCGGGTCCAGCGCATGGGGCAGCGCCTCGTATTCGATCCTGGCCTTATGGGCGGCGCGGCGAGCCTGATCGCGGGTCTCGGCGATCACGGCAAAGACCGGCTGACCCCAGAACAGCACCACCCCATCGGCAAAGATCGGGTCGTCATGCTTGCCATTGGCCGACACATCGTTGTCGCCCGGAATGTCGGTGGCGGTCATCACGTCGATCACGCCCGGCGCGGCGCGCACCGCGTCCAGATCCATGCGGACGATCCGGCCATGGGCGCATTGCGACAGGCCCAGACAGGCATGCAGCAAGCCATGCGGCTCGGTCAGGTCGTCGGTGTAATCCGCCCTGCCCTGCACCTGCTTGATGGCGGAATCGTGGATCGTGTCGGTATGGGCAAGGCCCCGGATGGTGGTTTCGTCCTTCATGGTCATTCTCCCACCGCATATTGCAGCCGCACGGGCAGATCGGGTTCGGATTGTTCCAGCCAGAAGCGGCGGAAAAGGTTGGCCGCCACCGTCCGGCGATAATCGGCACTGGCCCGCCAGTCGGACAACGGCTGGAAATCATCAGCCACGGCCCGCGCCGCCGCGTCGAAACTGTCGGCGGTGAAAGGCTGGCCGGTCAGCGCGGCCTCGGCTTTGCCAGCGCGTTTCGGCGTGGCGGCCATGCCGCCGAAGGCCACACGAGCATCGGTGATGATACCATTTTCAACGCTGACGCAAAAGCCGGTGGCGACGGCGGTGATGTCGCTGTGGCGGCGTTTGCTGACCTTGTAGGCGGCGATTTTCGCATCGGACCGCGTGGGGATGATGACGGTTTCCACGAATTCACCCGGCGCGCGGTCCTGCTTGCCGTAATCGATGAAGAAATCCTCCAGCGCGATTTCACGCCGCGCCGCGCCCTTGCGCAGCACGATCCGCGCGCCAAGCGCGATCAGCAAGGGCGGCATGTCCCCAATGGGCGAGCCATTGGCGATATTCGCGCCGATCGTGCCCATATTGCGCACCTGCCAGCCCGCGATCCGCAGCAGGTAATCGTAAGCCTGCGGCAGATGCTGGCGAAACAGCGGCGCGGCCTCGGAATAGGTCACGCCCGCGCCCAGACGCATCTCGTCCCCGGTGACGGTCACGTCCTTCATCAGATGGCCGATGAACACCGCAGGAGAGATGTCGCGCAGGAACTTGGTCACCCACAGCCCGACATCGGTGGCACCGGCAACAATGGTCGCCTTGGGGTTTTCCTCCAGCACCGCGGCCAGATCGTCGGTATCGGCGGGAATGACGGCGCGTTCGCCGCCCTTGGACAGCTCGACCCGGCCGCCCCGCATGTCGCGCAGCCTGGCCGCCACCGTCTCGCGTTCCGCGGCCAGCGCGTCCATCGCCTGCCCGCCCGCGCGGCCTGCGGCCAATGCGGCGTTGATGATCGGCTCGTATCCGGTGCAGCGGCACAGATTGCCTTGCAGCGCGTTCTCGATATCGGTGACGCCGGCATCCGGCTGTGTCATCCACAGCCCATAAAGCGCCATCACGATGCCCGGCGTGCAGAACCCGCATTGGCTGCCGTGGTTTTCCACCATCGCCTGCTGGATCGGGTGCAGCTCGCCTTCCGGTCCCTTCAGATGTTCGATGGTGACGATATGGCAGCCGTGGCAGGATGCCAGAAAGCGGATGCAGGCATTGATCGGCTCATAGATCAGCCCGGCATCCGTCAGCCGTCCCAGCATGACCGTGCAGGCGCCGCAATCGCCCTCGGCGCAGCCTTCCTTGGTGCCGGTCAGGCGGCGGTTGATGCGCAGGAAATCCAGCAGGGTTTCCGAGGCGCCGACCTCGGTCAGCCGGACATCCTGACCGTTCAGCAGAAATTGCAGGCTGGGCATCATGGCGTTCCTTGTGGCTGTGAACCCGTTCAACGACAGGGTAAGCCGGAAAAAGTCATTGCGAAATCACTTCTGACACGGAAGACTTTACATAAATCATTGAAAGCGACCCATTGCCATGTCCTATCTGGAAAGCCTGCGCGTGTTCGTCCGCGTCGTCGAACTGGGCTCTATCACGGCCGGGGGCCGGGATTTGCGGCTGTCCCCCGCCGTTGCCTCGAACCGCGTCAAGGATCTGGAGCAGCGTTTCGGCGTCCGTCTGCTGAACCGCACCACCCGGAAACTGACCCCGACCGAGATCGGCCGCAGCTTCTATGACCATGCCCGCCGCGTCATCGACACGTTGGACGAGGCCGAGGCGATGGTCAGCAGTTTCTCGGGCAAGCCGCAGGGGGTGATTCGGCTGACCGCGCCGCTGGGGCTGGGCAGGCGACTGATCGCGCCGCTGATCCCGCCCTTCTGCGAGGAAAACCCCGGCATCGACATCCGGCTGCGGTTGTCGGATCGCAGCATCAACATCGTCGAGGACGCCATCGACCTGGCCTTCTTTCTGGGTCAGCCCGCCGATTCCGCACTGAAATGGCGCAAGATCGCGGATTGCCCGCGGCTGCTGGTCGCCTCGCCCGATTATCTGGAACGGCACGGCACGCCGTCAGGCCCCGGCGATCTGGCCGATCACAACTGCCTGCTGCTGCGCTATCCGCGCAGCCCGGAATATTTCTGGGTGCTGCAAACCCCCGACGGGCCGCAGAAGATGATGGTCAAGGGCCGCTATGACACCGATGACGGCGATGTGCTGCGGCAATGGGCACTGAACGGTCACGGCATCGCCAACCGCCCGCTGTATGAAGTGGACGAGGATATTCGCGAGGGCCGTCTGGTTCAGGTCCTGCCGCAGACTCCGCCCGAGGTCGCGCAATTCGGCTGCCTGACGCCGCATCGCCGCTTGCAGGATCCCAAGGTGCGCATGTTCGCCGATATGGCGGTGCGGGAACTCAAGCGGTTCTTCTGAAGGGGGGCCATTAACCGGGCGCTATTTGTCCTGCTTCTCGTCTTTCAGCGTCTCTTTCTGGGTGATCAGCCGGGCCGAGTTCTGCCCCGACAGGAACACCCACAACCAGCTGAGCGAGACGAACAGTCGCGACCGCGCACCGATCAGGAAATAGATATGGGCGATGCCCCAGACCCACCACGCCAGCCAGCCGCGCATCCTGAAGCGGCCATATTCGATCACCGCCGCATTGCGCCCGATCGTCGCCAGATTGCCCATATGGCGGTAACGGAACGGCGCGGGCGCGGGCTTGCCCCGCAGCCGCGACAGGATCGTGCGCGCGGCATGGTTGCCCTGCTGCTTGGCGGCGGGCGCGACGCCCGGCACGTCCTTGCCGCCAGACATGACATGCGCCGTATCGCCCAGCACGAAGATCGCCGGATCGTCCGGCAGGGTCAGATGATCGCTGACGATCACCCGGCCCGCGCGGTCGGCCTCGGCCCCCAGCCAGTCCTTGGCGCGTGATGCCTGCACCCCGGCGGCCCAGATGGTGGTGCGGGCGGGGATCAGCGCGCCATCGACGACGATGCCGGTCGAATCGCATTCGGTGACCGGATGGCCGGTCATCACCTGAACCCCGCGCCGGGTCAACGCGCCTGCCGCATATTGTGACAGACTCTCGCTGAAGGCGGGCAGGATGCGCGGCCCGGCCTCGATCAGCAGCACGCGGGCCTTGCGGGTATCGGTGCGGCGGAATTCGCGCGGCAGGATGCGATGGGCCAGTTCGGCGATGATGCCGACCAGCTCGACCCCGGTCGGCCCGGCCCCGATCACGGCGAAGGTCAGCAGCGCCTGCCGTTCGGCCATGTCCTCGGTCAGTTCGGCCCGCTCGAAGGCCAGCAGCATGCGGCGGCGGATGGTGGTCGCATCCTCCAGCGTCTTCAGCCCCGGCGCGTCGGCCTCCCACGCGTCCTTGCCGAAATAGGCGTGCCGCGCGCCGGTCGCGACCACCAGCGTATCATATGCGATCCGCTGGCCGGTGCGCAGGATCACCTCTCGCGCGCCGCGATCCACGCCTTCGACCGTGCCCAGCAACGTGGTCACGTCCCTGCGGTCGCGCAGCAGCGCCCGGATCGGCCAGGCAATGTCCGAGGTCGCCAGCAACGTCGTGGCGACCTGATACAGCAGAGGCTGGAAAAGGTGGTGGTTGCGCTGGTCGATCAGCGTGATGTCGCAATCCGCGCCCTTCAGGCCCAGAACGGTCTGCAAACCGGCAAAGCCTGCCCCAATGACGACGACCCGATGTTTCATGGCCTATCCCGCATTCCTGTTCAGCACAGGAATAAAGCCAATTTCACCGCCCGAACACCCAACCTTAGGTCGTGGACCCTAGATCCCGGCCAGCGCGGTGCCGCCGATCTGACGGAACCAGCGGATCACCTGCCGGCGCTCATCGGGCTCCATAGAGGTGATATTGGCGGGCGGCATCGCATCGGTCAGCCCGGACTGGACATAGACCTCGCGCGCAAGCCGGGCGATATCGGCGCGGGTTTCCAGAAACACGCCCTTGGGCGCGTGATGGATGCCCTCGAACACCGGCTCTCTCGCGTGGCACATCGAGCAGCGGCCGACAATGATGTCAGCCACCTGATCGAAGCCCTCGGCATCGGCGAATTTCGTCTCGATGGGGGTCAGGGCGCGGGCCTCGGCCTCTTCATAGGTATCCTGATTGAGACCCATCGCGCTCAGCCACATGATCGCCACGAACAGGATCGTCGTCACCGCCCATGTCCACCACTGATATCCGCCCCGCGCATGCAAAGTGTTGAAGAAATGCCGGATCGTCACGCCCATCAAAAAGATCAGCGCCGCGATCAGCCAGTTATACTGGCTGGCAAAGGCCAGCGGATAATGGTTCGACAGCATCAGGAAGATGACCGGCAGCGTCAGATAGTTGTTATGCGTCGAACGCAGCTTGGCGATCTTGCCGTATTTCGGATCGGGCGCGCGCCCGGCCTTCAGATCGGCCACGACGATGCGCTGATTGGGCATGATGACCAGAAACACATTGGCGGTCATGATGGTGGCAGTGAAGGCCCCCAGATGCAGCAGTGCCGCGCGACCGGTAAAGACCTGATTGTAACCCCAGCCCATGATCACCAACGCCACGAACAGCAGCAGCATCAGGATGGTCGGCGTCTCGCCCAGCTTCGACTTGCACAAGGTGTCATAGATCAGCCAGCCCACCGCCAGCGACCCTGCGGAAATCGCGATCGCCTGCCATGTCGCCAGATCCATCTTGGCCGGATCGATCAGATAGAGATTCGCCCCGGCCCAATAAGTGACCATCAGCAGCGCCGCCCCCGACAGCCAGGTCGAATAGCTTTCCCATTTGAACCATGTCAGATGCTCGGGCATCCGCTCGGGCGCGACCAGATATTTCTGGATGTGATAGAAGCCGCCACCATGAACCTGCCATTCCTCGCCATGCGCGCCCTTGGGCAGCCCCGGCGCCTTTTGCAGCCCCAGATCCAGCGCGATGAAATAGAACGAACTGCCGATCCAGGCGATGGCGGTGATGACATGGGTCCAGCGGATCGCAAAGGCAATCCATTCCCAGATGATGGTCAGGTCGGGGATCAGCGGAATCATCGCTCAGCTCCCCCGATAGGTCGAAAAGCCGAAGGGCGAGACCAGCAGCGGCACATGGTAATGATCGTCCTGCGACATGCCGAAACGGATCGGGATCACATCCAGAAAGCGCGGGCTTTCCGGCGCGACGCCGCTGGCATCCATCCACGCGCCGGCGTGGAATTCCAGCTCATAGGTGCCGGTCGCGAAATCCGCCTGCGCCAGTATCTGGCGATCGGTGCGGCCGTCGTGATTGGTGCGCATCCGCGCAAGCTCGGTCCTCTGCCCGTTCTGCAACCGGTAAAGCACGATTTCCATCCCCTCGGCCGGACGACCACGGGCGGTATCCAGAACATGGGTCGTCAGGTAACCTGGCATCCTTCGTTCCCCCTCATTATCTCTCATCCATTGATAACCGAAGCGGCCCTGCCCGCACGAGACACGATGCCTGCAAGGCAGTCTATAGTTTTCATGTAAAATCCCGGCGCCATCGCAAGGATGCCCGAAAACGGCCCAGCCTTCCGCACCATGCGGAAGGCTGGGAGAAATCGGCAAGGACGGCCCGCAAGGGCCGTCCTTTCATTGGGATCGGCAATCGGCGGGATCAGTGATCGGCCAGCTTGCCCGCCGCGCGCAATTCCTCTTCATCCGCATGAGGGGCGCCGTTGTAATACCAGTTCAGCAACACCGCCGAGATCGCCGCCAGCAGGATGCCCGAATGGATCAGCGGATGGATCGCATGCGGCATCCATTGCTGAAAGTCCGGGGCGACCACCGGGATCATCGCCATGCCGATCGAAATCGCGATGATGAACAGGTTGTGCCGGTTGCTGCTGAAATCGACCCGGCCCAGAATCCGCACCCCGGTCGCCGCGACCATACCGAACATCACCAGCCCCGCGCCGCCCAGAACCGTGGTCGGCAGGCTTTCGACCAGCGCACCCATTTTCGGGATCAGCCCCAGCACGATCATGATCAGCCCGCCCGCCACGCAGACAAAGCGCGACCGCACGCCGGTCACCCCGACCAACCCGACATTCTGCGAGAACGAGGTATAGGGGAAGGTGTTGAACAGCCCGCCCAGAAACGTCCCCAGACCATCGACCCTCAGGCCCGCCGCCAGTTGCTTCTGTCCGACGGGCTTCTCGCACATATCCGACAGGGCCAGAAACATGCCGGTCGATTCGATCATCACCACGATCATGACCAGAACCATGGTGATGATCATGATCGGATCAAAGATCGGCAGCCCGAAATGCAGGGGCGTGATGACGGCGAACCAGCTTGCGGTGCCCAGATGCTCGAAATTCATCATCCCGAAGGCACCGGCGACGACGCCACCCACGGCAATGCCGATCAGCACCGCAATATTCGACAGGAACCCCTTGCCGAAGCGCGACACCAAAAGGATCGTGCCCAGCACCAGCACCGCGATCAGGATATTGCTGCCCGAGGCATAAAGCGGGTTCTGCACCGTCGGTGCCAGCGTCACCCCTTCGGGCACCCCGCCCGAGGCGACCACCCCGTCCAGCCAGACCTGATGCGCGGGATCGACCAGCGACGGCGCGGTGGGGCCGACCTGCAACCCGAAGATCCAGTTGATGCCGATGGGCATCAGGCTGATACCGATGGCAAGGATCACCGTGCCCGTCACCACCGGTGGAAAGAACCGCAGCATCCGGCTGATCGCCGGTGCCAGCAGGATCGAGATCAGCCCCGCTGCCATGATCGCGCCGAACAGGGCGCGTGCGCCTTCGGTCCCCGGCATCTGCTGGGCAATCGCCACCATCGGGCCGACCGCGGCAAAGGTCACCCCCATCATCACCGGCAGCTTGATGCCGAAATATTGCGTCATCCCAAGGCTCTGGATCAGCGTCGCGATACCGCAGACGAACAGGTCGGCCGAGATCAGGAACGCCACTTCCTCGGGCGAAAGCTGCAGGGCGCGGCCAACGATCAGCGGAACCGCGATGGCTCCGGCATACATGACCAATACATGCTGAAAGCCCAGTGTGATCAGTTTGGGCGTCGGGATGCGTTCATCCACTGGATGAACGCCCCCGGCATTGAAGGTTGGATTTGGTGTTGTATCAGACATCGCGGACCTCCCCTTCCACTTCGTCGGCTTTCACTCAGATGGCGACCTCGATCGCCTTCCCCTGCTGTTTTGCCAGTTCCACGACGGCGGCGGCGACGGCGAGGTCCTGCAAGCCCACGCCGGTGCCGTCGAAGATGGTGACTTCGGCATCGCCGCGGCCTTCATGCTGACCGTTTATCACCTGACCCAACGCGATCACGTCGCCTTCGGAAATCAGTTTCTGCGCTGCAGCGTGCTGGAATTCACCGATGCTGACGGATTGGGCAACCTCGTCGGTGAACAGGCGCGACCGGGCGACCAGCACCGGATCCAGTTCCTGCTTGCCCTTGGTGTCGGTGCCCATCGCGGCAATATGGGTCGGCCCCGTCACATGAGCGTCCAGCAGCAGCGGCTCGAAGGCCGAGGTGATCGAGATGATCACATCGGCATCCGCGCCCAGCCGGTCCAGCTCGACCGCCTCGAAGGGCAGGCCCAGTTCCGCCGCGGTATCGGCCAGACGGGTCAGCATCTCGGGATGCGGGTTCCAGCCGATGACGCGGTCGAAGTCACCGAAGCGCACGGCGGCCTTCATCTGGAAGGCCGATTGATGGCCCGCCCCGATCATGCCCAGCACCTTCGCGCCCTTGGGCGCCAGATATTTGCTGGACACGGCGCTGGCCGCAGCGGTGCGCAGGGCCGTCAGCAGGTTGCCCCCCACCGCCGCCGAGACACGCCCGGTATCGGGATCGAACAGGAACACCGTGGACTGGTGGTTGATGATGCCGTGCTTGGCGTTGTTCGGCCAATACCCCCCGGCCTTCAGGCCAAGGGTCATGCCCGCCCCATCGAAGCCGCCCTTGAAACCATAAAGCGCATCTTCATGCCCGATGGCTTCGCGCACGACGGGAAAGTTGCTGGCATCGCCGCGCGCCATGGCGGCAAACACCGCCTCGACCGCGTCAAACGCGGCCTCGGGGGTCATCAGTCCGGCGATCTCGCCCTCAGGAACGATCCACATCAGTAGGCCTTTCCGCGCGCAGACACCGGCCACAGGGTTTCGACCTTGCCGCCGCGCACGCCGACATACCAGTCATGGACGTTGCAGGTCGGGTCGCAATGGCCGGTGACCAGCTTCAGCTTTTCATTAATCTTCAGCACGCCTTCGGGGTCATCGACCACGCCATGCTCGTCGCTGCACTTGATGTATTTCACATCGACGCGGCCATAGATGAAGGGCAGACCGCTATCGACCGACTGCGCCTTCAGCCCCGCATCGACCACCGCCAGATGCGGCTTGGCGTGGGACATCACCGAGGTCAGGATGAACAGTGCGTTTTCCCATTCACCCTGATCGATCCGCTTGCCGTCCTTGTCCAGAATACGGCCATAATCCGCATCCATGAAGGCATAGGAGCCGCATTGCAATTCGTTGTAAACGCCCGAATTGCTTTCGAAATAATAGCTGCCGGTGCCGCCGCCCGAGACGATCTCCGGCTCCAGCCCGATGGCTTTCAGCGCCTCGACCGCGTCACTCACCTGCGCGATGGCGGCGTCGAGTTTCGCCTTGCGATCCTCATAGCTGTCCATGTGCTGCATCGCGCCCTGATAGGCCTGGATGCCGGTGAATTTCAGCCCTGCCGCCGCGTCGATGGCCTTTGCGATCTCGACCACTTCCGGCGTGGTCTTGACGCCGCAGCGGCCCGCGCCGCAGTCGATTTCCACGAAACATTCGATGGTGGTGCCGTGCTTGACAGCCGCCGCCGACAGGTCGGCCACGTTGGCCACGTCATCGACGCAGACGATCACCCGCCCGCCGCTGACCTTGGGCATCCGCGCCAGCCGGTCGATCTTGGCCGGGTCGCGGACCTGATTACTGACCAGAATGTCCTTGATCCCGGCGCGGGCAAAGACCTCGGCCTCGCTGACCTTCTGGCAGCAGACGCCGATGGCGCCGCCCAGTTCCATCTGCAATTTCAGCACATCGACGGATTTGTGCATCTTGCCATGGGCGCGGTGGGCCATGTTATGGGCCTTGGCGTAATCGCCCATCTTCTTGATGTTCCGCTCCAACGCGTCCAGATCGAGGATCAGGCAAGGCGTCTGGATATCGGCCTCATCCATCCCCGGCAGGGCGGGAACGTCGAAACCCACTTCAAGATTGTCGAGATTCACAGGCGCATTCATCGCTTTTCTCCTCAGGTCCAGGGCAGCTTGTCGAGATCGACATTGCCGCCGGTGATGATGACGCCGACGCGCTTGCCGGCAAAAGTTTCGGGGTTCTTCAGGATCGTGGCCAAAGGCACCGCGCTGGAGGGTTCCAGCACCACCCGCAGATGTTTCCACGCCAGTTTCATCGCATCGACGATCTCCTGATCCGAAACCGTCAGGATGTCCGACACATGGTTTTTCACGAAATGCCAGGTCAGGTCCTTCAGCGGCACCAGCAGCCCGTCGGCGATGGTCTTGGGCGCATCATCGGCGATGATATGGCCCGCCTTGAAACTGCGATAGGCATCGTCGGCCTGTTCGGGTTCGGCCGCGATCACCTTCACCTCGGGCGCCAGCGTCGCCAGCGTCAGGCAGGTGCCCGAAATCATGCCGCCGCCGCCGATGGGCGCCACCACGGCATCCAGCCCATCGGTCTGCTCCATGAACTCTTTGGCGCAGGTGCCCTGTCCCGCAATCACCCGCGGATCGTTATAGGGGTGGACGAAATCGCCACCCGTTTCGGCCTGCACCCTGGCGAAGGTCTCTTCGCGCGATGAGGTCGAGGGCTCGCATTCGGTGATCTGGCCGCCATAGCGGCGCACCGTGTCCTTCTTGGCCTGCGGCGCGGTGCGGGGCATGACCACGTTGCAGGGAATCCCCCGCAGCATGGCGGCATAGGACAGGCAGGACGCATGGTTGCCCGAGCTGTGCGTGGCAACCCCCTTGGCCGCCTGCGCGTCGTCCAGCCCGAACACCGCGTTGGTGGCGCCGCGCACCTTGAAGGCGCCCGGCTCCTGGAAATTCTCGCATTTGAAGAACAGCTGCGCGCCCGTCACCTCGTTCAGATAGTCCGAGACGCGGATCGGCGTGCGGCGGATATGCGGCTTGATCCGCTCATGCGCCGCCAGCATGTCCTCATAGGTCGGGATATACATCGGCTGATCCTTCATCACGCGGCCTTTTGCTGCGCCCCGGCGACGCTTTGGCGGTAATGTTCCTGCGCGGCGGCGACGCCCGAGCCCAGCTGCACTGGCAGCCCCAGATCGGCCATGACCATTTCCGCCGTGGCGATGCCCGACAGCGCCATCACATCGGTCAGGCTGCCCAGATGGCCGATGCGGAAGACCTTGCCCGCGACATCGCCCAGACCGGTGCCGAAGGCCACGCCATAGGTGTTCAGCGCGTGGCTGACGACCTTGTTGGCGTCGAAACCTTCCGGCACGCGAATGGCGCTGACGCTGTCCGAATACAGTTCCGGCCGCGCGGCGCAAAGCTGCAACCCCCATGCGGAAACCGCCTTGCGCACGCCTTCGGCAATGCGGTGGTGGCGGGCAAAGACGTTCTCCAGCCCTTCCTCCAGCAGCATTTCGCAAGCGACGTTCAGCCCGTTCAGCAAGCCGACCGGCGGCGTATAGGGATAGCCGTTGGCGGCGTAACCCTTGGCCATGTCGCGGATGTCGAAGAAGGTGCGCGGCAGTTTCGCGGTCTCGACCGCTGCCATCGCCTTGGGCGAGAAGCCGACGATGGCCAGACCCGGCGGCAGCATGAAGCCCTTCTGGCTGCCGGTGACAGCGATATCGACGCCCCATTCGTCCATGCGGAAATCATAGCAGCCGATGGACGACACCCCATCAACGAACAGCAGCGCCGGGTGGCCCGCCGCGTCCAGCGCGCGACGGACAGCGGCGATGTCAGAGCGCACGCCGGTCGCGGTCTCGTTATGCGTGGCCAGAACCACCTTGATTTCGTGACCTTTGTCGGCGGTCAGGATTTCCTCGAACTTGTCGGCCGGGACGCCCTCGCCCCATTCCTGCATGACGACCTGCACATCCAGCCCGTGACGCTGGCACATGTCGATCCAGCGATGGCTGAACATGCCGTTGCGCGTGGCCAGAACCTTGTCGCCCGCCGACAGCGTGTTGGTGATCGCGGTTTCCCAGCCGCCGGTGCCGGTCGAGGGGAAGACAAAGACTTCCGCCTGCGTCGATTTCAGTACCTTCTTCACGCCTTCCAGCGCGGGGTGCAGAATCTTGCCGAAAACCGGGCTGCGGTGGTCGATCGTGGGCATATCCACGGCCTTGCGCAGCACCTCGGGGATGTTCGTCGGGCCGGGAATGAAAATCGGGTTCTGGTTAGACATGGCGTGTCCTCCTACGGTCAATCTACACATTAACCTTGGGGGCTTGCGCTTGCAATTTTTCTGGAAAATAATTCCGTCATCCGAAAATATCAGGGGTTATCGTTCAGGATCAACAGGTTGCACTTTTCCACTTGCGAGAGGTGATTTTCATCCACAGAAATAGGCATTCTTAAGCAGAGGTATAAAATGGCCGAACCGACTCGCCGCCGTGGCCGCCCGCGCAGCACGACCGAAACCTCGGGCACCATTCAGGCGCTGGACCGGGCACTGGATATTCTGGACCTGCTGGCCGCCCATCCGGGCCTGACGCTCAGCGAGGTGGCCGAGAAGATGGGGCAGTCGCCCTCGACCGTGCATCGGGTGCTGCATACGCTGGCCGCGCGGGGCGTGGCCGAAAGCGACACCGCCACCCAGACATGGCATATCGGCCCGGCGACCTTCCGGCTTGGCTCGGCCTTCATGCGGCGTTCCGGCATTGTCGAGCGCGCCCGCCCGGTCCTGCGCACACTGATGGAACATACCGGCGAAACCGCCAATCTGGGCATCCTGAACGGCGATGCGGTGATGTTCGTCAGCCAGGCCGAAACCCACGAGACGATCCGCGCCTTCTTTCCGCCCGGCACCCGCTCGCCCCTGCATGCCTCGGGGATCGGCAAGGCGCTGCTGGCCTTCGGGCGGCCGGAAACCTTGCAAGTGTTGTTGCAGAACGGCGAGTTGCAGCGGTTCACCGACAAGACCCTGACCACGCGCGAGGCGCTGACCGAGGATATGGCCCGCATCCGCAACCGCGGCTTTTCCTTCGATGACGAGGAACGCACCCGCGGCATGCGCTGTATCGCGGCCCCGGTCTTCGACCTGACCGGAGAGGCCATCGCCGGCGTCTCGGTCAGCGGCCCGACCCATCGCATCGGGCCAGAGCATGTCAAGACATTGGGCGCCGTGGTGGCCGCCGCCGCATCCGAACTGTCCGCCGCAATGGGGGCGGATCGATAGGGCGGCCGAAATGGAATGTCCTGCCGCGCAGACCAGATGGCCGCGCGGCAGGACGGGGCGATCAATGCCCGCCGAAGAAGGCGAACTTGATGACGAACAGCCCTGCCACGATCCAGGTCGCGGCATGGACCTGCGATGCCTTGCCGGTCAGCAGCTTGATCAGCGCATAGCTGATGAAGCCGAAAGCCAGACCGTTCGCGATCGAATAGGTCAGCGGCATCGCCAGCGCGGTCAGCACGGCAGGCGCGGCCTCGGTCACGTCGTCCCAGCTGATCTCGGTCAGTTCACGCATCATCAGCGTCGCGACATAGAGCAGCGCGGGTGCCGTCGCATAGGCGGGCACCGATCCCGCCAGCGGCGCAAAGAACATCGCCAGCAGGAACAGCCCCGCCACGACCAGCGCCGTCAGCCCGGTGCGCCCGCCCGCCTGAACGCCCGAGGCGCTTTCGACATAGGCGGTGGTCGAGGACGTGCCCAGCAGCGAACCCGCCGTGATCGCGGTGGAATCCGCCATCAGCGCCCGGCCAAGGTTCTTGTTCTGGTGGGTCGGCCCCTCTTTCAGCAGGCCCGCGCGTTTGGCAACGCCGATCAGGGTGCCGGTGGCGTCGAACACCTCGACCAGCACCATCACCAGAATGACGTGGAAAATGCCGTAATGCAGCGCGCCCATCACATCCAGTTGCAGGAAGGTCGGCATGATCGAGGGCGGCATCGACATGATTCCCCCGAATTCAGTGACGCCCAGCAGGATCGCCAGGACGGTCACGACCAGAATCCCGATCAGGATCGCGCCCGTCACCTTCAGCGCGTCCAGCGCCACGATGACGAAAAAGCCGACGATGGTCAGCAGCGTGCCGGGATTGGTCAGATCGCCCAGGGTCACCAGCGTGGCCGGGTGATCGACCACCAGCCCCGAGGATTGCATGGCGATGATGGCCAGAAACATCCCGATGCCGGCCGCGACGCCGCTGCGCATGGATACGGGGATGCCCGCGATCAGCCAGCGCCTCAGCCCGGTGATCGACAGGATCAGGAAGATGATGCCCGAGATGAACACCGCCCCCAGTGCCTGTTGCCATGTAAAGCCCATGGCCCCCACGACGGTAAAAGCGAAAAAGGCGTTCAGCCCCATCCCCGGCGCCATGGCGATGGGCCAGTTCGCCCACAGCGCCATGATGGCCGAGCCAAGCGCGGCGGCCAGGCAGGTCGCCACGAAAACCGCGTTGCGATCCATGCCGGTGCTGGACAGGATGTCCGGGTTGACGAAAATGATATAGGCCATCGTCAGGAAGGTGGTGATCCCTGCGATCACCTCGGTCCGGACATTGCTGCCATGTTCCGCAAGCTTGAAATAGCGTTCCATAAGGTCCTCCGAGCGGCCTCCTCCGGCCACGATCCGCCGAACCTATCGGGGTGGGCCTGTTCCTCACAATCGCCCTCATCCTGCAAGTCTTTCAATAGTGTTTTGAAAGCAAGGTAAATTTTGCGGTGATCTTTGTCGTTTTATTGATACAGAATTTCACTCTTGCCCGCTTGCCGTGCAGCCGCGCAAAGGCTTTGCTGTATGGAATCTGCCACAGGAGGATTCCATGCGCTACAGCCGCGATCTGCGAGGATATGGCGAAACCACACCCGACCCGCAATGGCCCGGCGGCGCGAAGATCGCGGTGCAGATCGTCGTCAATTACGAAGAGGGCGGCGAAAACAGCATCGAGCATGGCGACGCCGCATCCGAGGCCTTCCTGTCCGAGATCATCGGCTGTCAGCCCTGGCCCGGCCAGCGTCACTGGAACATGGAATCGATCTATGACTATGGCGCGCGGGCGGGCTTCTGGCGGCTGCACCGGCTGCTGAAGGATATTCCGGTCACCGTTTACGGCGTTGCCACCGCGCTGGAGCGCAGCCCCGGACAGGTCGCGGCGATGCAGGCGGCGGGTTGGGAAATCGCCACCCACGGGCTGAAATGGATCGATTACAGGGACGTCCCCCGCGAGGTCGAGGCCCAGCATATCGCCGAAGCCATCCGCCTGCACGAGGCCGTGACCGGCAGCCGCCCCTTGGGTTTCTATCAGGGCCGCACCTCGATGAACACGGTCGCGCTTGGCTGCGAGGAGGGCGGCTTCGAATATCTGGCCGACACCATCGCCGACGACCTGCCCTATTGGCATGTGCATCAGGGCCGCCCGCAACTGATGGTGCCTTATACGATGGACGCCAATGACATGCGGTTTTCCAGCGGTCAGGGCTTTGGCACCGGAGTCGAGTTCTTCGACTATCTGCGCGACAGCTTCGACGTGCTTTATGCCGAAGGTCAGGCGGGTGCGCCCAAGATGATGTCGATCGGGCTGCATTGCCGCCTTGCCGGTCGTCCGGGCCGGGCAATGGCGATCCAGCGGTTCCTTGACCATGCCCGCGCGCATGAGGGCGTCTGGTTCGCCAGCCGTCTGGATATCGCGCGGCACTGGGCGGAAACCCATCCCTTCCAGCCCCGGCTTCGCCCGTCCGAAATGTCGCGCGATGATTTTGTGGCGAAATTCGGCGGCATCTATGAACATTCGCCCTTCATCGCCGAACGTGTCTGGGACGCCGAGATGGGCGCGGTCCATGACAGCGCGGCGGGCCTGTCGGCGCGGATGGCGCAGGTGTTTCGCAGCGCCAGCGATCAGGAGCGGCTGGGCGTACTGGTCGCCCACCCCGATCTGGCAGGCAAACTGGCGCAGGCGAAACGCCTGACCACGGAAAGCACCGCCGAACAGGCCAGCGCCGGGCTGGACAGCCTGACCGACGAGGAACGCGCCACCTTTACCGCGCTGAACGACGCCTATGTCGGCAAGCACGGCTTTCCCTTCATCATCGCTGTGCGCGACCATGACAAACCCGGCATCCTTGCCGCCATGCAGCGCCGCGTCGAAAACGACACCGTAACCGAGCGGGCCGAGGCCGAAAGACAGGTCACGCGCATCGCCGAACTTCGCCTGAAAGAGGTTCTGACATGAACGATCTTCCCCCCGAAGGCGCCCCCACGGGCGATATCGCAGAAATCCCGCAGGAACAGCTGCGTTTCAACCCCTATGCCGGGCCCGTCGCGGGCCTTCCGCCGCAGACCGGGATGACCACCGACACGGCGATCTTTACCGAAGCCTATGCGGTGATTCCCCGCACGGTGATGCGCGATATCGTCACCTCTTATCTGCCGGGCTGGCAGGGGATGCGGATGTGGATGCTGGCGCGTCCGCTGACCGGATTTGCCGAGACCTTCAGCCAGTATATCGTCGAACTGGCCGAGGGCGGCGGCAGCGACAGCCCCGATGACGACCCCGAGGTGCAGCACGCCCTGTTCGTCACCGGCGGCGAGATGTGCGTGACCATCGACGGCACCGACCATCTGCTGAAACCGGGCGGCTTCGCCTATATCCCGCCGGGCACGCCGTGGAAGGTGCATAACTGCACGCCGGGCAATACCGGCTTTCACTGGTGGCGCAAACGCTGGCAGCCCTGCAATGGCGTGGACAAGCCCGCCCCCATCGTCGCGCATGAGGACCAAATCCCGCCCTCGCCCATGCCCGATACCGATGGCGCATGGGCCACGATCCGCTTCATGGACCCCGCCGATCTGAGCCACGACATGCATATCACGCTGGTCAGCTTCAAGCCCGGCGGCTCGATCCCCTTTGCCGAAACCCATGTGATGGAGCATGGCCTGTTCGTGCTGGAAGGCAAGGCCGTCTATCGCCTGAACCGCGACTGGGTCGAGGTCGGCCCCGGCGATTACATGTGGCTGCGCGCCTTCTGCCCCCAGGCCTGCTATGCGGGCGGGCCGGGCCGGTTCCGTTACCTGCTGTACAAGGACGTGAACCGGCACGCGCCCCTGTGGCCGAACCGCTGAACCTGCCTCTGGCCTGATCCCGGATCAGGCCAGAATGCCGGGATTGTCGCCCATCTCCAGCCCCGGAAACACCGTCCGCTCCAACAGATCGCGCGACAGATCGAACAGATCATGCATCGCCCATGCGGCATAGGCGCGGATATCGCGCACCGGCATCAGGTCGCGCCCGGCATAGAGGTCGCTTTCCCCCAGCCCCGGCCAGCGTCCCAATGCCTTGCCGCCACGGATCGCGCCCCCGGCCATCAGCAGCGCGCCCCCCGTGCCGTGGTCGGTCCCGCCCGAGCCGTTCTCGTGCACAGTGCGGCCGAATTCGGTCATGGCCAGAACCGTGGTCCGCTGCCAGTTGTCGCCCAGATTGTCGTGCAGGGTCAGGATCGCATCGGCCAGCCGCTCCAGCGCGCGGTCGATGACTTTCGCCTGATTGGCATGGCTGTCCCATCCCGCCAGCGAGAATGTGGCGATGCGGGTATCCTGATTCAGCCGCTCGGCGCTGAACCGGGCCAGCGCGCGGGCGTCGCGGGTCGGGCCACGCTCTTCCTCGATGCCGCCCAGATCCATGCCGGCGATCTCCATCGCCCGTCCGCCCGCCGTCCTGAACAGTTCGTCATCGTGATAGACATGTTCCAGCAACCGCTGCGCCTGCGGGCTGAGATCCAGCGAGACCTGCGGCGCCCAGCTCATCGCCGGGGCCTGACCCGACAGGATCCGCATTTCCTCGACCCCCACGGCATAGGCGGTTTCGGAACGCGCATCGGGCATGTGCTGCAACAGCCGGTTCAGCCAGCCGTCGCGCTGCTGGGATTCCTCCAGATCGGCGCCGGTCCCGGCTTCGAGGATATCCTGCCCGTCGAAATGGCTGCGCTTGTCGCGATAGGGGGTGGACACGGCGGGGGCAAAGCCCATCTCTCCCTTGCGCCACAGCGGCATCAGCGAGGCCAGCGCCGGGTGCAGCGCAAAGAACCCGTCCAGATCATGCGCGCCCTGATCCGGCCCCAGCGACAGCGTGCCGCGCAGCCCGCGCAATTCGGGATCGCCATAAGGCTGGAACACGTCCAGCCCGTCCATCGCGCCGCGCAGGATGATGACCACCAGCCGGTTCTCGCCCGGGGCGGTGGCGAAGGCGATCGAGTTCAGCAACGGATGCGCCGCCGCCGAACAGCCGATCAGGGCGGTGGATTTCAGAAACAGGCGACGGCTCAGCATCGGCTTACCTCCGGTTGAAATCGGCCGAGGCCAGAACGATCACCAGCGCCTCGCGGGCGGTTTCCGCCTTGGGTACGGCCCATTGCAGCGGCTCGGACGCCGTCGATCCCAGCGCCGCCTGAAGAAAGACCGCGGGCTTGGGCAGGTCCGGCACCATGCGCGGCGCAATGCGCATCACCCAGTCGATCCGCGCCGCCAGCCCCTGCGGGCTGGCCCAGCTTTCGGCGGCCTCGGGCCAGCCATCGGGCCCGGTGGGCAGACCCCATCGCTGCCCCATCCGGGTCAGGGGATATTGCAGCCAGTTGCGGACCTGCTTCATCTCGAACGCCCGAACGTCATCGCCCGTCAGGCCAAGCGCCCGCATCGATGCGACAATGAAATCGAACGGCTGGCGGACCTTCTTGCGAAAATGGCTTTCCAGTTCCGACGATTCGGCCAGCACTGCGTAAAGTTCGGACAGATGGCCGTTGCTGCTGGTCCATGTCTCGGCCAACCGTTCCACCAATGGCTGCGGCGGGTCGTCATCGACGAAATGCGCGGCTAACTTGCGCGCCATATGCTGCGCGGTCGAGGGGTGGCGGGCCAGATCCTCCATCACCGCGCGGATATCGGCCAGATCGGCCTTGCCATCGCCGCCATAGCTTTCGCCCAGCACGGTTTCCGCCCCCGGCTCGGCCAGTTCGGGGCGGAAGATGCGGTCCTGCCCGGGGTTGAACCGCAAGCCCGTCAGCAATTCCGCCAGTTCGCGCACATCGTCCTGGGAATAGTCGCCGCCGACCCCCAGCGTGTGCAGCTCGATCATCTCGCGCGCGAGGTTCTCGTTCAGGCCCAGATTGCGCTTTGGCTGATTGCGGGCGGCGCGGGAATTCGGCCCGACCGAGCTGTTCTGATCCAGATAGGTCAGCATCGCCGGATGGGTCTCGGCGGCGAACAGCATATCGGTGAAATGACCGTTCAGATGCGGGCGGATCGCCTCATCGACATGGGCGACGGTCAGCAGGCGGCGAAAGGATTCGCCGATACGGGTGGTGAAATGATCGGACCAGAACTGCACCAGCCTTTCGCCAAAGCCGACAGGTTCATCGACCGCACGGGCAAAGCGCAGCTGCATGGTGCGGAAATACATGTCGTTGGCCTTGCGGCGCAGATCGACCAGTTCCTGCCGCGCGCCCTGATCCCCGTCGCGGGTGCGCCGGTTGATCTCGTTCCGGGCCGAGATGATCTCGATGAAATCCTGGGTCCGCAGCGCATCGCCATCGGGCGCCGCCGCCCCCACCGAG
This sequence comes from Paracoccus alcaliphilus, assembly GCF_028553725.1. Taxonomy (NCBI): domain Bacteria; kingdom Pseudomonadati; phylum Pseudomonadota; class Alphaproteobacteria; order Rhodobacterales; family Paracoccaceae; genus Paracoccus; species Paracoccus alcaliphilus. The sequence continues at coordinate 2,969,019 of NZ_CP067124.1, forward strand.
GACAGCACCGCCGCCACATCTGCCGGAGGGTCGGCCAGCGGCGACAGGCCGTAACCAAGCCGGATCGCCGCGAGTTCAGGATAGGCAACCATATGCGCACCAACTGTTCCGCTGCGGGCCTTGCGCCCCGCAACATCTATGCCATGCGGCGATGCGCGATGTCAGTTCACTCTTTCGGCAAAACCCGCAGGCGCAGATCACGAAGCTGTTCGTTCGCCGGCTCGCTTGGCGCGCCCATCATCAGATCCTCGGCACGCTGGTTCATCGGGAACATGATGACCTCGCGGATGTTCTGCTCATCCGCCAGCAGCATCACGATCCGGTCGATCCCCGCCGCACAACCACCGTGGGGCGGCGCGCCATAGCGGAACGCCTTGACCATGCCGCCGAAACGCTTTTCGACCTCGGATGCCGGATAGCCCGCCAACTCGAACGCCCGGAACATGATTTCCGGCTTGTGGTTGCGGATCGCACCCGACACCAGTTCATAGCCGTTGCAGGCCAGATCATACTGAAAGCCCATGACCGCCAGCGGATCGGCCTCCAGCGCCTGAAGGCCCCCTTGCGGCATCGAGAAGGGGTTGTGGCTAAAGTCGATTTTCCCGTCATCGGTTTTCTCATACATCGGAAAATCGACGATCCAGGCGAATTTGAACTGGTTCTCATCGGTCAGCTTCAACTCGCGGCCGATCTCGTTGCGGGCACGTCCCGCCACAGCCTCGAAGGTCTCGGGCTTGCCGCCAAGGAAGAAGGCCGCGTCGCCTTCGCCCAGCCCAAGCTGCTGGCGGATCGCCTCGGTGCGCTCGGGCCCGATATTCTTGGCGATGGGACCGGCGGCTTCGGTGCTGCCATCCTCGGCCTTGCGCCAGAAGATGTAACCCATGCCGGGCAGACCCTGCTGTTGCGCGAAGGCGTTCATGCGGTCGGCGAACTTGCGCGACCCGCCGCCCGGCGCGGGAATGGCGCGGACTTCGGTGCCGTCCTGCTCCAGCAGCCTGGCGAAGATCGCGAAGCCCGAGCCGCGGAAATGGTCAGAGACCACCTGCATCTCGATCGGGTTGCGCAGATCGGGCTTGTCGCTGCCGTATTTCAGCATTGCCTCGGCATAGGGGATGCGCGGCCAGTCGGCATCAACCGGGCGGCCACCCCCGAATTCCTCGAACAGCCCCTGAATGACCGGCTGGATCGCGGCAAAGACGTCCTCTTGATCGACAAAGGACATCTCCAGATCAAGCTGATAGAAATCGGTCGGGCTGCGGTCGGCGCGCGGATCCTCGTCGCGGAAGCAGGGTGCGATCTGGAAATACTTGTCGAAGCCCGCGACCATGATCAGCTGCTTGAACTGCTGGGGCGCTTGCGGCAGGGCGTAGAACTTGCCCGGATGCAGGCGCGAAGGCACTAGAAAGTCGCGCGCGCCTTCGGGGCTGGACGCGGTGATGATCGGGGTCTGGAATTCGGTGAAACCCTGATCCCACATGCGGTTGCGTAAGGAGCGCACCACCTGCGACCGCAGCATGATGTTGTTGTGCAGGCTTTCGCGGCGCAGATCGAGAAAGCGATAGGCCAGCCGCGTTTCCTCGGGGTAATCCTGATCGCCAAAGACCGGCAGCGGCAGCTCGTCCGCGGGGCCAAGCACCTCGATTTCGGTGGCATAGACCTCGATCTCGCCGGTGGGCAGCTTGGGGTTGACCAGCGCCGCATCGCGCGGTTTCACCCGACCGTCGATGCGGATCACGGTTTCAGCCCGCAGCTTCTCCATCGCGGCGAAGGCGGGGCTGTCACTGTCGGCCAGCACCTGCGTCATGCCGTAATGATCGCGCAGATCGACGAACAGCACGCCTCCGTGATCGCGAACGCGATGGACCCAGCCCGACAGACGGATGGTTTCACCGGCATTCGCGGCGGTCAGATCGCCACAGGTATGGCTGCGATAGGCATGCATGATCGGTCCCCAGTTATTCAGCCCCCGCATGAAGCGCGGGACGCGGGCGAAGTCAACCGCTCAGAACGGGCGAACGACGTTGCCGGTCCAGAAATAATAGCCCATGCCGGTGGTGAACAGCATGTTGCCCGCCAGCGCGTGCAGCAACCACGCCGAGGCAAAGCCGCGCCACAGATAGGCCAGGGCAAAGATCAGCCCGCCGAAAAAGGTCATGGTGGCGACGACCGCGCTCCAATACATCAGATGGGCAAAGCTGAAGATCGCGGCATTCATCACCACCGCCACCCTGACATCGGAAAACAGGCTGCCGAAGCGGTGGAAGAACAGCGGTCGGAAGATCAGTTCCTGCGGCAGCGCCGACAGCAGCGGGTAAAGCACCCAGATCATGGCCAGAAAGCGCAGCCTCTCGGGCGTCAGGCGGCGCAGGTAATCGGGATTGGTCGCCGCGATGATCGCCCAGCCGATCAGCCCCACACCCAGCGTGAAGGCCAGCGCGAACAGCCACGGCACCCTGCCCCACCCGCTGACCAGCGACCGCCAGTCGAAACCGCCGGTCCGCCACAACAGCATCAACCCGGCGATGCTGAAGACCGCCAGCGCCGGAAACAGCATCCCGTGCGGCAGGAATATCGCAATCACCAGCGGCGCCCCGATATAGAGCGCCGCGAACTCGATCCAAAGCCAGGTGCGTGGCCTTATCGTGTCAGTCGTGTCTGTAACCATCGCTGCCAATCGGTTGCTGTGCCGGCGAATGCGTTCAGGTCGGTATTGCCCTGAATGCCCGGAACGATGCCGGTGCCGGTATATTGCCAGAACGCCCAACGCTGCCCCGGATAGGTCATGCGCGGATGATCCGCGACCGAGCGCAGCCAGAATTCCGCCCGCATATCGCCCAACTGGTTGTCGCGGTAGAAGTCCACCGTGGTATAGATGATCGGGCGCTGGCCATAATGGCGGCCGACGATGTCCAGAAAGACATTCGCCTCGCGCTTGACCTCATGGGGCGGCGGACGGCGCGGACAGGTGCGCGAATTGGTCCATTCCAGATCCAGCACCGGCGGCAGCGAGCCGACCTCGCGCGGGACATTGCGGATGAACCATGCCGCCTGCTCGGCCCCGGTGCGGCAGAAATAGTAATAGTGATAGGCGCCGCGCGGAATCCGCGCCTGCCCCGCCTCGCGCCAATAACGCTGGAAGTTCGGATCGCTGTGATCGCCGCCTTCGGTCGACTTGATGAAGGCAAACGAAATGCCCGCCTGCCGGACCTGCCCCCAGTCGATATCGCCCTGCCAGCGCGACACGTCGATGCCGTGGACCTGATGGCCGTAGGGATGCCCGTTGCGCCATTCATGCGGCCGCGAATCCCCCAGCATCGGGTTCGCCCCCGGCCCGGGGCTGGGCCCATAAGACCCCGGAGAGCGGGCGCAGGCCGCCATCGCCACCAGCACCACCGCGATTATCAGTTTCTTCAGAACACCCATTCCCTGCCCTCGTCCCTCGCTCTTTTTTTTTGCCTGTCATGCTTTGCACGTTTTGCGCCGTTATCGCAAAGGCGTGAGCGAAAGTCACCGGGCCTTGAGGGTCACGATAGCGTCAGGAACGGGGCGCGGCGGGACCATGACCCCGCCCGCGCAGCGCGGTGTCAGTTCGCCGGTTCGGCCTCGGATTCCGTGTCGGGCACGGTGCCTTCGACCTCTTCGGGGATGACCGGGGCCGATTCGCTGGCGTCGGTGCCCTCGGCCTCGGTCGAGGTGGTGCCTTCGGGTGGCGCGGTCGTGGCGATTCCGTCCTCTTCGGGGGCGCCGGGGATAAGCACCACGAATGCCAGTATCGCCACCACCACGGCGACGGCGATCGCGATCAGCGCCGGGTTGTGACGCCGGGCCGATCGCTCGGGTTTGTTGTCGTTATGGGACATGCCGATCCTCCTTGATCCGGTTGAAAAACCAACGGTTCAGGGCGGGTCCGGTTCCCCGGCGTCAGGCAGGTTTCAGTTGCGATCCGCCACCAGCTTGCCCGGATTGAGGATATTGCGCGGGTCCAGCGCCGCCTTAATATCGCCCATCACCTGCCAGCCCGCGCCGTGCTGCGCGGCCATCAGGCCCCGCTTGCCGACGCCGATGCCATGTTCGCCCGAAATCGTGCCGCCCACGGCAATGGCGCGTTCGGCCATGCGGGTGGCGACCTGCTTGGCGCGCGCGATCTCATCGGCATTTTCGGGATCGACCAGCAGCAACGTATGGAAATTGCCGTCTCCGACATGGCCGACGATGGGGCCCAACAGGCCCTCGGCCTCGATATCGGCGGCGGCCGCGGTGACGGCGGCGGGCAGTTCCGACATCGGCACGCAGACATCGGTGATGATGCCCCGCGCGCCCGGACGCAGCACGAAACTGGCGTGATAGGCGCCATGACGCATCCGCCACAGCCGCGCCCGGTCCTCGGTGCTGCTGGCCCAGTCAAAGCCCTGCCCGCCAAATTCCCCGGCCAGCGCGCCAAAGGATTCCGCATCCTCGCGCACAGATACGGGCGAGCCGTGGAATTCGACCATCAGATGCGGCTTTTCCGGCAGGCTGGCGCCGGAATGCAGGTTGAAGGCCCGCGCCGTGGCGGCATCGACGAATTCGATCCGCGCCATCGGAATGCCCGACTGGATGGTGGCGGTGACGCATTCGACGGCGTGATCCAGCGTGTCGAAGGCGCAGACGGCGGCGGCGACCTCTTCGGGCTGGCCATGCAGGCGCAGCGTCAGTTCGGTGATGACCCCCAGCGTACCCTCGGCCCCCACGAACAGCCCGGTCAGGTCATAGCCCGCGCTGGATTTCGCCGCCCGCGTGCCGGTGCGGATGATGCGGCCATCGGCCAGCACCACCTCCAGCGCAAGCACATTGTCGCGCATGGTGCCGTAACGCACGGCGGTCGTGCCGCTGGCCCGGGTCGCGGCCATCCCGCCCAGACTGGCATTGGCGCCGGGATCGACCGGAAAGAACAGACCGGTCGCGCGAAGTTCGGTATTCAGCGCCTCGCGCGTCACGCCCGGCTGGACGGTCACCTGCATGTCGCCCGCCCTGACCTCGACGATCCTGTCCATCCGCATCAGATCCAGCGTCACCCCGCCGGTATAGGCCAGCGCATGACCTTCCAGCGAGGTGCCGGTGCCCCAGGGAATCACCGGCGTGCCGGTCTCGTTGCAGGCGGCCAGGATCTGCGCCACCTCATCGGCGGTTTCCGGCCAGACGACGGCATCGGGCGGAGGCGCGCTATGCAGGCTTTCCGAGCGGGCATGTTCACCGCGATCGGCAGCCGTTACCGACAACCGCGCACCCAGCAGGTCGCGCAGGCGGTTTTCCAGATCGGGATTGAGGCTCATGGGCGATCCTTTGCTTGTTTACGGCTGTGTAGCGCGTGCATGAAACTTGGCAAACCCCTTGGGGTTCTGTCATCAACTGTTCACGCAAGCGCCATAACGTCGCGTCTCGTATCGCAGGATCAGAGATCAGGACCTTGTCTCAAGATGGACCACGCCCGAATTTCCCGCATTCCGCGCCGCATGGGATCGCCCGAGGGTCTGAACCCCGAATCCCCCTCGCGGGCGGATCATGCCTATGTGACGCTTGTCACCAACCCCGATTACCTGCCCGGCGCCGAGGCGCTGCTGCGTTCGCTGCGCCTGACCGGGACCAAGGCGGATATGGTGGTGATGCATCGCGGACTGCAACCGGCGCATCTGGCGCGGCTGCGGGCTTTGGGCGGACGGCTGATCGAGGCCGGGCTGCTGCCCACGTCCGAGCATTTCGACCGCACCCATGCCCGCGACGCGCTGCATGCCCGCGCGGCCTTTACCCGTGGCGGCAAGCCCGATTTTCACACCCCGCTGGACAATTTCATCAAGCTGCGGCTGTGGCAGCTTGATTACGACCGCTGCGTGTTCATCGACGCCGATGCGGTGGTGCTGCGCGATGTGGACAAGCTGTTCGAGATGCCGCAATTCTGCGCCGCGCCGAATGTCTATGACGGTCTGGACGGGTTCCACCGGATGAATTCGGGCGTTTTCACCGCGCGGCCCGATCTGCGGACCTTCCGCGACATGCTGGCCCGGCTGGACCAGCCCGGTGCCTTCTGGAGACGCACCGACCAGACCTTCCTTCAGGATTATTTCACCGACTGGCACGGGCTGTCGATCCATCACAACATGCTGCAATATGTCTGGCTGAACATGCCGGAATTGTGGAGTTGGCGGGACATTCGCATCCTGCATTACCAATATGAGAAACCGTGGCAGGACCATGACAAGGCGCATCTGCTGCGCCCGCTGATCGATCTGTGGCGCGCGATCGCCTCGGGCCAGTCGATGCCGGATCTGGCCACCCAGACCCGCCCGGCCGCCTGACGCCACCATGCGCATCGTCCTGACCGGCGCCAGCGGCATCGCCGGCAGCTTCATCGCCCGGGCCTGCCGCGCCGCCGGGCATGATCTGACGCTGCTGGGCGTCGGCGATGGCTGGCGGCTGGGACAGCCTGCGGATCTGCGCGGCCATGACGCCCTGATCCATTGCGCCTTCGCCCATGTGCCCGGCCGCTATCGCGGCGGCGAGGGCTGCGACCCGCAAGGCTTCCGCCGCGCCAATCTGGACGGCTCGATCCGGCTGTTTTCTCAGGCCGCCGATGCCGGCTTGTCGCGGATCCTGTTCCTGTCCTCGCGCGCCGTCCATGACGGCCACCCCGCAGGGATGATTCTGCCTGACGACCTGCCCCCGGCGCCCGCCAATCTGTATGGCGAGGTCAAGGCACTGGCCGAGGCGCATCTGGCCCAAAGCCCCCTGACCACCACCGCCATCCGCGCCACCGGTCTCTATGGTCCCGGCAAGGCCAATAAATGGCGCGACCTTTTCGCCGCCCATCTGGCGGGTCGTCAGGCCCCGTCGCGCATCGCCACGGAACTGCATGTCGATGACCTTGCCGCCGCGATCCTTCTGCTGCTGACCCACCCCGCGCCGCCCCGCACGGTCAATGCCAGCGACCTCCTGCTGGATCACCGCGACCTGCTGGCAATGGTGTCGGAGCTGACGGGTTGTCGCACTCCGCTGCCCGCCCCAGCCGACTCCTCCGGCCTACGTCAGCTTCGCTGTGATGCGCTGGCGGCCATGGGATGGCGGCCCGGCGGAACAAAGCGCCTGCGCCAAACCCTGCCCGCCCTTGTTGAGTAACCGACTGATTGTTACCGCAGCGATTGGGCTTTGATGCGGGCGACGAGTTCTGTGTCATCGACAAGGTCGTCGAGGAACGCGTGCCAGGTTTCGGTGGTGATGCGCGCGTCCCTGAGCATGTCTTTCAGTTCGTCGATACCGTCATCGGTCAGGGCGGTGACGGTGTCATCGGGGCCGGTATAGACGCTGATGATCGCGCCGTAGGTCAGGTTGTCATCGTTGTAGACGATGGCTTCGAGAAGCTCGGGGTCCTCGCCCAGCATCTTTGCGACGTAGTCGAGGGTGCAGACGTGGGTGACGGTTGCCATCAGGCGGCCTCGTGCTGGGCGGAGGGCAGCGGCGACCAGTTCCAGGGCAGCAGATCGTCGAGCCGGTTGATCTTGTGATCATGGATACGGGCCAGAATGTCGGCCAGATAGGCCTGCGGGTCCAGGCCATTCATTTTGGCGGTCTCAACGATGGTCATGGCCCGGGCCAACGTTTCGGCTCCGGTATCGGCCCCCGCGAAGAGCCAGTTACGGCGGCCAACGCCGATCGGGCGCAGGGCGCGCTCGGCCGGATTGTTATCGATGCCCACGCGCCCATCGGACAAGAACAGGCTGAAGGCGTCCTGACGGCTCAGCCCATAACGGAAGGCTTTGGCCAGATCCCCCTTGCCGGGGATCCGCGAGAGTTGGCTCTCTGACCAGGCGAAGAAGGCCTCGACCTTCGGGGCGCTGTGCTTCTGGCGCGCGGCAAGACGGATCGCGGCGGGATGACCGGTGATCTCCCGCTCGATGTCGTAGAGCGCGCCGATACGGTCGAGCGCTTCGCGGGCGATCGCGGATCTGGTCTTGTCCCATTCGTCATGGAAGTCGCGCCGCAGGTGGGCCCAACACGCTGCCTCTTGCAGGCGGTGCGCCCCATCCGGCTGTGGAGCATAGAGCTTTGCATATCCCTTGTAGCCATCGGCCTGCAGGATGCCGCGGGTGTTGGCCAGATGGCGATGGACGTGTTCTTCCTTCCAATCCGGCGCAAACGCATAGACAGCACCGGGGGGCGAGGCACCCGACCAAGGCCGCTGGTCACGGATATAGGCCCAGATCCGGCCCTTCTTCACGCCCTTGCCCAGCCCCTTGTCCCGGCCCACACGATCCAGCACCCGGATCGGTGTATCGTCGGCATGCAGCAGGTCGCTGGTCATCACGTCCGCCTCGATCCGTTCGATCAACGGGGCCAGCACCTTCATGGCGCGACCGCACCAGTCGACCAGTGTGCTGTCGGGGATATCCGCTCCCATCCGGGCGAAGATCTCGTGCTGGCGATACAAGGGAAGATGGTCGTCGAACTTGGAGACGAGGATATGCGCCAGCAGGCCCGCGCCTGCCACGCTGCCGGGGATCGGGCGGCTGGGGGCCGGAACTTGCACCATGCGTTCGCAGCGGCGGCAGGATTTCTTGAGCCGGGCGATCTGCACGACCTTCAACTGTGCCGCGATCAGATCCAGCATCTCGCTGACATCCTCGCCCACCAGACGCAGATCGCCACCGCAATCGGGGCAGCACCTGCCGGGGTCCAGTTCCTGCCGCTCGCGCGGCGTGCTGTCCGAGACCCGAGGGCGGCGGCGGGAGGGGCGGTCAGAGACGCCATCGGTCGCTGACGTTTCCAGCGTATCATCGCCCTGACCGTCAGCCGGGACCGAAGTCTCGCTTTCGGCCGTCGCGATCAGCAGATCCTCCAGCGCCAGCTCAAGCTGCTCGATCTCGCGCTCGATCTTTTCCGAGGACTGGCCGAACACCTGCTTCTTCAGCCTCGCGATGCGCAGCCGCAGGGACTGGATCAACTGGTCATGGGCGCGCAAGGTGGCCGAGATCTTCGCGTTTTCCGCCTGCAATGCCGCGATCAGCGCCTTCAGAAGCGCAGGATCATCAGGAAGGATCTGGGGCACAGCCGACATGCGCCCGACGACCACAAGGCAGCCGGAATGGCCATAAAAACAAGGCGTTTCAGTAGGATAAATCAGCCGACGCGAGCCGGTGGCGCACCCCGGACCGGTCTGCGCCAGTCGATCCCTTCCCAGAGCATCGCCAACTGCGCAGAGGTCAGACGCGCGGCGCCGTCACCGTGCGCGGGCCAGGGGAAGCGTCCCTTTTCCAGCACCTTGTAATAGAGGCAGAAGCCTTGCCCATCCCAATACAAAAGCTTCAACCTGTCGCCGCGACGCCCACGGAATGCAAAGACCGCACCGCCGGTCGGCTTCTGGCGCAGGTGATCCTGTGCGAGAGCGGCCAACCCCTCGATGCCTTTCCTCATGTCCGTCACGCCACAAGCCAGATAGACCCGGACGCCTGTGCCGGGTCCGATCATACGGCCTCCGGCACACGGATCAGCCGCGCAAGAGATCGGTCATCGATCGTCTCGGCGCAACGAACATGCCGACCGTTGCGCAGCAATATCTCGATCATCGGCACCGACCCGGGTGCCAGGGGCTGGCTGCGGCCAGCGGCATCTTCGTCAACCGGCACAAACAGCGCCGAACCCGAGACAGGCCAAAGCCCCTTGCGCCGCATCTCCTGGCGCCACTGATAGATGTGTTGCCGCGTCAGGTCGGCCTCGCGCGCAACATCCGTCACCGTCCTGCCGTTGACACCCACGCGCTCCAGGACCGAAATCTTCTCGGCATCCGACCATCTACGGCGACGCTCCCGTCCCAGAACCTCAACATGACCCACAGAGCTCAGCTCCCCGATACGACGTCGGTAAGGACGTCAATAACGACGTAGCTTAAGGTCCGAGACCCAGATCAAAAGGCGGTGGCAACCGGCTTGCAGTTACCCACAAGTGGTGCGGCGAATTGATTCACCCACCAGACTTGGCCTTGCCTGAGCACAAGCGATCATGATTCGTCATGTGGCACCGAATAATTGAGGTGCAGACATGGGACAGAGTTGGGTGGAAACGGAAACGGCCGGATGCGATCTGGGAGATGTCAGGCTGAACAGGCGGCTTGAGGCAATGCTCGAGGCCCTCGGGGAACGGCCGGGAAAATCGCTGCCGACGGCATTCCAGGACTGGTCGAATACCAAGGCCGCCTACCGCTTCTTTGCTAACGGCAATGTCAGCGAGGACAAGATCCTCGAGGGCCATTTCGCTGCCTCTGCCCTGCGCATCCGGGCAACCGATGGTCCCATCCTGATCCTGCAGGACACCACGGAATTCTCCTTCAAGCGTTCGGCTCCGGAGAAGGTGGGGTTCACGACGGTGTCGACTGGACGCAAACTGAAGGAAGGTCGCTATCAGAAACATGCGGTCTGCGGGCTTTTGATGCATGCCAGCATGGCCATCACGCCGGATGGGCTGCCGCTCGGCCTGACGGCGGCCAAGTTCTGGTCGCGCAGCAAGTTCAAGGGAACCGCCGCTCTTAAACGGAAGATCAATCCGACCCGGGTGCCGATCGAACAGAAGGAAAGCATGCGCTGGCTCGACAATCTGCGCCTGTCCACCGAACTGACAGGGGTGCCAGAGCGCTGCGTGCATATCGGTGATCGGGAAAGCGACATATACGAACTCTACTGCCTGTCCGAAGAACTCGGGACCGGGTTCCTCGTCCGCAGCTGCGTCGACCGTCTGGCGGAGGATGGCGGCACGACCATTGCCAAGGTGATGGCAGAGGTGCAGTCCAGCGGCACCCACGAGGTCCGGTTCCGCGATGCGCAGGGCAAGGATCATTGCGCCGTGCTCTCGGTCCGGCACGCTACAATGACGGTCCGCCCGCCGATCGGAAAGCAGCGGAAATACCGGCATCAGAATCTTCAGATCATCCATGCCGAGGAGCTTGACCCGCCGGAAGGCCGGGTGCCCGTCTTCTGGAAGCTGATCACGAACTTGCCGGTGGCGACCCACGCGGACGCAATCCACAAGCTCCAATGGTATGCGCTGCGCTGGAAGATCGAGACATTCTTCCGGACCCTGAAGACCGGGTGCCGGATCGAAGAGCTGCGCCTGGCCACGGCTGATCGACTGGCAAACTGTATCGCGTTGTGCTGCGTCGTGTCCTGGCGCGTGTCATGGATGACGATGCTCGGCCGAGAGGTGCCGAAAGCATCGCCTGCTGCCGTCTTCACCGACGCCGAACGCCAACTGCTCGAGCGCACAGCGCCCGAGAGCAAGCAAAAGCTTCCGCGTGACCTCGATTTCTATGTCAGACTCGTCGCGCGGCTCGGCGGCTATCTCGATCGGACCTCCGATGCGCCACCAGGAACCACCGTCATATGGCGCGGCCTCTCCCGCCTCGCCGATCTTGTCGAAGGCGCTCGCATCGCCGAAACACCATCATCCGAGACATATGGGTAACTGCAAGGGCAACCGGGCCGTTACGTTGAACAGGCGCAACAAAGACAAGCGTGATCTTATCGGAGTTGGCAGAAGGGGGCTTTGCCCCCGTCGCTGCGCGACTCCCCCAAGGTATTTTCAAGGAGTGCGAGGATACAGGAGGTCGCGCCTCCCTCGCACTCCTGCCAAATACCTTCTTGGGGGACTCGAATCAGGCGCGGCGCAGGGGGGCCATGCCCAGAACCCGGGCGCGTTTGCGCGGATCGCTGTCGAACAGCGCCGCCAGTTGTTCTGTGATCGCCCCGGCCAGTTGTTCGGCATCGGTGATCGTGACCGCGCGTTCGTAATAGCGGGTCACGTCATGGCCGATGCCGATGGCCAGCAGCTCGACCGCCCGTCGGCGCTCGACCATGGCGATCACATCGCGCAGGTGCTTTTCGAGATAGTTTGCCGGGTTCACCGACAGCGTGGAATCATCAACCGGGGCGCCGTCCGAGATCACCATCAGGATCTTGCGGGCCTCGGAGCGTTTCACCAGCCGCTTATGCGCCCATTCCAGAGCCTCGCCGTCGATATTCTCTTTCAGCAGCCCTTCCTTCATCATCAGGCCCAGATTGGGCCGCACCCGCCGCCAGGGGGCGTCGGCGGATTTATAGATGATGTGGCGCAGGTCGTTCAGGCGTCCGGGCTGGGCGGGACGGCCTGCCTGCAACCATGCCTCTCGCGCCTGCCCGCCTTTCCAGGCGCGGGTGGTGAAGCCAAGGATCTCGACCTTCACCGAACAGCGTTCCAGCGTCCGGGCCAGAACGTCGGCGCAGATCGCGGCAATCGAGATCGGGCGACCGCGCATCGAGCCGGAATTGTCGATCAGCAGCGTCACCACCGTATCGCGGAACTCGGTGTCCTTCTCGATCTTGAAGGACAGCGGCGTCGTCGGGTTCGCCACCACGCGGGCAAGGCGGCCCGCATCCAGCACGCCCTCTTCCTTGTCGAATTCCCAGCTGCGGTTCTGCTGCGCCTGAAGGCGGCGTTGCAGCTTGTTGGCCAGACGGCTGACCGCGCCGCGCAAGGGGTCCAGCTGCTTGTCCAGATAGGCGCGCAGGCGTTCCAGCTCTGCCGGATCGGCCAGATCCTCGGCCCGGATCTCTTCGTCCCATTGCTGGCTGAAGACCTTGTAATCGGGCGAGGCCTCGCTGACCGGCGGCGGGGTGTCGGGCGGCGTTTCCGATTCCGGCATCTCGGCCTCGTCGGTCAGCATCTCGTCGGACTGGTCGTCCATGCTGACCTGCGCCTGACGTTCGTCCTGCTGCTGTTCCTGCGATTGTTCGGGCGAGGCTTCGGCATCCTCGTTTTCATCCTGATCGCGGGCCTGATTGTCGCCGGCCTCTTCATCCTGCTCGGCGTTTTCCTCGCCCTCGTCCTCATCGGGTTCGTCAGGGTCCTCGCCCAGTTGGTCGCCATAGCCCAGATCGCTGATCACCCGCCGCGCCAGACGTGCGAAGGCCGCCTGATCGGCCAGCACGCTGTTCACATCGGCCAGCGTCTCGCCCGCCTGCTGTTCGATGAAGGGGCGCCACAGATCGGCGACATGCTGCGCCCCGCGCGGCAGCTCCCGCCCCGTCGCCGCCTGCCGCAACACATAGCCCGCCGCGACCGCCAGCGGCGCATCCGCCGCCGCCTTGATCTGGGTATAGCCCTTCTTGTCGGCATCCGCGCCGATGCGGGCGTCGATATTGGACAGTGCGCCGGGCATCTCGCGCGCGCCCAGGGCCTCGCAGCGGGCGGTCTCCATCGCCTCATAGAGTTCCCGCGCCATCGGGCCCGAGGGGGCGAATCGCGAATGGGTGGCCGCGTCGTGATGGCGCATCCGCATGGCCAGCGCATCGGCGGTACCACGCGCCAGCAGCACCTCTTCCCGCGTCATCCGGCGGCTGACCTGAGGCAGGCGCATCGTGTCGCCCGTCACCCCCGAGGGGTCGGCGCTGAAGGTCACGTTCAGATCGCCCTCGTCAGCCAGGGCGCGGGTGGCCTCGGTCAGGGCCTTCTTGAACGGATCGGCGGGATTGTCAGTGCGTTTCATGTTTGACGCCGCATTGCCAAGTCAACAGTCCTCAGAATCTCATCCGGGTCGGCGAGATAGCCGTCTGCAGTTCGTCGCATTACGACACTGCCATAACCAAGATCAAATGCATTCGCGACGCCTCGTTCTCGCATGGTAAACCGATCCGCGGGAGTAAGGCTGATGATACTGGATCCTGCCAACATAGCAAAGTAAGCGTGATTTACATGACTGCCATCCACAGTCACAAGGACCGGTGCGGCGGCGAGCCGTTGGTAGCGATCCTCGAAATCGGTATGCAGGTCAATAATATCGAATCCCTGTGCAGCCAAACGCTTGCACAGAACATCCTCATGAGCAAGCAGACGCGCAGCACCAGTTGTTCCGCGCTTGAGATATGCCGGACGGCGCGGAACTTCATCTTGTATCTGAATGGTGTTCCGTAGCCGCTTTCTCAGCGCTGCATAACGTTGACGTTTTGATTTTCCTTGAGAGTAATCTGAATAGACGGTTAGCGTAGTAACGCGCATTGCTTCGGGTGGTGATGTCTTGATCTGAAAACGCCGCGCATAGGAAATGGTATCCGGCCAGTCGGGTCGACAATCCAAAATGACCTCGTCAGGATTTTCGGCCAAGAGCGCGGTCGAGCAGGCGTCAGTCAGCCAGTGTCCAAAATAAATATGACTGACTAATGACATGCAATATGTTTTCGTGGGCTCCATGACCACTTTGGCGTAATTGAAACGGTCACGCACCTCCCGGGTTTTTGCGATAAAACCACCATGATATTCAACGCCCCCTTTATGTACCAGACAATCAGAGAGAACGTATCTAACGACGGGCGCATGAGTGAAAACCGACACGGTTGCCGCATCGAGTTCCTGTTGTGCTGTGCTATGCCCCGGGACTCCGTTTGTGACTCTGTCAAGCATTCCAGGCAGGATTGCGATAGGAGGGGCGATCTCAACTGTTTCGGGCTCAATAATCTCTACAGCGTCTGCCACTTCGCTAATAGCTTTGCTCATACGCAATTTTGAACGCGCGATGTTCAGCAACGGGTTAGGACGTAGCATTTTTCCCCTCCTGATGGCGATTTAGGCAGGCTTGCCTCTAGCCCGCCTTCGCCACCGCGCTTTCCGGCAATTCCTCGTCGAACAGGCGCTGGTAGAACTCGGCCACGGTCTGGCGTTCCAACTCGTCGCATTTGTTCAGGAAGGTCAGCCGGAACGCATAGCCCACATTGTCGAAGATCCGGGCGTTCTGCGCCCAGCTGATGACGGTGCGCGGCGACATGACCGTGGACAGGTCGCCCTGCATGAAGGCGGTCCGCGTCAGGTCGGCCAGCGTCACCATCTGGCTGATCGTCTTGCGGCCCTTTTCGGTGTTCCAGGTCGGGTTCTTGGCCAGCACGATATTGGTTTCGGCGTCATGCGACAGATAGTTCAGCGTCGCGACCAGCGACCAGCGGTCCATCTGGCCCTGGTTGATCTGTTGAGTGCCGTGATAGAGGCCGGTGGTGTCGCCCAGACCCACGGTATTCGCGGTCGCGAACAGGCGGAAGCAGGGGTTCGGGGTGATCACCTCGTTCTGGTCCAGCAGGGTCAGCTTGCCGTCAGCCTCCAGCACGCGCTGGATCACGAACATCACATCCGCCCGGCCCGCGTCATATTCGTCGAACACGATGGCGGTGGGGTTGCGCAGCGCCCAGGGCAGGATGCCTTCGTGAAAGACCGTGACCTGCTTGCCATCGACCAGCTTGATCGCGTCCTTGCCGATCAGGTCGATCCGGCTGACATGACTGTCAAGGTTCACCCGCACGCAGGGCCAGTTCAGCCGCGCCGCCACCTGCTCGATATGCGTGGATTTGCCGGTGCCGTGATAGCCCTGGATCATCACCCGGCGGTTATAGGCGAAACCGGCCAGAATCGCCATCGTCGTGTCGGGATCGAATTTGTAGGTGGTGTCGATCTCGGGCACGCGCTCGGTCCGTTCGGCAAAGCCCCGGACCTTCATGTCGCTGTCCAGACCGAACACTTCGCGCAGGTCGATTTCTTCCGTAGGTTTCGCGTTCTGATCCAGCATGTTTTCAGGGCCCTTTCATCGCAACGTCGTCTTGATCGCGCATAAGAGCGCCGCGTGCAAGCGCCCGCGAAGGCCGTCGCGTTGACGGCCCCGGCACCGACCCCTAGGATCGCGCCGAAACCAAGACCGCAAGACGAGGCTTCCGTGCAGGACAGACGACAGACCGAAACCGGCAATCTTCTGTCACGGGTGGCCGGCGGCGACCGAGCGGCGTTCGATCAGCTGTATCAAAGGACATCCGCGCAGCTGCATGCGCTGGGAGTTTCGATCCTGAAGGATCGCCCCGCCGCCGAGGATGCGCTGGAACAGGTGTTCCTGCGGATCTGGTCCGAGGCGGGCCAGCAGCCAGACAGCGGTCTTTCGCCGATGGCCTGGCTGGTGGTGCTGACCCGCGACATGGCGGTGGCGCGGATGGAGGCCGAGGGGCTGCCGGGGGCGGTCACGCGATCCTCGGCCATCGAGGCGATCTGGCTGGAGGGCGCGACGCTGCCCGCCCTTGCCCGCCGCGACGGCTTCGTCGCCGACGGGATGCGCGCCCGGATCAGGGCGGAACTGGCGCAGATGGCCGGAACGCAGGCCGCGCCGACCGCCGATCTGGCACCGGACAAGGCCCCCCAACCCGAGCAGGCAGAGGGCCGCGACGAATGACCCAGAACAGCGCACCGACCACGCCGACAGCCCCTGCCGAGGGCGCGGCCGAATCCGACCGCAGCCTGCTGGCCGCCGAACTGGCATTGGGGATCCTGCCCGATGCAGAGGCCGAGACCGCCCGCGCCCGGCTGAGCGATCCCGCCTTTGCCGCCGATCACCTGCAATGGCAGGAACGCTTTGCCGCCATGACGCTGCGGCAGACCCCGGTGATGGCCCCGGCCCGCGCCCGCCAGCGTATCCGCGAAGGGCTGGGTCACGCGCAGGCGCCGCTGAGCATCGATCCGACCGAACAGCCCTCGCCCTGGCTGCGTCGGCTGCTGTGGCTGGCATTGCTGGGTGGGATCGCGCTGCTGATCTGGTGGGTGATGAATGGGCAGGGCTGAGCCCGCCCACAGCCCCTCTCGCCCGCATCTGTCGGGCCGCGTCAGCATGCTGACGCCTGATCCCGAACATACCCCGACCCCGCGACGGACAACCCGCCCGGTCGCGTACTTTATGACGAGGATGGCATGAGCGGTCTGATCGCACTTCTTGATGACGTGGCGGGCATCGCCAAGATCGCGGCGGCTTCGGTCGATGATGTCGCGGGACAGGCGGCCAAGGCGGGGGCAAAGGCGGCGGGCGCGGTGATCGACGATGCCGCCGTGACGCCGAAATATGTCCACGGCTTCGATGCCAGCCGGGAATTGCCGATCGTGTGGAAGATCGCGCGCGGCTCGGTGTTCAACAAGCTGGTGATCCTGCTGCCCATCGCGCTGCTGCTGTCGGCCTTCGCGCCCTGGGCGATTTCGCCGCTGCTGATGCTGGGCGGGGCCTATCTGTGTTTCGAAGGCGCCGAAAAGGTCGCCCATGCCCTCGGCCACCACTCGGACACCCATGACAGCGACAGGCATATCCGCCCCGAAGGCGGCGGTGCGGCGCTGGAAGAGACGCGGGTCGCGGGCGCGATCAAGACCGATTTCATCCTCTCGGCCGAGATCATGACCATCGCCCTGTCCACGATCCCCGCCGATGACTCGCTGTGGATGAAGGGCGTCATTCTGGCGCTGGTCGGCATCGCGATCACCGTCGCGGTCTATGGATTCGTCGCGCTGGTGGTCAAGGCGGATGATGCCGGTCTGCATCTGGCCACGCAACGCAGCGGGCTGCTGGCGGCGATGGGGCGCGGCATCGTTCGCTTCATGCCGGGCTTCATGTCGGTGCTGACCGTGGTCGGCACGGCGGCGATGATCTGGGTCGGCGGGCAGATCATCATCCACGGGCTGCACGAGTTGGGCTGGCATGCGCCCTATGACTGGATCCGCCAGATGGCCGAGGCCGCCGCCATCGCGCTGCCGCAGATGCCGGGCGTGGCCAATTGGGTCACCACCGCCTTTTTCGACGGGATATTCGGGCTGCTGCTGGGGTTGGTGCTGATCCCGCTGGTGAAACACGTCATCAACCCGGTGCTGGGCGCCACCATCCTGCCGCTGATCTCGGCCCTTCGCGGCGACAAGAAACGCGCCGATTGACCTCGACGACATCGAGAAATCCGGCGCATTCCACAGAAAGGAAAGGTCTTTTTTTCGCCTGCCGATGACGTGGCGGCAGGCGGGCGGAAAGATTGACCAAGCAGTCAATCGCTGTCACATTACCTTCACAATACTGTTGCGTCATCGTCACCCCTCACCGCTAGGCCCGTCGACGATACTCAACTCCAATGGGAGGAATTCATGTCTCGACTTCTCACCGCCTCTGTGGCGGCTCTGATCGCATCGCTGTCAGCGGCGCAGGCCAAGACCGATATCCAGTGGTGGCATGCCATGGGCGGCGAACTGGGCGGCAAGCTGGAAGAGATCGCCCGCAATTTCAACGAAAGTCAGGACGACTATAATATCGTGCCCTCCTACAAGGGCACCTATCCCGAGACGATGACCGCCGCCATCGCCGCCTTCCGCGCGCAGCAGCAGCCCGCCATCGTGCAGGTCTTCGAGGTCGGCACCGGCACCATGATGGCGGCCGAAGGCGCCATCGTGCCGGTCTATCAGCTGATGTCCGATCATGGCGAAACGTTCGACCCGCAGGCCTATCTGCCCGCCGTCGTCGGCTATTACAGCGACACCGACGGCAATATGCTGTCGCTGCCCTTCAACAGCTCGACCCCGATCCTGTATTACAACAAGGACGTGTTCGAGAAGGCCGGGCTGGACCCGGAAAGCCCGCCCGAAACCTGGGCCGAGCTTGAGGAGTATTCGGCCCGGATCAAGGATTCGGGCGCGGCCACATGCGGCTTCACCTCGCGCTGGATCAGTTGGATCCAGACCGAGAATTTCAGCGCATGGCACAACCAGCCCATCGGCACGCTGGAAAACGGCCTTGGCGGACCCGAGGCGCGGCTGAGCCTGAACGGCCCCGAGCAGGTCAGGCATTGGGGCAACCTGAAGCGTTGGGCGGATGAGGGGCTGTTCAAATATGGCGGTCCGGTGGCCGGCGACGGCGCGGCCCCGCTGTTCTATTCGCAGGAATGCGCGATCTATATGGAAAGCTCGGGCGGGCGTGCGGGCATCGTCGCCAATGCCACCGGTTTCGAGGTCGGCTTCGGCATGCTGCCCTATTACGACGATGTGGAGGGCGCGCCGCAGAACTCGATCATCGGGGGCGCCACGCTGTGGGTGCTGTCGGGCCGTTCGGACGAGGAATATGCCGGCGTCGCCAGGTTCTTCGAATATCTGTCCAGCCCCGAGGTTCAGGCCGAATGGCACCAGTTCACCGGCTATCTGCCGATCACGCAGGCGGCCTATGATCTGGGCAAGGAACAGGGTTTCTATGACGAAAATCCCGGCACCGAGGTCAGCATCCAGCAGATCACGCTGAACGAGCCGACCGAGAACTCCAAGGGGCTGCGTTTCGGCAATTACGTCCAGATTCGCGGCATTATCGACGAGGAGTTCGAGCAGCTTCTGTCGGGTTCCAAGGATGCGCAGGGCGCGCTGGACAGTCTGGTGCGGCGCGGCGATGCCCTGCTGGAAGAGTTCGAGGGCCAGAGCCAGTAAACCCACCATCGGGGCCGCGACCACGCGCGGCCCCGCCCCCTTCTGCCGACCGGAGCCGCGATGAAGCGCACGATTTTCAGCAACCAGTTGCTGCCCTGGCTTTTGCTGGCGCCGCAACTGACCATCACCTTCGTGTTCTTTCTGTGGCCCGCCGGTCAGGCGATCCGGCAAAGTTTCCTGCGGCAGGACGCCTTTGGCATCAATACCAGCTTCGTCGGGTTGCGGAATTTCCGGGCGCTGCTGAACAGTGCCGAATATCTGAATTCGTTGCAGGTGACCGCCGTTTTCGCGGTCTCGGTCACGGTGCTGTCGATGGGGCTGTCGCTGCTGCTGGCGGTGGCAGTGGACCGGATGATCCGCTCGACCAGCGTCTATACGACGCTGCTGGTCTGGCCCTATGCGGTGGCGCCCGCGGTCGCCGGTATCCTGTGGTGGTTCATCTTCAACCCGACCATCGGCGTCATGCCCTATGTGCTGAACATGGTCGGCTATAACTGGAACCACATGACTTCGAAATCCGACGCGATGACCCTTGTGGTGATCGCCAGCGCGTGGAAGCAGATCAGCTATAACTTCCTGTTCTTCGTGGCCGGGCTGCAATCCATCCCCGCATCGCTGCGAGAGGCCGCCGCCATCGACGGGGCCGGGCCGGTGCGGCGCTTCTTCGACATCACCTTTCCGCTGCTGTCGCCGACGACCTTCTTCCTGCTGGTCGTCAACATCGTCTATGCCATGTTCGACACCTTCGCCGTGATCGACGCCACAACCGAAGGCGGCCCGGCACAGGCCACGAACATCATGGTTTACAAGGTTTATTTCGATGGCTTCATCGGCCAGAACATGGGCTCTTCGGCGGCCCAGTCGGTGGTGCTGATGGTGATCGTGATCGCGCTGACCGTGCTTCAGTTCCGTTACGTTGAAAAGAAGGTGGCTTACTGATGGTCGAGAACCGCCCCTTTCTGAACCTTCTGGCGCATCTGACGCTGATGCTGGGCGTTGCCATCGTCGCCCTGCCCGTCTGGGTGGCCTTCGTTGCCTCGACCCACAGCGCGACCGATTTCATGTCCGGCACCGTGCCGATGTGGCCCGGCCCGCATCTGGTCACGAATTACAGCCGGATGCTGGAATCCGGGGTCTCGACCAGCGGCACGCCGCCGGTCGGCACGATGATGCTGAATTCGCTGATCATGGCGCTGTCCATCGCCATCGGCAAGATCGTGATCTCGGTCACCTCGGCCTTCGCCATCGTCTATTTCCGCTTTCCGTTCCGCAATCTGGCCTTCTGGTGCATCTTCATCACCCTGATGCTGCCGGTCGAGGTCCGCATCGTGCCGACATTCCAGGTGGTGGCCGATCTGGGGATGCTGAACTCTTACGCGGGGCTGTCCATTCCGCTGATCGCATCGGCCACGGCGACCTTTCTGTTCCGGCAGGTGTTCCTGACCATCCCCGATGAGCTGACCGAGGCCGCCCGCATCGACGGCGCCGGCCCGCTGAAATTCTTCCGCGACATCCTGCTGCCTTTGTCGCGCACCAATATCGCGGCGCTGTTCGTGATCCTGTTCATCTATGGCTGGAACCAGTATCTGTGGCCGCTGCTGATCACGACCAGCGCGGATTATTATACCATTGTCGCGGGCATCAAGCGGATGGCCGACGCGGTGGACGGCGTGCCCCAATGGCATCTGGTCATGGCGACCGCGATGCTGGCGATGATCCCGCCGGTGGCGGTGGTGATCGGAATGCAACGGCTGTTCGTCAAGGGCCTTGTCGAGACGGAGAAATAAGAAATGGCATCCATTACCCTCGACAATGTGGGCAAGGTCTATGCCGGCGGCACCCGTGCCATCGGCGACGTGAATCTGGACATCGCGGATGGCGAGTTCATCGTGCTGGTCGGCCCCTCGGGCTGCGGCAAATCCACCCTGCTGCGCATGGTCGCGGGGCTGGAAACCATCACCGACGGGCAGGTCCGCATCGGCGATCGCGTGGTCAACGAGATCGAGCCCGCCGATCGCGACATCGCCATGGTGTTCCAGAACTATGCGCTTTATCCGCATATGACGGTGCGTCAGAATCTGGCCTATGGGCTGAAGAACCGCCGCACGCCCCGGGCCGAGATCGACCGCCGCGTGTCCGAGGCCGCCGATATCCTTCAGATCGGCCCCTATCTGGATCGCAAGCCCCGCGCCCTGTCGGGCGGGCAGCGTCAGCGGGTGGCGATGGGCCGCGCCATCGTGCGCGAACCCGCCGCCTTCCTGTTCGACGAGCCGCTGTCGAACCTTGACGCCAAGCTGCGCGTCGCCATGCGGCTGGAAATCAAGCAGTTGCAGCGGCGCCTGCGCACGACCTCGATCTATGTGACGCATGACCAGCTGGAGGCGATGACGCTGGCCGACCGGCTGGTGGTTCTAAGCGCCGGGCGTGTCGAGCAGATCGGCACTCCGCTGGATGTCTATCGCCGCCCGGCCACGGCCTTTGTCGCGGGCTTTATCGGCAGCCCGGCGATGAACCTGCTGCCGGCCCGCGCGGTCGGGCAACTGCCCGGCACCGCCCATGCCGATCTGGTCGGCATCCGCCCCGAGGATATGGTCATCAGCGATGATGGTCAGGTCGAGATGCAGGTGCAGGCGGTCGAGGAACTGGGCGCGCAGCGGCTGGTCCACGGCGTGACCGGCGGCGAGACCATGACGGTGACGATGCCATCCGATTCGGCGCTGTCGGACAACCTGCGCCTGACCGTGCGGCGCGAAGACATGCATCTGTTCGACAAGGACGGCATCAGGATCAACTGAACCCCGGGGCCGTCCTGTGACGCAACGTTACGGGCAGGGAAAGACGGCGGTGGTCTGGCGCAGACGCGGATGCGCCATCGCCTGTCCTTCCCGCAGCCCCAGCCGTCTGGCCTCTCCGCCGCCGATTTCCAGCACCATCAGCCGCGCGGGTTGCGGGTCGCCCTCGACCGCGCCGGGCAGCGGCGTCTCGTCCAGCGGTCTGGCGTTGTGATGGATATGGCGGATGACGCCGCGCGCATCGAAAAAGACGATATCCAGCGGAATCAATGTATTGCGCATCCAGAAAGCCATCGTGCCGGGCTGAGGATAGATGAACAGCATCCCCGTCCCCCGCTCCAGCGAGCGGCGGAACATCAGCCCGCGTGCGCGGGTTTCCTCGGTATCCGCAATCTCGACCGTAAAGGACTGCACGCCGCTGCCCTGCCGCAGCAGGACAAGATCATCTGCGCAGGCCAGATCCCGTGCCTGCGCCGCGCCGCCATTCAGCAGCACGGCCAGGGCAAGGAACGCGCAGAATTGCCGAACCCTTGTCAGCCACATCCCTTATTCAGCCACATGCGCCATATAGAGGACCTTTTCGCCGGTTTTCTCCTGCCTCAGACCGCCGGCGACGGCCCTTCGGGGTGAGCAGTCGTTGGCACTGTCCCAGCTGCAGATCTGGGCGGCCATCAGGCCACGAGGTCCTTCGATCACCCGCAGGCAGACGGCCTCGCCAATGGCAAGATCGCCGAAACCGGAATGGCGCAGCACCTCGATATGCACGAACACATCTTCGTCATTACCGAAGATATTGGCGAAACCGAAACCCTTGGCCTTGTCGAACCACTTCACCCGAGCCGGGCAAAGCGGAAGATCGTCCAGATTCTCGATCACATCTTCGCCAAGATCGGCGATGGGTGGTGCCCCGTCCATGTCTGGTGGTTCGATATCCACCACTTCGGTTGCCTGCAGCCCCCGACCGGTCTGTTGAACCCATGCACTGATTCTGGATTGATCCGCGACCGAACTGCGACCGAAGTTGCGCAGAACATTCGCATGCAAAAGGATGTCAGACTGACCATC
The DNA here is from genome assembly GCF_028553725.1 of Paracoccus alcaliphilus. Lineage (NCBI taxonomy): Bacteria > Pseudomonadati > Pseudomonadota > Alphaproteobacteria > Rhodobacterales > Paracoccaceae > Paracoccus > Paracoccus alcaliphilus. Next base: position 2,992,160 of record NZ_CP067124.1, read on the forward strand.
GCCATTGACAATAAACCCGTAACCCTTTGACGGGTCATACCATTTCACAAGCCCTGTTATCAGATACGGCTTGTCGTCTTCCTTCGTCATCATTCCACCGTTCAGCGCGTCACGTCATTCTTGGCCGGAAAACCGGATCTCAGGTGAAATACACCGTTCATTCGCCTGTAACGACCAGAATAACGCATGCGGTTGTGGTGCCGCCGCGCTTGTTTTGTTGCCTCAAGCGGCGATGTTGATCCTCCTTTTCGGGATCGTCAACCTTAAGGTGAAAGTCTTTGGACCTTCCAGCGATTGTCCGCCTGCATATCCCAGCGGAACCGGTCATGCAGCCGGAACGCGCCATCGGCCCAGAATTCGATCTGCGACGGAAAGATGCAAAACCCGCCCCAAAAGGGCGGGCGCGGCGGGTTGGTACCGTGAATCAGCCCCTGCCGTGCCGCTTCGGCCACCAGCGACGTGCGGCCGTCCAGCGGCCGCGACTGGGCCGAGGCCCAGGCCCCCAGACGGCTTTGCAAAGCGCGGCTGGCGAAATAGGCGTCGGCGCGGTCGTCATCCTCGCGCGTGACGGTGCCGCGCACGCGAATCTGCCGGCGCAGGGATTTCCAGTGCATCACGAAAGCCGCCTTGCCGGTCGCCTCGATCTGCTGGCCCTTGGCGCTTTCGTAATTGGTATAAAAGACGAAATGATCCGACGCGATGTCCTTGAGCAGCACCATGCGGACATCGGGCAGCCCCTCGGGATCGACGGTGGCCAGTGCGATGGCGTCGGGGTCGTTGGGCTCGGTCCCGCGCGCCTCGGCCAGCCATGTCCGGGCGATGTGGAAGGGATCGTCGCCTGCGAAAATTCCGGTGCGGTCGGCCATGTTCCCCCCGATGTTCCCCTTGCGCTTGATGCCGCCAGACCTTTGGCCTAATGACGTCGCAATGAGTTGAAACCGCGAGGAGCGGCGCATGTCAAGCGAGCATATAACCGGATTGATGGCCGGAAAACGCGGGCTCATCATGGGTCTGGCCAATGATAAATCCATCGCATGGGGTATCGCAAAGGCCCTTTCCGCGGCAGGCGCCGAGCTTGCCTTTTCCTATCTGGGCGACGCGCTGAAACGCCGGGTCGATCCGCTGGCCGCCCAGCTTGGCTCGGATCTGGTGCTGCCCTGCGATGTCGGCGACGAGGCCTCGGTCGATGCGCTGTTCGACACATTGCAGCAGAAATGGGGCCGTCTGGATTTCATCGTCCACGCCATAGGCTTTTCCGACAAGGACCAGTTGCGCGGCCGCTATGCCGATACGACCCGCGACAACTTCCTGATGACGATGGATATTTCGGTCTATTCCTTCACCGCCGTTGCCCGTCGCGCGGCGGCGATGATGACCGATGGCGGCTCGATCCTGACGCTGACCTATTACGGGGCCGAACGTGTCATGCCGCATTACAACGTCATGGGCGTGGCCAAGGCCGCGCTTGAGGCCAGCGTGCGCTATCTGGCCGAGGATTTCGGCAAGGACGGCATCCGCGTCAACGCGATCAGCGCCGGGCCGATCAAGACGCTGGCGGCCAGCGGGATCGGCGATTTCCGCTATATCATGAAGTGGAACGAGCTGAATTCGCCCCTGCGCCGCAACGTCACGCAGGACGATGTCGGCAATTCGGCGCTGTATCTGCTGTCGGATCTGGGCGCGGGCGTCACCGGAGAGGTCCATCACGTCGATGCGGGCTATCACGTCGTGGGCATGAAGGCGGTCGATGCGCCCGATATCGCGACGGTGAAGAAAGACTGACACCGACACCGATCCGGGGGGCGCCATGCTGTCGATCACTGCGGATCAACTGGCGCTGTTCATCGGCACCCTGTCGGTGGCGATCGTCTCGCCCGGTCCGGCGGTGATCGCGGTCAGTCAAAGCGCCTTCGCGCTGGGGCGCAGGCGGGTCCTGCCCTATGCTTGGGGGTTGGCCGCGGGGGCGTCGATATGGTGCATCTTCGCGCTGCTGGGGCTGACGGTGATGTTCCGCATCATGCCCTGGACCTATGATCTGATGCGGATTCTGGGCGGAGGCTATCTGGTCTGGATCGCATGGAAGATGTGGCAACACGCCCCCGACCCCCTGCCCGATCCGGCGCAATCGCGGCTGGGCATGTCCTTCTGGGGCGGCGTCGTGCTGAACCTGTCCAATCCGAAACCGGCGCTGTTTTACTCGGCGGTGCTGCTGTCGATCTTTCCCGCGCTGCTGTCGGGGGCCGACAAGCTGGCGATCTATGCCACCGCGCTGTCGGTAGAGATGGCATTTTATACCGCGCTGGCGTCGCTGATGGCTTTGCCTTGGCTGCGACGGCGTTATTATGAGTCGAAATTCGGGATCGACCGGGCGGCGGCGGCGCTGATCGGGCTGCTGGGCCTGTCGCTGATCCTGCGGCTGTGATCGAAAGACCGAAACGAAGGAAAGGATAGCGATGGACCGCCTGCCCCACGAGAAAGGTTTTCACGTCAGCTGGGATCAGCTGCACCGCGATGCGCGCGCTCTGGCGTGGCGGCTGGACGGCACCCCGTGGCGCGCGGTGGTGGCGATCACGCGCGGCGGGCTGGTTCCGGCGATGATTGTCGCGCGGGAACTGGATATCCGCACCATCGACACGATCAGCGTCAAATCCTATCACAAGCAGGCGCAGGGCGGGCTGGAAGTTTTGAAAAGCCCCGATCCCGAACTGATGCGCGATGGCGACGGCATCCTTGTCGTCGATGATCTGGTCGATTCGGGCCGCACGCTGGAACTGGTCCGCGAGCTCTATCCAAAGGCGCATCTGGCCACCGTCTATGCCAAGCCCAAGGGCAACCCGATGGTGCAGACCTTCGTGACCGAGGTCAGCCAGGACACCTGGATCTTCTTTCCCTGGGACATGGCGCTGCAATATGTTCAGCCCTTCCGGGGCGAGGATTAAGCGCGTTTTCGGGGTTTCCCCCACAAGCAGGATCACGGGTTTGTGATCCGTCAGCAATGGCCGGGAGGAAACCACAAGGGGTCCCCGGCCATTGACCCTCCAACGAGCAGGACGTTTTGCACCGCTCGATCAAAATGGAGGAAAGCTATGCGTAAGCTTCTGTTGACGACGACAATCGCCCTTCCCCTTACCTTTGGCGCGGCATTTGCGCAGGAGACGCCCGCCCCTGCCGACGATCCGGCTGCCGAAAGCGAACCGTTGGGCACCGATACCATGACCGAACCCTCGGCGGACCCGGCGGCCGATCCGATGGCCGAACCGGCGGATGATCCTGCGGCCGACCCGCTGGCGGAACCGGCTGACGATCCTGCCGCGGATATGGGCACCGATCCTGCCGCCGATCCGCTGGCTGATCCGGCTGCCGACCCGCTGGCCGATCCCGACGCCGATCCGGCCGCGCAGGATGCCGATACCGCCGCGATGGAGGCCGAGATGGCCGCCAGCGACAAGATCGCCCGCGAGCAGGCCGCCAATGAGCTGCGTCTGGAATGGATCACCGACGCCACGGTGACCGCGCCTGACGGGACCTCGATCGGCTCGATCAACGATCTGATCGTCGATGGTGAAAGCGGCAGCATGATCGCCGCCATCGTGGGTGTCGGCGGGTTCCTGGGGATCGGCGCGAAACAGATCGCGGTGCCGTTCGACCAACTGACCATCAACTTTGATGCGCAAGAGGTCACCAGCGACCTGACCAAGGAAGAGGCCGACGCGGCGCCCGAATATGTCTTCCGCGACCGCGACCCCGGCCCCGAGCCGGTGGGTGATGCCGGTGGTATGGGCGGCGACGACGGCATGGCCGACCCTGCGGCACCTGCGGTGAATTGATATCACACAGATATCACGGCCAGCCGATGATCAATCGCTTTGGCTGACACAGGAAAGCGGCCCCTTCGGGGGCCGTTTTTCATGTGGTGGACATTCGAAGATGGGCAGATCAGTTGCCGCGGGTAAAGCGGGCCGCGCCTTCCGCCGCGCGACGCAGAGCGCGGCTTTTATTGACGGTTTCCTCGAACTCGGCCTCGGGGTCGCTGTCATAGACCACGCCGCCGCCCGCCTGAATATAAAGCCCACCGTCCTTGATGACCCCGGTGCGCAGTGCAATGCACATGTCCATCTCGCCATTGGCGGCGAAATAGCCCACCGCCCCGGCATAGACGCCGCGCTTTTCGGGCTCCAGTTCGTCGATGATCTGCATGGCGCGGACCTTGGGCGCGCCCGAGACCGTGCCTGCGGGCAGCCCCGCCAGCAGCGCCGACAGCGCATCCTCGCCCTCGCGCAATTCACCCACCACGTTCGAGACGATATGCATCACATGGCTGTAACGCTCGATGGTGAATTGCTCGGTCGGGCGGACGGTGCCGACACGGGCGACGCGGCCCACATCGTTGCGGCCCAGATCCAGCAGCATCAGATGCTCGGCCAGTTCCTTCTGGTCGCCCAGCAGATCGGCCTCCAGCGCGCGATCCTCGGCCTCGTCGGCCCCGCGTGGGCGGGTGCCTGCGATGGGGCGGATCGTCACCTCTCCGTCGCGCAGCCGCACAAGGATTTCAGGGGATGCACCGACGATCTGGAAACCGCCCATGTTCAGAAAGAACATGAAGGGCGAGGGGTTGGTGCGCCGCAGGCTGCGATAAAGCGCGAAGGGCGGCAACGGGAAATCCATCCGCCAACGCTGCGAGGGCACGACCTGAAAAATGTCGCCCGCGCGGATATAGTCGCGCGCCTTCTCGACCGCCGCCAGATAATCCGCCCTGGCGAAGTTCGAGACCGGCTCTCCGATCTGCGCCTCCTGCCCCAGCGCGCGGGGTTCCGACGGCTGACGATCCAGCGAGCGCAGCGCATCCATCACCCGTTCGGCGGCCTGCGCATAGGCCGCGCGGGCATTGTCGCTGCCGTCGTGCCAAGCGGGGGCGCACAGCGTCACCTCGCCCTTGACCCCGTCCAGCACGGCGACGACCGAGGGCCGCATCAACATCGCATCGGGCAGGTCCAGCGGGTCGGGATTCACGTCCGGCAGATGCTCGACCAGCCGGATCATGTCATAGCCCAGATAGCCGAACAGCCCCGCCGCAACCGGCGGCACGCCGTCAGGCAGGGTATCGATGCGACTTTCAGCGATCAGCGCGCGCAGGCTGTCCAGCGCCGGGCGCTCGTCCGGGATGAACTCGTCGGAAAACCGCGCCTGACGGTTGATCCGGGCGCGGCCATCGCGGCAGTCCCAGATCAGGTCCGGCTTCATGCCGACGATGGAATAACGGCCCCGCACCTCTCCGCCGGTCACCGATTCCAGCATGAAGCTTTGCGGCGCGGCCTCGGCCAGTTTCAGCATCAGGCTGACCGGCGTATCCAGATCGGCGGCCAGCCGGATCGTCACCAGCTGGTTCAGACCGGCCTTCCAGCCCTTCTCGAACCCGGCGAAATCAGGGGTAAGATCCATTACTGAACCTGCGTATTCACGGCGTTGATCGCATTCTGGTTCAACTGCACGCCCGCACGGGTCTGGACCGCGCGATTGTAATAGTCGAACAGATCCGCCTGCAAGGTTTCGTCCAGCCGGGCGCTGACCGCGTCGCGCACCTGCTGGCCGGTATCCTGATCCAGATCGGCATCATGGACCGCATCCAGACGCACAAGGAAAACCCGGCCCGGCGCATCCGCCACCTCTATCTCGCCCGGTGCGGCGATGGTGAAGGCGCTGGCCAGAACCTCGGCGGGCAGATCCTCGATCCAGCCATCGCGGGTCAGGCCGGTCTCGGCGGTCCAGTCGTCCTGCGGGGCGTCCACGGGCACGACCGGGGCCACCGGCTGTTGCCCGACGGTCGTCTGCGCGGCGGAAACCCCTTCGGCCAAAGCGGCGGGGTCCAGCGCGGCGGCGGCCTGCACCCGTTCCTCGTCAGCCATCGCCAGCAGCAGGCGCTGCGTTTCCGAGCGGCGCCAGTCGGCCAACACCTCTTCGCGCACCTCGGCAAAGGGCTTCAGCGTCGGCGGCACGATTTCATCCAGACGCAGCGCAAAGATGCCGCCATCATCCAGCCGCGCCATATGCGGGAAGTCGTCCTGCCCCACGGTCTCGGCCTGTTCGCGGAAGGCTTCATAGCCGGCGATGCTGCCCTCGGCCGGATCCTGATCAGCGATCCATTCCAGTTGACCCAGTTCCAGCGGCGTGTCGGCGGCGATTTCCTCCAGCGTCATGCCGGCGGCCAGCATTTCCTCGAATTCATCGGCGCGGGCCTCGATGCTGCGTTCGGCGCGATCCATCGCGGCCTCTTGCCGCAGCGAGTCACGTGCCTCGTCAAAGGGGATATCCACCGGGTCGAGGATCGCGTTCATCTGATACAGCGCCGGGCCCAGATTGGTCTCGATCGGGCCGACCACGCCGGGCTGGTCCAGCTCAAAGACGGCATCGCCGGCCGCGCCCAGCTGTTCGCGGGTCATCTCGCCCAGATAGGCATCATCGACCTGAAGCCCGCGTTGCAGCACCAGCGCCTCGAAGGGGATCTCGCCCGCCTCGATATCGGCCTTGCCCTTCTCGGCAGCCTCTTGCGAGGGCATGATCAGGCGGCTGACCATGCGCCGCTCGGGCTGCTGATATTCGGCGATATTGCGGTCATAGGTCTCGCGCAGGGCGGTCTCGTCCAGTTCGACCTCGGGGGCCATCATCTCGGGCGTCACCCAGACATAGGTCAACTTGCGGATTTCAGGCGCGGTAAAGCGGTCCGCATTCGCCTGATGCCATGCCTCCAGCGCGCCTTCGTCGGGGTCGGTGATCGGTTCGGGCAGGTCGTCGGCGCGCAGTTCGCGCCATGACAGATCGCGCGTCTCCAGCAGCCATTTCGCGGTCTGATCCACCATCGCCCCCGGCGCGACCACGCCGCCCGTCACGGCGCGTTGCAGCATCAGCCGGGCCTCGTCCACGCGCACCTCAGCCTCGAACTGCGCTTCGGTCAGGCCCTGACGGCGCAGCACCTCGGAATAGGCGGTGCGGTCGAAGCGACCACTGGGAGAGCGGAAGGCAGGCGCATCGGCGATGGAGCTGACCACCCGGTCATCACCGACCGAGATGCCGATGACGCGGGCCTGTTCCTCCAGCGCGGCGGCGGTGACAAGCTGGGCAAGGATCGCATTCGGCAGACCCATCGCCTGCGCCTGTGCCATGCTGACATGCTGTCCGGCCTGCTGCGACATGGCCTGCAACTGCTGACGCAAGCCGCGGGCGTAATCATCCGCCGTCAGCTTGGTTTCACCCACCCGCCCGATCTCGGTCGAGCCGCCGGAAAAGCTGGTCACGCCGAAGCCGCCCAGCCCCAGCACCAACAGGCCCATCACCACCCAGACGATGGCGGATTTCCCCTTGCGACGCAGCTTGCTCATGGCGCGGCCTTTCCTGTGGTCGTGTCGCCAGCGTCTTTAGGATGCCAGCGGCCCCGCCACAAGGGTTTCAGGCCCCAAGCGATGCAAGTCGCCGCGCCAGTTCCACGATGCCGCCGCGATCCACATTGGCAAAGGCCAGCCGCAGATGCCGCGCCCCGGCCGGATCGTCACTGGCCATGAACATCGTCCCCGGCAGCGCCAGAACGCTGATTTCACGCAGCATTCGCCGCGCCAGATCGGGCGAGCCGATATCGAACGGATGTTCCACCCATGCGAAATAGGCCCCCGCGCTTTTCAGCCGCCATCCGGGCAGGTCGCTCAGGGCCTCGGTGGTGGCGGCGCGGCGGGACAGGATTTCCGCCCTTTCGCCCGCCAGCCAGTCACGCAGATGTGTCAGCCCCCACAGCGCCCCGATCTGCCCCAGTTGCGAGGTCGAGATGGCGACGGCATCCAGAAACTTCTCGATCTGGACCATGCGGTTGACGGATGCGATCAGCGCGCCGACACGATGCCCGGTCAGCCGATAGGCCTTCGAGAAGGAATAGAGCTGCACCACCGTTCGACCCCAGTCGGGCAGCGTCAGCAGATCATGGGGCGGGCCGCTGCGGCTGTCGAAGTCGCGATAGGTCTCATCCAGAATCAGTGCCAGCCCGTGACGCGCGGCCAGATCGTAAAAGCCGCGGACCAGATCGGCGGGATATTCCGCGCCCGAGGGGTTGTTCGGCGTGACCAGCACGATGGCCCGCGTGGCCGGGCCGATCAGCCGCGCGGCATGGCCCGGATCGGGCAGCATGTCGGCTCCGCAGGGCAGCGGCACCGCCCGGATGTCCTGCATGTCCAGCCACATTTTATGATTGAAATACCACGGTGTTGGCAGGATAATCTCATCCCCGGCGCCGGCCAGCGTGGCGATGGTGGCGCAGAAGGCCTGATTGCATCCCTGCGTGATCGCCACCTGTTCCGGCGCGACCTGCCCGCCATAGGCGCTGCCGAATTCAGCCGACAGTGCCGCGCGCAGATCGGGATTGCCCAGCACCGGCCCATAGAGATGCGCCTCGGGCCGGTCCAGCGACGCCTGCGCGATGGCCGCACGCAAGGGTTCGGGCGGCGGCTCGACCGGCGCGGCCTGACTGACATTCAGCAAGGGCCGGTCGGGTGGAAAGGTCATCCCCTGCAACCAGCGCCGCGCCTCCATCACCGGGGGCGCGAAGGTGGCGGCGATGGCGGGATTGATGGGCGCCATCGGTCAGTCGCGCCGCAGTCGCTGAAGGTCGGTCAGATCGGGCGGCAGCGACAGATCCAGCGCCGGGGCGGGCATGGCGGGCGACGGCGTCACCACTTGTCCGGTGTCCGCAGCGGCGGGTCGATCGGGTTCGGGCATTTCCGTTTCGGCCTCAGGCCCGGCCTCCTCGTCATCGGCCTCGTCCTCGGGCATCTGCGGCGCAGCGATGACCGGTTCGGGCATGTCAGGCGCGGGCGTGGCAGGCGCGGGCCTTGCGGGTTCCTCTGGCTGCGCGGGCGGGGCGTCGCCGCCCTCGGCCCCCGCAGGCAGGCTGTCGGGATCGCTGGCCCCGGCAAATCCCGGCAGAGAGGGCAGTTCAGGCAGACCCAGCGCCTCGGGGCGGGTGACATCGGCGCCCTCGACCGCCTCCGGCCCCTCGCTGGCGGCGCGGATGCTGCCGGTGTCAGAGGTCTCGGGACGGGCGTCGTCAGTGGTGACGGCGACCGGGGCGGGTTCCGCCGCCGGGGCGCTGACGGCGGGGGCATCGGCCTGCCCCATACGGTCGGGCAGCCGGGACAGCGGCGCGGGCAGTTGCGGTGGAATATCGCCGCCACGCGCAAATTCCGACCCCACCGGCAGATCGACGCTTGGCGCCTCGGGCCGATCAGACCCGGGCCGGTCAGTGGCGGCGGGCGGGGCGGGATCGGCGGCGGATTCCGGCTGGCTTGCCGCGCTGGTCGGGACGGGTGTGGGATCGGTGGGGGCAGGATCGGCAGGCGGACCCGCATCCACCGCCGCCGCCGCGTCCGGGGATTCGGGTTCGGTTACGGGCGGCGCCGAGACCGGCACCAGAATCGCCAAAACGGCCAGAGCGGCGGCGCTCAGCACGCCTCCATGCAGCAAACCTGTCCAGAATCCGCGTGCCATACGTCTTGTCACCTCATGGCCGGGGCTTGACCCCCCGGCGCGCTTTGGCCCATCTATAACCGACCCGTTTGCGCGGGGAAACCGCCCTCCATATTCAAGGCGCCCCGATGATCCTTCTGATCGACAACTATGACAGCTTTACCTGGAACCTCGTGCATTATCTGGGCGAAGCCGGTGCCAGGGTCGAGGTGGAGCGCAACGACGCCATCACCGCAATCGAGGCCGTGGACAGGCGACCTGATGGAATCGTGATCTCGCCCGGGCCATGCGATCCGTCGCGGGCGGGGATCTGTCTGGACCTGATCGCCGCTGCGGGCGAAAGGCGCATTCCGCTGTTCGGGGTCTGTCTGGGGCACCAGTCCATCGGTCAGGCCTTCGGCGGCAGGATCGTGCCGGCCACCCGCATCCTGCATGGCAAGGTCGATCAGATCAGCCATGACGGCAGCGGCGTCTTTGCCGGGCTGCCCTCGCCGCTGGACGCCACGCGCTATCACTCGCTGACGGTCGATCCGGGCAGCCTGCCCGATTGCCTGCGCGTCACCGCAACCTCGGACGATGGCACGATCATGGGGCTGGTCCATCGCGACCTGCCCATCGAGGGGGTGCAGTTCCACCCCGAATCCATCGCCTCGCAACACGGCCATGACATGATCCGAAACTTCCTGAGCCGCTGCCGCCCCGACGAGGCCGCCGCATGAGCGTCACCGATATCCGCCCGCTGATCGGGATCGCCGCCAACCGCCCCCTGACCGGGACCGAGGCCGACGCCGCCTTTGCCGCGCTGTTCGACGGCCGCGCCACCCCGGCCCAGATCGGCGGGCTGCTGATGGCGCTGCGCGTGCGCGGAGAGACCGTGGACGAGATCGCAGCCGCCACCCGCGCCATGCGCAAGCGGATGACCCGCGTCCATGCGCCCGAAGGGGCGATGGACATCGTCGGCACCGGCGGCGACGGCAAGGGCACGCTGAACATCTCGACCGCGACGGCCTTCGTGGTGGCGGGGGCGGGCGTGCCGGTGGCCAAGCATGGCAACCGCAACCTGTCGTCGAAATCGGGCGCGGCCGATGCGCTGACGCAGATGGGCATCAACGTCATGGGCGGCCCGGCCATTGCCGAACAGGCGATCCGGCATGCGGGCATCTGCTTCATGATGGCCACGATGCACCATCCGGCGATGCGTCATGTCGGTGCGCCGCGCGCGGAACTGGGCACGCGCACGATCTTCAACCTGCTGGGACCGATGACCAATCCGGCCTCGGTCCGCAGGCAACTGACCGGCACCTTCGACGTGCGCTGGGTCCGCCCGATGGCCGAGGTCCTGCACGAGCTGGGCTCGGACGCGGCGTGGCTGGTTCACGGCACCGACGGCACCGACGAGATCAGCATCGCGGGCGAGACCTATGTCGCGGCGCTAAGCGATGGCCGGATCGAGGAATTCACCATCGCGCCTGAGGATGCCGGCCTGAAGCGCCACCCGTTCGAGGCCATCATCGGCGGCGAACCGGCCCATAACGCGGCGGCCTTCCGGGCGCTGCTGCGCGGCGAAGAGGGGGCCTATCGCGATGCGGTCCTGCTGAATGCGGCGGCGGCGCTGCTGATTGCGGGCAAGGCCTCGGACCTGCGCGAGGGCGCGGCGCTGGCCGCCGAATCCATCGACAGCGGCGCAGCCAGCGCCAGGCTGGCGAAGCTGGCCGAAATCACCGGCCCGCCCGAGCCGTGACGCCCGCGCCCCCTGCCCTCTGGGCGCATCTGCCGTTCTTCGCCAGCCACTGGCCCGGCATCCGCGACCGGTTGGCGGGTTTGGGCGACTGGCTGCCCGGCCCCGCCCGCCTGTTCGCCGCGCTGGAGGCCAGCCCCCCCGAGGCCGTCCGCGTGGTGATTCTGGGTCAGGACCCCTATCCGACGCCGGGCCACGCCAACGGGCTGGCCTTTTCCGTGGCCCCCGACATCGCCCTGCCGCGCTCGCTGAGAAACATCTTTGCCGAGATGCGCGACGATATCGGCACCGCCCCCGAAAACGGTGACCTGTCGCATTGGGCGCGTCAGGGGGTGCTGTTGCTGAATACCGCGCTGTCGGTGCCCGCAGGCAATGCCAATGCCCATGCGAAATGGGGCTGGGACCGGCTGGCCCGGCAGGCCGTGGCCGAGGCGCAGAAACACGGGCCGCTGGCCTTCGTGCTGTGGGGCGGTCACGCGCAAAAGGCGCTGGCGGGCTTGCCGCGCGACGGTGATCTGGTGATCGCCAGCGCCCATCCCTCGCCGCTCTCCGCCCGGCGCGGCTTTTTCGGCAGCCGCCCGTTCAGCCGCGTGAATGACTGGCTGGTGGCGCAGGGTCGCACCCCCATCGACTGGACCCGGCCCCTTCCCCCGACCGGTCTATAAGGATAGAAGCAGAACATGCATATTCTGGACAAGATCAAGGCCTACAAGCTGGAAGAGATCGCCGCCGCCAAACGCGAGCGGCCCCTGTCCGGCATCGAGGCCGAGGCCCGCGCCGCATCCGCCCCGCGCGGTTTCGCCGCCGCCCTGACCGCCCGGGCTGAATCCGGCCCCGCCCTGATCGCCGAGATCAAGAAGGCCAGCCCCTCGAAAGGTCTGATCCGGCCCGATTTCGATCCGCCCGCGCTGGCCCGCGCCTATCAGGCCGGCGGTGCCGCCTGCCTGTCGGTGCTGACCGACAAACCCAGCTTTCAGGGCGATCCGGCCTATCTGACCGCCGCCCGCGCCGCCTGCGAACTGCCGGCGCTGCGCAAGGATTTCCTCTATGACCCCTATCAGGTGGCCGAGGCGCGGGCATGGGGCGCCGATTGCATCCTGATCATCATGGCCAGCCTTGACGACACGCAGGCCGCCGAGCTTGAGGACGCGGCATTCCACTGGGGCATGGACGCGCTGATCGAGGTTCACGACAGCGCGGAACTCGACCGCGCCCTGCGGCTGAAATCGCCGCTGATCGGGATCAACAACCGCAACCTCAAGACCTTCGATCTGTCGCTGGACGTGACCCGCGAACTGGCGCCGCGCATCCCCTCGGACCGCGATATCGTCTGCGAAAGCGGGCTGTTCACCCCCGCCGATCTGGCCGCGATGATGCAGGTCGGCGCGCGCCGCTTCCTGATCGGTGAAAGCCTGATGCGGCAGGACGATGTGACCGCCGCCACCCGCGACATTCTGGGCATCGCGGCATGAGCCTGACCCATTTCGACAGCGCCGGTCAGGCCCATATGGTCGATGTCTCGGGCAAGGAAGAAACCGCGCGGGAGGCCGTCGCGACCGGCTGCGTCACCATGTCGCCCGAAACCCTTGCGCTGGCGCAGGGGGGCGCGGCCAAGGGCGACGTGCTGGGCGTGGCGCGGCTGGCCGGGATCATGGGGGCCAAGCGGACCTCGGACCTGATCCCGCTGTGCCATCCGCTGCCGATCGCCAAGGTCTCGCTGGATCTGGTGCCGGACCCGGATCTGCCCGGCATCCGCGTCACTGCCACCGTGCGCACCACCGGCCGCACCGGGGTCGAGATGGAGGCGCTGACCGCCGTTTCGACCGCCTGCCTGACCATCTATGACATGCTGAAAGCCGCCGAAAAGGGCATGCGGATCGAGGGCATCCGCCTTCTGCGCAAGGAAGGTGGCAAATCCGGTCCCTATGAGGCGCAGCCATGATCCCCGTGCCCGAGGCCCTGTCGCGCGTTCTGGCCTTGGCCCATGCGCCACGCCCCGAGATCCTGCCGCTGGATCGGGCTGCCGATCGGGTGCTGCTGGAACCCGCCACGGCGCGGCTGACCCAGCCGCCTTTCGACGCCGCCGCGATGGACGGCTATGCCCTGCGCCGCGCCGATGGCGACGGCCCCCTACGCGTCATCGGAGAGGCCGCCGCCGGTCACCCGTGGCGGGGTCAGGTTCAGCCCGGCAGCGCCATCCGCATCTTTACCGGCGCGCCGGTTCCCGAGGGTTACGATTGCGTCGCAATGCAGGAAAACGTGACCCGCGACGGCGATGAAATCCGCATCCACACACTCTCGCCCAACGACAATATCCGCCTTCGTGGCAATGATTTTGCCGCCGGTGACGTGATTGCCGCCGGGCGGCATCTGGGCGCGCCCGATATCGGCCTTCTGGCGGCGATGAACGTGCCGCAGGTGACCGTCGCCGCCCGGCCCCGCGTCGCCATCATGGCAGGCGGGGACGAGTTGGTGCGCCCCGGCACCGATCCGGCGGACGGCCAGATCATCTGTTCGAACGATCTGGCCATCGCGGCCCTTGCCCAGGAGGCCGGGGCCGAAGTCACCATCCTGCCCATCGCCCGCGATACCGAAGCCAGCCTGCGCGACAATTTCTCGACGGCGCAGGGGTCGGATCTGATCGTGACCATCGGCGGCGCTTCGGTCGGCGATCACGACCTGATCGGCAAGGTCACCGGCGATCTGGGGATGGAGCGCGCGTTCTATAAGCTGGCGATGCGTCCCGGCAAACCGCTGATGGCCGGACGGCTGGGCGACGGCGCCATGCTTGGCCTGCCCGGAAACCCAGTATCTGCAATTGTTTGCGGGATATTGTTCATGCAACCCTTGATCCGCCGGATGCAGGGATTGCCGGCCCGCCACCTGACCCGCCGCGCGCGCCTGGCCCATCCGGTCCGGGCCGAGGGCGAACGCCAGCACTATCTGCGCGCGCGCCTGTCCGAGGGCGATGATCTGCCCCGGATCGACCCGTTCGGCGATCAGGATTCCGCCCGGCTGGGCCTGATGGCGCAGGCCGATGCGCTGCTGATCCGCCCTGCGGGCGATCCGGCACGGAACGCGGGGGATGTGGTCGAATATATCCCTCTGGGCGGTGATTTTTAACCATTTATTCATCGCAACCGGTTCAGCTTGTTGACGTGATTCGGCCGATGCGCTAGAACATTCATGGAACACTTGCGGTTTAAGGACCGGGACAATGCTGACCAAAAAGCAGATTCAGTTGCTGGATTTCATTCAAAAACGAATGGCGCGAGACGGCGTCCCGCCCTCTTTCGACGAAATGAAGGATGCGCTGGACCTGCGATCCAAGTCGGGCATTCACCGGCTGGTCACCGCGCTGGAGGAACGGGGTTTCATCCGCCGACTGCCCCACCGCGCCCGAGCGCTGGAAATCCTGCGGCTGCCCGATGCGCTAAACGCCAATACGCAGGCCAATGACGCGGCAGATCCCCCGTCGGGTGGTTTCTCGCCGCGCGTGATCTCGAACAATCGCCCTGCGCGACCGCGTGGCGCCATCGCCATCGTGGACAGTCCGGCGGTCGAACTGCCGGTGATGGGGCGTATCGCCGCAGGCGTCCCGATCGAGGCGATTTCCGAGGTGTCACACCACATCGCGGTCCCCGGCACCATGCTCAACGGGCGCGAACATCATTATGCGCTTGAGGTGACCGGCGATTCGATGATCGACGTCGGGATCAACGATGGCGATATCGTGGTGATCCGCGAACAGGACACCGCCGATAACGGCGACATCATCGTGGCGCTGGTCGAAGGGCATGAGGCGACGCTGAAACGCTATCGCCGCAAGGGCCGTATGATCGCGCTGGAGGCTGCAAACCCCGCCTATGAAACCCGCGTCCTGCCCGAGGATTCGGTGAAGGTTCAAGGCCGTCTGGTGGGGCTGATCCGCAGCTATTGAACCGCCGGTGGTCTAATGCCCAGCCAGAAAGCCCGGCCCTGCGCGGCCCAGCAATTCCTCGGCCAGGTCACGACCCATCGCCTCGCCGTCCGTGGCCAGCCCTTCGCGCCGTGCGGCAACGGCCTCCGAGCCGTCAGGGCGCAGGATCTCGCCGCGCAGCAGCAGCCGGTCGCCGTCCAGTTCCGCCAGCCCCGCGATCGGCGTCTGGCAGGAACCATCCAGCCGGGCCAGAAAGGCGCGCTCTGCCGCGACCCGCAACGCAGTCGGGTGATCGTTGATCGGCTCCAGCAGCCGGGCAATGGCCTGATCGTCCGCGCGCCGCTCGATCCCGATGGCGCCCTGCGCGACGGCGGGCAACATCTCGTCGGGCGATATCTGCGTGCGCGCCACCTGGGTCATGCCCAGCCGGTGCAGCCCCGCCATCGCCAGAAAGGTCGCGACCGCCACCCCATCGGCCAGCTTCTGCAAACGGGTCTGAACGTTGCCGCGAAACTCGACCAGTTGCAGATCGGGACGGCGATTGGCCAGCTGCGCCCGCCGCCGCAGGCTGGAGGAACCGACGACCGCGCCCTGCGGCAGATCCGCGATGCTGCTGAAGTCCAGACTGACAAAGGCGTCGCGCACATCCTCGCGCGGCAGCAGGCAATCCAGCACCAGCCCGGCCGGTTGCAGCGTCGGCATGTCCTTCATCGAATGGACGGCGATATCCAGTGCGCCGGTCGCCAACGCCTCTTCGATCTCGCGCGTGAACAGACCCTTGCCGCCGACCTCTTTCAGCGGGCGATCCAGAATCCGGTCGCCGCTGGTCTTGATCACCACGACCTCGAACGCGTCCTGCGGGAGACCATGGGCCGCCATCAGCCGGTCGCGGGTTTCATGGGCCTGCGCCAGCGCCAGAGGAGAGCCTCGGGTGCCGATGCGCAACGGGGCGGTGCTGTCGAAAATCCTGTCCATGGGCCCGGCTTAGCGCCCGGCGCGACGCTTGACAACGCCCGCCCTTCGGCCATGAAGGGGCGCAGGAGGCCACATGACCAAACTTATGCTGCGCGCCCTGGCTGGCGAAACCCTTCCCACCCCGCCGATCTGGATGATGCGCCAGGCCGGACGCTATCTGCCGGAATACCGCGCCACGCGGGCGCAGGCGGGCGATTTCCTGTCGCTGTGCTATGCGCCCGATCTTGCGGCCGAGGTGACGCTGCAACCGATCCGCCGTTACGGTTTCGACGCGGCGATCCTGTTTGCCGATATCCTGCTGCTGCCGCAGGCGCTTGGCGCCGATCTGTGGTTCGTCACCGGCGAGGGGCCGCGCCTGTCCACCATCACCACCGCGCAGCAGGTGGCGGCGCTGAAGCCCGCCGATGCGGTGCATGAACATCTGGCCCCGGTCTATGAAACCGTCCGCATCCTGTCGCGCGAATTGCCGCGAGAGACCACGCTGATCGGCTTTGCGGGCGCCCCCTGGACGGTCGCCACCTATATGGTCGCGGGTCGCGGCACGCCCGATCAGGGTCCGGCCCATGCCATGAAAGCCGCCGACCGCGCCGCGTTCAGCGCCCTGATCGAGCGGATCACCGAGGCCACCATCCTGTATCTGTCGGCCCAGATCGAGGCCGGGGCCGAGGTCGTCAAGCTGTTCGACAGCTGGGCGGGTTCGCTGAAGGGGCAGGATTTCGACGATTTCGCCATCACCCCCACCCGCCGCATAATCGCCGCGCTGAAAGAGCGCCATCCGGGCATCCCGGTGATCGCCTTCCCGCGCGAGGCAGGCGAACGCTATATCGGCTTTGCCCGTGCCACCGGCGCGGATTGCGTGGCGCTGGACAATTCGGTTTCAGCGGAATGGGCGGCCAGCGCGGTGCAGTCCGACGGTTGCGTGCAGGGCAATCTGGCACCGCGGCATCTGGTCACAGGCGGCCCCGAACTGGTGGCCGAGGCACAACGCATTACCCGCGCCCTGCGCGGCGGGCCGCATATCTTCAACCTTGGCCACGGCATCACCCCCGACGCCGATCCCGACAATGTCACCGCGATGATCGAGGCCGTCCGCAGCGCATGATCTGGATCGCCGCGACCCTGATCGCCGCGGCAGCCCAGACCTTTCGCAATGCGGCACAGTCGGGGCTGACGCGGCAGATCGGCACCATCGGCGCGACCTCGGTGCGCTTCGTCTTTGGTGTGCCCTTCGCGCTGCTGGCGCTGGGGCTGGCCGCGCTGGCCTTTGACATTCCCCGCCCCGGAGGCACGACGCTGGCCTGGGCTGCGCTGGGGGCCGGGGCGCAGATCGCCGCCACCGTCTTCATGCTGATCACCATGCGCGGGCAAAGCTTTGGCATCGCCACCGCGCTGATGAAAACCGAACCCGTGACGCTGGCCATCATCGGCGCCATCGTTCTGGCCGAGCCGCTTGGCCCGGCCCGCATGGGCGCGATCGTGTTGGCGACGGCGGGGGTGGTGCTGGCATCGGGGGCGCGATGGTCGCGCGCCTCGGCCCGGCCGGTGCTGACGGGCATTGCGGCGGGCGCGCTGTTCGGCCTGTCCTCCATCGGCTTTCGCGGCGCGATCCTGTCGCTGCCCGATGGTGGTTATGTCATCCGGGCGCTGACGACGCTGGCGATCACGCTTGGCCTGCAATCGGCGGCAATGCTGGCATGGATGGCGATCATGGACCGGCCCGCGCTGCGCGGCATTGTCGGCGAATGGCGCGTCTCGCTGGCGGCGGGGGCGCTGGGGGCCTTTGCGTCACTGTTCTGGTTCATCGGTTTCGCGCTGACCGCTGCCGCCAATGTCCGCACGCTGGCGCTGATCGAGGTGCCGCTGGCGCAGATCCTGTCGGGTCGCGTTTTCCGCGAAACCATCGGGCGCGCGCAACTGCTGGGCATCTGCATGATCGTGCTGGGCGTCGGCTGGCTGCTGGCCGCTGCCTGAGGCGCCTTTCCGCCCAACAGGACCGCCCGCCCACAACCTGCGGATGACCAAATGGAATTGTAACGGCTTTGCCCCGTTCTTGTATCAGCGTCACGACATTCATGTGACGCGGATAACGACGAAGGACGAGGTTGCCATGTTTATCACCGACATCTTGCAAGGCCTGCTGCCGCCGCTGGACATGACCCTGCGCTTTGCGCTGAACCTGCTGGCGATGCTGCTGCTGGTCTTCGGCCTCTATTACCGCCGCTATCGCGACAAGGAGCTGGTGACGGCAGCGGCGATGTTCAACGTCTTTGCCTTCGGGGTGCTGTCGATCCTGTCATCGGTGGAATTCGGTATCGGCGCGGGCTTTGGTCTGTTTGCCATCCTTGCGCTGTTCACCCTGCGATCCGAGCAGATTTCCAAGACCGAGATCACCTATTTCTTCGGCTCGGTCTCGATCGCGGTGATCTGCGCCATTCCGGGGACCGAGCTGGAATTCGTGCTGGCCGTGATCGTGCTGGTGCTGCTGATGGCGTGGATCGTCGATCATCCGCGACTGCTGAAATCCGCCGATGGGGTGCGGCTGAACCTCGACAAGATCGACCGGCATGCGCTGTCCGATCCGGCGCTGATGCGGCAGGAACTGTCGCGCCGTCTGGGGGTCGAGGTGATGTCCTATCGCATCACCGAACTGGATTACATCACCGACCGCGCCGCGATCTCGGTCTTCTTCCGCCGCGCCTGAACCCTTGCCTCAACCGGAGTAACGATCATGACCCACCGGATCGACCATGCCCTTGCAGGCTTTCGCCCGATCACGCTCGACGCCCTGAATGACAAGGCCGCGATGCTGGAACGGCTGGACAACAAATATATCGTCACCGCCCCCCAGATGGCTGCGGCACTGACCCGATTTGCCGATCATTTCGACGTGCTCGAGATCGACGGCAAGCGCGCCTTCACCTACCGCACCTGCTATTTCGACGATTCCGCGCTGAGCTCCTATCGCGATCACCATCAGGGGCGGCGGCGGCGTGCCAAGGTCCGCACCCGCGACTATTGCGATGCCGGGTTGCGCTTTCTGGAGATCAAGCTGAAGGACCGCCGCTCGGTCACCATCAAGAAGCGGCTGAAGCTGCAACCGGACGGGGTGCTTGACGCCGCCGGGTTGCGCTTTATCGATGCCGAATACCGCGCGCTGTACGGAGAGCCGTTTCCCGGAAGGTTGCAGCCGGTGATCCGCATGGAATACCGCCGCATCACGCTGGTCGCGCGCGACAGCAGGGAACGCATGACCATCGACAGCGGGCTGGTCTTTCACAGCGACGGGCAGCGGCGGCAGGTCGATCCGGGCATGTTCATCATCGAGACGAAATCCGAACGCGCCAACGGTCTGGCCGACAAGATCCTGCGCTCGCTGCATCTGCATCCGACCAAGCGGGTGTCGAAATATTGCGTCGCGATGGCCTCGATGGGGCGGGCGCCGCGTGCCAACCGCTTTCTGCCCGCGATGCGGCGGCTGGGGCTGGCGCCGTTTTCGGACGGCGCGATGCGCGGCATGCCCGAGCGTCAGCCATAAGACCCCCGCCCGGCCGTTCACCCGGCCGGGCGGTGCTGGTTCAAAGCCATTTCGCCAATGGCGGCAGGCTCATCAGCACGGCATCGGCGTTATGGCCGGTCTCAAGCCCGAATTTCGTTCCCCGGTCATAAACGAGGTTATATTCGGCATAGAGGCCGCGATGGATCAGTTGCGCATCCTTGTCGGCGTCAGTCCACTTCTGGGCCATCCGCGCCTCTGCCAGCGGCAGGAAGGCGGGCAGGAAGGCCTCGCCCACCGCGCGGGTAAAGGCGAAATCGGCCTGCCAGTCGCCGGTGTTCAGATCGTCATAGAAGACACCGCCCACACCCCGCGCCCGGCCACGATGCGGGATAAAGAAATACTCATCCGCCCATGCCTTGAAACGGTCATAGTAATCGGCCCCGTGCGGGGTGCAGGCATCGCGCAGGGTGGCGTGGAAATGCGCCGTATCTTCGGCATATTCGATGCAGGGGTTCAGGTCCGCGCCGCCCCCGAACCACCAGGCGCCGGGGGTCCAGAACATTCGCGTATTCATATGCACGGCGGGCGCATGCGGGTTCTGCATATGCGCCACAAGGCTGATGCCGCTGGCCCAGAAACGCGGGTCGCTGTCCATGCCGGGCACGCCACGCGCGGCCATCGCCGCCTGCGCGCGCGGCGCAAGCGTGCCGTGAACCTCGGACCAGTTGACCCCGACCTTCTCGAACACCCGGCCGCCGCGCATCACCGACATGATGCCGCCGCCGCCATCTTCACCGCGCTGCGTCGGCGTGACCTCGAACCGGCCCGCCGGACGATCACCGGGGCCGCGATCCTCCAGCCCCTCGAAGGCGGCGGTGATCCGGTCGCGCAACTCATGGAACCAACTGGCCGCCTGACTGCGTTCTGTCTGCATGAAGACCCCCATTCGTGATTTGCCAAACCCGCCAGCATAGGGCTAGCATCCCGTAACCTGCTGTAAAGAGACCGGCCATGACCCGCAACTCTGCCGTCGCCCTGATCCTGACCCTGCCGCTGCTGGTGGCCTGCGGCACCCCCCAGGAACGCTGCATCAGCCGCAACACCAGCGAATACCGCAATGTCAGCCGCCTGCTGGCCGAGGTCGAGGGCAACCTTGCCCGTGGCTATGCGTGGGAGGAACGGCAGATCGTGCGCGACCGGCTGACGCATTGCCGCAGCTATTCCCGCGACCG
This sequence comes from Paracoccus alcaliphilus, assembly GCF_028553725.1. NCBI lineage: Bacteria > Pseudomonadati > Pseudomonadota > Alphaproteobacteria > Rhodobacterales > Paracoccaceae > Paracoccus > Paracoccus alcaliphilus. The sequence continues at coordinate 3,013,021 of NZ_CP067124.1, forward strand.
CGATGGCCGGGTCTATCCGACGATGGTGCCCTGCTGGCGCGATTACGTCGAAACGCAGCGTTACCGCGTGCCCATCGACCCGGCGGTAGAGACCCGCAAGCGCGACAATCTTGCCAACCGCCAGAAGGCGTTGGCCGGACATGCGGAATCCTCGGTCCGGGCATGCAGGGCAGCATATCCCGAAGACGGCGAGGTCACGGCACAAGCCCCTTCCTGACCGTCCCCGTCACCCCATCGACCAGACTGCGCCCGCCATCCACGGTCAGCACCTGACCGGTGACAAAGCGCGCGCCCTCGCTGACCAGATAATGCACCACCTCGGTCAGTTCGTCCGGCCCGGCGATCCGGCCAAGCGGCGTGCCCGCCAGCATCCGCGCCCGCAGATCGGCGTCGGCCTTCAGCGACTGTTTCAACTCGTGCGACATGACGCTGCCGAAACGCACGGCATTGACCCGGATGCGCCGCGGCGCCAGCACCAGCGCCAGATTGCGGGTCGCCTGTTCCTGCGCCGCGCAGGCGATGGAATAGCCCATCCGGGCCGGATCGGGACGCGCCCCGGCCAGCGTGGTCAGGTTGACGATGGCGCCCGCCTGCACCGGGTCATGTTCATCCGTGGCCTGCCGGATCATCCGCCGGGCGACGATCTGCGACAGCCGCAGCGGGCCCATGACGTTATGACGCAGCATTTCCTCGACCGCCTCGGAATCGGGCTCCAGCGGGTCGGTTTCGCGCACCAGCCGATGCGCGTTGACCAGAATATCCACCCGGTCAAAGGCATCCAGCGTCGCCGACAGCAGATTGGCCAGCGTCAGCCTTTGCGACAGATCGCCGGAAAACCACCGCACCGGCCCCGAGTCGGGATCATGCTGTGCAAGCCCGACCTGCAAGGCGGTTTCATCCCAGTCGGCAAACATGACATTGGCGCCAAGCGAGACGAAATGATCCGCGATCGCCCGCCCGATCCCATGCCCGGCGCCGGTGACGATGGCAGTCCTGCCCTGAATGGACAGGCTCATCGGTGCTTTTTGGCGCGCCCCGCGCCTGTCGCCTCGATCACCTTGAAGCGGGTATCGCCGCCGATTTCCGTCACCTTGGCGAAATACTCGGCCAGCACGGTTTCATAGGGCAGATGCCGGTTCGCCACCATCCACAGCCGCCCGGCCCCGGTCAGCAGCCGCGCCGCGCTGGCGATGAAGGCCGCGCCCAGCCGTGGATCGGCCTGTCGTCCGCTGTGGAAAGGCGGGTTCATGATGACGCCGTTCACCGGCTCGGCCAGACGGAAATCGCGCGCATCGGCCCAGTGGAACTGCGCGCGCGGGTCGGCGATGTTGTCGCGCGCCGATTGCAGCGCCGCATGGTCGGCTTCGACCAGATGCAGCACCTCGACCCCCTCATGCGCCAGGGCCTGCGCCGCCAGCCAGCCCCAGCCAGCCCCCAGATCAACGATCCGCGTGGGCAGACGCTCGGGCAGATGCCGCGCCAGCATGGCCGAACCCGGATCGACCCCATCGGCGGAAAAGACGCCGGGGCGGGTGACGAAACCCGGCGCGACCTCGACCGGACGCGCCGCCCAGTCGGCGGGCAGCCAGTCGCCTTCGGGGATGTTCAGGCGAAAGCTTTTGCCATGGGCCTTGCTGTGAACCTCGTCAATGGGCACAAACCGGCGCAATTCCTTCAGCACGCTGTCGATGCCGTCGGTTTTCTGCCCGTCGATCCACAAAGCCGCACCCGCAGGCAGACGCCCCGCCGCATCGGCGATCTGCGCCCGCGCGGCGGCCTTGGCGCGCGGCAGGATGACCAGAGCTGCGTCGAATTCCCCCTCGACCTCGGGGGAAACCTGCCAGCCCTGCTGCGACAAGGCATGATGATCGGGGAAATGTCCCTGCCGGATCCATGTCCGGTCCCGGTCGAAACGGCCCAGATCGCTGCCGGCATTGGCGCCGATCACCAGCAGGCGCCCTTCCGGCGCGCCAGCCACAAAGACGCTGTCCAGTCGCGATGTTGCCACGGTCTACTCTTTTTCCATTGTGCATTGCAGCGGATGCTGCTGCCGCCGGGCCAGTTCCATGACCTGCGCGACCTTGGTTTCCGCCACCTCGTGCGAAAAGACGCCGACCACCGCGACGCCCTTGCGATGCACCGTCAGCATGATCTCGATCGCCTGCGCGTGGGTCATGTTGAACAGCCGTTCCAGCACATGCACGACAAACTCCATCGGCGTGAAATCATCGTTCAGCATCAGGATCTTGTACATTGGCGGCCGCTGCGGCTTGGTGCGCGGTTTCACGGCCAGATCGGCCTGATGATCGGTCTTGCTGGGGTCGGACATCCAGTGCGTCATGGGAATTCGCTGCGTCCTCGGCAAGCGTGGCGGTAAAAACGAGCGGGGGCAGAGCCGAGGGTCACTGGCCCGCCGAACTTGAAATATAGTCCAAATTTCCGGGGTTGGAACCCCCTCGGATCGGACCAGACCGTCACAAGGCGGATGTCGGCGGCCCATCACCGGCGTCACTTGAGGAAAATAAGTCAAATGCAAGGTTTTCTGGGCAAAATTCTCGTGCTATTGTCGGTTTGTTAATAAGGGCGTGCAATTAATGATACGCCTGACGAGGCAGAGAGACAGAGACAGTGACCCGACTCATACCGACAGCCCGCCTGTGGGCATTGCTTCTGCTGGCAGTCATCCTGCCCGCCCAGCTCAGCGCCGCGCCCTTTGCCGCCTATGTGATGGACGCGCGCACCGGCCAGCCGATCTACAGCCAGAACGCCGATACCCGGCTTCATCCGGCCTCATTGACCAAGATGATGACTCTCTATCTGGCCTTCGCCGCCATCGAGCGCGGGCAGGTGCGGCTGGACTCGAAATTCACCATTTCGTCCAACGCGGCAGCCGAACCGCCCTCGAAGCTGGGGCTGCGCGCCGGACAACAGATCGAACTGCGCTATCTGATCCGCGCCGCCGCGATCAAATCGGCCAATGACGCCGCCACCGCCATCGGCGAGGGGCTGGCGGGTTCTGAAAGCGCCTTTGCCCAGCAGATGACGGCGACGGCCCGCGCGCTGGGAATGCGCAACAGCCAGTTCCGCAACGCCCACGGCCTGACCCAGGAAGGTCACTATTCGACCGCGCAGGACATGAGCCTGCTGGGGCGGCGGCTGTTCTATGATTTCCCGCAATATTACAACATCTTTTCGCGCCGTTCGGCGGATGCGGGGATCGCGCAGGTCGCCTCGACCAACAAGCGGTTTCTGGATGATTATAACGGCGCGGACGGCATCAAGACCGGCTATACCCGCGCCGCCGGGTTCAACCTGACGGCCTCGGCGCAGCGCGGCAACAAGCGGCTGATCGCAACGGTTTTCGGCGGCACCTCGACGGCGCAGCGCAATCAGGTGATGTCGCAATTGCTGGATGCGGGGTTCAACCGGGTCCCAAACCGCGTCCGTGAAGTGCAACCCGAACCGCCCAAGCTGCTGGCGCAGCGGGTCGTTCGCCGCGCGCAAGTCGAACCGACGCCCGCCGCCACGCAGGCACAACCGCAACGTATGGTGCTAAGCGCCTCGGCAGCGCCGCGTCCGAATGAGCGCCCGGCGCAGGCGGCCTCGACCGTGAATGCCTTTGCTGCCGCGCCCGAAAGCACGCCGCAGCAGGCGGTCCGGCAGGCCAGCGCGCTTGGCCTTGCCACCAGCATCCGGCCCCGCCTGCGTCCCGCCGCCCGTTCGGCTGCGGTCGAGGAAGCGGTCGAGATGGCAGCCGCAGCAGCCCCGCAGCAAAGCGCCAGCCTTGCCGCGCCGGTTCTGGCCAGTTCGACCCGTCCCCGCCCCTCGCCGCGCAGCCGCGCGACGGCCAGCGCCAGCACCGCGAATGTCGTGGCCGAACCCGAGGCCGAAACGGTTGCCGCGGCCCAGCCTGTGTCCGATGCGTCGCTCAGCCTCGATGCCTCGCGCGCGCCGAAGCGCCGCTCGGAAGGGGTCATTCTGGCCGCGATGGGTGAAGGCGATCTGGCCGATCCCGAAGCCGTCGAGATCGTCCGCCGCCCGGCCAATAGCGGGCGCAACTGGGGCGTCTCGCTGGGGCTGTATCGTTCGCGGACCGAGGCCGACCGGCTGCTGTTGCAGGCGGCATTGCAGGACGGCGCCGCGCTCAGTCAGGCACGGCGCAGCGTGGCCGATACCAAACGCGGCTTCCGCGCGGATTTCGTCAACCTCAACAAGGCCGAGGCCGAACTGGCTTGCAGCCGGTTGGTCGCACGCCAGCAGGACTGCACCGTCACCGGCCCATAAACCGGCCGGCGATGGCGCGCTCTGCCAAATTCCCCCCTGCCGTCACGGTCGGGGGGATTTTTTATGCCGTGCTGCCATGTGGATTCGACGACCCCGGAACGACGCCATTTCGCAAATGGTTCCGCCGGAAACGCAGATCCGTCAACCAATTTTCTGCATCAGCACGAATTCGCGTGTCTTTTACCCAACCCTATGGGTTATCTTGGCAATATCCCGCGCCTTCACCGCCGCCCGCCCATGCAAACCGCTTCGTTCTTGCCAGCCTGCCCACCGCCACCTAGGCATGTCGCGTCTTTCGCCATGATTCCAAACCGCTATGCCCTCAACGATGGAGATCCCATTTTGCGCCCCGCCCGAGGACAAACCCTCCGACTGATCGCCGCCACCGTCACTCTGATGATCCCGCCCATCGGGCTTGCCCATGCCCAGCAGGCGGATTTCCAGCCCGAATATGGCGAGGCGCAGGATTTCTCGTTCGAGACCTTGACCGAACGCGCCCGCGATCTGGCCCAAAACGACTATGCCGCGCCCACGGTCCAGCAGGCCGATATCCTTGAGGCGATCGATTACGACGCCCATTGGCGCATCGCCTTCCGCAAGGAGGCCACCGTCGAAGTCGGCGACATCCCCGTGCAGTTCTTCCACCTTGGCACCTATTTCCGCAATCCGGTAAAAATGAGCGTGGTCGAGAACGGAGAGGCCCGCGAGGTCCTCTATGATCGCGATTTCTTTGACATGCCCGAGGACAGCCCGGCGCGGAACCTGTCGGACAATGCCGGGTTTGCCGGTTTCCGGCTGATGGACGAAGGCCTGCAAAGCGACTGGATCAGCTTTCTGGGCGCGTCCTATTTCCGCACCTCGGGGCCGTTCAACCAATACGGCATGTCGGCGCGCGGGCTTGCGATCGATTCCGGCATGCCGAAACCCGAGGAATTCCCGAACTTTACCGAGTTCTATATCGAGAACGCGCCCGAGGATGACAGCGAATCCGACGTGATCATCTATGCGCTACTCGACAGCCCCTCTGTCACCGGCGCCTATGAGATGAAGATCCGCGACGGCGAGGATGGCGACGGCCAGAAGATGGAGATCGCCTCGCGCCTGTTCTTCCGCGATGCGGTCGAGCGTCTGGGCGTGGCGCCGCTGACCTCGATGTATTGGTATTCCGAGACCAACCGGGTGCTGGGCTTCGACTGGCGCCCCGAGGTTCACGACGCCGACGGCCTGAAGATCATCAGCGACAGCGGCGAAAGGCTGTGGCGACCGCTGAACAACCCCGACCGCGTCATGACCTCCAGCTTCGTCAGCGAAAACCCGCGCGGCTTTGGCCTGCTGCAACGCGACCGCAAATTCGAGAATTACGAGGATGACGGGGTTTTCTATGACAAGCGCGCCTCGGTCTGGATCGAGCCGCGCGGCGATTGGGGTGCCGGTCAGGTGCAGCTGATCGAGATTCCGACCGACGACGAGATCTATGACAATATCGTCGCCTTCTGGAACCCCGCCGATGCGCCGCAACCGGGCGACGAGCTCAGCTTCGATTACGCGCTGCACTGGGTGGACGACGCCCCCGACGACAGCGAGCTGGCGCGCACCGTCGCCACCCGGATCGGCGCGGGCGGCGTGCCGGGCCAGCCGCGCCCCGATGGCCATCTGAAGATCGTCGTCGATTTTCAGGGCTGGGAACTGTCCGGTCTGGGTCAGGATGAGGGGGTCGAGCCAGAAATCACCGTGCCCGAGGGCGTGACGCTGGAACAGGCCTATGCCCTGCCCGTCGTCGGAACCGATCGCTGGCGTCTGGTCTTTGACATTTCAGCCGAAGGGGTCGAGACCGCCGATATCCGCGCCTATCTGTCGCGCGACGGTGCGCCGCTGACCGAAACATGGCTGGGGCAGGTTCATCCGGTGCAGTTCGACGCCGCCCGCCCCGGCCATCGCAGCGCCGAACCAGCGCAGGAAACCGCCGCCGAATAGACCCAAGGAATGAACCGGCCGGACCCGCAAGGATCCGACCGGTTCCGCATAACAATCACGGTTTCAGGCGCGCAGCCCGGCAAAGGTCATCGGGTCCAGCGAGGATTGCACGAATGTCGGCCCCTCGGTCAGCAGGCTGACGGCGTCATGGGAATGCAGCGATTCCTGATGGCTGGCGATGACGCGGAAATCGCCGATCCGCGAATCCTCCTGCAATTCCTTGGCGAAGGCACGCACCGCATCCTCGACGAAGATCGGGTTCGAGGCGTTCAGTTCCGCGAAGGCCTGCTCGTCCTCGCGCTTGACCATCACCTGCGTCTCGGTCGGCACGGCGCGGCGGCACATATCCACCATATCCTCGAACCAGACCTTTTCCGGACCCAGCATCACCGCCGAAATCCGTGCGACCGAACGCTGCGAATGCGGCGTGGCCAGCCTGCCCCGGACCTCTCGCGCATGTTCGGACAGTTCCAGCGAACAGGGGCAGGTCGAGGAATAGACGTAATCGAAATGCATGATCCGCAAGCGGTGGCCCTGATGTTCCAGCACCTCTTGCGCGATGTCGTAATATTGCCAGCCCGACAGGCCGGAACGCAGCGAATCCACCCGGATCGGATAGGAAAACCGCATCTGGATCCGCGCATCGAAAGCGTCCAGATCGGATTTGTAATCGTCCAGCGCCGCCTCCAGCACCTTCAGGCTGAACAGATGTTCCGAATGGCCATAGAAAGAGCGCATGATGCGGGACATGTTGATGCCCTTGCGGTCGGCCTCGAGGCTGACGGTGCCGGTCACGCTGGTTTCCAGCGTCAACTCGCCGCCGTCGCGCGTCTGATAGCGGATCGGCAGGCGGAAATTCGAGATGCCGACATGCTGGATCGGCGCGCGGGCACCGACGATCAGGCTGGCCGGACCGTTCTGCAGATCGGGCAGATCGTCCTTATAGGCGGGATCGACCTGAAAATCCGCATCATATTCGCGGATCAGCGCCGGATAGGCCGGGACAAGCGGACGGGCTTCGGTCATGCAAGCGTTCTCCTCGCCGTATGCGACGTCAGATATAGGACTGCCGCCCCCTCTTCTAAAGACAGGGCGGCGGGTTTTCATCATGAATTATCAAAAGCGGGACTTTTGGAGCCTGTCAGCTGTCCAGTGCCTGACGCAGGTCGTTTATCAGGTCCTGCGCATCCTCCAGCCCGACCGACAGCCGCAGAAGCCCCGGGGTGATGCCCAGATGCGCCCGGTTCTCCTCGCTCAGCCGCTGATGGGTGGTGGTGGCGGGATGGGTTATGATGGTTTTCGCATCACCCAGATTGTTCGAGATATTGATGATCTCCAACCGGTCCTGCATGCGGAAGGCGGCATCCTTGCCACCCGCGACCTCGAACGCGATCATGGTCCCGCCCGAGCCCATCTGCGCCATGGTCAGCGCGTGCTGCGGATGGTCGGGCAGCCCCGGATAGATCACCTTTTCCAACCCGGGATGACCCTGCAAGGCGCTGGCGATGGCCGCCGCGCTGTCAGCCTGCGCGCGGACCCGCAGGTCCATCGTCACCAGCCCGTTCAGCATGATCCAGGCATGAAACGGGCTGATCGCGCCGCCGGTATGTTTCAGATAGGGTTCAGCCGTGCCGCGAATGAAATCGCGCGTGCCGCAGATCACCCCGGCCAGCGCCCGCCCGCCCCCGTCGATATGCTTGGTGGCGGAATAGACGACGATATCCGCGCCCAGTTCCGCCGCCCGCGAAAAGACCGGCGTGGTAAAGACGTTATCGGCCACGACCAGCGCGCCCGCCGCATGGGCCAGATCGGCGACCGCCTTCATGTCGATCACCTCCAGCGTGGGGTTCGACATGGTCTCGAAGAACACCGCTTTGGTGCCGGGCCGGATCGCGGCCTGCCACTGATCCAGATCGGTGCCGTCCACATATGACACCTCGACCCCGAATTTCGTCAGCAGTTCCAGCACATAGAGGCACGATCCGAACAGCGCGCGCGCAGCCACGATGTGATCGCCCGGACTGCACAGCGAAAACAGCGCGCCATTGACCGCCGCCATGCCGCTGGCCGTGGCAAAGGCATCCTCGGTCCCTTCCAGCGCGGCGATCCGATCCTCGAACATGCGGCTGGTGGGGTTGCCATAACGGGCATAGATGAATTCGTCCGGCCCGGATTTCTGGAACCGCGCCTCGGCCTGTTCGGCGCTGTCATAGACGAAGCCCTGCGTCAGAAAGATCGCCTCGGCCATCTCTCCGTACTGGCTGCGGCGGGTACCGTGATGGACGGCGCGGGTGCGCGGATGAAGACCCTTGGCAGACGTATCGCTCATGTTTCGGGATGCCTTCCAACTAGCTGCTATGGCGGGGTTAAACCCGCGCTGGCCCTGACGCAAGCCCCTGCCCCGGCACTTGCGCGCGGGGGCAGGGAAACCACAGGTTACAAGTAATCGCTGCGCTGCAACCCGTATTTCGCCATCTTCTCGTTCAGGGTCCGGCGCGGCAGGCACAGTTCCTCCATGACATTGGCGATGCTGCCCTTGTGGCGGCGCATGGTATTGTCGATCAGCATCTTCTCGAAGCTTTCGACATATTCCTTGAGCGGCTTGCCCTCGGTCGTGGTGGCCTGCTGGTTGTCCTCGCCATCCGCCATCAGCAGCGACGCGATCGAGCCGGAACCGCGACGGTTTTGCAGCACGGCACGTTCGGCCACGTTGATCAGCTGGCGGATATTGCCCGGCCACGGCGCCTGCAACAGCTGCGCGGCCTCTTGCGCCGAGACCTGCGGTGGCTCGCAGCCATATTCGTCCGAGAACTGTTCCGACATCCGCGTGAACAGCGCCAGAATATCCTCTCCGCGCGCGCGCAGCGGCGGCAGGGTGATCTTCAGCGCCGACAGGCGATAGAACAGGTCGGGACGCAGCGAATCCTCGGCCTTGCGGCCTTCGGCGCGGGCGTTGGAAATGGCGATGATCCGGGTTTCGGCCGGCGCACCCTGATCGCTGATGAAGGCCAGCAGACGCGCTTGCAGGGCTTCGGACAGCGCCTCGATATCCTCGAGGCACAGGGTGCCGCCACGGGCTTCCTCGACGGCGGGCAGCCCCTCTTCGATGGGGCCGAACAGCCGCGCGGTCAGCGCCTCGTCATTATAGGCCGCGCAGGAAACCGGCACGAATTTCTTGGACGCACGCGGCCCCACGGCATGCAGCGCATGGGCCACCAGCGTCTTGCCGGTGCCGGTTTCGCCGTCGATCAGGACGTGGCCGTCGGCCTGCCCCAGATCCAGAATATCCTCGCGCAGGCGATCCATCACCGGGCTGGTGCCGATCAGCTTGGACATGACCTGCTGACCCTCGGACAGGTCGCGGCGCAGGGCCCGGTTGTCCAGGGTCATCCGCCGCGCCTGCGTCGCCTTCTTGGCAAGCTGGCTCATCCGTTCGGGGTTGAACGGCTTTTCCATGAAATCCATGGCGCCAAGGCGCATCGCCTCGACCGCCATCGGCACATCGCCATGCCCGGTGATCAGGATCACCGGCAGACCGGAATCGATGCTCATCAGCCGTTTGAGAAACGCGATCCCGTCCATCCCCGGCATGCGGATGTCCGAGACGACGATGCCGGGCCAGTCGGGGCCGATCACCTTCAGCGCATCTTCGGCGCTGGCATAGGTCTCTGTCTCGAATCCCGACAGGACCAGCCACTGGCTGATCGACTCGCGCATATCCGGCTCGTCGTCAACGATAGCGATCTTCAACTTGCGCGACATTCAGTCACTCCCTTTCTTCATTCGGCCGCCAGCGCCTTCTGAGGCTCTCCCGGTCGGTGCAATGGCAATTCAACCCTGAACACGGCGCCACCTGCGGTTTCGTTATGTGCGGTCAGCCGTCCCCCGAAATCGGCCACGATGGTCGAGGAAATGGCCAGACCCAGCCCGGTCCCTTCGCCGGGCTTCTTCGTTGTCCAGAATGGTTCAAACAGTTTTTCCAGATCGGAAACACCCGGTCCATTGTCATGCACAGACACATAGGCGTGAGTTCCGGCCGCAACCGTGATGCCGATTTCCGCGCCGCGCCGGTCCTTGACCGCATCGACGGCATTGCGCAACAGGTTGATGATCACCTGTTCCAGCCGGATCCGGTCGGCCAGCACCATCACCGGCTGGCGCGGAACCGAGCGGTTGATGCGGATGGTCCGGCTGCGCAATTGCGGCTCCATCATGGTCAGCGCTGACGAGACCGCGCGGCGCAGGTCCACCGGCTCGACCGCCTCGCCACCCTTGCGGGCATAGGATTTCAGCTGCCGGGTGATCGCGCCCATCCGCTCGATCAGGTCGTCGATGCGCTGAAAGCTGGACAGGGCCTCTTCGCTGCGCCCGCGTTGCAGCAGCAGCCGCGCCCCGGCCAGATAGGTCTTCATCGCGGCCAGCGGCTGGTTCAGTTCGTGGCTGACGCCCGCCGACATTTCCCCCAGCGCCGCCAGTTTCGAGCTTTGCTGGACCGTCTGTTCCGCCACGCGCAATTCGCTCTGGGCGCGCTGACGGGCCTCGATCTCAGCCGTCAGGCGCATGTTCAGTTCGCGCAGATCGGCTGATTCGCGCATATAGGCCTCGGACTGCATCCGCGCCCGGCGCGACAACAGATAGAACGCCGCCGCCAGCAGCACGGCAAAGCCCATGATCTCCAGCGCCAGAACCGCATTCACCCGTGCGCGGATCGAATCATAGGTGGTGAAGCCGACCATCCGCCAGCCGCGAAACGGCATCCGGGCCTCGCTCTGCATCACCGCGCGACCGTGGACATAGGCATCCGCCGGGCTGTTGGTCCAATCGGCCGTCACCTGAAACGCGCGCTGGATGGCCGAAGGGGCGGAACGGACCGCCAGCGCCTCGGGCAGGGTCAGGCCACGCCAGCGCGCCTCGGTCGCAAGGATGATTTCACCGGCGCTGTCCAGCACCGCAACCGCGTCCGAGATCCCCGACCACGACCGCTCCAGCTGCGTCAGATCGGCGCTGACCACAATCACCCCCAAAGTGCGCCCATCCGAGATCACGGCGCGGGAATAGGTGAATTCATATGATCCAGAGCCATGATTATAAACGGTAAAGACCGTATCACGCGAACGCAGCGCATCAACGAAATAGGGCGCCGTCACCTGAGTCTTGCCGATCTGATAGCGATCGGTCGAGCCCACCGTCCGCCCCGAGGCATCCAGCAACCGGATCGAGGCCGCGCCGATTTCCTTCTGCGCCGCGATCAGCCGGGCCGAGGTGGTGGAAAATTCGTTGCTGTTCAGCGATCCGATCAGCGCCGGATCGCGCGCCAGCAGCAGCGGCACGACCGAGGTCCGTTGCAGATCCGAGATCAGGTTACCGGAATACAGCGCCAGCCGCAGTTCGGCCCGCACGCGGGTATTCTCGGAAAACCGTTCGGTCAGCCAGGCATTCGTCGTCCAGGTCGCCCCGGCGGCCAGCAGAAAGAACAACGCCAGCCCCGAACGCAGCCACCACGGATTACCCCGCTGGTCAGCGTCCGCCCGGCGCTTGCCGCGGCGCGGTTTTGTATCTGCGTCAGCGTTCACGGAGTGGTTCCGGCTAAATCGCTCAATTGACGCAATTTATGCCCAGATCGTCTGCCGCTCAAGTCACGCCGTCACCAGATCGTTCACCAATGACCGAAACAGGGGCGCGCCATCGCTGCCGCCAAGCGCCGGATCGGCCGCGCGCTCGGGATGCGGCATCATTCCCAGCACCCGACGATTGGCCGACAGCACCCCGGCGATATCGGCGACCGAGCCGTTGATTCCGGGCGCATAGGTAAAGGCGATGCGGTCCCCGGCCTGCAACTCGGCCAGCCCTTCGGGGGTGATCTGGTAATTGCCGTCGTGATGGGCCACGGGAATGGCGATCTGCTGGCCCTTGTCGTAACCGGCGGTAAAGGCGCTGTCGGTCGTGGCCACATTCAGCATCGCCGGACGGCAGAGGAACGTCAGACCCTGATTGCGCATCAGCGCGCCGGGCAGCAGGCCCAGTTCTGTCAGCACCTGAAAGCCGTTGCAGATGCCCAGCACATAGCCGCCACGATCCGCATGATCGCGCAGCGCCGCCGCAATGGGCGATTGCGCGGCGATGGCCCCGCAGCGCAGGTAATCGCCGAAGGAAAAGCCGCCCGGAACCGCGACCAGATCGGTGCCCGCGGGCAAATCCTGATCCTTGTGCCAGACCGTGCTGACCTCGGCCCCCGCCTGTTTCAGCGCGACGGCAAGATCGCGGTCGCAATTCGATCCGGGAAAAGTGACGACGGCGGCTTTCATGCAAAGCTCCTGACATGGCGGGATGAGCAGGACATAGCGCAATGGGCGCAGCGGGGAAAGGGGGCTCTGCCCCCGCGCAAGCCGGACCCCTCAATGGGGTCCGGCTTGCGCTCCCCCGGGATATTTTCGGCACCAGTGATGGACAGAATCACCAATGCGGGGGGCGTTGATCGGCCAGCGGGATCGAATTGCCGGATTCGAGTTGCTGTTCGGCAGCGGCGCGCAGAAGCATTTCTACCCGGCGTGTCAGGCGCGCGAGTTCGGCGTCCTGGCGGGCGATCACCTCGCTCAGATCCTCGGTCTGCCGGGTCAGATGCGCCAGCGCCTCTTCCAATGCGCGAATGCGTGTCAGCCCGTCCTTGTCCATGTCGCCCCCTTCCGTTAGATGCGGCCACGGATTTGGCCGGAAGGGCGCATGACCATGGCGAAGGATCAGAAAAAACAGCCCCGTCCCAAGGCGGAAACGCCGAAGGGCTTTCGCGACTATTTTGGCGCGGATGTGACCGAACGCAAGGCGATGCTGGACCGTATCGCCGAAATCTATCATCGCCACGGCTTTGATCCGTTGGAAACCAGTGCCGTCGAGACGGTCGAGGCGCTGGGGAAGTTCCTGCCCGATGTGGACCGGCCCAATGCCGGGGTGTTCGCCTGGCAGGAAGAAGCGGTTCCGGGCGGCGGTTCCGGCGACTGGCTGGCGCTGCGTTATGATCTGACGGCGCCTCTGGCCCGGGTGGCGGCGCAGTTCCGCAATGACCTGCCTTCGCCTTATCGCCGCTATGCCATGGGGCCGGTCTGGCGCAACGAGAAGCCGGGACCGGGGCGGTTCCGGCAGTTCTATCAATGCGATGCGGACACCGTGGGGTCTGCGTCGGTGGCCGCCGACGCCGAGATCTGCGGGATGCTGGCCGATGCGCTGGAGGCCGTGGGCATCGCGCGTGGCGACTACATCGTTCGGATCAACAATCGCAAGGTTCTGAATGGCGTGCTGGAGGCGGCAGAGGTCCGGGAGGATCAGGCCGAGGATGTCCTGCGCCAGATCGACAAGTTCGACAAGGTTGGCCGCGAGGGCGTGCTGGCCCTGCTGACCGAGGGGCGCAAGGACGATTCAGGCGCGTTCATCGATGGCGTGGGGCTGAGCGAGGCGCAGGCGGCACCGGTTCTGGCATTTCTGACCTCGAAAGGCGACAGCAATTCCGAGACGCTGGACAATCTGCGCGCAGCGGTCGGCGGATCGGGGATCGGAGCCGAGGGTGTGGAGGAACTGGCGCAGATCGCCGGAATGCTGGCGGCCATGGGCGTGGGCGAGGATCGGGCGGTGATCGATCCGTCCATCGTTCGCGGGCTTGGCTATTATACCGGGCCGGTTTTCGAGGCCGAACTGACCTTTGAAATCCTCGATGAAAAGGGCCGCAAGCGGCAGTTCGGCTCGGTCGCGGGGGGTGGTCGCTATGACGGGCTGGTCGAGCGGTTTACCGGCCAGAAGGTTCCGGCGACCGGCGTCAGCATCGGCGTGGACCGGCTGCTGGCGGCACTGCGCGCTAAGGGGCTGGCCGGGGCCGAGGACCGGGGACCGGTGGTCGTGACGGTGATGGATCGTGACCGGATGGCAGATTATCAGGCCATGGCTGCCGATCTGCGCGCGGCGGGAATCCGTGCCGAGGTTTATCTGGGCAATCCGAAGAACTTTGGCAACCAGTTGAAATATGCTGATAAACGCAGCGCTCCGGTGGCGATCATCCAGGGCGGCGACGAGGCGGCGCGGGGTGTCGTGCAGGTCAAGGATCTGGTGCTGGGCGCAAGGATCGCGCGTGATGCCAGCCATGAAGAGTGGAAATCCCAGCCCGCCCAGACCGAAGTCGCCCGCGCGGATCTGGTGGCGGAAGTGCGGCGGATCCTCGGATGATCCCCAAGCGCGACAAGCAGGCGGTGGGCCAGCGGTTTCTGGCGGCGTTCCGCGATGCCGGCGCGGTCGAGGTCGCGCCCGATATCCTGCTGCCCGCCGAGACGCTGCTGGACCTTTATGGCGAAGATATCCGCGCCCGCGCCTATGTCACCACCGACCCGCTGCGCGGCGAGGTGATGCTGCGCCCGGATTTCACCGTGCCGGTGGTGCAGATGCATATGGCGAACGGGGCCGAGCCTGCGCGCTACTGCTATCTGGGTGAGGTGTTTCGCAAGCAGGATCCGGGCGAAGAGCGTCCCGCCCATCAGCGCGACAATGAATATCTTCAGGCCGGGTTCGAGTTGTTCGCCCATGATACAGGCGCCGATGCCGAGGTTTTCGCGCTGTTCCAGCGGCTGCTGGTGCCGCATGGGCTGGTGTCGGTGATCGGCGATATGGGGTTGCTGGTGCAGGCCGTGCGCAGCCTGCCCCTGTCCGGCGCCCGCCGCGATGCCGCGCTGCATCACATCTGGCGGCCCGGTCGCTTCGCCCGGCTGATCGAGCGGTTCTCGAACCCGCAGCCGCCGCGTGATTTGCCGGCACCCTCGGGTCATTGGGCCGGGTTGCGCAGTCAGGACGAGATGGCGCGGCGCATTGTCCGCCTGCAGGCCGATGCCACCGAGCCACCCCTGCCGCCGGAATGGCCGCAGCGGCTGGAGCGGCTGTTTGCGATTGCGGCCCCCCTGCCCGAGGCAATCGCGGCTTTGCGCGGGCTGGCGGCGGAATGGTCTGATCTGCGCCCTGCGGTCGAGCGGATCGCGGATCGTGTCGCGGCCCTGACCAGGCTGGGAATCGATTGCGATGCGATCCGTTTCGATGCCAGCCACGGGCGGCACACGATGGAATATTACGACGGCTTCACCTTCAGCTTCGTGGCGCCGGACCGGCTGGAATGGCCGCCGGTGGCCTCGGGCGGGCGCTATGACGCACTGACGGCGGTGCTGGGGCGCGGCTGCGGGCGCGCGATCCCGGCGGTGGGCGGCATCATCCGCCCCGGACTGGTCGCGGAACTGGAGGCGGGCGCATGATCCGGCTGGGGGTGCCCTCGAAGGGGCGGCTGATGGAGCAGACATTCGACTGGTTCGCCGCGCGCGGGGTACGGCTGTCGCGGACGGGTTCGGACCGCGAATATGCGGGCCGGGTCGAAGGTGTCGAGGGTGTGGCGCTGGTGCTGCTGTCGGCCGGAGAGATCCCGCGCGAACTGGCGGCGGGCCGGATCGAACTGGGCGTGACCGGCACCGATCTGGTGCGCGAGAAGCTGGCCGGGTGGCGCTCGGACCTGATCGAGGTCGCGCCGATGGGTTTCGGTCATGCCGATCTGATTCTGGCGGTGCCGGAATGCTGGGTCGATTGCGTGGATCTGGACGACTTCGCCTCGATCGCGCGGGATTTCCGGGCGGCGCATGGGTTCCGGCTGCGGATCGCCACCAAATATCACCGGCTGGTGCGGGCCTGGCTGGCGGGGCGCGAGCTGGCCGATTATCAACTGGTGGACAGTCAGGGCGCGACCGAGGGGACGGTGGCCAACCAGACCGCCGAAGCCATTGCCGATATCACCAGCTCGGGCGAGACCTTGCGGGCCAATAACCTGAAAATTCTGGCGGAAGAGCCGATCCTGCGTTCCGAGGCGACGCTGTTCGCCTCTCGCGCGGGGATGGGCGACGAGATGTCGCGGTTTCTGACGCTGCTGGGGGTAGCGGCGGAATAAGGGGGCTGTCTGCCCCCGTCCCCGTGCCGGGGACTCCCCCGAGGATATTTGCGCACCCGAGATGGGTGGGGCGGGTTTGGGCGGATCCTGCTATTTGCTTGCACGTTGCGGGTGCGGCGACTAGAAGGGGCGCCAATTTTCAGGTCGTCCCGTTCCGGTCGGCCCTTCTTGATATGAGGACGATGATGCAGCTCAAGGAAACCCTGAACGAAGGTCTGAAGCGGGGCTATCAGTTCACCCTGCCCGCCGCCGAGCTGGCCGCGACGGTCGAGGCCAAGCTGAAAGAGGCGCAGCCCGAGGTCGAGATGAAGGGCTTCCGCAAGGGCAAGGTGCCGCTGGCGATGCTGAAAAAGCAGTTCGGCCCGCGCATTCTGGGCGATGCCATGCAGGAGGCCATCGATGGCGCGCTGCAGAACCATCTGACGGAATCGGGCGACCGGCCGGCGACCCAGCCCAAGGTCGAGATGGAGAATGGCGAGAACTGGAAAGAGGGCGACGATGTCGTCGTCAACGTGTCCTATGAGGCGCTGCCCGCCATTCCCGAGGTCGAGCTGGGCAACCTGACGCTGGAGCGGCTGTCCGTTCCCGCCGAGGAAGCCGCCATCACCGAGGCGCTGGAGAATCTGGCCAAATCGGCGCAGAATTTCGAGGACCGCCGCAAGGGCAGCAAGGCCAAGGACGGCGATCAGGTGATCATCGACTTCAAAGGCTTTGTCGATGGCGAGGCTTTCGAGGGCGGCGAGGCCGAGGATTACCCGCTGGTTCTGGGCTCGAACAGCTTCATCCCCGGTTTCGAGGCGCAGCTGGTCGGCGTCAAGGCCGACGAGGATGTGAAGGTCGAGGTCAAGTTCCCCGAGGAATATGGCGCGCCCAATCTGGCCGGCAAGGATGCCGTCTTTGAATGCAAGGTGAAGGCCGTCAAGGCGCCGAAAGCCGCCGAGATCGATGACGAACTGGCCAAGAAATTCGGCGCCGAGGATCTGGACGGGCTGAAGAAGCAGATCACCGAGCGTCTGGAAGCCGAATATGCCGGCGCCGCCCGCGCGGTGATGAAGCGTTCGCTGCTGGATCAGCTGGATGTTCAGGTCAAGTTCGATCTGCCCGAATCGCTGGTCGAGGCCGAAGCGGCGCAGATCGCCCATCAGCTGTGGCACGAGGAAAACCCTGAGGTTCAAGACCACAATCACGACACCATCGAACCCACCGACGAGCACAAGACGCTGGCCGAGCGCCGCGTGCGTCTGGGCCTGTTGCTGGCCGAGATCGGACAGAAGGCCGAAGTGACCGTCTCGGATCAGGAAATGACCCAGGCCGTTCTGCGCGCCGCGCGTCAATATCCGGGTCAGGAGCGTGCGTTCTTTGAGTTCGTGCAGCAGAATCAGGCGGTTCAGCAGCAGCTGCGGGCGCCGATCTTCGAGGACAAGGTGGTCGATCATATCGCCGAAGCCGCCAAGGTCAGCGAAAAGCAGGTGACCAAGGAAGAGCTGGAAAAAGCCGTCGAGGCGCTGGACGAGCTGTGATCGCGTCCCGATCCTGAACTGGAAAGGCCGTGGCATCTGCCGCGGCCTTTTTCGTTGCGCCGGTTACAGGATTTCCCAGTCGCTTTCGTCGTTTTCCTGCCAGCCCTCGCGATGCAGCAGGGGCGTGTCGTCGTCGAAGGTCGGATGACCGATGCAGAGCCAAGCGGCAAAGCGCCAACCGGCGGGACGTTGCAGGATGGCCTCGATCCGGTTGGGGTCGAGGATCGACACCATGCCGACGCCCAGATTCTGCGCCCGCGCCGCCAGCCAGATCGAAAAGATCGCCATCGCCGTCGATTGCAGCAGGGTCTGCGGCATGGTCTGGCGGCCCAGCCCGTGCCCGGTTTCGGGATCCTCGAGCGAAAAGACGGCCAGTTGCAGGGGCGCGGTCTCCATCCCCTCCAGCTTGAGGCGGTCGTAATGGCGCAGCCGCTCTCCGTGGTAAAGCGTCGCGGCATCGGCATTACAGCGGCGGAACTCGGCCTGGGCGGCCTGCCGCAATTCGGCGCTTTGGACCCGGACCACGCGCCAGGGCCGGGAGTTCCCGACCGAAGGAGCCAGCGCCATCGCCCGTTCCAGATGCCGCAGCGCCTGATCGGGGATCGGGTCGGGGCGGAAATGGCGCACGTCGCGGCGCCATTCCAGCAGCAGCATCAGGCGGTCAAGATCGCTGTCGGTGAACTGCATGGCCTAATGCCCGACGCTGCTGGAAAACAGGTTGACCACCACCACCCCGGTCACAATCAGCCCTAGGCCGATCACGGCGGGCAGGTCCAGCCGCTGGCCGAACAGCACCAGCCCGATCAGCGCCACCAGCACGATGCCCACCGCGCTCCAGATTGCATAGGCGATGCCAAGCGGCAGCGCCCGCAGGCTGAGCGACAGCAGATAGAAGCTGGCCAGATAGCAGACCGCCATGCCGAAGGTCGGCCAGATCCGGCTGAATTGCTCGGACCGTTGCAGGAACGAGGTGCCGACCACTTCAAGGGCGATGGCAAAGCCAAGCGGGATATAGGGCGACATCAGCATGGGACCTCCGCGATTGTGCCCCTCATACCTCGCCGAGATCACCATGCAGGCGCAAGGCCTTTCGCCGCCCCAGCACTGCGTTCAGCTCGGCCCCCGCCAGCAGGATCGAGGCCGACAGCCACATCCACATCATCAGCGCGATCACCGCCCCAAGCGTGCCATAGGTCTGGTTGTAATTGCCGAAATTGGCCGCATACCACGAAAACAGCATCGAACCGCCGACCAGCACGATCCCCGCCAGAACCGCGCCGGGCAGGACCGGGCGCGGCCCTGCCGCCCGACGCTCGGGCCGCGACGGCCCCCAGCGATAAAGCGCCGCCAGCCCCGCCACCAGCAGCGCAAACAGGATCGGCCAGCGCAGCATGGCCACCATCGCGTCGGTCTGGCCGGGCAGCCATTGCAGCAGGATGGGAATGACCGCAATGGACATCAGCATCAGCGCCGCCATCAGCAACCCGCCGAGGGTAAAGCACATGGCGACAAGGTTCAGACTGACAAATCCCCGCGTCTCTTTCTGGAACAGTGCCACATTCAGCGCCGACAGCATCGCCTTCATCCCGCCATTGGCCGAATAAAGCGCCAGCCCAAGGCTGAACAGCCCCGCCACCGACAATGCGCTGCCCGAGGTCGAGGCGATGGCCTCGACCTGTCCCCGCACGATATCCACCCCGCCTTCGGGCAGCAGCGTCGCCAGCATGTCCATATGCGCCGAGATCCGCGCAGGGTCGGCCGCCAGCCCGTAAATCGACACGAAGGCGGTGATCGCGGGAAACAGCGACAGCAGCGCGAAAAAGGTCACGCCGCCCGCCACGGCGGTCACCCGGTCCTCTCCGATCTGCGCTGCGGTCTGCTGGCCGATCTGGATCAGGCCACGCCAACCGGGTTTCGGACGATCCGGCGCCTTTGGCCCCTGCTCCGGCATTTCAGCCAGCCCGTAACGGCGGCGGGTTTCATCGTCCAGATCGCCCAGCAGCGCATCGCGAACCGAGCGGCCAGCCGCTTGCCGATCCCTCATCCTATCCCCCTGCCCCGTATCAAAGCCGGTGGGTGCGCCGGTCGTCGTCGCCCTCTGCCCGATCGCCGTCTGTTTGATCGCGGGCGGAGGCGGCATCGGTTCGCCCCATCATGCCGCGCAGCTGTTCGGCGGTCGAGGCGAATTCGCCGATGATCGCGCTGGCCTGCGCCGCAACGCTGCGAAAGCCGTTAAAGGCGCTGGTCAGGGACTCCGCCAGCCCGTTCAGCCCCGCCGACAGATTCGTCGCGGTCTCGGTCATGCCGCTTGCCACATTGCGCGGCCCATGACGGCGGCGCGAGGCATCGGCACGGCGGCGTGCGGCAAGGCGGCTGTCCTCGCGCGCCTGCGCGCGGCTGCGGCGGCGGATTTCCTCGCGCTCTTCCTCGTCCAGTTCGGCAAAGCGCGGCGCCAGGGTCTGCGGCGCGCGGCTGTCATGCAACGGCACATCCGGCGCATGATGCACCGGCTGATAACGCGGCCCGGAATCGTCCGAGATCATGTCAGCGATCTTGCGCGTGGCGATGACCGCCGCCGCCGTCGCCCCGGCCACGCCGACCGCGACGCCGCCCCACACAAGCAGTTTGGCCGTCAGCGAGGGTTCGGGCCACGGCTTGCCGTCCGGGCCAAGCCGACCCGACGGGATCACCTTGCTGGAACGCATGGGCCGATGCGGATAGGGGCTGGCGGTCTTGTGGCCCTCGGGCACCGGGCGGGGGCCGAAGCGGGTCTCGCTTTGCCGATCCGCCTCGGTCAGGTTATGGATATCGTCGTCGCTGCGGTGCATCCTGCGGCCTCCGGCTGTTCATCTTTGGCCTATCAACCCCGGCCAATGCGGGAATGTTCCGCCCCTGCCCGCGAAACGCAACGAAATCTTGCCCCTGCGCGCCCGCGCCGTTATGCCCGCCCCAACGACAAGGAGCCTGCCATGATCCCGCGCTATGCCCGCCCCGAAATGACCGCCATCTGGTCGCCCGAAACCAAGTTCCGCATCTGGTACGAGATCGAGGCCCATGCCTGCGACGCTCAGGCCGATCTGGGCGTGATCCCGCGCGAGAACGCCGAGGCCGTCTGGCGCGCGAAGGATGTGGAATTCGACGTGGCCCGCATCGACGAGATCGAGGCCGTGACCAAGCATGACGTGATCGCCTTCCTGACCCATCTGGCCGAGCATGTGGGCAGCGATCAGGCCCGCTTCGTCCATCAGGGCATGACCAGCAGCGACGTTCTGGACACGACGCTGAACGTGCAATTGGTGCGCGCCGCCGACATCCTGCTGGCCGATATGGACAAGGTTCTGGATGCCCTGAAACGCCGCGCCCACGAGCACAAGGACACGGTCCGCATCGGCCGCAGCCACGGCATCCACGCCGAGCCGACCACGATGGGCCTGACCTTCGCCCGCTTCTATGCCGAGATGGCGCGCGGCAGGACACGGCTGCAAGCGGCACGCGCAGAGGTCGCCACCGGCGCGATTTCCGGCGCGGTCGGCACATTCGCCAATATCGACCCGGCGGTGGAAGAGCATGTCTGCGCAAAGCTGGGCCTGCGCCCGGAACCGATTTCGACGCAGGTGATCCCGCGCGACCGCCACGCGATGTTCTTCGCCACGCTGGGTGTCATCGCCAGCTCGATCGAAAACATCGCCATCGAAATCCGTCATATGCAGCGGACCGAAGTGCTTGAGGCAGAAGAATATTTCAGCCCCGGCCAGAAGGGCTCATCGGCCATGCCGCACAAGCGCAACCCGGTCCTGACCGAGAACCTGACCGGGCTGGCGCGTCTGGTCCGCATGACCGTGATCCCCGCGATGGAGAATGTCGCGCTGTGGCACGAACGCGATATTTCGCACAGCTCGGTCGAGCGCGGCATCGCCCCCGACGCCACGATTACGCTGGATTTCGCACTGAACCGGCTGGCCGGGGTGATCGACAAGCTGGTCGTCTATCCCGAAAACATGCTCAAAAACATGAACAAGTTTAGGGGTCTGGTGATGTCCCAGCGGGTGCTGCTGGCGCTGACACAGGCCGGGGTCTCGCGCGAGGATGCCTATCGTCTGGTGCAGCGAAACGCCATGAAGGTCTGGGAACAGGGCGCTGATTTCAAAGAGGAACTTCTGGCAGATGCCGAAGTGACCGCGGCCCTGTCGCCCGCCGAGATCGAAGAGAAATTCGACCTTGGCTATCACACCAAGCATGTGGATACGATTTTCCGCCGGGTATTTGATGAAAATCCTGCGTGATTTCCGTCTGGCGCTAACCCTGGGTTAGTCATTTTCTGCCAGAGTGGCCGTAACGGAATATACGGCCAGTCGGGGAACGGAAATGAATGTGCAGACGCAGCTGAGCCAAAGGCAGAAGGCGGCGGTGATCGTGCGGCTTCTGCTGGATCAGGATGACGACGACGGCGCCTTCGGGCTGGAGCGTCTGGACAGCGACAGCCAGACCCTGCTGGCCGAGGCGATGGCAGGCATGGAACTGGTCGATCGCCAGACCCGCGATGCCGTCATCGACGAATTCTGCGACAGTCTGGAAGCGGTGGGCGTAACCTTCCCCGGCGATATCGACGGCACCCTGCGGATTCTGGGCGAACGGCTGTCTCTGGACAGCACCGACCGGCTGCGACGTCTGGCGGCTCTGACGGGCCGGGGCGATCCCTGGGCGCGAATCGCCGCCCTGCCGAAAGAGGCGGTCCTGACGCTGGCCGCGCAGGAACCCATAGAGATCGTGGCGCTGATGCTGTCGAAACTGCCGGTCGGCCGGGCCAGCGACGCATTCAGCTCGCTTCCGATGGAACGGGCGCAGGCGGTGGCGCAGGCCATGTCGCTGACCGGCGGCGTCAGCGCACAGGCGCTGCACCGGGTCGGGCTGATCCTGCTGCAATCAGCCGATGCCCTGCCCCGTCCCGCCATCGACACGCCTGCCGCCGACCGCGTGGGCGCGATCCTGAACTTCGCCAGCGCCGATCTGCGCGATTCGGTCCTGCAGGCGCTGGACGATTCCGATCAGGTCTTTGCGGGGGGTGTGCGAAAGGCGATCTTCATCTTTGCCCATATCCCCGCCCGGATCCTGCCCCGCGACATTCCCCGCGTGGTGCGCGAGGTCGAACAACCCATGCTGATCCGCGCCCTTCTGGCTACCGGAGAGGCGAATGAGACAACCTCGCGCTTCATCCTCGAAAACCTGTCCCAGCGCATGGCGGACGGATTGCGCGAAGAGATGGAGGAAGCCGGCAAGGTCTCGGCCAAGGACAGCGAAGAGGCAATGAACGAGGTCATCGCCGCCATCCGCCGCCTGGAAGAGGCGGGCGAACTGGCCCTGATTCAGCCCGAGACCGAAGAATGACGGCGGCTCTTGCGGTCCCGGCGCACAACGCGGATAAATGCGCCGGATATCGCCATGACCAATCAGATCGCCCTCACCCTCATTGCGCTTATCGTCGCGCTTTTGCTGCTGGATTACCTCTGGCTGGGTCTGGATATACCGGTCCTGATCGGCAAGCAGTTCGACGACCTCATCGAATATTTCAGCTTCTGGCGCTGATACCGCCCGCCTGCCACGTTTCAGCCTGCGACAATCCGCCTCAACATGTTAGCGCAGGTCACCCATTCTTTCGACGCAGCCCGGTGACGTGACATTTGCATCCGCTCATTTCGCAGGCTAGAGGAAGCCGACATCATCTGGTCGGGAGAGAGAGCACCATGGCAGTCAAAGTCGCGATCAACGGGTTCGGGCGCATCGGCCGCAATGTCCTGCGCGCCATCGTGGAATCGGGCCGCACCGATATCGAGGTCGTCGCCATCAACGATCTGGGTCCGGTCGAAACCAACGCCCACCTGCTGCGCTATGACAGCGTCCATGGCCGTTTCCCGGCCAAGGTGACGACCAGCAGCGACACGATCGACGTGGGCCGTGGCCCGATCAAGGTCACCGCGATCCGCAACCCGGCCGAACTGCCCTGGGGCGATATCGACGTGATCATGGAATGCACCGGCATCTTCGCCTCGAAGGAGAAGGTGCAGCCGCATCTGTCCACCGGCGCCAAGCGCGTGCTGATCTCGGCCCCCGGCGACAATGCCGACAAGACCATCGTCTTCGGGGTGAATGACGACACGCTGACCAAAGACGATCTGGTGGTTTCCAACGCCAGCTGCACCACCAACTGCCTGTCGCCGGTCGCCAAGGTGCTGAACGACGCCATCGGCATCAATCGCGGCTTCATGACCACGATCCACAGCTATACCGGCGATCAGCCGACGCTGGACACGATGCACAAGGACCTGTATCGCGCCCGCGCCGCTGCCCTGTCGATGATCCCGACCTCGACCGGCGCCGCCAAGGCCGTGGGTCTGGTGCTGCCGGAACTGAAAGGCCGTCTGGACGGCGTCGCCATCCGCGTCCCGACGCCGAATGTCTCGGTCGTGGATCTGACCTTCGAGGCCGCCCGCGACACCAGCGTCGAGGAAATCAACGCCGCGATCAAAGCGGCCGCAGATGGCCCGCTGAAAGGCATCCTCGGCTATACCGAAGAGCCCCTGGTCTCGTCGGATTTCAACCACGATCCGCATTCGTCGGTCTTCCACATGGATCAGACCAAGGTCATGGAAGGTCGTTTGTGCCGCATCCTGACCTGGTATGATAATGAATGGGGCTTCTCGAACCGCATGTCCGATACGGCAGTTGCCATGGGCAAGCTGATCTGAGCCGCAAATCCAGTCGCGACACCGCCTGTCAGAATTTCTGGCAGGCGTTTTCGTTTCAAATGTCGCTTTAGGGCCTGTCGGGATTCATCGTGAGTAGATGAAAGCGGCAGCGAGGCGACCATTGCTTCGAAGCTCTGATCGGTCTTGCAGGCAGGCAAGGCCATGCGCTTGAACTCCTTGATCTTGCAGAAGAAGTTATCGATGAGGTGGCGTCAGATGCAGATGTCGGCGTCGATCCTGAGTTTCTGCGCACGGGTCTCCGAACCTTCGCAGGCTTGCCGCGGTTCGGGGTGCTTTCATGAACCGTCGCCGGTTCTGCTCGAACCGATGGCGCAGTATCGGCTCGATGTCGTTCTGAACTGATGCGGTGGATGCCCCCACCCATCGGCATCTCTTATGCCATGATGGTTGCATCGAAACCGAACGGAGGGCACATCAATGATGACAACGATCAGCATGTTGGCGATCGACTTGGCGAAGGGCAGTTTCCAGGTCTGCGCGATCGGGCTGGACGGGGCGGTTCTATATAACCGTGTGCTGTCGCGGACCCGTCTGACGAATCTCCTTGCCGAACAGTCGGCCTGCGTGGTGGCGATGGAGGCCTGCGCCACGTCGCATTACTGGGGCCGGGTGGCGCAGTCCCACGGTCACGAGGTGCGTCTGGTGCCAGCGGTGTATGTGAAACCGTTCGTGAAACGACAGAAAAACGACAAGGCGGATGCCGAAGCCATCGCCGAGGCCGCGTCGCGCCCGACCATGCGGTTCGTGGCCGTGAAGAGTGCCGAGACGCAGGGCCGCGCAGTGGCGTTTCGGACGCATCAATGTCTGGTGCGGCAGCGCACGCAGCTCATCAACGCCCTCCGCGGACATCTGGCCGAGTTCGGGCTGGTGGCGCCGAAGGGGCCCGCGAGCCTGAAGGTTCTGGAGAATGCACTGGCAGATCCGGCCAGCGATGTGCCAGGCCATGTTCGGGAGATGGGCGCGATCTACGTCGAGCAGATCGCGAGGTTGACAGAGGTGATCGGACGACTGGCGGAAGAACTCGAGGCCGCATCAAGGACAGATACGCAACTTCGTCGGCTGTGCACCATCCCCGGGATCGGCCCGGTCACCGCCGGAGCTGTTGCGGCATTCGCACCGGATCTTGCCACGTTCGACAGTGGGCGCAATTTTGCCGCTTGGCTCGGCCTGGTGCCGAAACAGAGGTCGACGGGTGGAAAAACCAGACTGGGTTCGGTCAGCAAAATGGGGCAGACCGATATCCGCCGCCTGCTGATCGTCGGTGCCATGAGTGTGATCCGCTGGGTTGTCCGCAAGGGGGGCAGCGCGAACCGTTGGCTGGCCGCGCTGGTGATGCGCAAACCGAAGATGGTCGCGGCCGTTGCGCTGGCGAACAAGATGGCCCGGATGATCTGGGCGCTGACGACAAAAGAACAGGATTACAGAATGGCGTGACCCGAGCCCGGAAAGGGGCGACGGCACGGCATGGCCGAAAGGCCGGGGTGAGCGATCGACGAGGAGTAGGCGACACGGACTTCGAAGTTCAAGGCAGGAAGATTCAGTCCCGGGGCTCGAGCGCATGCAGCTCTCTGAACCGATGTGAACCCAGCCTTCCGAACAGCATACCGGCCCGTGGCGTCGTGGAAGGCCACGCTGAGAGGCCTGACACACGTCCGATCGAAGACCCCGCCGACAAACCGAAGATTTAGCTTGCCAAACCGGGGGTATCCACACACGCTCCGGGTTTGCCGGGGGCTGCTTTTGGTTAGTTGCACGGCCCTGGGTTCAGTTTCCAGAGCGGCGTAGGAATTGGCCTCGGCTTCGGCTGGTGGGATATTCCCAATCGCCTCGAGCAGGCGGCGGTTGTTGAACCAGTCCACCCATTCGAGGGTCGCGTATCCCACGGCCTTGAACGGCCCGTTGATCGTCTCCGCCAACGCTGCCCACCGAGGGTTCGAT
The DNA here is from genome assembly GCF_028553725.1 of Paracoccus alcaliphilus. Lineage (NCBI taxonomy): Bacteria > Pseudomonadati > Pseudomonadota > Alphaproteobacteria > Rhodobacterales > Paracoccaceae > Paracoccus > Paracoccus alcaliphilus. The sequence goes on from NZ_CP067124.1 coordinate 3,039,456, forward strand.
CCCGCCAGGCGCTCAGTGTCCCGAATGGACAGGTATTGCGAGCCCCTGTCGGAATAGTGGACCAGCGCCATGCCCTTTTCGGGACGGCGATCAAGCACCGCCTGCTCCAGAGCATCCGGGACGAAGCCCGCATGCGCCGAGGTGCTGACACGCCAGGCGACGATCTTGCAGGCACAGGCCTCGATGATCGGGCCATGGGAACGCCACTGGTCCGAGAGACCATGGCGAGGGGCGACAATGGACGAAGCCCCTCCATGTGACGACACAGGTGAAATCGGCGTTGTTGCAGAACTCCGTTTTCTGAGGGATTCACACTGCGAATCCAGTGGGCTAAGGGGCGAGTATGAGCAAGCCTGAGCCGACCCGCTACCGCACGATGAACTGGAAGTCCTACAACGATGCCTTGAAGCGGCGCGGGTCCCTTCTGATCTGGCTGGACAAGGACATGGTTTGGCGCGCACCCAAATCCGGATGCAATGGTCGGCCGCCGGTCTTCTCTGATGCCGCGATCCAGTTCTGCTTGATGGTGAAGGTTCTGTTCGGCCTGCCTCTGCGGCAAACGACAGGGATGGTGGCGAGCATCCTTTCGATGGCCGGGCTCGACTGGCGGGTGCCCGATTTCTCGACCCTGAGCCGCAGGCAGAAGCGCATCACGGTTCAGATCACGAGCCGCCGTGCGCCGGGGCCGCTGAACCTGCTGGTGGACAGCACCGGGATCAAGTTTCTTGGTGATGGGGAATGGCTTGCCCGCAAGCATGGCCCGCATCGCCGACGCCAATATCGTAAGGTTCATCTGGCGATGGACACGGCTACAGGTGACATCCGCGCCGTCGAATTCACCTCAAGCCGTGAAGGCGACAGCCCTGTTCTGCCCGACCTGCTCAACCAGATCCCAGAGGATGAACAGATCGGCACCGTCACCGGCGACGGTGCCTTTGACACCCGACGCTGCCACACCGCGATCCTGGATCGAGGCGGCACCGCTATCATCCCGATCCGGAGGAATGGCCGTCTCTGGAAGGAGGATTGCCCCGCAGCCAGGGCGCGCAACGAGATCCTCCGGGCAACCCAGCGCTTGGGCAGGGCCATATGGAAGCGCTGGTCAGGTTATCACGTCCGAAGCAGGATCGAGGCAAGGATGCGCTGCCTCAAGGCCTTCGGTGAACGCATCTCATCACGAGACCCGGACCGCCAGACCGCCGAAATCCATATCCGCATCGCCCTCATGAACCGCTTCAATGCCCTCGGATCCGCCGAGATCAAACGCGTGGCATGAACTCAACGCGGAAAGGGAAAACTGCGCTCACACACTGACTTCTGCAACAACGCCGGTGAAATCGCTGACCCAGAGCATGTTGGGCGCAGGAACGCCGAACGCGCGGTTCACCTTGTCCAACGGGCACGGGGCCTTCGTGTCCGGGATCGTCTTCCGGTGCGGCTTGTCGCGGATGGTGCCCTGAATGGCCATGTCCTTCATGAGCCTTGCCACTATGCGAGCCATGCGACATCGAACCCTTCCCGGACGAACTGCCGCCAGACCTTGCGAACGCCGCAGACCCGCCAGTTTTCTTCGAAAACACGCCGGATCTCGGGCCGCAGGGCTTCATCGTGGCGGGCGCGGTCCGACAGGCGAGCCGGATCAGCCCGCTTTCCATGCGCGAATGCCTCGCGTTCTGCCCGAAACGGCATGAATTCGACAAAGAGCAACGCGTCGAGTCCACCTTCTTGGCTCTGAAGAGAAAAACCGTACCAGTGAGAGTGGCCTTAACACAGCTCGGTATTCAGCATCGCGGTCATGTGCCATTGTCGGCCACGCCAGTGATCCCGACAGTCGTGTCGGGCTGCACTCATGCTGCAAGCCATGCACCCACGCCTCTGCCCTGTGAAAACGACGAAGGCCGGCATTCCTGCCGGCCTTCATACCGTTCGCCAGCCGCCGGTTCAGGCGTTGGCTTCGCGGATCTTGTTGGCGGCATCCTTGTCGTATCCGACGCTTTTCTGGTCGAACAGCTGGTCCAGCTCTCCCGAGAGGGTCATCTCGGTGATGATGTCGCAGCCGCCGACGAATTCGCCCTTGACGTAAAGCTGCGGGATGGTCGGCCAGTCCGAAAATTCCTTGACCCCCTGACGGACATCCTGATCGGCCAGCACGTTCACGTCGTGATATTCGACACCCATGTAGTTCAGCACCCCGGCCACGCGGCTGGAGAATCCGCATTGCGGCATTTCCTTGGTGCCTTTCATGAACAGCACCACATCATCGGCATCGATGATATCCTGAATCCGGGTTTTCACATCGCTCATCTTCTGATCCTTCTGGTCCGGGCCCGCCCTGCGCGCCGGTCATCGTTTCGCCGCCCGCTCTAGTCCGGGGCCTTGGTCGTCAGCGCAAGGGCATGCAATTCCCCCGCCGGGCCGTCCATCCGGCCCTGCAGCGCGGCATAGACGGCACGCTGCTGCTGGACCCGGTTCAGGCCGCGAAAGCTTTCGTCGATCACCTCGGCCGCGAAATGGTTGCCGTCCCCGGCAAGGTCGGTAATCGTGATCTGCGCGTCGGGAAACGTGGCGCGGATCAGTGCTTCGATGTCATGGGCTTCCATCGCCATGGCAATAGTCCTTTCACAGTTGCCTCAAGATGTAGGTCATGGGGCAATGTCCCGCAAGCCCATCTGCCGCCTGTCGCCCGACGGAACCCCATGAAAAAGGGCGCCCCGATGGCGCCCCTTCCCGATATTTCCGCCGTGATCAGACCGAATAATACATCTGGTATTCGACCGGGTGCGGCGTGTGTTCATAGGCATAGACCTCTTCCCACTTCAGCGCGATATAGGCCTCCAGCTGATCGCGGGTGAAAACATCGCCTGCCAGCAGGAAGTCCATGTCCTTCTCCAGCTCTTCCAGCGCCTCGCGCAGAGAGCCACAGACGGTCGGGATCTCGGCCAGTTCCTCGGGCGGCAGATCATAGAGATCCTTGTCCGAGGCGGGGCCGGGATCGATCTTGCCCCGGATCCCGTCCAGCCCGGCCATCAGCAGCGCGGCAAAGCACAGATAGGGATTCGCCGAGGGATCGGGGAAACGCGCCTCGACCCGTTTGGCCTTGGGCGATTCGGTCCACGGGATGCGCACGCAGCCCGAGCGGTTGCGCGCGGAATAGGCGCGCAGCACCGGCGCCTCGAAGCCCGGGATCAGCCGCTTGTAGCTGTTGGTCGAGGGGTTGGTCAGCGCGTTCAGCGCCTTGGCATGTTTCAGGATGCCGCCGATGAAATACAGCGCCTCTTGCGACAGATCGGCATATTTATCGCCAGAGAACAGCGGCTTGCCGTCCTTCCAGATCGACATGTTGACATGCATCCCCGACCCGTTGTCGCCCTTCATGGGCTTGGGCATGAAGGTCACCGACTTGCCATAGGCATGGGCGACGTTGTGGATGACATATTTGTATTTCTGGATGTTGTCGGCCTGTTCGGTCAGCGAACCGAAGATCAGCCCCAGCTCGTGTTGGGCGCTGGCGACCTCGTGGTGGTGCTTGTCCACCTTCATGCCCATGCGCTTCATGGTGGACAGCATCTCGCCGCGGATATCCTGCGCCGCGTCGATCGGGTTCACCGGGAAATAGCCGCCCTTGTGACCGGCGCGGTGGCCCTGGTTGCCCATCTCGTATTCCGTGTCGGTGTTCCATGCCGCATCGACCGAATCGATCTGGAAGGAAACCTTCTGCGGCGTCACCGAATAACGCACATCGTCAAAGATGAAGAACTCGGCCTCGGGACCGAAATAGGCCGCATCGCCGATGCCGCTGGATTTCAGATAGGCCTCGGCCTTCAGCGCGGTGCCGCGCGGGTCGCGGGAATAGGGCTCTCCGGTGTCGGGTTCGGCCACGTCGCAATGCACGCACAGCGTCTTTTCCGCATAGAACGGATCGATATAGGCCGAAGCCGGGTCCAGCATCAGCTTCATGTCGGACTGGTCGATGGATTTCCAGCCCGCGATCGAGCTGCCGTCGAACATGAAGCCTTCCTCGAACAGGTCCTCATCGACCAGATCGACATCCAGCGTCACATGCTGCAGCTTGCCCTTGGGGTCGGTAAAGCGGACATCGACATAGGCGACCTCCTCATCCTTGATCAGCTGCAATACTTCCTTGATATCCATCTCTTCCCTTTCCTGATCTCAATGGCCCGGTGTCGCAGATGGATGTGTCCGGGCCCGGAAATTCTTCAATGCTGGCGGCTCAGACCGCGTCGTCGCCGGTTTCACCCGTGCGGATGCGGATCGCCTGTTCGACGGGCGAGACGAAGATCTTGCCGTCGCCGATCTTTTCGGTGCGCGCCGCGCCGACGATGGCGTCGATGGCGGCTTCGACCTGATCGTCGGGCAGCACCATCTCGATCTTCACCTTCGGCAGGAAATCCACCACATATTCCGCGCCGCGATACAGTTCGGTATGCCCCTTCTGACGGCCGAAACCCTTGACTTCGGTCACCGACAGACCCTGCACGCCAACCTCTTGCAACGCCTCTTTGACATCGTCCAGTTTGAATGGCTTGATGATCGCCTCGATCTTTTTCATCGCAATAGACCCTTCCTCGCGGCTTGCCTGCAGCCTGATTGGCGCGTTTGATCGGTGCGGTAAATGACAGTGCCCATCCTTTGGGGCATCGGGCCGGATGATCCGGTGCTTCTGCCCAATATTTATGCACAAAAGCTGAAAAATAGGCAACGAAGATGCCAGTTGGATCAGAAATCCTGACGACCGCCCAGATGCGCGCCACCGAATCCGCCGCCATGAGCAGCGGGCGCGTCACCGGCGCCGAATTGATGGAGCGCGCGGGCCGCGCCGTCGCCGGCCATATCCGGCTGCGCTGGCCCCGACCGGGCCGGGCGGTGGTGCTGTGCGGGCCAGGCAACAATGGCGGCGACGGCTATGTCATCGCGCAGCATCTGCACCGGGCGGGCTGGCAGCTGCGGGTGCTGGGACTGGCGAACCAGCCGGGACCGGATGCTGCGCAGATGCGGCAGCGCTGGCAAGAGATCGGGCCGATCCTGCCGCTGGACGCCGCGACATTTGCCGGGGTGCAGGATTGCGATCTGGTGATCGACGCGATTTTCGGCACCGGCCTGACCCGCGCGCCGACCGGCCCCATCGCTGCCCTGCTGGCGGCACTGACCGATCCGTCGCTGCCGCCCGTGGTGGCGGTCGATTGCCCCAGCGGGCTGTGCCTCGACAGCGGCGGCTGGCCGGGCCGGGATCGCGGCACGGCCACAGGGGCCCGTGCGCGATTGACCGTCGCCTTCGACCGCCCGAAACCGGGCCATGTGCTGGAGAGCGGCGCCTTTCGCTGTGGAGAGCTGGTCATTGCCGATATCGGGCTGGGCGACTGGCACCACATAGCCTCGAATGCGCCGCAAACCCTGCTGCTGCATCCCGCGATCCCGACGCCGTGGCTGCCCGCGCCGCAGGGCCCGGCATTCTCGCTGCTGGCGAAGCCCGCCGATGGGCACAAGTTCCTCAGCGGCCACGCCCTGATCCTTGCCGGAGGCCCTGCCCGTGGCGGAGCCGCGCGCCTGTCCGCCCGTGCCGCCCTGCGGGTCGGGGCGGGTCTGGTGACGCTGGCGCCCCCCGTCGATGCGCTGGCCGAACATGCAGGTCCGCCCGATGCGCTGATGCGACAACCGGTGGAGGATGCCTCCGACCTGGCCGACATGCTGGCCGATTCGCGTATCACCGCGCTGTGCCTCGGCCCCGGCTGCGGGATCGAGCGGGCGGCCGGATTGCTGCCCTCTGCCCTTGCCTGCGGTCGCCCCTGCGTGCTGGACGCCGATGCGCTGACCGCCCTGTCGCAGCGCCCGAAGGCCGAACGCTTCCGCGACCTGCATGACAAGGTGATCCTGACCCCGCATATGGGCGAATTCGCGCGGCTGTTCCCCGATCTGGCCAACAGGCTGGTCGCCGCGGACAACACCGGCCCATTGTTCTCGCGGCTGGATGCCGCCCGTCAGGCGGCAAGCCGGGCGCGGGCTGTCCTGCTGCTGAAAGGCCCCGACACCGTTATCGCCACCCCTGATGGCAGCGCGCTGATCCATACCGTCACCGACCTGCCCTGGCTTGCCACGGCGGGCGCGGGCGATGTGCTGGCGGGCCTGATCGCAGGCCTTCTGGCCCGCTCTCTGCCGCCCCTGCAAGCGGCTGGACTGGCCGTGCAACTGCACGCCCTCGCCGCACGCCGCTTCGGCCCCGGCCTGACCGCCGACGACCTGCCGGATCAGATCCCCGCCATATTGCGCGACCTGCTGGAAGGTGCCTCGGGTGTGTTCGAACGCGGGGGCCGGAAAAAAACCGGGATCGACGAGATGCAGGTGAAGGAACTCCACGCCAGGATCGAGGAACTGGCCGTGGCCAACTCTTTTTTGGAAAGAAAGCTGAAGCCCTGGGGCGGGAAATGAGGCGCGGCATGGTTGAGCCGGATCATCCGGACTTGTCGATCACTTGGCAGTGCAAGCTGCTGTCGATCTCGCGCCCGTCCTTCCATTACGCAGCAAAGGGCGAGAGCGCGCAGAACCTCGCCCTCATGCGGCTGATCGATGAACAGTTCCTGGAAACGCCCTTCTTCGGTGTCCGACAGATGACCTGGCATTTGCGCAACGATGGCCATCAGGTGAACGTGAAGCGCATCCGCCGGCTGATGCGGCGCGGGTTTCTCTACCTGGTTGTCATTATGGATTGGCACACCCGCAAGGTCCCGGCCTGGCGCATCTCGAACATCGCGCCACGCTCCGCCACCGGTCCGAGGACCATGGCGAGGAAGGCCGATTTCTGCGTCGAGGCGCTGAACGAGGCGGTCTTCGTCCCGGATGCTCTGGAGCAGGCGGTGCATGATCGCCGTCCCGAAAAGGGCATGGCGCTGGTCCACCATAGCGACAGGGGCACAATACCTGTCCATTCGGGACACTGAGCGCTTGGCGGAAGCCGGGATCGAACCCTCGGTGGGCAGCGTCGGCGACAGCGACGACCACGCTTTGATGGAGACAATCGACGGGTTATGCAAGGCCGAGGTCATACGCCGTCGCGGATCTTGGCGCAGCTTCGAGGCCGTGGAATACGCGACCCTCGACTGGGTGGACTGGTTCAACGACCGCCGCCTGCTCGAGGCGATCGGGAATATCCAGCCAGCCGAAGCCGAGGCCAATTCCTACGCCGCTCTGGAAACTGAACCCATAGCCGCGCGACTAACCAAAAGCAGCCCCCCGGCAAACCCGGAGCAGGGCACTACCCCCGTCTGAATCTACTCGCGGTTACCACAAACCTTAGCACACGCGCCCCGGAGTTGATGATGTCTCATGGAATAGCCACCCTGACAGTCGCAGAAATGTTGATCCTGGTCGGCGATAATCCAACGCGCATCCGGTCAGAAGCGGCATTTGCAAAGCTTTGCGGCGTTTGCCCCATTCCAGCATCCAGTGGCCGGACCCATCGCTTCCGACTGAACCGAGGCGGCAACCGGCAAGCGAATGCCGCGCTCTACCGTGTGGCCATCGTCAGGATGCGAAGTCATGAGCCGACACTGGCATATGTGAAGAAGCGCACGCAGGACGGGAAGAGCAAAAGCGAAATCATACGCTGCCTGAAACGCTATATCGTCCGTGAAATCTACAGCCAGCTATGCTTGCCGAAAACCGCCATAAACGCCACTTGACGGATATAGGAGCTTCAACGCCTTGGCCGAGACGATCAATGGCCTCTTCAAGGCTGAGGTTATCCACCGTCGCGGCCCGTGGCGCAGCTTCGAGGCTGTCGAATATGCCACGCTGGAATGGGTCGACTGGTTCAACAACCGCCGTCTGCTCGAACCGATCGGGAACATCCCGCCTTCGGAAGCAGAGGCCAACTTCTACGCCGCTCTGGAAACTGAAGGCATGGTCGCGTAACTAATCGAAATCAGCCTCCGGCAAACCCGGCGCGGTTCATTATCTTGCCATGAACAACAGGAATTGCCGTGCTCGCCTCCATCAACCCTACCGACCCCGTCGCCCCTTGGCAGGGCGGTAAACGCAATCTCGCGCGCCGGATCTGCGCTATCATCGACACCACGCCCTGTAAGACCTATGCTGAGCCTTTCGTCGGCATGAGTGGGATCTTCCTGCGCCGCTCGGCCAGGCCGAAGGCCGAGGTCATCAATGACCGGGGCCGAGACATCGCTAATCTGTTCCGAATCCTTCAGCGGCACTATCCGCAGTTTCTGGACACGCTCCGATTCCAACTGACAACGCGGGCAGAATTCGATCGGCTGGTGAAAACCGATCCCGACACGCTGACCGACCTCGAGCGCGCAGGGCGTTTTCTATACCTTCAGCGCACGGCATTCGGTGGTAAGGTTTCCGGACGCAACTTCGGCGTGTCGAAGGACCGCCCCGGTCGGTTCAATCTGACCACGCTACAACCGATGTTGGAGGACCTGCACAGCCGCCTTGCTGGCGTCGTGATCGAGTGTCTGGATTGGTCGGAGTTCATCCCGCGTTACGACGGCGCCGAGACGCTGTTCTATTTCGATCCGCCCTACTGGGGCTGCGAGGACGATTACGGTAAAGCCATGTTCGAGCGGGCCGATTTCCGGTGCATGGCCGACCAACTAGCGAGGATCAAGGGCCGGTTCATCCTATCACTGAACGACGTACCCGAAGTGCGCGAAATCTTCGCGGGCTTTCGAATCGAAGAGGTCCGCGCCACCTATTCAATCAGTAGTAGGCGCAATGACGGCGTCGGGGCGCGGGCGGAGCTTCTGATCTCAAACATGGTCTAGGGCCGAAAATCGCTTGAAGGTTCGGTGCCAGTGTTCAGCGAACCTGTCATCCGGCATGCCATTGTAAAACAAACATAATACTGAACATTCAAGCGACCGATTAAACTTTCGGCCTGATTTGAAGGTTCGGATCATGGAAAGCCGCGTCCGAAATCACCGGAAATCTGCCCCAAACCCCTTATTTCGTGGGCTGTGGGCCACTGTAACCATTTCAGGCACGGCCTCAATCGCAGTCCTTCCACAGGCCGTTTAAGGTCCCTTTCAAGGGCTAACTGCATGACATACCGCCAGCGCCGTCTCATCGCCCCAGCTGGCCTTACAGGCCTTGTTTTACTGGGCCTTCGCGGTTCTTCGCAGGTCTTCGGGTCTCTTCGCACATCCCTGCAGATATTGGTGTCACTCAACACCGCCGGCATTCAGCGTTGGGAGAGGGACATCGCTTGCCCTGTGAACGCCAAGCAGCCTGAACGAGCACATTGTAGCCTCGCAAGTACGTGACAGGCTATAATAAAGCACACATAAGTGATTGAACTTGGAGCGGGTGAAGGGAATCGAACCCTCATCATAAGCTTGGAAGGCTTCTGCTCTACCATTGAGCTACACCCGCACTGCGTCTCTCATAATATTTACCTATCTGATGCGCAAGGCGGATTGAATACGGTGACCCGCGCCGGGTTTGCCGCAGGCTGTCGAGGCGCCGGCGAATGCCCGTCCGTTGCGAACTCTATGCGGCTGATGTAGGAGGCGAGATGCCTGCATTCAGGATGCGTGGATCATAGCAGACGATATGGAAACGAACGAACATGTGGCTTCCTTGCCGTCGCCGCTGAGGATTGGCTTGGTCACGCCGGCTTGGCCTGGCAACAAGACCGCAAACCGGCAGAGGTGGTTCGGATGAACCGGACCATCAAAGAGGCCACCGTCAAACGCTTCCACTACGAGAGCCACGACCAGTTGCGCCGGACCCTTGAGGACTTCATCCACGCCTACAATTTCGGACGCAGCCTCAAGCCTTAAAGGGCCTGACGCCATGCGAGTTCATCTGCAAACAGAGGACTTCAGAGCCGGATCGTTTCATCATCGATCCAATCCATCAAAGGCCGGGACCGGACAGTTCGGGGTTGGCCGGGATCTCGGAGGAAGTTACCGATCCGCAACCCGCTCGTGATCCTCGCCGAACAGGCCCCGCAGCCCGCGCGCCACGAGATTGCCCACCTTCGGGCGCGGCTGGGCGAGAAAGGGCAGCGGGCGGCAGACTTCCATCGCAGCGATGCCGACTCGGGCGGTCAGGGCGCCGTTCACCACGCCTTCGCCAAAGCGGCGCGACAGTTTCGACAGCAGGCCGCCGCCAGCGACCGTCTCGATCATGTCGTCGCCGGCCGCCACCGCGCCGGTGGCGACCAGATGCGTCATCACCGTGCGCGCCAGCCGCCATCCGCCGACCGCGCCCGCGCGCCCGCCATAGATCTCGGCCATGCGGCGGATCATCCGCAGATTGGCGGCCAGCGCCGCGATCACATCGACCAGCGCCAGCGGGATCAGCGCCGTGGCGGCGGCGACGGTGCGGGATGCGGCCTCGATTTCCCGCCTTGCCTGCTGATCCAGCGGGGCCAGCAGCTCGGTCTCGGCCATGGTCAGCAGGGTGCGCGGGTCATAGGCATCGGCGCTGTGCTCGGCCAGCCGCTGGCGGCCCCATTCGGTTTCCGGGCGGCGGGCATAGAGCGCGACCAGCGCCGTGCTGACCTGCCGGGCGGCCTCGATGTCGTCATCGGCCAGCGCCGCGCCCGCCTGCCGTTGCAGCGCGTCGATCCTGGCGAAACGCGCCCATGCCCGATATTCGCGCCATGCCATGCCAAGCGCGGCCAGCGTGAACAGCGCAAACAGCGTCACCGCGATCCAGCCCAGAACCGGGTAGCGGTTCAGCAACCCGTTGATGAAATCCAGCGCGGCGATGGACAGCAGAAAGGTGAACAGCGCCACGCCGGTATTGATGAAAAACCGGGTCAGCCGCGAGGGCGGGCGCCCGATCAGTCGCGTGACCATCTCCATCGTGCGGGGATGAGGCAAGGGCGCGTCGATCCGATCCACGGGCGGGGCATCCGCAGGGTTCAGCGCCGGATCGCCGGGTGTGCCGTCGCGCTGTTGCGGGGCGGCGCGGGCGGGTTGCGGCTGGGCCTCGTCCTCCATCTCGATCAGGACGGGGCGGCGCTTGCGGGGCGTGTCCTCGGTCACAGGCGGTCTCCGATCAGGAATTCGGCGGCGCGGTCCAGCCGGATATGCGGCGGGCCGTCGCCGGGGCGCGCGGTCATCGGTGCGGGGGCGAAGTTCATGATCGCATAATCCCCGTCCAGCCATTCGCTGGCGCCGTCGCGCGCCGGATGCAGCAATTGCGCCGGGTCGGGGGGCAACTCGCCCGGATAGAAGGCCGCCTGCCGCCCGTCCAGCAGCCGCCCGCGCACGGCGGGCAGTTCCTCGCCCTCGTGGCGGATCACGTCCTCGGTCGTGGCGCGCAGGGCGGCGATGGACATGGCCTCGGTCCGCGCGCCACTGAAATCGGCGCGGTCGCGGGCCTCGCGCAGCATGGCCGAGACGATGGCGGTCAGCCGGTTGTGCTGGCTGTGGTGCAGATGGTCGGCCTTGGTGGCGGCGAACAGGATGCGTTCCACCCGCCGCGTGCCAAGGATCTGCGCCAGCCAGCCCGCGCGACCGGGGCGGAAGGCGGTCAGCACATCGGCCATGGCGCGGCGCATGTCCTCGACCGCCTTGGGTCCCTGATGGATTGCGCCCAGCACATCGACCAGCACCACCTGCCGGTCGATCCGGGCAAAATGTTCGCGGAAGAAGGGCCGGACCACGCGGGATTTATAGGCGTCGAAGCGGCGGCGGAATTCGCGATGGATGCGGCTGCCCTCAAGCCCGGCGGGCAGCGGCGCAAAGGTCAGCGCAGGCGAGCCTGCCATTTCGCCGGGGATCAGAAACCGGCCCGGCGTGCAATCCGACCAGCCCGCCGCCCGCGCGGCATGCAGATGCGCGGTATAGGTTTCCGCCAGTTGCTGGGCCAGCGGTTCGTCAAAACGCCCGTTGGGGTCCAGTTGCGCCACGGTGGCCAGATATTCGGGGGCCAGCGGCCGGCCCTCGATCCGCCCCAGCACCTCGGCCGACCATTCGCTGAAATTCTTTTCCATCAGGCGCAGGTCCAGCAGCCATTCGCCCGGATAATCGACGATATCCAGATGCAATGTCTGCGGCCCGCGCAGCCCCGAAAACAGGCCCCTCGGCTGCAGCCGCAGCGACAGGCGCAGCTGGCTGACATGGCGGGTGCCGTCGGGCCAATGCGGCTCGGGCCCGGTCAGCGCTGCCAGATGACGCTCGAAGTCAAAGCGCGGCACGGTATCGTCGGGCTGCGGTTGCAGCCAGGCGGCCTTGAGGCTGCCATTGGCGGCGGCATGCAGCGCATGCATCCGCCCGCGATCCATCAGGTTGGCGACCAGCGAGGTGATGAAAACGGTCTTGCCCGCCCGCGAAAGTCCCGTGACGCCCAGCCGGATCACCGGATCCTGAAGACCAAGCCCCTGCATCACGTCGCTGCCGATACCCATGCCGTCTCCAGTTCCTCTGCGGTCGCGTGATACAACGCGGCCAGTGCAAGATAGGTCCGCGCGCAGGCGAAGTGTAGGCCATCCGTGTCACCTTGCTGCGTTGCGCGCGACCTGCGTTCCGGGCTAATCCGGCGCATGACCAGCGCCCTGCCCATCGATGAAGCCCTGCCCGATCTGTGCGACGCATTGGCGCGTCATGGCCGGGCGGTTCTGGTCGCGCCTCCGGGGGCGGGCAAGACGACACGGGTGCCGCTGGCGCTGATGGCGCAGATACCGGGCCGGATCATCATGCTGGAGCCGCGGCGGCTGGCCGCGCGCGCCGCCGCCGAGCGGCTGGCGGCGGGGCTGGGCGAGGCCGTGGGGGCGCGCGTCGGCTATCGCATCCGGGGCGAATCGGTGCCGGGGTCGCGCATCGAGGTCGTGACCGAGGGCATCCTGACCCGGATGATCCAGTCCGATCCGTCGCTGGAGGGGATCGGCTGCGTGATTTTCGACGAATTCCACGAACGCAGCCTGAATGCCGATCTGGGCCTTGCGCTGGTCTGGGAGGCGCGGGGCGCGCTGCGCGAGGATCTGGCGCTGCTGGTGATGTCGGCCACCTTGGATGCCCAGCCGGTCGCGGCGCTGATGGATGACGCGCCCATCATCCGTTCGGACGGGCAGAGCTTTCCGGTCGAGACGCGCTGGCTGGACCGGCCCTTGCCTGCGGGCCATCGGTTCCTGTCCGAGGCCGCGCGGCTGATCGCCGAGGCCGAGGCCGGGACGCGAGCGACGGGCGGCACGGTTCTGGCCTTCCTGCCCGGCGAGAGCGAGATCCGCCGCGTCATGGCCATGCTGTCTGATATCGGGTGCGAGTTGCTGCCCCTCTATGGCGCGCTGGATCTGCGGGCGCAGCGCGCGGCCCTGTCGGCGCCGGGTGGGCAGCGGCGGATCGTGCTGGCGACCTCGATTGCCGAGACCTCGCTGACCATTCCCGAGGTGCGGGTGGTGGTCGATACCGGCCGCGCGCGGCGGGCGCGCTTCGATCCGGGCAGCGGCATGTCGCGGCTGGTGACCGAGCGGGTCAGCCGGGCCGAGGCCGATCAGCGCCGGGGCCGGGCAGGACGGGTGGCGCCGGGGATCTGCTGGCGGATGTGGTCGCGGGCCGAGGAAGGCGCGCTGCCCGGTTTTGCCCCGCCCGAGATCGCGGTGGCCGATCTGTGCGGGCTGGCGCTGGAACTGGCGGTCTGGGGGGCCGGGGCGGCGGATCTGGCCTTTCTGACCCCGCCCCCCGAGGCGGCGCTGTCCGAGGCGCGGGACCTGCTGCGCGCGCTGGAAGCATTGGACGATGCGGGACGGATCACCGCGCATGGCCGGGCGCTGGCGCGGCTGCCGCTGCATCCGCGTCTGGCGCATATGTTGCTGAGATCGGGCGGGGCGGCGGCGGATCTGGCGGCGCTGCTGTCGGATCGCGATCCGCTGCGCGGGGCACCTGCCGATATCGGTTTGCGGCTGGCGGCGATGCGCGATCCGAAGCGGTTCGCGGCGCGCAGTCCGTATGAGGTCAATCCGGCAGGAATCCACCGGTTGCGGGACGAGGCGGCCCGGTTGCGCCGGTTGCTTGCGTCCCGCGACGGCGGGGGGGCGCTGCCCCCCCCGACCCCCCCGGGATATTTGGGCACCAAAGATGGGGCGATGCTGGCTTTGGCCTATCCCGACCGGATCGGGATGCGGCGCAAGGGAGGACTGCCGCGCTTTGTGCTGTCGGGTGGCAAGGGGGCGTTTTTCGAGCCGGGCGATGCGATGGGGCAGGCACGACTGGTCGTCGCGGCGGATCTGGATGGCGATATGCGCGAGGCGCGTATCCGGCTGGCGGCGGCTCTGGATGAGGAGGATTTGCGGGCGTTGTTTGCGGCGCAGATCCGCGAAGTGGATATTTGCGAATGGTCGCGTCGCGAGGGTCGCGTTCTGGCGCGGCGGCAGGAGCGGTTGGGGGCGCTGGTGCTGTCGGATCGCGGCTGGATGGATGTGCCCGACGAGGCGGTGGCGCGGGCGGCGCTGGAAGGGTTGCGGATCGACGGGCTGACATGGAGCCGGGCGGCCGCCCGGCTGCGGGCCCGGATCGCGCTGGTTCCCGCGCTGGGGGCGGTGGATGACGACAGTCTGCTGGCCGAGGGCGATTGGCTGCTGCCCTGGCTGGGCAAGGCTCGGGCGCTGGCCGATCTGCGCGGGCTGGATCTGGTGCCGCCGTTGCTGGCGCGGCTGGGCTGGCAGGGACAGCAGGTTCTGGATCGAGAGGTTCCGGCGCATTTCGTCACACCTTTGGGGCGCAGGGTGGCGATCGATTACGACCATGATCTGCCCTCGATCGAGTGCCGGTTGCAGGAGTTGTTCGGCGTGACGCGCCATCCGGTGGTGGGCGGCAGGCCGTTGCGGATCAGCCTGTTGTCTCCGGGGGGCAAGCCCGTGCAGGTGACCAGCAATCTGCCGGGGTTCTGGGCCAATTCCTATGCCGATGTCCGGAAGGACATGCGCGGGCGCTATCCCCGCCATCCGTGGCCCGAAGACCCGACCTCGGCCGATCCGACGCTGCGGGCCAAGCCGCGCGGCAGTTAGTCGATGGCGCGGATCAGCTTTTTCTCCAGCACCCGCAGCACCTGCTTCAGGTCGTGGCCGCGTTTCAGCACTCGTCCATCCATGCCGATCACCGCATAGGCGCCCTGTGCCCCGCGCAGGGTGGGGCGCTTTTCGATGCGATAGAGCGGGTGTTCCGTCGCGCGGCGGAAGACGCTGAAGATGGCGGCGTCGCGCAGGAAGGACATCGCATAATCGCGCCATTCGCCCGCGGCGACGAAACGCCCATAGACAGAGAGGATCATGCCCAGTTCGGTCCGGTCGAAGACCACGCGATCAGGGGCGGCGTGAAGCGACGGGGTGACATTCATCATGACGAAATGGTGACATCGGGCGCGGGGCAAAGCAAATGAAAAGGGCGGCCGGATGGTGACGGCCGCCCCGGAATGACCCTGGGAAGGCAGCGGTCAATCTTGCAGTTACCCACAAGTGGTGCGGCGAATTGATTCACCCACCAGACTTGGCCTTGCCTGAGCACAAGCGATCATGATTCGTCATGTGGCACCGAATAATTGAGGTGCAGACATGGGACAGAGTTGGGTGGAAACGGAAACGGCCGGATGCGATCTGGGAGATGTCAGGCTGAACAGGCGGCTTGAGGCAATGCTCGAGGCCCTCGGGGAACGGCCGGGAAAATCGCTGCCGACGGCATTCCAGGACTGGTCGAATACCAAGGCCGCCTACCGCTTCTTTGCTAACGGCAATGTCAGCGAGGACAAGATCCTCGAGGGCCATTTCGCTGCCTCTGCCCTGCGCATCCGGGCAACCGATGGTCCCATCCTGATCCTGCAGGACACCACGGAATTCTCCTTCAAGCGTTCGGCTCCGGAGAAGGTGGGGTTCACGACGGTGTCGACTGGACGCAAACTGAAGGAAGGTCGCTATCAGAAACATGCGGTCTGCGGGCTTTTGATGCATGCCAGCATGGCCATCACGCCGGATGGGCTGCCGCTCGGCCTGACGGCGGCCAAGTTCTGGTCGCGCAGCAAGTTCAAGGGAACCGCCGCTCTTAAACGGAAGATCAATCCGACCCGGGTGCCGATCGAACAGAAGGAAAGCATGCGCTGGCTCGACAATCTGCGCCTGTCCACCGAACTGACAGGGGTGCCAGAGCGCTGCGTGCATATCGGTGATCGGGAAAGCGACATATACGAACTCTACTGCCTGTCCGAAGAACTCGGGACCGGGTTCCTCGTCCGCAGCTGCGTCGACCGTCTGGCGGAGGATGGCGGCACGACCATTGCCAAGGTGATGGCAGAGGTGCAGTCCAGCGGCACCCACGAGGTCCGGTTCCGCGATGCGCAGGGCAAGGATCATTGCGCCGTGCTCTCGGTCCGGCACGCTACAATGACGGTCCGCCCGCCGATCGGAAAGCAGCGGAAATACCGGCATCAGAATCTTCAGATCATCCATGCCGAGGAGCTTGACCCGCCGGAAGGCCGGGTGCCCGTCTTCTGGAAGCTGATCACGAACTTGCCGGTGGCGACCCACGCGGACGCAATCCACAAGCTCCAATGGTATGCGCTGCGCTGGAAGATCGAGACATTCTTCCGGACCCTGAAGACCGGGTGCCGGATCGAAGAGCTGCGCCTGGCCACGGCTGATCGACTGGCAAACTGTATCGCGTTGTGCTGCGTCGTGTCCTGGCGCGTGTCATGGATGACGATGCTCGGCCGAGAGGTGCCGAAAGCATCGCCTGCTGCCGTCTTCACCGACGCCGAACGCCAACTGCTCGAGCGCACAGCGCCCGAGAGCAAGCAAAAGCTTCCGCGTGACCTCGATTTCTATGTCAGACTCGTCGCGCGGCTCGGCGGCTATCTCGATCGGACCTCCGATGCGCCACCAGGAACCACCGTCATATGGCGCGGCCTCTCCCGCCTCGCCGATCTTGTCGAAGGCGCTCGCATCGCCGAAACACCATCATCCGAGACATATGGGTAACTGCAAGGCGGTCAATAGCAGCTGATCTTTTCGATCCGCCCGCTGCTGCCGTGTTCGATATTCAGCCGGTCGGGCCGGAAATCTGCCGTGACCGCGTCATTCGGGCCGATTTGCCGCGTGCCGATGGGGAAGGTCATCCCGCCCAGCACCGAGATCGGCTGACCGATCAGGCCCTGATAGCCCGCAGCGCCGCAAGCGTCCTCGGGTTCCGGGGACTGTTCGACCGGGGCTGGGATGGGTTCGCAGGCGGCCAGCGCGGCGAAAGCGGCCAGCGCGAAAACGGTTTGTCTGATCATCATTGGTTCACCCGCAATCTGTGTCGCTGATATTGCCCGCCGCATCCAGCCGGAAGACCAGACGGTTGGGATCATAGTCCTGCGGCTCGATCCCGCGGAATTCCACCACCCGATAGCTGCGCGATATGTCAAGCGACGGCAGCGCGCTGCCCGGTTTGCCGATATGTTCGCGGTAAGCCGCCGCGCCGCAGACATCGGGCTTGCGCTCATTCAGCCCGGAATTCGCCAGTGTGGGTGGTGGTGCGACCGGCGCCACCGGAACGGGATCATAGGCCGGGGTGGCGGGCAGGGTCTGGGGCGCGGGTGCCACCGGCACCGATGGCGGAACCGGCATGCAGCCAGCCAGCAAGGCCGCCGCCACTGCCACAGGCAGGATCGTCGTTCTTGTCATTTTCAAAGTCATTCCCTCGTTGGCCCGGATATGTTCCGGATTATGATCATGGTTATACGGTCGCCAGCCGGGCTTGAGAAGCCGCTGACCGTTTCACGAATCCATCATCGCATCCGGGCAACAGACCGGCTAGCGGGCGGCACCGCTGTTGCGCGGGGCATAGGCGCGCAGGAACAGCGCCACCGCGGATTCGCAGATTTCGCCGATTGCGGCCTCGGTCAGCGGGATATGGGGCAGCATCGCGGCGCGCTCGGTCAGGGTCGCGCCGGTCAGGCGCCACAGTTGCGCCGCGGCCAGCGCGCTGTCCTCGAGTGTCAGATCGCCGCGTTCGACCCAGCGATCCAGCGCCGCCGTCAGCAATTGCACCCGCTGTTCGGGCACCCGCTGGAAATAGCCGCGCGCCAGTTTCGGAAAGCGGCGCGCCTCGGCGATGCCCATGCGATAGATGCCGGTCTGCAAATCGCTGACCGCGTCCTGCGACAGGGCGGCGACCAGTCGTGACAGCCCCTGTTCCGGCGACAGCTCGGGGTCCGGCAGCGCGGTTTCCAGCCGTTCCGCCTCGACGATCTCGTTTCGCATGATCTCTTCGAACATCAGCTGTTTATGCGGGAAATAGCTGTAAAGTGTGGCCTTGGAGACGCCTGCCGCGCGGGAAATATCGTCCACGCTGGCGCCTTCGTAACCGTCACGCAGGAATATCTGGCGCGCGCCACGGCAGACCTGGTGAAATTTTCTGCCTCGGTAAATTTCTTTTTGTTCAACCACAAGTCACATCCGTTACCTGGTTACAGTAAGATCGGGAATCGATCGCGGGTCTGAATTAACGCTGGAATCACCGACCGGGTTTCAGACGGGCGGCGGACAGTAATCGTCCGCGCCCCTCCCCCGGGCCGGCATTTTTCATCGTTTACAACTTTCGTCTGGCAAAGAATCGGGCAGTTCGCGCATCAATGGATGGCGGGCGCGTTGGGCGCCGGGGAGGAGATCAGGATCATGGCGCATAAAAACGCATCATTCAGGGACTCGGTGGACCGCATGTTCACCCACGCCGCCTCACTCATGGAATTGCCTCCGGGGCTTGAGGAAAAGATTCGTGTCTGCAATTCGACCTATACAGTTCGCTTCGGTGTGCGTCTGCGTGGGCAAATCCATACCTTCACCGGATATCGCTCGGTCCATTCCGAACATATGGAGCCGGTGAAGGGCGGCATCCGCTATTCCCTGGATGTCAGCCAGGACGAGGTCGAGGCGCTGGCGGCGCTGATGACCTATAAATGCGCGCTGGTCGAGGTGCCGTTCGGCGGTTCGAAGGGCGGTCTTTGCATCGATCCGCGCGCATGGGACGCCGACGAGCTTGAGCGGATCACCCGGCGCTTTACCTACGAGCTGTCGCGGCGCAACCTGATTTCGCCCAGCCAGAACGTGCCGGCGCCCGACATGGGCACCGGAGAGCGCGAGATGGCGTGGATGGCCGATGCCTTCAAACGGCTGCATCCCGACGACATCAACGCCAAGGCCTGCGTCACCGGCAAGCCGCGCCATGCCGGCGGGATCGATGGCCGGGTCGAGGCGACGGGCCGGGGGGTGCAATATGCCGCGCGAGAATTCTTCCGTCACCCCGACATGATGAAGCGCGCCGGGCTGGAAGGCACGCTGGCGGGCAAGCGGGTGATCGTGCAGGGTCTGGGCAATGTGGGTTATCACGCCGCGCAGTTCCTGTCGTCCGAGGACCGCGCATTGATTACCTGCGTGATCGAGCGCGACGGGGCCATCAGCAATCCGCAGGGCCTGAACATCGACGCGCTGCGCGGCCATATTCAGGCAACCGGCGGTGTGCGCGGGTTCTCCGGCGGCGATTACCGCGAGGAAGGGCTGCTGGCGCTGGAGGACGACTGCGACATCGTGATTCCGGCGGCGGTCGAGGGGGTGATCCGCGCCGACAATGCCGACCGGATCAAATGCCGGCTGATCGTCGAGGCCGCCAATGGTCCGGTCACCGCCGATGCCGACGAGATCCTCAAGCGCAAGGGCGTGGTCATCATCCCCGACATGTATGCCAATGCGGGCGGGGTCACCGTCAGCTATTTCGAATGGGTCAAGAACCTGTCGCAGATCAGTCTTGGCCGACTGGAACGCCGTCATGAAGAGGCGCGGGCCAGAATGATCGTCGAAGAGCTGGAACGGCTGTCCGCCGATACCGGGCTGAACTGGACGCTGTCCAAGGGCTTCAAGGAGGCCTTCCTGACCGGCGCCGATGAACTGGAGCTGGTGCGCTCCGGTCTGGACGACACCATGCGCGAGGCCTTCGGCAAGATGACCGAGGTTTTGCAGGGCAACAGCCGTGTCGATGACCTGCGCACCGCGGCCTATGTGGTGGCGATCCGGCGGATTTCCAACGTCTATGGTTCGCTGGGATTGTAACTGCGGGTTGCGAGGTGGCTGTTAGTGGATGCCGGGGTGAGGTGACGAAGAGTTCCGGTTTTCTCAGCAATCACGGCGCGCATTCCGGAGGTCAACAGGGCGTGATATGGCTCGCTTCCAGGGCCGGTCACCTTCAGGCGTTCTCCAGTATCGCCGTCCCGTTCCGCCTCATGGTGAAGGGCGTCCCTGAACGGGCGAAGCCCTCGGGCGGGGCGGTAAGGCGATCGGTCACGACAGCGCTTGCGGCGTTGGCTACTCGGCAAGCGCCTTGCGCAACGCCTTGTTATAGACAGGCATATGACGCTGCAAAAAGGCGGCAATTTCTGTGATCACCTTTTTCCCCAGATCTTCGGCACTCCCCCCGTCAGTCTCGGCCCTGGCATATTCCCCGCTGGTCTGCACATCTTTGCCGCTCAAATGCCTGACTTCCTGCCGGACCATGCCGATGGCCTCGAAAGGGCAGAACCGGAATATCCGCCGCTCGATCTCGCGAAAGGCCTCTCCGCCGGAGCCAATCAACAATTCCTCGATGGCTTTCGCTTGATTGAGGTAGCATTTTTGTATCCCACTATCTCTGTCATCGGTAGCAACTTGCTTCATCGTGTAGCGTCTCAATCAGGGGACACATTTTCGGCGAAGGTTATGTTCAGTCCCCGTCGCCGCGCGATACAAGCCGGACTGGCCGTCGCGTGATAGCGCAGCCGCCCCAGTTCCCGCGCCTGACAGCCCGGCACCGGCTTGCCGACCGAAATCACCGCCACCACCCGCCAGCGACGAAAAACCGCAATTGATTAACCCGCCCTGATCGGCCAATGCCCGCGCAGGGCCGGTCCGGCCCCGTGTGGTTAAGGAGTTTTTCATGTTCAACAAGGCCCTGGCCGAATTCTTCGGCACCTTCATCCTGGTCTTTTTCGGCGTCGGCTCAGCGGTGCTGATGGGTGCCCATATCGGCTTTCACGGCATCGCCATCGCCTTCGGCCTCTCGATCGTCGCTGCAGCCTATGGGCTGGGCGCGATCTCGGGGGCGCATCTCAATCCGGCGGTGTCGCTTGGCTTCGTGGCCTCGGGACGGATGACGGCGGCGGATTTCGTCACCTATTGCATCGCCCAGATCGCCGGAGGCATCGCCGCAGCCGGCGTCATATATGTCATCGCCACCGGCAAGGCCGATTACGCCATCGCCAGCGACGGGCTGGGCCAGAACGGATTCGGCGCGGGCTATAACGGCGGCTATTCGATGATGGCGGCACTGGTCTTTGAATTCGTGGCCACATTCCTCTTCGTCACCGTCATTTTAGGCGCCACCCGCGCGGACGCGCCTGCGGGCTTTGCCGGGCTGGCCATCGGGCTGACGCTGGCGGGCATCCATCTGGTCGGCATCGACGTGACCGGGGTCTCGGTGAACCCCGCCCGCTCGATCGGGCCGGCGGTCCTTGCCGGCGGACAGGCCATCGCCGATCTGTGGCTGTTCATCGCCGCCCCTCTGGCCGGAGGGCTGGTCGCGGGGCTGTTCCATGCCGCGGGTCTGACCCGGAACGAGGATTGAATACGGCCCGACAATCCCGGGGCCGGGCCGGGAAAACCGGCCCGACCCTTTTCGACCGGCCTTGCCGCCCCTAGATCAGATGAGGCACAGGAGGTCGCCATGATCCATTTCGACAACAGCTATGCCCGCCTGCCCGAAGGCTTCTTTGCCCGGGTCGCCCCCACGCCGGTCGCCGCGCCGCGGCTTCTGGCGCTGAACGAGCCGCTGGCCGGGCGACTGGGGCTGAACAGGGACTGGCTGCTTGGCCCGGACGGTCTGGCGATGCTGGCCGGAAACGGTCTGCCAAAGGGGGCCGATCCCATCGCGCAGGCCTATGCCGGGCACCAGTTCGGCGGCTTCGTGCCACAACTGGGCGACGGCCGCGCGGTGCTGCTGGGCGAGGTTGTGGCATCTGACGGGGCCCGTTTCGACATCCAGCTGAAGGGCAGCGGCCCGACGCCGTTTTCGCGGCGCGGCGACGGCCGGGCGTGGATGGGGCCGGTGCTGCGCGAATATATCGTCAGCGAATTCATGGCGGCGATGGGCGTGCCCACGACCCGCGCGCTGGCGGCCGTCGCCACGGGCGAGACCGTCTGGCGTGAAAACGGCCTGCCCGGCGCGGTGCTGACGCGGGTGGCGGCCAGCCACATCCGGGTCGGCACCTTCCAGTTCTTCGCCGTGCGCGGGGACGAGGATTCGCTGCGAAGGCTGACCGATCACGTCATCGCCCGCCACTATCCGCAGGCCGAGGGTCCGCTGTCGCTGCTGGATCACGTCGTCGCGCGGCAGGCCGAGACCATCGCGCAATGGATGGCGCTCGGCTTTATCCATGGGGTGATGAATACCGACAATATGGCGGTCTCGGGCGAGACCATCGATTACGGCCCCTGCGCCTTCATGGACGGCTATCACCCCGATACGGTGTTTTCCTCGATCGATCACGCGGGACGCTATGCCTGGGCGCAGCAACCGCAGATGGCGGTCTGGAATCTGGCACAGCTGGCCACCTGTCTGATCCCGCTGATGGGCGAGCGCGATGCCGCCATCGAGGCCGCGACCCGCTCGGTCCATTCTTTCGCACCGCTCTATCAGGCGGCATGGACGCGCCGCTTCGGCGAAAAGCTGGGGCTGACCGATTGTGACAAGACCGGGCTGGCGCTGATCGAGGAGCTGCTGTCGCTGATGGCCCGGCAACGGGCGGATTTCACCCGTGTCTTTGCCGGGTTGCAGGATGGCCGGGCACGGGACGAATTCACCGACGCCACAGAGTTCGCGGAATGGGAGGCGCGCTGGCGTGCCCACCATCCCGACGCAGAGCTGATGGCAAGGGCCAATCCACAGCGAATCCCCCGCAACCACCGGATCGAAGAGGTGATCGCCTCGGCCGTGGCGGATGACATGGCGCCGTTCGAGCGGCTGTTTCAGGCGGTGATCCATCCGCATGAACTGCGCAAGGAATGGGCAGAACTGTCGCTGGCGCCGCAGCAAGACCAGATCGTGCGTCAGACATTCTGCGGAACCTGACGGAATGCGGTGCGGAAAGGGGGGCTTTGCCCCCCGCCCTCTTGCAGAGGGCTCCCCCCAAGGTATTTTCAAGGAGTGCGAGGGGAAAGACGCGACTTGCTGAGACTGGCCAGCTATAATCTGCATAAATGCCGGGGTCTGACCGGTCCGCACGCGCCCGAGCGAAATCTGGCGGTGATCCGTGATCTGAAACCCGATATCATCGCCCTGCAGGAGGTCGATTTCCGTTTCGGGGCCCGGCCCGAGGCGCTGCCGCGCCGTCTGATCCACGAGATGACCGGGCTGGTGCCGGCCGAGATCAGCCGCCGAAGCGGTGAGAACTCGCTTGGCTGGCATGGGCAGACGATTCTGATGCGGCCGGATCTGGCCGAACAGGCGGTGATCCGGCGGATGCCCCTGCCGGGGCTGGAGCCGAGGGGCGCCGTGGCGCTGCGCCTGCCGGGCCTGACCGTGATCGGGCTGCATCTGGGGCTGGTGCGGACATCGCGCCGGGCGCAGCTGGCGCGGATCAGCGCGCAGGCCTCTCGCATCGCCGAGGACCATATCGTGATGATGGGCGATTTCAACGAATGGCGCGATGATCGCGGGCTGGAATCGCTGGCCGGCTTTCAGGTGATCGCGCCGGGGCCGTCCTATCCCGCGCCCCTGCCCCGGCTGCGTCTGGACCGCATCGCCATGAGCCGGAATCTGGAGCTGCTGGACGCCGGGGTCTTCAAGGGGGCGGGCGCGCGGGATGCCTCGGACCACCTGCCGATCTGGGCCGAGATCCGTCTGCCCTGAAATTGCGGCTTTCCGATCAGCCCCGGCCCGGCTATGCAGGCCGCGGATGCAGTTCGAAGGAGAGGCCCATGACCGCCATCATCGACATTTTCGCCCGTGAGATTCTGGACAGCCGCGGCAATCCGACCGTCGAGGTCGATGTGACGCTGGAGGACGGCACGCAGGGTCGGGCGGCGGTGCCTTCGGGGGCCTCGACCGGGGCGCATGAGGCGGTGGAAAAGCGCGACGGCGACAAGGCGCGCTATCTGGGCAAGGGCGTGCTGGAGGCGGTGGCCGCCGTCAATGGCGAGATTGCCGAGAACCTGATCGGCGAGGACGCGACCGAGCAACGCGCCATCGACGCGCTGATGTGCGAGTTGGACGGCACCCCGAACAAGGCCCGGCTGGGCGCAAATGCCATTCTGGGCGTCTCGCTGGCCGTCGCCAAGGCCGCGGCAGAGGCCTGCCAGCAGCCGCTTTACCGCTATGTTGGCGGCACTGCCGCGCGGATCCTGCCGGTGCCGATGATGAACATCATCAATGGCGGCGAACATGCCGACAACCCGATCGATATCCAGGAATTCATGATCATGCCGGTCGCGGCGGACAATATCCGCGAGGCCGTGCGGATGGGTTCCGAAGTGTTCCACACGCTGAAGAAAGAGCTGTCCTCGGCCGGCCTGGCCACCGGCGTCGGCGACGAGGGCGGATTCGCCCCGAACCTGTCCAGCACCCGCGACGCGCTGGATTTCATCCTGAAGGCGATCGAGAAGGCCGGCTACAAGCCCGGCGACGACATCATGCTGGCGCTGGATTGCGCGTCCACGGAATATTTCAAGGGCGGCAAATACGAGATGGCCGGCGAGGGCAAATCGCTAAGCCCGGCCGAGAATGTGGATTATCTGGCCGCGCTTTGCGCCGATTATCCGATCCTGTCGATCGAGGACGGCTGTTCCGAGGATGACTGGGAGGGTTGGAAGCTGCTGACCGAGCGTCTGGGCGCATCGGTGCAGCTGGTCGGCGACGATCTGTTCGTGACCAACCCCACCCGTCTGGCCGAAGGCATCGAGAAGGGCTGCGGCAATTCGCTGCTGGTCAAGGTCAACCAGATCGGCACGCTGTCCGAGACGCTGGACGCGGTGCGGATGGCGGATCGTGCGGGCTTCACATCGGTGATGTCGCACCGTTCGGGCGAGACCGAAGACGCCACCATCGCCGATCTGGCGGTCGCCACCAATTGCGGCCAGATCAAGACCGGATCGCTGGCGCGTTCCGACCGGCTGGCGAAATACAATCAGCTGATCCGCATCGAGGAAATGCTGGGTGCCACCGCCGAATATGCCGGGCGAAGCATCCTGCGCTGAGCGGGCTTAATGCTGAACGACGCCCGCGGGATCGGTTCCTGCGGGCGTTTTCATATCCGGTGACAGCCCCGAAAGCGGTTTTTTACGCCTGAATGTCGTAACGACCCTCGACAGCCGGTCATGGCCCATTAAAATACCGCCATCGAACAACGGGATTGCAGCCCCAGGCCCAGGGTTCAGCAGATTACAGCGGAGGAATTATATGGAAAACAAGGATAAAATCGGGCGCCGGTCGTTTCTGACCCGCGCGACCGTGGGCGGCGCGGCTGCGGCGGCGGGTGGAGCGCTGGCGGCCCCGGCTTTGGCGCAGGAGACGCCGAACATCAACTGGCGGCTGGCCTCGTCCTTTCCCAAATCGCTGGACACGATCTTCAGCGGCGGCGAGGAACTGGCGCGGCGCGTCAGCGAGGCGACCGATGGCCGGTTCCGCATTCAGGTCTTTTCCGCCGGAGAGATCGTGCCGGGGCTGGACGCGATCAATGCCGCGACCGATGGCACCGTCGAATGCGCGCATTCGGTCGGATATTATAACTGGGGCAAGGATCCGGCCTTCGCCTGCGGGGCCGAACTGCCCTTTACCTTCAGCGCGCGCTCGAAATCGGCCTATAACTATTATGGCGGCGGGATCGATCTTTATAACGAATTCCTCGAAAAATACTCGCTGGTCAGCTTTCCGGCGGGCAATACCGGCACCCAGATGGGCGGCTGGTATCGCAAAGAGGTCAACACCCCCGCCGATGTGCAGGGGCTGAAGATCCGCATCGCCGGTCTGGCCGGGCGGGTGCTGGAACGGATGGGCGCGGTGCCGCAGCAGTTGGCGGGCGGCGATGTCTATCCGGCGCTGGAAAAGGGCACGATCGACGCCGCCGAATGGGTCGGCCCCTATGACGACGCCAAGCTGGGCTTCCACAAGGTCGCGCCCTATTACTATTACCCCGGCTTCTGGGAGGGCGGGCCGACCGTCAGCATGTTCTTCAACAAGGCAAGGTACGACCAGTTGCCCGACAGCTATAAATCGCTGCTGCGCAGTTGCTGTCAGGCGGTCGATTCCAACATGCTGGCCAATTACGACTACAAGAACCCCACCGCGATCAAGGAACTGGTGGCGCAGGGCGCGCAATTGCGGTCCTTCAGCCAGGAGGTGATGGTGGCGGCGTTCGAGGCCGCGAACGAGGTCTATGCCGAACTGTCGCAGCAAAACGAGTCGTTCAAGAAGCAGTACGAGGCGATGCTGCAATTCCGTGACGACTGGTATCTCTATGCCCAGACGGCGGATTACACCTTCGACACCTTCATGATGACGCTGCGCAATCAGGATGCGCTGGCACCGTCGAATTTCGGTGTGGGCGAGTAGGCAGCAGCCGGTAACGCAAATGACAGGGCCGTCGCGATCATGCGGCGGCCCTTTTCGTTGGGCTCAGTTCCCGCCAAGACCGGGTGGCGGGCTGCCAAGGCCGGGCGCCGCAGGGGTCGGCGCCTCGGGCGCGGCGTTTTCAGGCTGGGGCGCCGGGGAACCCCCGAAATTCGGCACCCCCGGCCCGGTGCCCAGACCACCCGGCGCGGCATTTCCGCCACCTGCCGGTGCGCCCTGCCCGAAGGGAGAACCGCCGACGCCGCCCAGCCCGCCCGAGGGCAGATGGATGCGGATGTTGCTGGTATCGACCGCTGGCCCCCGATAGTGCATCACCATCTGCGGAAAGGCGATCACCAGCCCCACCATCACGATCTGCAAGCCGACGAAGGGCACCGCCCCGCGATAGATGTCGCCGGTCGAGACCGCGGGAATCCGCCCGCCGGTGATCTTGTCCAGATAGGATCTGCGCGGCGCCACCGACCGCAGATAGAACAGCGCAAACCCCACCGGCGGCGTCAGGAACGAAGTCTGCATGACCACCGCCAGAATGATGCCGAACCAGACCAGATCGATGCCCAACTCGTTCGCCGCCGGGATCAGCAGGGGAACGATAACGAAGCTGAGTTCGAAAAAGTCGAGGAAGAAGGCCAGAAAGAAGATGATCGCCGACACCGCCAGCAGGAAGCCGTATTGCCCGCCCGGCAGCGCGGTCAGCAGATCCTTGACCCAGATGTGACCGTTGATCGAGTAATAGGTCAGCGAAAACACCGTCGCGCCCAGCAGGATGAACATCACGAAGCTGGACAGCCGCACCGTGGACAGCAGCGCCTGATTGACCACATCGGGGTTCAGCCGCCGCTTCAGTCCCGCAAGGACCAGCGCGCCGACCGCGCCCATCGCGCCCGCCTCGGTCGGGGTGGCGATGCCCAGAAAGATGGTGCCCAGCACGACGAAGATCAGCGCCAGCGGCGGGATCATCACGATGATCACCTGCCGCGCCAGATGCGACAGCAGGTTCAGGCCCAGCCGCGCGTCCAGTTGCGCCATCAGCATCAGCGCGATCACCGCGATGGCCGCCGACCAGATCGCCGCGTCCGAGCCCCTGCCCAGCCCGTCATGCAGCAGCCATTGCGCGCCCATATAGATCAGACCCGCAATCGCGAAGGCCACCAGCAGCGAGGCCACGCCCGGCCCCAGCGTGCGCACCTCGGGCGGCAGGGCGGGCATGGCGCGCGGGCGGATGAAGGACAGCACGATCACATAGAGCAGATACAGCCCGGTCAGCCCCAGCCCCGGCAGCAGCGCCGCCTTGTACATATCGCCCACCGATCGGCCCAGCTGGTCGGCCAGCACGATCAGCACCAGCGACGGCGGCAGGATCTGGGTCAGCGTTCCCGCCGCCGCGATCACCCCCGTCGCCAGCTTGCGGTCGTAACCATAGCGCAGCATGATCGGCAACGAGATCAGCCCCATCGAGATGACCGAGGCCGCAACCACCCCGATCGTCGCCGCCAGCAATGCGCCGACCAGAATCACCGCCATCGCCAGCCCGCCCCGTACCGGGCCGAACAGCTGCCCGACGGTTTCCAGCAGATCCTCGGCCATGCGGGACCGTTCCAGCACGATGCCCATGAAGGTGAAGAACGGAATCGCCAGCAACACATCGTTGCGCATGATGCCGAACACCCGGTCGCCAAGCGCCTGCAACAGGTTCCAGCCCAGATTGACCTCGGTGCTGTAGGGGGTCAGGAACACGCCGATCAGAAAGAACAGCAGCCCGTTTGCCGCCAGCGCGAAGGAAATCGGATAGCCGATCAGCAGAAAGGCAGCCATCGAGAAGAACATGATGGGCGCCAGATTATGGGCAACAAGATCGATCACTGGCTGTCCTCGCGCTTGTGTTTTTCGACCTGATCCAGCACCGGGGCGGATACCGAGGCATCCACGTCCAGTTGCGCCGCCATCAGTTCGGCCTCTCGCATGGCCTGTTCCTCGACGGACAGATGCGTCTGTTCGTCAGGGATCAGGCCGCGCATCACGGCGATCTTCTTGATGACCTCGGACAGGCCCTGAACGAACAGCAGGATGAAGCCGGTCAGCAGCACCGCCTTGGCCGGCCAGACGATCAGCCCGCCGGCATTGCTGGACATCTCGCCCGCGCGCCACGAACTGCGCAGCGACGGCCAGACCAACGAGATCATCAGCCCGGTGAAGGGCAGCAGGAAGAACAGCGTGCCCAGAAGGTCGATCCAGTGCTGAACCCGACGCGACCAGTTGCCATAGAGGATATCGACGCGGACATGCTCGTTTTCCAGCAGGGTATAGGCCGCGGCCAGCATGAAGGCCGCGCCGAACAGATACCATTGCAGCTCCAGCCAGGCATTGGACGAGATACTGAAGATCTTGCGGATGATGGCATTGCCCGCGCTGACGAAGATCGCCAGCAGGATCAGCCATGCCACATACCGCCCGATGAACGAATTGATGCGGTCAACGCCGCCCGACAGGGCCAGCAAGGCGCCCATGCACGTTCTCCTCCCCATGTTCTGACGCCGCCGGGGCGCCGGTCTTTGACCGGATTACAGGCCCGCTGGTATGCGCAAAGCGCATGGCCCGGTCAAGTTTTTCACGCAGGTGCCGTAGGGTCGCCAAGGGCGAAGGCGATCAGCATCGCGGTCTCGACCGCCAGCGACAGCGTGCCCAGAACATCGCCGGTCTGCCCGCCCAGCCATTTTCGTGCCCGGGCGATGACCCATGCCGCGGCCACGACCCCGGCGATCGCGGCACCCGGCGCTCCCGGCCCGGCCAGCGACAGGGCCAGCGCGGCAAGGGTCAGCGCCACCAGCAGCGCGGCGACCGAAGGGCGGCCCGCATCCCGGCCCAGACCATCGCCGCGCGCGGGCGGCAACAGGATCATGCCGGGCAGGATGGCCGCCCGCCCGCAAGCCGCCGCCGCGATCAGCGCCAGAGGCGAGACCAAGGTCAGCGCCGCAATCCGCAGCGCCGTCGTCAGAATCAGCGCCATCGTGCCATAGCTGCCGATATGCGAATCGCGCATGATCCGCAGCCGCGTCTGCTGGTCCTGCCCGCCAGCGGCGTCGGTGAAATCGGCCAGGGCATCCTCGTGCAGCGCGCCGGTGAACCAGACCATCAGCGCCACCGACAGGCAGGCCGTCAGCAGCGACGCATCCCAGATCAGCAACGGAAGCGCGCCCACCGCACCCACCACCGCGCCCGCCAGAGGAAAGGCCCATGCGGCCTCTTTCAGCGGCAGGATGCGCGCGGGCAGCAGGCGCCCCAGCGGCAGGCGGGTCAGAAAGACCAGCGCCAGCAGCAATTGATGCAGCCTAGCCAATTCCGGCCTCGGCGAAGGTCGCCATCCCCTCATGGCAGGCGATGGCGCCGCGCAGCACCATCAGCGCCACCGCCGCGCCCGAGCCCTCGCCCAGCCGCATGTCCAGCGACAGCACCGGCTGCATCCCCAGCGCGGAGATCAGCCGCCTGTGCCCCGGCTCGGCGCTTTCATGGCCGATCAGGCAATGGGCCAGCGCGGCGGGGTCGTCGCGGGTCAGCACGGCGGCGGCGGCGGTGCAGATGAACCCGTCAAGGATCACCGGCAGGCGCAGTTCCCGCGCCCGCAGCACCGCGCCGCAGATCGCCGCCTGCTCTCGCCCGCCGAAGGCCGCCAGCGTTTCGGCCACCGAGGCCGGGCGATGACGCGCCAGCCCCGCATCGACGGCGCGCAGCTTGTTTTGCAGGATCGCGCTTCCTGCCCCGGTCCCCGGCCCGACCCAGTCCTGCGCCTGCCCGCCAAAGACCGAAGCCGCCTGCACCGCCGCAATGGTGGAATTGCCGATCCCCATCTCTCCCAGCAGCAGCACATCGGCGGCGGGATCGACGGATTCGGCCCCGATCCGCATCGCGGCCTTGCCCTCGGCGGCGTCCATCGCCGCATCTTGGGTGAAATCGCGGGTCGGGTGGTCCAGATCCAGCGGCACCACCGACAGATCCGCCCCCGCCACCCGGCAAAGCTGGTTGATCGCCGCCCCGCCCGCGCGGAAATTCTGCACCATCTGCGCCGTCACTTCGGGCGGAAAGGGATTGACCCCTTGCGCGACGATGCCGTGATTGCCCGCAAAGACCACCGCCTGCGCATGGTCCAGCCGCGGCACCGCCCGCCCCTGCCAGCCCGCCATGAAGACCGCCAGTTCCTCCAGCCGTCCCAGCGATCCCGGCGGCTTGGTCAGGCTGTCCTGCCGCGCCCGCGCCGCATCCGCCGCCTGTTGGTCAAAGCCCGTCATGGCTGCCCCGCAGGCGCGGGCTTGATCCGCAGGGGCTGACCGCAGACGGCCATCCAGACCTCATCGGCGACTTCCGCCACCGCCTGATTCATCCAGCCATGCGCATCCCGGAACTGCCGCGCCAGCGCATTGTCGGGCACGATGCCAAGGCCAAGCTCATTCGTCACCAGCACCACCGGATCGCGCTGCTGGCGCAGCACCGCCACCAGCGCCGCAATATCGGCCTGTCCCATCGTGTTCGACAGCCACAGCGTCAGGCAATCGACCAGCCGGGTGCCCTGCCCATCGGTGGCAGACAATACGCCGACCAGATCCACGGGCTCCTCTACCGTGATCCAACCCTGATCGCGGCGCTCCTTATGTAGCTGAATACGCTGCGACATTTCATCATCAAAGGCCTGCGCCGTGGCGATATAGACGCGCCCGCCGCCCTGTTGCAGCACCAGCCGCTCGGCCAGGGCCGATTTTCCCGAACGGGCACCGCCGGTCACCAGCGCGATATGGGCATGCTTCATCATCGCGCCATCTGTTCCACAGCCCTGCACCGTTGAAAAGTGGCTTGTGCGATTTACCACGGCGTCGGGATGGTTAAACCTGTGGCCGTTACCGATGAGGCCCCCGTGACCCGATTCCTTGCCGCCGCCCTTGCCGCTTTGCTTGCGCTGCCCGCCTTGGGACAGCCTGCCGAGGGCGAACGGCTGGCCGAGGATCAAAGCTTTACCTTCTGGCTGCCCGATGCTGTCGGCGTTCTGGACCCGGCCCAGACCAGCGATCCCGAGGGCATGGACCTGCTGCGGCAGTTGTTCGAGGGGTTGATGACCGAGGACGCGACCGGCGCCATGATCCCCGGCATGACCGAGCGCCACGAGGTCAGCGAGGACGGGCTGACCCACAATTTTCAACTGCGCGCGGCCCGCTGGTCGAATGGCGATCCGGTGACGGCGGATGATTTCGTTGCCGCCTGGCGGCGGGTGGTGGACCCGAAAACCGGCTCGGCCCATGCGCGATATCTGGCGCTGATGCAGATCGAGAACGCGGCCCCGATCATCGCGGGCGAGATCCCAGCCGAGCAGCTGGGCGTGACCGCCCTCGATGCGCGCCGGTTGCAGGTCACGCTGACCCGGCCCGTGGCCCATTTCGCGGCGATGCTGTCCCATCCGGCGACTTTTCCCATACCCCCCGACTCGTCCGGGGACGACGGGGGGATCCAGCCGGGCAAGCTGGTCGGCAATGGCGCCTTCACGCTGCAAGCCCATGATCCGGGCGCATCAATCACCCTGACCAAGAACCCCGCATATTGGGACGCCGCCAATGTGGTGATGGAGACCCTGCGCGGTGTCACCGAGATCGACGGCCAGGCGGCACTGACCCGCTTTCGCGCCGGCGAACTGGACCGGGTGCCCATCCCCGTCGGGGAATATCCGCAACTGCATGAGGATTTTCCCGATCAGGCAACGGCGCTGCCCATCCCCTGCACCTATGCCTATGTTTTCAACCTGTCCGACAAGGGGCCCGAGGCGCTGAAGAACCCTGCCCTGCGACGGGCGCTGTCGCTGGGGCTGGAGCGTGACCTGATGGTGTCGAACGTGCTGCAAGGCGGCCAGCGCCCCGCGCAAGGCTGGACGCATTGGGCGATCGCGGGCCTTGACGCACCCGAAGGCGGGCCTGCCGCGCTGGATCAGGATGCCAGGACCGCGCTGGCCCGCGAATTGCTGGCCGGGGCGGGTTACGGCCCCGACAACCCGCTGCGGCTGGTGCTGCAATATAACGGCGACGAGTTGCACCGGCTGCTGGCGCAGGCCGCACGGCAATACTGGAAACCGCTGGGGGTCGAGGTCTCACTGAACAATCTGGACTGGATGACCCATGCCGACCGGATGCACCGTCAGGATTTCGAGATCGCCCGCTATGGCTGGTGCGCCGATTACAACGAGCCTTCGGCCTTTCTCGACTGGTTCCGCAGCGACGGTGAAAACAGCGGCGGATGGTCGAATGATGAATATGACCACCTGCTGGATCAGGCCCGGCTGGCCGATGATCCCGCGCCGCTTTACCGTCAGGCCGAAGAGATCCTTGCAGCCGAGGCCCCCGCCGCCTTCGTCTATCACTATGCCACGACTGAGATGATCAATCCCGCGATCCGGGGGCTGCCTCGTGGCAATGCGATGGGGCGATGGTATGGCAAGGACCTGTATCGACTGGCGCCATGACCCTTTCCAACCTGCGCCCCGGCTGATAATCAGCGGTCTTTCGGCATCCCAAGCGAGGTTTCCATGCAGCCCGTGAACATCGTCGGCGCCGGTCTGGCAGGGTCCGAGGCCGCATGGCAGGTCGCCCGCGCGGGCGTGCCCGTGATCCTGCACGAGATGCGCCCGACCGTCGCCACCTTCGCCCACAAGACCGGCGATTGCGCGGAAATGGTCTGCTCGAACAGCTTTCGTTCGGACGATGACGTGATGAACGCCGTGGGGCAATTGCATTGGGAAATGCGCGCGGCAGGCGGGTTGATCATGGCGATGGCCGACCGCCACCGCCTGCCCGCAGGCGGCGCGCTGGCCGTGGACCGGGATGCGTTCTCGGCCGCCGTGACCGAAACCCTGCGGGCCGAACCGCTGGTCCGGATCGTCGCGGGCGAGATCACCGAGCTGCCCACCGATGGCAACTGGATCGTGGCCACCGGGCCGCTGACCTCGGACGCGCTGGCGGGCGCGATCCGCCGGGTGACGGGCACCGAGGCGCTGGCCTTTTTCGACGCCATCGCCCCCATCGTCCATGCCGAGACCATCGACATGTCGGTGGCCTGGGAACAAAGCCGTTATGACAAGGGCGAATCTGACGCCGAACGCCGCGCCTATATCAACTGCCCGATGACCCGCGACGAATACGAGGCCTTCATCGACGCCCTGCTGGCCGCCGATAAAACCGAATTCCGCGAGGGCGAGACCGCCGGTTATTTCGACGGCTGCCTGCCGATCGAGGTGATGGCCGAACGCGGACGCGAAACCCTGCGCCACGGCCCGATGAAGCCGGTCGGGTTGACCAATGCCCACAAGCCCCAGGAAAAAGCTTATGCGGTGGTCCAGCTTCGCCGGGACAATGCTTTGGGAACGCTGTATAATATCGTCGGCTTCCAGACCAAGATGAAATACGGCGCGCAAACACAGGTGTTCCGCATGATCCCCGGCCTGCAAAATGCCAGCTTTGCACGTCTTGGCGGTATCCACCGGAATTCATTCCTGAATTCTCCGACGCTGCTGGATGACCGGATGCGGATGCGGCAACGCCCGAACCTGCGCTTTGCCGGTCAGGTGACGGGTGTCGAAGGCTATGTCGAAAGCGCCGCGATGGGGCTGCTGGCGGGCCGGATGGCGGCGGCGCAGGCAAAAGGCGCCGAGCTTGCCCCCCCGCCCTTCACCACGGCGATGGGCGCTCTGGTCAACCACATCACCGGTGGGGCCGAGGCAAAGACCTTCCAGCCGATGAACGTGAATTTCGGCCTGTTCCCGCCGCTGGACGACGCGCGTGGCGGCCGTCGCGGCCGCAAGGACCGCTATCCGGCCTATACACAGCGTGCCAAGGACGATTTCAGCGCATGGCTGGCGGCACAATAATCCGCACGCGCTTCGCGCCCTCGCCCACCGGCCTGCTGCACCTGGGCCATGCCTATGCCGCACTGGTCGCCGCACGAGAGGCTGATACCGGCCAGTTCCTGCTGCGGATCGAAGATATCGACCGCGACCGCTGCCGCCCCGAATACGAGGCCGCGATCCAGGACGATCTGGTTTGGCTGGGCCTTGACTGGCAGCAACCCATCATGCGGCAATCCGACCGTATGGAAGCCTATCGCGCGGCCCTGAAGCAACTGGCCCCGTTCAGCTATCCCTGCCGCTGCCGTCGCGGCGACATCCGCGTAGCCCTTGCCGCCCCGCAAGAAGGCGCCCTACCCGCCGGTCCCGACGGGTTGATCTATCCCGGCACCTGCCGCGGCCGCCCGCTCTCGGATGCCGGGCCCGGTGACGTGATCCGGCTGGACGCAGAACGCGCCTTCGCCGCCCTCACCCTCGACCGGATCGGCTTTCGCGATCAGGCCATCATGCCCGGCCATGACCACATCCTGACCCGAGAGCAGTTCCTGGACGGCATCGGCGACGTGATCCTGTCGCGGCGCGGCATGGGCACATCCTATCATCTCGCCGTGGTCGTGGACGATACCGCGCAAAAGGTCACAACCGTTACACGCGGAAAAGATCTGTTCGATTCCACATATATACACGTTCTTCTTCAGAAACTTCTGAAACTGCCGACGCCGCGTTACCATCACCACCGCCTGATCCGCGACGACTCCGGCAAACGGCTGGCAAAACGTGACGACGCCCGCGCCATCCGCCATTACCGCGACGACGGTGCCACCCCACAGGACATCCACCGCATGCTCGGCTTCTGACCATCTCTGGTGCCGAAATATCCCGGGGGAGTCGCTGGAACGGCGACGGGGGCAGCGCCCCCGATCAACCCGCCATCGGCACCATGATCTCGACCTCATCCCCGCCCCGGATCGCAGTATAAAAGCACGAACGCCGGTTGGTGTGACACGCCGGTCCGGTCTGGCGGACCAGCGCCAGAAGGCAATCGCGGTCGCAATCGACGCGCAATTCCACCAGTTCCTGCACATGACCCGAGCTTTCGCCCTTGACCCAGAACGAAGCCCGCGACCGCGACCAATAGGTCACCCGCCCGGTCTGCAAGGTCCGTGCCACGGATTCGGCATTCATCCAGGCCATCATCAGCACCTGCCCGCTCTCCGCATCCTGCGCGATGGCCGGGATCAACCCCTTTTCATCATATTTAAGGCTTGCGGGATCGAACATCGGGTTTCCTTTCGCAGCAGGTCTTCCTATCTAAGATGGATTGCAGGCGCGGGAAAGGACCGATGGCCGATACCGATCTGATGCAGCTTTATTCACGCCGGATCCTGGCGTTGACCACCTCGATCCCGCATCAGGGACGACTGGACGCCCCGCAGGGCAGCGCCAGCCGACGTTCTCCGCAATGCGGGTCCTCGGTGACGGTCGATGTGGTGCTGAAGGATGGCCGGATCACGGATTTCGCGCAAGAGGTGCGGGCCTGCGCGCTCGGTCAGGCCTCGGCCGCGGCGCTGGGCGCGGCGGTGATGGGGCTGCCCCGGGACGATATCGCCCGGACCCGCGACCAGCTGGAACTGATGCTGAAACAGGACGGCCCGCCACCCACCGCCCCTTTCGCCGAACTCGAGGCGCTTCTGCCTGCCCGCCTCTATCCCAACCGTCACGCCTCGATCCTGCTGGCATGGGATGCGACGCTGGCCGCGATGGACGAGGCGCTGGCCGCAGCCTGACCCCCACGTTTAATGAAAAAACCGGCCCACAAAGGGGCCGGTCAAGTTGCGCGTGGCTCGAGGACAGGCGGACGCACAGGCGGTGGCGCCGCATTGGCAACGCGGGGCAGAAATTCAGGGTTGCAGGATGGCAGGCAGCCAAAGCGTGACGATCGTGCTGACAGAGATCGCAGCGACACCCATGAGATCGAAGATAAAATCGCGGGACATGATGGCCTCCGGTTAAGGTTGCCATTTTGTTCTCATATTGCGATGCCCGTGTAAAGAACTTTTTAGGAACATCTTAACTTTTTTCTGGAACAAACAGAAAACCCCGCTTCCGAAAGGGAAACGGGGTCGATCAGCGCAAGGATGCCGGATCATGCGGAACGGGCGGTCAGTTATCCATCTTCAGCGCCTGAATGAAGGCCGTCTGCGGGATTTCGACCTTGCCGAACTGGCGCATCTTCTTCTTGCCGGCCTTCTGCTTCTCCAGCAGCTTCTTCTTGCGCGTGGCATCCCCGCCATAGCATTTTGCGGTCACATCCTTGCGCATCGCCGACAGGGTTTCACGCGCGATCACGCGGCTGCCGATGGCCGCCTGGATCGGGATCTTGAACATATGCCGCGGGATCAGCTCTTTCAGCTTCTCCACCATGACCCGCCCCCGCGATTCGGCCCGGTCGCGATGGACCATGATCGACAGCGCGTCCACCGGTTCGTCATTCACCAGGATCGACATCTTGACCAGAAAATCCTCGCGGTATTCGCTGATCTGGTAATCGAACGAGGCATAGCCCTTGGTCACCGATTTCAGCCGGTCATAGAAATCGAACACCACCTCGGCCAGCGGCAGGTCATAGACGACCATGGCGCGCGACCCGGCATAGGTCAGGTCCAGCTGGATGCCGCGCCGGTCCTGGCACAGTTTCAGCACATCGCCCAGATATTCATCGGGCACCATGATCGTGGCGCGGATGCGCGGTTCCTCGATATGGTCCACCAGCGTCAGGTCGGGCATGTCGGCGGGGTTGTGCAGGTCGCGCACCTCGCCATCCTTCATATGCAGCTTGAACACGACCGAGGGCGCGGTGGTGATCAGGTCCAGATCATATTCGCGTTCCAGCCGGTCGCGGATCACCTCCAGATGCAGCAGCCCCAGGAAACCGCAGCGGAAACCAAAGCCAAGCGCGGCCGAGGTTTCCATTTCATAGCTGAAGCTGGCATCGTTCAGCGCCAGTTTCTCGATCGCCTCGCGCAGCCCTTCGAAATCATTGGCATCGACCGGGAACAGCCCGCAGAACACCACTGGCTGGGCGGGTTTGAAGCCCGGCAGCGCCCGGGCGGCGGGTTTGCGTTCATGGGTGACGGTGTCGCCAACGCGGGTATCGCGGACCTGCTTGATCGAGGCGGTAAAGACGCCGATCTCTCCCGGCCCCAGTTCCTCGATATCGCGCATGGCGGGGGTCAGCACGGCCAGCTTGTCCAGCCGATAGCTGGCGCCGGTCTGCATCATCTTGACCTGATCGCCCTTGCGGATAATCCCGTCCATGACCCGGATCATCACCACCACGCCCAGATAGGCGTCATACCAGCTGTCCACCAGCATCGCCTTCAGCGGCGCATCGCGTTCCCCTTTGGGCGCGGGCAGCCGGGTGACGATGGCCTCCAGCACGTCGGGAATGCCAAGCCCGGTCTTGGCGGAAATCGGCACCGCGTCCGAGGCATCAATACCGATCACATCCTCGATCTGCTCCTTTACCCGGTCCGGCTCGGCCGCGGGCAGGTCGATCTTGTTCAGCACCGGCACGATCTCGTGATCGGCGTCGATGGCCTGATAAACATTGGCCAGCGTCTGCGCCTCGACCCCCTGGGTGGCGTCCACCACCAACAGCGAGCCTTCGACCGCGCGCATCGACCGGCTGACCTCATAGGCAAAGTCCACATGACCCGGCGTGTCAATCAGGTTCAGGATATAGGTTTTCCCGTCCTTCGCCGGATAGGAAATCCGCACGGTATTGGCCTTGATGGTGATGCCACGCTCACGCTCGATATCCATGCTGTCCAGCATCTGGGCCTTCATGTCGCGTTCGGCGACAGTGCCCGTCAACTGGATCAGCCGGTCGGCCAGGGTGGATTTGCCGTGGTCGATATGGGCCACGATGGAAAAATTGCGGATGAGGGACAGGTCGGTCATGGGCCGGGCTATACAAGGGCGGAAGGGTTACGGAAAGGGGATTTTTGCGGCGAGGCGCGACGATGGCACCCGCGTGGGGGGCGGCGCAGCCGGCCCAGCCTTTCCGGCCCCTCGACGGGGTTGGAAAGGCTTCTCCCGCCAACGGTCACAACTTGCCCGGCTGCATCGGTCCGGCACTGGCGCGGGCGGCGTTCTGGCGCTTCATCCGCCGCTCGCGCCACATGGTATAGCCACCCGCGACCGCGATCACCGCCGCCCCGCTCAGCGTCCACATATCGGGCCGCTCGCCAAAGACGATCACGCCCAGAATGATCGCAAAGACCAGCCGGGAATAGCGGAAGGGCGCGATTGCCCCGATCTCTCCGATCCGGGTGGCGATGACCATGGTGATATATCCCGCCAGACCAAAACAGACCGCCAGCACGGTGATGGCCGATTGCGCCGGGCCGGGCTGCGCAAAGCCCTGCCCGCCCAGCACCATCAGCACCGTCCCCGCGATCGCCATCGACCCGAAGGCCGAGGCCGTCAGCATCCCCGAGCCGATATGCACAGGCAGCCGCCGGGTGACCAGATCGCGCACCGCAATGGCCAGAACCGCGATCAGCGCCAGCACCGAACCGATCTGGAAACCCTCGGTGCCGGGCCGGACGATCATCAGCACCCCGACGAACCCCACCACAATCGACAGCCAGCGCCGCCAGCCCACCGGCTCGGCCAGAAACAGCGCCGCACCAAGCGTCATCAGCAGCGGCAGCGCCTGAAGGATGGCCGAGGCGACGCTGAGATCACCCATCGACAGCGCGGTCAGGAAACAGACTCCGGCAACCGCTTCACACAGGTTGCGCAGGATCACCGCAGGCAGCAGCAGTTCGCGCAGCCGCAGCCCCTCGGGGCCAAGCGCCACCCATGCGCCGAAGGCCAGCATCCCCAGCAGGCCCGCCATCAGCAGGATCTGCCCCACCGGCAGCCCGCGCGACAGCAGCTTGAGCAGCGTATCCTCGCAGGCGAAGCACGCCATCGACAGCGTCATCAACATCGCGGCGCGCGCATTCTGGTTCATGTCGTTCCATCCAGCCGCGAAGTCGGGCGAATCGCATCACCCCTTTTGTCACAAGCCATCGCGGCGGGCCAGCAGCCCGCACCAGATATTGCGCCGCATCGCGGCCATGCCACGATTACCGCGCCCAGTTCCCGATTGAGCCGGATTAACGATTTTGCTATCTTTATGGCCTAACAAGGGCAGGAAAAACCGTAACAAGCGGCCGCCCGGTATCGAGGACACGAGGAGACAGCCCCATGCTCAACCGCATCGCCATCGCGGCAGCCACCGTCGTGCTGACCGCCCCACTGGCCATGGCAGGCCCGATCGACAGCGCCTGCGTCCGCTCGGACCGCGCCCGCGGCAATGCGCCCCTGTGCGGCTGTATCCAGCAGGTCGCCAATCAGACCCTGTCGCGTTCCGATCAGCGCCGCGCCGCCAGCTTCTTCCAGGACCCCCACCGCGCGCAAGAGGTGCGGATGTCCAAAAGCGATTCCGACAACGCCTTCTGGGCGCGCTACAAGCGCTTTACCTCGGCGGCCGAGGCTTATTGCCGCTGATTCCATGCGTATCGTCATTCTGACCGGGGCCGGGATTTCGGCCGAAAGCGGGCTGGCCACCTTTCGCGCCAGCGACGGGTTGTGGGAAAATCACCGGATCGAGGACGTCGCAACGCCCGAGGGCTTCGACCACGATCCGGCGCTGGTCCATCGCTTCTATAACATGCGCCGTCAGGCGGCCCGACAGGCCCGCCCCAATGCCGCCCATCACGCCCTTGCCGAACTGGCCGGGCGGCATGATCTGACGCTGGTCACGCAGAATGTCGATGACCTGCACGAACGTGGCGGCAGCCCGCAGGTGATCCACATGCACGGGGAACTGAATCGCGCCCTCTGCGCCGGTTGCGGCCATCGCTGGGACGCGCCGCCGCTGATGCAGCCGCATGACGAATGTCCCGCCTGCACCGCCCCGTCCACCCGCCCCGATATCGTCTGGTTCGGAGAGATGCCCTATCACATGGAGCAGATCTGGAAGGCGCTGGATCACGCCGATCTGTTCGCGGCCATCGGCACCTCGGGCAATGTCTATCCCGCTGCCGGTTTCGTGCAATATGCTGCGCGCAAGGGGGCCGAATGTATCGAGATGAACCTTGAAGCCAGCGCCAATGCCCGGGATTTCGACCGCCGTATCCTTGGCCCGGCCAGTGTCACCGTGCCGGAATGGATCGCCAGCCTCTAGCCCCGGTCATTCCAGCGCGGCCAGAACCTCGTCGGTCAGCGCGGTGATCTCGGCCTGCAGGGGGGTATTGCGCTGTTTCTCGGTCGCACCCAGGCCCAGCCCCAGCGTCTCGGCATAGGCGACACGATTGGCCAGCTGCGCCGAGGCGACATCCGCGCCCAGTTCCGCAGCACTTGCGGCGACCTCGGCCGACAGCCGGGTATGGGGGCGCACCCGGTTCAGCACCACCAGCACCGGCGATTTTTCGCGCCGCGCCAGATCCAGAACGCCCTCGGTCGCCCAAAGATCGACATGGCTGGCGGCCACCGGCACGATCACCAGATCCGCCACGCGCAAAGCCGGGCGAAGGTCGCTGTCGATCTTGGGCGGCGTGTCGATAATGACGAAATCAAAGCGTTTCTTCAGCTTTTCCGATTCATAGCTGGCCCCCCAGGCCGACGAGGTCGAGAAATCCATCGCCTCGTCCTCGCCCCGCGCCTGCATCCGCTCGACGAACCAGCGGCCCATGCTGCCCTGCGGATCGGTATCGATCAGCGCCACCGAATGACCGCGCTGATGCAGACTGACGGCCAGATTGACGGCGATGGTGGTCTTGCCCGACCCGCCCTTCTGCTGCGCAACCGTTATGATCCTGCCAGACATCGCCGCCCCTCCGCCTTGTTATGGGCCGAGAATAACGCGGCTTGCGGCGATTGCACGATCAATTTGCAGATGCAGCATCAATCCTGAAAAACCGCCTGCACCTCGTACATGACCGGCTCGAAGCTTTTGCACATGCCGTTGATCTGGCGATTGCGCTCGCGCATTTCCGGGCTGCGCAGCATCGCCTGATAATCGCGACGGTCGCGCCATTGCGAATAGGTGGCGATCCGCGTCTGCGCGTCGTTCAGATGGATCGCCCCCGAGACGAAACCCGGCTGGCGGCTGATCACCTCGTCCCAGGCGATGTTCAGCAGATCGAGCACGTCATGGGCGCTGCCCGGCGTGACATCGAAGGTGCAGATCACGGTCTGGCCGTCGAAATCCTGACGGATATATGGCATGGCTTGTCCTCCGCTCTGGCTGTGCCCGACACCAGATTAGGCGGGATTTGCGGCGCTGCAAGCGTGAAGGCGTTGCCGGGCCCCGCGCCCGGGTGCATGGTCGGGGCGAAATTTCGGACAAGGAGCGCAGCATGATCCCGGTTTTCGACGGCCATAACGATTTCCTTCAGCGCGTCACCGCCGCCGGTGCGCAGGGCGTGCAACTGTGGCTGGAGGGCGACGGGACCGGCCATCTGGATCTGCCGCGGATGAAGGCGGGCGGAATGGTCGGGGGCTTTTTCGCGATCTGGGTGCCCTCGCCCGCCGGGCCGAACGATGCCGAGGCCATGCGGCTGATGGAGAACCCGCCCTTTGCCCTGCCCCTGCCCGACCCGATCGGCTGGGCCGAGGCCCTGCCCCCGGCCTTTCAGCAGGCAGCGGCACTGCGCGCGCTGGAGCTCAGCGGCACGCTGGATGTGGTCAGCTGCGCAGCGGATATCCGTGACAGCATCGCCGCCGGGCGCATCGCGGCGGTGATGCATATGGAAGGGGCCGAGGCGATCCGCGACATGGACGCGCTGCATCTGTGGCACGCGGCCGGGCTGCGGTCTCTGGGGCCGGTCTGGTCGCGCCCGACCGCTTTTGCCGAGGGCGTGCCCTTCGCCTTTCCCGCAGGACCCGATATCGGCGGCGGGCTGACAGGCGCCGGGCAGGATCTGGTGCGCGAATGCGACAGTTTGCGGATCATGCTGGACCTGTCGCATCTGAACGAGGCCGGTTTCGACGACATCGCCCGCCTGTCCGACATGCCGCTGGTGGCCAGCCACAGTTGCGCCCATGCGATCTGCCCCAGTGCGCGCAACCTGACCGACCGGCAATTGGGGGTGATCGCCGACAGTGGCGGGCTGGTCGGGCTGAATTTCGCCTCGAGCTTTCTGCGCGAGGATGGCCGGCGCCTGCCCTTGCAGGATCTGGACGTCATGCTGCGGCATCTGGATCATCTGCTGGCGATTCTGGGCGAGGATGGCGTGGCGCTGGGGTCAGATTTCGACGGCGCGCTGATGCCGAAGGATCTGGCCGATGCCAGCGCCCTGCCAAAGCTGATCGAAGTGATGCGCCCGCATTATGGCGAGGACCTGACCCGCAAGATCGCCGCCGGGAACTGGATCGGGCTGCTGGAGCGGGTCTGGGGGCGGTAGGCCCGCCACCGGCGATGTCTTTGCAAAGCGGGGGCGCTGCCCCCGCACCCCCGAGGTATTTGGCAGGAGTGCGAGGGGCGGGCGATTTGCTGCGGACCCTTGCGGGTCATTCCGTGGTCGATTGATCCGCCGCAGTGATGCCGGTTTCGGCGCGGGCGACGGCGATCATCTGCGCCAGTTCCGGATCCGCGTTCAAGTCGGCGAAGGCATAGGTGGCGGTCACGTCGTCGGGCGACAGTTTCACATTGCGTACCACCTGCGGCCCCGGCGCAACCGGGCCATAGGTGCGCCCGTTCACCGCGAAATAGACCGCGCCGGAATTGCCGGTGCGCAGCAGGGGCGGTTCTTCGAGGCTGGGAACGGTAAAGCGTTCGCCGGCATCCATGATCTTTTCCAGCAGCACCGTGCCATCGGCCGAGGTGACGCGGACCCATGCCGGACGCGCCGCCAACAGCTCGATCGCGGGGGCGTCCTCGGCGATGGTGCGGACCTGCAAATCCTCTTGCCCGATCTGCGGGCCATAGGCCATCGCATCGGCCAAGGTGGTCGGGCCGTTCTCGGGATTGGCGGCGGGCGTTTCGCCGCCCTGCGCCGCCTCGGCCGCCAGTTCCGACACGGTCAGGCCGGGATCGATGGCGGCAATCGGCCCATCACGCGCGGTCAGCACCGGCGCTTCGAGGATCTGCGGGCGGTAAAGGCGGTCGAGGATCTGCGGCTGCGGCAGGTTCTGCACCAGATCGGCGGTATCGCCCGATTCCAGCGGCGGCTCTGGCAGGGCTGCTCCCTCGGCCGGGTCCAGCGCCGCCACCACGCCCGGCGCATCGTCGCCCGGCGTCAGCGTGACGCGCTGCACCTCTTGCAGGACGGACCAGCCACCATAGGCCAGCCCGCCGACCAGTGCCACCAGAACCAGAATCGATCCCAGCGCCCTAGGCTCGACCGAGGACCAGAAGCTTTCCTGTTGCGGAATGAACAGCGCACGCGGATTGGCCAGCGCCTCGGCCGGGTCCGAGGGACGCCGCGCGGGTTTCGGCCCCGAGGCCGCCGGGGCCATCCCATGCGTCGGCTGAAAGCCCGACTCGGTGCAGAAGCGGCGGAAGGTCCAGTCCTGATCCATGCCCAGATAACGGGCATAGGAACGCACATAGCCCGCCACGAAGCTGGGCGTATCGAAGGCGCTTATGTCACAATTCTCGATCGCGGCGATGTAAGAGGCGCGGATACGCAACTCTCGCTGAACGTCCAGAAGCGACTTGCCCAATGTCGCCCTTTCGCCCCGCATGACGTCGCCAAGGCGCGTATCATCGTCGTCGAGGAAGTCCTGAAATTCCTCCACCTGCGAATATCCTTCTGACGGGTCTTCTGCCCGCAGCCTGCTCATTTACGTCTGCCCCATTCGCCCGTTAACCCTATCGCCCGAATCGGGACGATAGCAGTGTTTGATTACTGCAAGGTTATCACGGGCGCGAGAGCAGTTCACCCGCCGATTTCATCAGGCGGTCATTTCCTGACGATTGAGCGCGCATTGCGACCACAGCGCATCCATGGCGC
Source organism: Paracoccus alcaliphilus (assembly GCF_028553725.1). Taxonomy (NCBI): domain Bacteria; kingdom Pseudomonadati; phylum Pseudomonadota; class Alphaproteobacteria; order Rhodobacterales; family Paracoccaceae; genus Paracoccus; species Paracoccus alcaliphilus. The sequence continues at coordinate 3,083,942 of NZ_CP067124.1, forward strand.
GCACCAGATGGTCGATCTGCCGGGCATCATGCACCGGCGAGGGGGTAAAGCGCAGACGCTCGGTCCCGCGGGGCACGGTGGGGAAGTTGATCGGCTGGACATAGATGCCATAGTCGCGCAGCAGCAGGTCCGACAGCGATTTGCAATGGACCGGGTGGCCGACATGGACCGGCACGATATGGCTGCCGTGGTCGATGATCGGCATCCCCAGCGATTTCAGCCGCATTTTCAGGATTCGCGCATGCAATTGCTGGGCATCGCGCAGATGCTGGCCTTCCGCGCCCTTCAGGAACCGGATCGAGGCCGCCGCCCCCGCCGCCACCGCAGGCGGGATCGAGGTGGTGAAGATGAAGCCGGGCGCATAGGACCGGATCGCGTCGCACATCCGGGCCGAGCCGGCGATATAGCCGCCAAAGACGCCGAACGCCTTGCCAAGCGTACCGTTGAAGATGTCGATGCGATGGGTCAGGCGGTCACGCTCGGCCACGCCGCCGCCGCGTGGGCCATACATGCCGACCGCGTGAACCTCGTCCAGATAGGTCAGCGCGTTGAATTCATCGGCCAGATCGCAGATCGCGGAAATAGGGGCGAAATCCCCATCCATCGAATAGATCGATTCGAAGGCGATCAGCTTGGGCGCCGCCGGATCATCCGCCGCCAGCAATTCGCGCAGATGCGCGACATCGTTATGGCGGAAGATGCGCTTGGCGCCGTCGAACCGCTTGATCCCCTCGATCATCGAGGCGTGGTTCAGTTGGTCGGAATAGATGATCAGCCCCGGAAACAGCTTGCGCAGGGTCGAAAGCGTCGCGTCATTGGCGGTATAGGCGCTGGAGAACACCAGCGCGGACTCCTTGCCATGCAGATCGGCCAGCTCGGCCTCAAGCCGCTTGTGATGGACAGTCGTGCCCGAGATGTTGCGGGTGCCGCCCGATCCGGCACCGACGGCATCAAGCGCCTGATGCATTGCCTCCAGAACCACCGGATGCTGGCCCATGCCCAGATAATCATTGCCGCACCAGACGGTGATTTCCCGCGTCGAGCCATCCGGACGGGTCCAGGTAGCCTGCGGAAAATGGCCTTTCGTCCGCTCGATATCGATGAAGGTGCGATAGCGCCCCTCCTCGTGGAGACGTCCGATGGCCTGGTCAAGTGCCGCATCATAATTCATCGCGGGCGTTCCCTTGCGTTGCTTGCTGGGTGCGATCATTGTCAGATCACGCGAGGCCACACCTTGATAGAGATCAAAACGCGAAAATGACAGGCCGAATTTGTCGCACCCCGACGAAAGGCCGATGGGAATACCCAAGCAAAACAGTCGGAAAGGACATCGAATGAGCAAGGATGCACAGCTGGACGGAATGCTGGCCGAACTGGATCGCGGGCACGATGCCGCCTTGCAGCGGCTGCTGGAGTTCCTGCGCATCCCCTCGGTCTCGACCGATCCGGCCCATCGTGGCGATGTACGCCGCGCCGCCGAATGGTTGTGCGATCAGCTGCAACAGCTTGGTTTTCAAGCACAGATTCGCGACACGCCGGGCCATCCGATGGTTGTCGCCCATTCCCAAAAAGGCGATGCGCGACCGGTCCTGTTCTATGGCCATTACGACGTGCAGCCGGTCGATCCGCTGGAACTGTGGGACCGCCCGCCCTTCGAGCCCGAAATCCAGCAGACCCCGGAAGGCGCGGTGATCCGTGGCCGGGGCGCCTCGGACGACAAGGGCCAGCTGATGACCTTCATCGAGGCCTTCCGGGCATGGAAGGCCGTTCACGGCGAACTGCCCTCGGATCTGACCCTGCTGTTCGAGGGCGAGGAAGAATCAGGCTCTCCGTCGCTGCGCCCATTCCTGCACGAAAATGCGGCGGAACTGAGAGCCTCACTGGCGATGATCTGCGACACCGGACTCTATGCCGATGGCCGCCCCGCGATCACCACTCAACTGCGCGGGCTGGTCGGAGAAGAGGTGATCATCCGCGGCGCCGATCGCGACCTGCATTCGGGCAGCTTCGGCGGGCTGGCGGCCAATCCGGTAATGGTGCTGGCACAGGCACTGGGCGCGCTGAAGGATGGAACCGGGCGCGTGACCCTGCCCGGCTTTTATGATGGCGTGACCGATCTGCCGCCCGAATTGCGCCGCGACTGGCAGGCGCTTGGCTTCGATGCAGGCGATTTTCTGGGCAGGGTCGGGCTGAGCGAACCGATCGGCGAAAAGGGCCGGATGCCGCTGGATATGGTCTGGAACCAGCCCACCGCCGAAATCAACGGCATCGTCGGCGGCTATGCGGGCGAAGGCTTCAAGACCGTCCTTCCGGCCGAAGCCCGCGCCAAGGTCAGCTTCCGCCTGACCGGCAGTCAGGACCCTGAAAAGATCCGCGACGCCTTCCGCGATCATATCCGACGCTTCCTGCCCGCGGATTGCACAGTCGAATTCACCAATCACGGCGGCAGCCCGGCCAGCGTGATGGATATTTCGGACCCGGCCTTCGCCTCCGCCCGCGCCGCGCTGAGCGAGGAATGGGGCCGCGAGGCCGCTTTCATCGGTGCGGGTGGCTCCATCCCCGTCGCGGGCGATTTCAAAGAGATCCTCGGCATGGATTCGATGCTGATAGGCTTTGGCCGCGACGATGATCGCATCCATTCACCGAACGAGAAATACAACCTGGAAAGCTTTACCAAAGGCGCGCGGTCATGGGTACGCATCCTCGCAACTCTGCGCTGAGCCGTGATGGAGGGCAAAAGGGGGCTTTGCCCCCTCGGCCCGTGCCGGGCCTCACCCCCAAGGTATTTTTCAGGAGCGCGAGGGGCGTTAACCGCCACTTAATCTTTCTGTGTCATCACGAAAAAGCGGTACAGGCGGAGGCGCCGATGACCGCAGGAGAGCGAGGCACCCTGGTTCCTGCCCTGATCGATGGAACAATGTACGGGCCGGAACCGGGGTGACCTTCAGCCCTCGCACTCCTGAAAAATACCTCGGGGTGAGGGGTGTCGAAGACGCGCCGAGGGGCGGAGCCCCTTTTTTGCTGCGTTTGCACCGCTATCCGATCAGGTATCGGTCTTTGCGCTGCAATAGCTCTGACTGCTGGTCCAGGCTGCAATATCGGCGCGTTTCGAAGAGTTGCGCATCGGCGCCCAGTCCCGGGCCACACCGCGCCAGCCGTTGCCGTCATGGGCGACCGCATTGTCGCGGCCCACCTGGCGGGACATGATCCGCACCGCGCAGGTCATGTTATCGGCCCCATCGGTGATATTGCCCGAACAGCCGTAATGGTTCCATGTCGCGGGCGCGATCTGCATCAGGCCCAGCCATTTGCCGCCGCCGCCGCGCGCGCCCGGATTATAGGTGCTTTCATGCTTGGCCACTGCCGACAGCAGGCCGGCCCAGAAAGCCTTGCGCCCGGTCTGGCCCAGTTCGGCGTAATTGGGGCAGAAGCTGTCGATATCGGCGGGCACCTGCGACAGGATCGTCACGCCTTCGCGGTCCAGAGCCGTCAGCGTCGCTTTCGTCCACGCATCAGAGCCGCCATTCCCCTGCCAGCGCATCGGGGGATTGGCCGCCAGCGCCATTTGCTGCGCCTCTTGCCGGGCGATCTCTTGTGTCGAGGGGCCGGATGTATTGCAGGCGGCAAGAAGGGCAAGGGTGGCCAGAGCGAGCGCAGGGCGCATACGAACCTCATCGGGCTGTTTCATCTGACACATGCCCATAGCCGCAAGACGGATTCACGCAAGCGTGCCGATAGCGCATCGGCGGGATCACGCCAATCAACAGCCTGACGACAGCCTGAATCCGCCGCGGCAGGGCATGCGTTCAACGCAATGTCATTGTCCCACTGCAAGTCGCTGGCGAACTGATACTTTGCCGACGCAACCGCCCCCCGTGACAATACGCGCGACCTGCCCTAGAACCGCTGCCAGATCGCAATTCCGCAGCCGAGGCCGCCCATGCTTGACCACCTGTCTTACACCGCTCCGCAACCGAAGGTCATTGCCGGGGCCAAGGGCGATTGGGAGCTGGTGATCGGGCTGGAGGTTCATGCGCAGGTCGCCTCGAACGCGAAACTGTTTTCCGGCGCCTCAACCGGTTTCGGGGCCGAGCCCAACAGCAATGTGGCCTTTGTCGATGCGGCCATGCCGGGGATGCTGCCGGTCATCAACGAGTTCTGCGTGGCGCAGGCGGTGCGCACCGGGCTGGGGCTGAAAGCCAAAATCAACCTGCGCAGTGCCTTTGACCGCAAGAATTATTTCTATCCCGACCTGCCGCAGGGCTATCAGATCAGCCAGCTTTACCACCCCATCGTGGGCGAGGGCGAGGTGATCGTGGACATGGGGCCCGGCATCGCCCGCCGTGTCAGGATCGAGCGCATCCACCTGGAACAGGACGCCGGCAAGTCGATCCACGACATGGACCCGAACATGTCTTTCGTGGACCTGAACCGCACCGGCGTCGCGCTGATGGAGATCGTCAGCCGCCCCGACATCCGCGGCCCCGAGGAAGCCGCCGCCTATGTCGGCAAGCTGCGCCAGATCATGCGTTACCTGGGCACCTGCGACGGCAACATGCAGAACGGCAACCTGCGCGCCGACGTCAATGTCAGCGTCTGCCCGCCCGGCGCCTATGAGCGCTATCAGGAGACGCAGGATTTCAGCCATCTGGGGACGCGCTGCGAGATCAAGAACATGAACTCTCTGCGCTTCATTCAGGCCGCCATCGACTTTGAGGCGCGGCGCCAGATCGCCATTCTGGAGGATGGCGGCGCGGTGGTGCAGGAAACCCGTCTCTATGATCCCGACAAGGGCGAAACGCGGTCGATGCGGTCCAAGGAAGAGGCGCATGATTACCGCTATTTCCCCGATCCCGACCTGCTGCCGCTGGAGATCGAGCAGGCTTGGGTGGACGGCATCGGCGCCTCGATGCCCGAACTGCCGGATGAGAAGAAGGCACGTTTCGTCAAGGTGATGAGCCTGTCGGAATATGACGCGGGCGTGCTGACCGCCGAGGTCGAGAATGCCGACTATTTCGAGGCCGTGGCGCAGGGCCGCGACGGCAAGCAGGCGGCGAACTGGGTCATCAACGAATTGTTCGGCCGGCTGAACAAGGAGGGGCTGACGATCCAGACCTCGCCCGTCTCTGCCGCGCAACTGGGCGGCGTGATCGACCTGATCGCCAGGGGCGACATTTCGGGCAAGATCGCCAAGGACCTGTTCGAGATCCTGTGGCTTGAGGGCGGCGATCCGGCCGACATCGTGGAATCGCGCGGTATGAAGCAGGTCACCGATCTGGGCGCGATCGAGAAGGCCGTGGACGAGATCATCGCCGCCAACCCGGCGCAGGTCGAAAAGGCGCGGGCCAATCCGAAACTGGCGGGCTGGTTCGTCGGGCAGGTGCTGAAGGCAACCGGCGGCAAGGCCAATCCCGCTGCCGTCAACGAACTCGTGGCGAAAAAGCTGGGCGGCTAACCGATCAGCGGCGCGCCATTGCCATAGGCTTCACGGTAATGGCGCTCCAGCCGCATCAGCGCCAGACGCAGCACGATCTTGCCCGAGCGCGCCGACCAGCCAAGGCGGCGCTCGGTCATCTCGATCCCTTCCAGAAAGCAGCAGACGCGCAGCACGATATCGCCCATGCCCGGCCCCAGATCGCGCAAGGCCGCCGCTACCCGTTCGCGCGCCGTTTCCGACCCACCGCGATAGCCGCCGCCCGAACGACCGACATCAATCCCCGCGGTCATGAAACCATCCCAGTTCTGGGTGATCCGGGGACCGAGCTGGGCCAGCTCGAAATCCTCGCGCAGGCGTTCTCCGGCGGCGACCAGCGCCGGGGTCAGGAACGGCTGACCGTTGGTGTCGCGCCGCCGCGCCAGAACCAGCAACGGGCTTTCGGCCAGATTGATCCGGCGAGGCTTGCGGCGGCCATCCTCGGGGTCCTGAATGTCGCGCTCTTCCCAGATCCGGTGCTGATCCGCATGGGGCGTGCCCTCATCGGCGGGCGCATTCACCGGGCTGGCATCGGCGAAATCGCCCGGCCGCGGCACGGCATTGCGCTGACGCGGTGAACGCAGCATCCGCCGCAGCGCCTCGCGCCCACCGGGCGAAATGACATAGCGTTGCAGCCGCGCGCCCTGCCCCAGTTGCACGACCCAGCCCTTCAGCGCCATCATCTCGGCCAGTTCGCGATCCAGAACGGCGGTACGGATGTCGTCGCGGGTCACGATCGCCTTGGGCAGCGCCTCGGCCGTGGCCAGGATCGCCCCCGGCTCGGCCAGTCGCCGCAGCACCCGCAGCACCTGCCGGTCGTCGGCGGGCGCCGCCTTTGCCTTGACCGACAGCGCCCGATCCACCAGCGGATCATCGCGGCGCGCCTCGAACCGGCGTATCCGGCGCAGGATGGTCGAGGCATGACAGCCCGCCTCGCGCGCCAGAGACCGGATGGATTCGCCATTCTCGACATGTCGAAGGTAAAGGCGCGCATCGTCGGGCAACGCCGCTGGCGCGGAATCGCCCTTGTCGTCGTCGGATGGCAACACGGCAATGCCGGTTCCATTTGCGAAACCGCCGGAAAAAACAGTCATGACTCGTCCCTTGTCGTCCTCGGATAGCTGGGCATAAAACCATCCTGGGTTGTGCTGCATTACGCAGGCGGCAGGAGGTTTTCCTTACGCCAAAGCAACAATCCCTAACAAATCCTAAAGAATCATTGCCCCGGCGTGCGCTGCATCCATCCGGACGGCAACACATCTATGGGTTGTGCAACTCTGAGCCCGAAAATCCCTCAGGAGCACCCCATGTCCATATCCAATATCGTCAGCTTTCCCCTGCGCCCGGCAACGGAAACCCTGCGCCGCCCCCGCCTGCTGATCCGCGCCGCGCGCGAGGGTCAGGCCGGGTGGCGGCGCGAACGCGATCTGCCCCGACTGTTGCGCGCCGATCACTGCCCGTCCCCCGGCAGGGCGCTGGCGCGGCTGCGCGCGGAAGAGGATATGCTGAACGGCGCGCGGCTGGCCCGTTCGGCGGATTACAACCTCAGACGTCACGTCCTGCTGATGATCGCGATTCTGGCCGAGATGCGGGTTGCCGCCGCCCTGCCCGACCGCGCAGCGATGGCCTGACCTCTAACGCCCCCGCATCAGTGATCCCAGAACGCCGCGGACCAGCGCCTGTCCGGATTTGGTGCCCAACTGGCGGGCAAGGCTTTTGCCGAAGGTCTCGACAATGCTGTCTGACCGGGACGAGCGGGTTTTCCGCGCGGCGGGCTGGGTCGGCTCGTATCGCCTGCCCCGGCCCGGCTGCGCGCGCCCCTCATTGGTATCCATCTGCCACAGATCGTCATCGTTGCGGCTGGCCTGTTGCGGGCGCGTCTCGGCCTTGGCCTGTTCCTTCGCCGTATCCTCGGCCCGGCGGGCAAGGATCTCATAGGCGGATTCGCGGTCGATCTCTTGCCCGTATTTCAGACCCATGGGGGACGCGGTCATGGTCTCGGCCCGTTCGGCCTGGGTCACGACGCCCATGCGGCTGAAGGGTGGGCGAATCAACGTACGCTGCGCAATGCCGGGCACGCCCTTGGCCTCCAGCAGCGATGTCACCGCCTCGCCCGTGCCGACATGCTGGATGGCCTCGGCAATGTCGAAATCGGGATTGGGGCGATAGTTTTCGGCGGCCATGCGCAGTGCCTTCTGGTCCTTGGCGGTAAAGGCCCGCAGCGCGTGCTGCACCCGGTTGCCCAACTGGCCCAGAATCGCCTCGGGGATATCGGCGGGGTTCTGGCTGATGAACCAGACGCTGACCCCCTTTGACCGGATCAGCCGCGCCACACGCTCGACCTTTTCGATCAGCGCCTTGGGCGCGTCACTGAACAGCAGATGCGCCTCGTCGAAGAAAAAGGCGATTCGCGGGCGGTCGGGGTCGCCGACCTCGGGCAATTGCTCGAACAGTTCCGACAGCAGCCACAGCAGGAAGGTCGCATAAAGCCGGGGCGCGTTCATCAGCCGTTCGGCCGCGAGGATATTGATGGTGCCACGGCCCGAGGCGTCCTGCCGGATGATGTCGGCCAGTTCCAGCGCCGGTTCCCCGAACAGTCGGTCGCCGCCCTGATTTTCCAGCACCAGCAGCGCGCGCTGGATGGCGCCGACGCTGGCGGTGCTGACATTGCCATATTGCAGTGACAGGTCCGCCGCGTTCTGGCCCACCCAGACCAGCATGGATTGCAGGTCCTTCAGGTCCAGCAGCGCCAGCCCTTCCTCGTCCGCGACGCGAAAGGCGATGTTCATCACGCCTTCCTGCACATCGGTCAGCCCCAGCAGGCGCGACAGCAGCAGCGGCCCCATATCCGCGGGGGTGGTGCGGACCGGGTGGCCCATCTCGCCCCAGACATCCCAGAAGGTGACGGGAAAGCCCTGATAGTCCAGATCGACGCCGATCTGCCGGGCGCGGGTGTCAAAGGGCTCGGCCAGCTTGGGGTCGGTGCCGCCGGGGCGCGACAGCCCGGCCAGATCGCCCTTCACATCGGACAGAAACACCGGCACCCCGGCCAGCGACAGGCTTTCGGCCAGCGTTTGCAGGGTGACGGTCTTGCCGGTGCCGGTGGCGCCCGCGATCAGCCCGTGACGGTTGGCGTATTTCAACAGCAGATGCTGCGCCACGCCATGCCCTTCGCCCGCGCCGCCGACGAAAACGGTGCCCGCCTCATTGTCCAGAACCTCTGCCATTCCTGCCCCCTGTTTCGCGCGCCGTGGCGCTTTATCGCCCATGACGCAACATGCGCGCGTTAAGACAATACAAATTTAACATTCTTGTGCCAGACTGTCGTTATCCGGTCCCTCCATTTGCCGGGGGGCCGGATCTTCCTCCCTGTTGGACTGCCGCGCCGTCATGGCGCGGCCTTTTTGTGATCGGCCAAAGGTACCAAATCTGTTGACGGATCACGGTGTCGCGACTAGCGTGCACCTCAATATGACCGGCCAGTCCGGCAGGGAGCTAACGCATCAGCGTTCAGGGTCGCAGTCAGCAGCTGCGGCCCTTTCGTTTGTCGTGCCAGCACCTCCTGCCCCTCCCCCGGATGCGGCCCGACGGGGTCAAGCCAAGGTGAAGCGACTGGTCCCTGTTGGCGACTGACATTCCCGAACAGACATGCTAACCCGCGTTCAATGCATTGAGCAAAGGGAAGAAACATCCATGATCCTCAAAACCTCTCATGCGCTGCTGGCGGCTTTGGCCCTTGTCGCGGGCCCGGCCTTCGCTCAGGACACCGAATCCCCCGCGACCGGGGATGCCGCCACCCAGGAGTCACAGCCCGAGGCAGAGACCACCCAGCCCGAAGGCGAAACCGCCCCGGCTGATGACGCTGCGACCCCGGCCGACGGCGCAGAGGCCCAGCCCGAAGCGGAACAGCCCGAGGCAGAGCAGCCCGCCGCTGAAGACGGCGCGCAGCCCGAAGCCGGTGCCGCCCCCGCTGAAGGCGAAGAGGCATCCGACGAACCGCGGGTCGGTTCCTATTACGCCCGCTCGACCCACGGCGACTGGACGGTGCGCTGCATCAGGACCGAAGGCGAGGTCGATCCCTGCGAGCTGTATCAGCTGATGTCGGATCAGGACGACAATGCGGTGGCGGAAATCACCATGATCCCGCTGCGCAATGGCAATGTCGCCGCAGGCTCGACCCTGATCGCGCCGCTTGAAACCGACCTGATCCAGGGTCTGGGCTTTGGTGTCGATAATTCCGAAGTGCGCGGCTATCCGTTCAGCTTCTGCGCGCCGGTCGGCTGCGTGTCACGGATGGGCTTTACCGCCGAGGAACTGAACGCGATGAAGCGCGGCAACAAGGCCGTGGTTACGCTGCTGCCCTTCGGCGCCGATCCCGAAGACCCGGTCCGTCTGGACCTGTCGCTGACGGGCTTTACCGCCGCCTTCGCCGAGGTCGAGAAGGTCGCGGACGAGGCAGGCGATGCCGCCCCTTCGGTGCTGGAGGAAAGCAACACCCCGGCCCCGCAACCCGCCGAATAACGCGGCAACCGGCAACGCAAAACCGCGCCCCGTTGGGCGCGGTTTTTTCATGTTGACCTGTGATGCGGATCAGATCCGGCGCAGCGCGATCACCGCATTCAACCCGCCAAAGGCGAAGGCATTGGACAGGACCGCATCGACCTGCGCCTCACGCGCCTCGTTCGGCACCACGTCCAGCGCGCATTCGGGGTCCGGTTCCTCGTAACCGATGGTGGGTGCGATCACGCCGTCACGCAGCGCCATGATGCAGGCCAGCAATTCGACCGCGCCGGTGCCGCCGATCAGGTGGCCATGCATCGACTTGGTCGAGGACATCATCACCCGGTCCGCGTGATGGCCGAAGGCATGGGCCACGGCGGCACATTCGGTCTTGTCATTGGCCGCCGTGCCGGTGCCGTGGGCATTGATATAGCCGAACTGATCCGGGTTCAGCCTGGCATCGCGCATCGCCGCCGTGATCGCCCGCTCGGCCCCCTGAGCCGAGGGCATGACGATATCCTGCGCGTCCGAGGACATGGCGAAACCCACCACCTCGGCCAGGATTTCGGCTCCGCGCGCACGGGCATGTTCGTAATCCTCGAAGACGAAGACGCCCGCGCCCTCGCCCTGCACCATGCCGTTGCGATTGGCGGAAAACGGGCGGCAGGCATCCTTGGACATGACCCGCAACCCCTCCCATGCCTTGACGCCGCCAAAGCACAGCATCGCCTCGGAGCCGCCGGTCAGCATCACCTGCGCCGCGCCCGAGCGGATCATCTGGAAGGCCAGCCCCATCGCGTGATTGGAACTGGCGCAGGCGGTGGCGACGGTAAAGGCCGGGCCGCGCAGACCGTATTCCATGCTGACATGGCTGGCGGCGGCATTGTTCATCAGCTTGGGCACGACGAAGGGATGGACGCGGTTCTTGCCCTCTTCATAGACGGCGCGGTAATTCTCGTCCCAGGTGTTCAGCCCGCCACCGGCGGTGCCCAGCACCACGCCCGACCGCAGCCCCAGCGCACCCTGAAAGTTCAGCCCCGCCTGCGCAACCGCCTGCTTGGCGGCCAGCAGGGTGAACTGGGTGAACTTGTCATAAAGCAGGATCTGCTGGCGGTTGAAGTAATCCTCGGCCCGCCAGTCATGGATCTGCCCGCCGATCTGGATCGACAGCCGCTCGACATCGCGGAACTGCAACTGGCTGATGCCGCAGCGGCCTTCGCGAAACGCCTCCATCGTGGTGGCGACATCGTGACCCAGCGCGTTGATCGTGCCTGTCCCGGTAATCACCACCCGGCGCAGGCCAGAGGGCGTGGTGGCTTCAAGCCCGGCCTTGGGGGCCTTCCTGCCGTCCTTCTTGCCGCTCATGCGGCCTTTTCCGCCACCAGCCGCTCGACCGCGGCGATGATGGTGCCCATGTTCGAGATGTCGAAATCCGACTTGTCGGGCTCATTGGCGTTGAAGGGGATCGAGATGTCGAACTCTTCTTCCAGCGCAAAGATCGATTCGACCAGACCCAGACTGTCGATGCCCAGTTCCTCGGGCGTGGACTGGTCGGTGATCTGTTCGGGCTCCAGCATGGCCTGATCGGCGATGATGGCCTTGATTCGGGAATTGATGGTGTCAGTCATGGTGCCTCCTGCTCAGCCCTTTTCCAACAGCCGTGTAACGGTTTCCTGAAGCCTGGCCAGTTGCTGGGCCATGCGGGGCAAACGGCGCACGGCTTTCTGAATTTCCATCTGCGTATCCATCCTGACCGCCGGATTGCCAAGGATGACGCGCCCGGCCGGAACGCGGGTGAATATCTTGCTGGCCCCGCCCGCGATCACGTCATCGCCCACGGTGATATTGTCGTTGACGCCGACCTTTCCGGCCAGAACGACGCGGTTGCCGACGCGCGCCGACCCGGCGACGCCCACTTGTGAACACAGCAGGCAGTCATCGCCGATCACCACATTATGGCCCAGCATGACAAGGTTATCGATCTTGGTGCCGGATCCCACGCGGGTCGAACGGATCGTGCCCCGGTCGATGGTGCTGTTGGCGCCGATTTCGACATCATCGCCGATCTCGACCCCGCCAAGCGAATGGATGCGGGTCCAGTGCTGGGCCTTGATCTCGGCCCGTTCGCCAAGGGTGCGGCGGATTTCCTCGATGCCCGATTCCTCGGGCGTGACGAAGGAAAAGCCGTCGCCACCGATCGAGGCGCCGGGCTGCACGATCAGCCGGTCGCCCGCCGTCACGCCATGCGCGATGCGCACCCCGGCATGCAGGATCGCGTCGCGCCCCAGGCGGCTGCCCCGCCCGATCGAGACATGGCTGGCAATGCGCGCGCCGGGGCCGATCACCACATCCGCGCCGATCACGACGAAGGGGCCGATGGCCGCGCCCTCTCCGATCTGCGCCGAATCGTCGATCACCGCGCTCGGGTGGATGCCGGGCGCGATATCGGGGCCGGGATCGAAGGCGCGGGTCAGCCCGGCCATCACCAGACGCGGGCGTGGCGCGAAGATCGCGGCCCGCAGACCATAGGCTTCGGGATCCATCCCCTCGGCCAGAATCGCCATGCAGCCGGGTTTCAGCGCATCGGCATATTTCGGTGACATGGCCAGCGCGATCACGCCACCGTCACCCTCGACCGGCTGCACGTTGTCGGGTTCGGCCGCGCCGGTCACCTGCAGCGACTGTTCGCCCCAGCTTTGCGCATCCAGCGCTTGCGCCAATTCTGCTATGGTCACAGGCATATCGGTTCCCCTTTGCCAAAGGGGCTTAATCGCTCCGCGCGCGCGAATCCAGCCCGGCCTGTTCAATCAATGGCCAAAGCGCCTCGTCCCGGCCATAGATATCGTCGTGGAATGCGACCCTTCCATCGGCATCGGGAAAGGCGGTGAAATAGACCAGATGCACCGGCACATTCGGCGTCAGCGCCAGCCAGCGTTCACGCCCGCCCTCCAGCGCGCGGCGGAACATTGCCTGCGGATCGTCGGTCTGCTGCGACAGCAGCACATGGGCCAGATCGAACGGATCGCCGATACGGATACAGCCGTTGGAATAGGCGCGGCTGCGATTGCCGAACAGATGCTTGGTCGGGGTGTCGTGCAGATAGATGTTCCACGGATTGGGAAAGATGAATTTCACCAGCCCCAGCGCATTGTTGTCGCCCGGCTTCTGCTGCATCCGAAAGGGAAAATTCGCCGCCGTATAGCGCGAAAAGTCGATCTGTCCGCGCGGAATCACCCGCCCGGCGCCATCGACGACATCAATATGCGACACCGCGTGCCGGTTGGCCTTCAGCTGCGGCAGATAGTCCCGCACCGTAATCGAGCGCGGCACGTTCCAGCGCGGATTGACCACGACATATTCCATCTGGTCCGAGAATTCCGGCGTCTGCCGGTCGGCATCAGTGGTGCCGACAACCGTGCGGGTCTGGAAAACCTGCTGGCCCTGATCGAAAATCCGCGCGGTGAATTCGGGGATGTTCACCCAGACGTGACGGGCCTGCAAATCCTCGCCGGCCAGCCAGCGCATCCGCTCCAGCGACATGATGATGCGACGGCTGCCCTCGTCCAGCCCGGCATTCAGCGCCCGGATCGTGCGCGGACCGGCGATGCCATCGGCGGGCAGCCCGATCGCCTGCTGATAGCGCATGACCTCGGCCGCAAGCGTCGCGTCGTAAAGATCGGCGGGGCCGGCCGCGCCAAAGCCGATGGCGGCCAGACGCCGACGCAGCGGTACGACGCCCTCGCCGCGCATACCGACGCGCCAGACGGCTTCGGGCGCCTTGGGCAGATCGGGCGGCGCGGTCAGGGCGGGACGCTCTGCCAGCGCCCGCCGCAAGACCTCATAGGCCGGGTGCTGCGGCGCGACTGATTCCAGAAAGCCCGCCGGATCATCGCTGGCGATGAATTCGGCCATCAGTCGATCCACGGCGGGTCGGTTGACCTGCCGGTGAATCTGCGCGCTGACCCGCCCCGGCCGGATCATCCCGCCGGTCAGATCGGACAGATAGCGTGCCAGAGCCTCGGCATGGGCGATCTCTGCCGCCAGATCCTGCCCGGCACCGGCCAGCAGGTCGGGGCGGTAACGCGAAACCGGGATGCCATGAGAGCCGCTGTCGGATACGGCCCGCTGCACGGCCTCGCGCCGAATCTGTCCCTCGGGCCCGTCGAAAACCGGCTGCAAACCATTCGCGCCATAAAAGGCCGCGACCACGGGATTCGCCGCCGCAGCCCGCGCCAGAGCCATTTCATCAGCCGAAAATTCAAGCCGGGGGGCGATGGCGGCATGCAAAGGCGCAAGACCGGCCTGTGGCGCGGCTGGCTGCGCAACCACAGATTGCCCGGCCATCAGGACCATCAGGGCCAGAAACGCCGCCATTTTTTTGCCGCCGATCATCACGCCCTCATCACGCGAACCACACTGAATTTTCACATTTTCTCAAGTTTTGGTCCATATTCCGTGACCGCACCACCAGCCGAGCCTGGTCCACCGTTGCGAAAGGAACACATGGCTATGGCTGTTGCGTCACAACCCAGGGTATCGGCAAAAACCCGCCTATGCCAGCAAAAGAAGAGCAAAAGGCGAAGGAAATAGTTCCCGAAACCGCCCGGCTTTGACATATTGTTAGGAAGTTCAGGTTAAAACTCTGGGCGCACCGCGCGGAACGCGGCAAAAAACGAAGCAGGACAGGCGATCTGACATGACAATGGACCTAATCTCCCGTCGGGGCATCATGGGTGTCTTTGCGGCGACCACGGTGGCTGCCGCCCCCGTGATGGCGAATGCCTTCGGTTTTCTCCGTGGTGCGGGCGACATGCGGCGCGTTCGCATGTATTCGGGCAGGACCGGGGAAAGCATCGACACGGTTTACTGGGTCGATGGCAAGTATATCCGTGAATCCCTTAATGAAATCAACATCTTCATGCGTGACTGGCGGACCGGAACGGCCATCGGCATCGACCCGCGCACCATTGATGTGGCTGCGGCCTCGCACCGGCTGTTGCAGACCAACGAACCCTATATGATGCTGTCGGGCTATCGCTCGCCGCAGACCAATGCCATGCTGCGCCGCACCTCGGGCGGGGTCGCGCAGAACTCGCTCCATGTGACGGGCAAGGCGGCGGACCTGCGGCTGAAATCGCGTTCGGTCAACCAGATGTATCAGGCAGCATTGTCCTGCCGGGCCGGGGGCGTCGGCAAATATTCGCGCTCGAACTTCGTGCATATGGATTGCGGGCCGATCCGCAGCTGGGGTTCCTGATCACCCCTGCGCGATCCACGACTTGCCGAACCAACCTTCCTGCGCCGCCCGACGATATGCCGGGCGGCGGGATGGTTTCAGGACCGCCGCGGCGGTCTTTTTGGTATTTGGCGCCCCCTCTCCTGCCCGATCCCGCGTGGATTCCGACAGGTCATGCGACACGAACAGCCATTGACACTGGGGGGCGGCTTCGCAACCCTTGACGGATGAACACATCCGTCTGGCCACCCCGTGGCCGATCGAAGGAGCGACGATCAACACGCATGACCTCGCCATCCCCCCGCAGGATCCGCACGCTGAAGCGAATCCAGGCCTCTGCCATCCGCCTTGCCCTTGCCGAAGGGCTGAACAACATCACGACCGAGAGCATCGCCCGCGATGCGGGCATCAGCACGCGCACCTTCTTCAACCATTACCCTTATAAGGAAGCGGCGATCATGGGGCCGCCGCCCGACTATCCTGCGGATGCGACCGAGCGTTTCGTCAGTGGGCGCGGACGGTTGATCGATGATCTGAACCTGCTGATCGCGGCGCATTTGAGGCGCTTCGTCGATGACCGGGAAATGATCGCCAACATGCTGCGGCTCAGCGAAACCGACGCGAAATTGCAGGCGCTGCGCAAGAATGCGGTGCTGGCCCGGCGCGCGCAGCTGAACCAGATGCTGCAACGCCGGATGCCGCATGTGCGGCCGGTCATGGCCGAGATCCTCGCCTCGGCCATCATCGCGGCGACGAACAATGCCACCGACGAATGGGCCTTTGGCCGGCGTGAAGATTTCATCGAACTGGCCCGCGAGAATCTGGAGCTGATCCTGCCCTCGGCCGCGCTGCTGAACGCGCCGCCCGGCTGATTTTCAGACCGACAGCATCCGCCGATAGAGGTTTTCCAGAAAGGCCCCGGCCTCGGCCAGCGGATCATGCCCCGGCCCCAGCACCGCCCGGACCTGCGTGTCGAAATCGGCGTAATGCTGCGTCAGCGCCCAGATCGAGAAGATCAGGTGATGCGGATCGACCGGCGCCAGCCGCCCGGCATCCGACCATTGCCGGAAGATGGCGACAGTCGCATCGACAAGCTCGCGCAGATGGCCGCCCAGAATATCGGACAGATGCGGCGCACCCTGAATCACCTCATGCGCAAAAAGACGGCTTTCGCGGGGATAGTCGCGCGACATCTCCAGCTTGGCGCGGACATAGCGCAGAATTTCCTCCAGCGGGTCGCCCTGCGGGTCGATCCGGCGCAGCGGCGCCAGCCACATATCCAGTTGCGCGCTGAGCAGGGTGCGATGGATTTCGTCTTTGGAATCGAAGTAATAAAGCACGTTCGGCTTGGACAGGCCGGAAGCCTCGGCGATCTGATCGATGGTCGCACCGCGAAATCCATGCGCCGCAAAGACGGTCAGCGCGCCCTCCAGAATCAATTCCCGGTTGCGCTTCTGGATCCGGGTCATCCGGGGCTGGCTGTCATCACTCATCGTCGCTCCGCTGGATATGGCTGATATTAGGGCAGATTTGATAAAAATGGGATCCGGGACAAGGGCGCGCTTGACTGATTACGGCCCCGTGCTAGCGTAAGACTGACCATTTGGTCAGCAATTGGCAAGGATTGTCGCGCGAACCGCCGCTGTCGGGCCTTCCGCAAGACATCGACGATCCGGACCATGGCCCGACCCCGCAAAAGACGGGGCGGACAACAGGAAGGAACAGACATGACCGATGCAAGCGGGCTGCCCGCCGCTGCCAATATGAAGGTCGATGGCGACAGGCTGTGGGACAGCCTGATGCAGATGGCCAGGATCGGCCCCGGCGTGGCCGGTGGCAACAACCGACAGACCCTGACCGATGCCGATGCCGAAGCCCGCATCCTGTTCCGGACATGGTGCGAGGCGGCAGGCATGGTCATGGGCCTCGACCGCATGGGCAACATGTTCATGCGGCATGAGGGCGCTGAGCCCGATCTGGACCCGGTTTATATCGGCAGCCATCTGGATACCCAGCCCACGGGCGGCAAATATGACGGCGTGCTGGGTGTGCTGTCGGGGCTGGAGGTGGTCCGCTCGATCCGCGACATGGGGCTGGTGACGCGACGCCCCATCGTGGTGACCAACTGGACCAATGAGGAAGGTACCCGCTTTGCCCCGGCGATGCTGGCCTCGGGCGTGTTCGCGGGCGTGCTGACCGAGGATTACGCCAACAGCCGCGAGGATGCCGAGGGGCTGCGTTTCGGCGATGAGCTGGACCGGATCGGCTGGCGCGGCGACGAGGTGCCGGGCGACCGCAAGATCCATGCGATGTTCGAGTATCACATCGAGCAGGGACCGATCCTCGAGGCCAAGGGCAAGCAGATCGGTGTGGTGACGCATGGGCAGGGCTTGTGGTGGTTGCAGGTCACGCTGACCGGCAAGGATGCGCATACCGGATCGACGCCGATGAGCATGCGGGTGAATGCGGGGCTGGGCATGGCGCGGATCATCGAGGCGGTGCATCGCATCGCCATGGATCATCAGCCCGATGCCGTGGGCGCGGTCGGGCAGGCCAATGTCTGGCCGAACAGCCGCAACGTGATCCCGGGCCGGGCGGTCTTTACCGTCGATTTCCGCAGCCCCGATCAGGCCAAGCTGGACCGGATGCGGGCGCTGCTGGAAGATGAGGCGCCGAAGATCGCGGCCGAACTGGGCCTTGGGATCGAGATCGAGCCGGTCGGCCATTTCGACCCGGTGACCTTCGATCCGGAACTGGCCGGGACACTGCGCTTGGCAGCCGAGAGGCTGGGCTATAGCCATATGGATATCGTCAGCGGCGCGGGACATGACGCCTGCTGGATCAACAGGGTCGCGCCGACGGTGATGATCATGTGCCCCTGCGTGGACGGGCTGAGCCATAATGAGGCCGAAGAGATCAGCCCGGAATGGGCCAAGGCGGGGGCCGATGTGCTGCTGCATGCAGTGCTGGACACCGCAGGGACTGTCCGCTGAGGCCAGGTGCGGCCGGGGGCCAGCCCCCGGACCCCCGGGATATTTGAACACCAGAGATGAGGACGGCGATGAGCACGATTATTCGCAACGGGACTGTCGTGACGGCGGATCTGACATACAAGGCCGATGTGCTGATCGAGGGTGGCAGGATCGCCGCGATCGGCGAGGGGCTGGTGGGCGATGAGGTTCTGGATGCCTCGGGCTGCCTGATCATGCCGGGGGGGATCGACCCGCATACCCATCTGGAGATGCCCTTCATGGGCACCTATTCCGCCGATGATTTCGAATCCGGCACGCGGGCGGCGCTGGCGGGCGGGACGACCATGGTGGTGGATTTCGCCCTGCCCTCGCCCGGGCAGGGGCTGATGGATGCGTTGCAGATGTGGGACAACAAGTCCGGGCGGGCGCATTGCGATTACAGCTTTCACATGGCGGTGACATGGTGGGGACAGCAGGTCTTTGACGAGATGGAGGCGGTGGTGAAGCGCGGCATCACCAGCTTCAAGCATTTCATGGCCTATAAGGGCGCGCTGATGGTGAATGACGATGAGCTGTTCGCCAGTTTCCGCCGGGTCGGTGATCTGGGCGGGGTCGCGCTGGTTCATGCCGAGAATGGCGATGTGGTGGCGGAACTGTCGGCGCGGCTGCTGGCCGAGGGGAATGTGGGGCCCGAGGGGCATGCCTATTCCCGGCCGCCGCAGGTCGAGGGCGAGGCGACGAATCGCGCCATCATGGTGGCCGATATGGCCGGGGTGCCGCTTTATGTCGTGCATGTCAGTTGCGAGGACAGCCATGAGGCCATCCGGCGGGCGCGGGCCCAGGGCAAGCGCGTCTGGGGCGAGCCGCTGATCCAGCATCTGACTCTGGATGAGAGCGAGTATTTCAATGCCGACTGGGACCATGCCGCGCGGCGGGTGATGTCGCCTCCGTTCCGCAACAAGAGCCATCAGGCCAGTCTGTGGGCCGGGCTGCAATCGGGCAGCCTGTCGGTCGTGGCCACCGATCATTGCGCCTTTACCACGGAACAGAAACGCTATGGCGTCGGCGATTTCACCAAGATCCCCAATGGCACCGGCGGGCTGGAGGACCGGATGCCGATGCTGTGGACGCATGGCGTGGAAACGGGCCGTCTGACGCCCAATGAATTCGTCGCCGCCACCTCGACCAATATCGCCAAGATCCTGGGGATGTATCCGAGGAAGGGTGCGGTTCTGGTGGGCAGCGATGCCGATCTGGTGGTCTGGGACCCCGGGGCGGAAAAGACCATCAGCGCGGGCAGTCAGCAATCTGCCATCGATTACAATGTCTTCGAAGGGCAGAAGGTGAAGGGGCTGCCGCGCTATACCCTGACGCGCGGTGTGGTTGCCGTAACCGAGGGTAAGCTGGACAGTCGCGAAGGGCATGGCGAATTCGTCGCGCGTGAGCCACGCGGCAATGTCAACCGGGCGCTGTCGGCATGGAAGGAACTGACCGCGCCGCGTCCGGTGGAACGGTCGGGCATTCCGGCAAGCGGGGTGTGATTTGGGCGTGATCGAGGCGCGGGACGTCAGCCTGACCTTTCAGACCGCCGACGGGCCGGTCCATGCGTTGAAGGATGTCAGCCTGACGGTCAATCAGGGCGATTTCGTCAGTTTCATCGGGCCGTCGGGCTGCGGCAAGACCACTTTCCTGCGCACCATCGCCGCGCTGGAGGCGCCGACCGGCGGTCATCTGGCGGTCAACGGGATGAGCGCGGATCAGGCGCGGCGGGCGCGGGCCTATGGCTATGTGTTTCAGGCGCCGGGCCTTTATCCGTGGCGGACGATTGCCGGCAATATCAGCCTGCCGCTGGAGATCATGGGGTTTTCGCGCACCGACCGGGCCGAGCGAATCGCGCGGGTGATGGAACTGGTCGAGCTGTCGGGTTTCGGCGGCAAATTTCCGTGGCAATTGTCGGGCGGGATGCA
Organism: Paracoccus alcaliphilus; assembly: GCF_028553725.1. NCBI lineage: Bacteria > Pseudomonadati > Pseudomonadota > Alphaproteobacteria > Rhodobacterales > Paracoccaceae > Paracoccus > Paracoccus alcaliphilus. Next base: position 3,104,090 of record NZ_CP067124.1, read on the forward strand.
GCAACGGGCCAGCATCGCCCGCGCCCTGGCCTTCGACGCCGATATCCTGCTGATGGACGAACCCTTCGGCGCGCTGGACGAAATCGTGCGCGACCGGCTGAACGAGGCGCTGCTGGAACTGTGGCGCAAGACCGGCAAGACCATCGGTTTCGTAACCCACTCGATTCCCGAGGCGGTCTATCTGTCCACCCGCATCGTCGTCATGTCGCCGCGTCCGGGCCGTATCACCAGGGTGATCGAAAGCCCGCTGCCCCGTGAACGGCCGCTGGAAATCCGCGACACGCCGGAATTCATCGCCCTGTCGCAAGAGGTGCGCGAAGGGCTGCGCGAGGGGCACAGCTATGACTGAGGTGGCGCCTGCCCTGCCCCGCGATGGCGCGCTGAGCCGTGGCCTGCGGCGGGTGCTGCCGGTGCTGAGCGTGCTGCTGGCCATCATCCTTATCTGGTATGTCGCGGCGGTCGCGATGAATGCCCGCTGGGAACGCGATCAGGCTGCCCGCGCCGGGGTCGAGATCGCCCTGCCCGACCTGATCGGCAAGACCCTGACGCAGGACCGCCCCGTTCTGCCCGCCCCGCATCAAGTGGCGGCGGGGTTGTGGGACGGGCTCGCGGGGCAAAAGATCACATCTCGCCGCAGCCTTGTCTGGCATGGCTGGGTGACGCTGTCGGCGACCTTGGCCGGTTTCGGCATCGGTACGGCGGCGGGGATCCTGCTGGCCGTTGGGATCGTGCATAACCGCGCGATGGATCAGTCGGTGATGCCCTGGGCGGTGGCCAGCCAGACCGTGCCGATCCTTGCCATCGCGCCGATGGTGATCGTGGTTTTCGCCAGTGCCGGGATCACCGGGCTGCTGCCCAAGGCGATCATCGCGGCATGGCTGTCGTTCTTTCCGGTGCTGGTCGGCATGGTCAAGGGGCTGCGCACGCCCGAACGGATGCAGCTGGACCAGATGCGCAGCTGGAACGCCAGCGATGGCCAGCAGTTCTGGCGGCTGCGGTTGCCCAGTTCGATGCCCTATCTGTTCGCCAGCCTCAAGGTCGCCATCGCCGCCGCCCTGGTCGGCACCATCGTCGGAGAGCTTCCGGCGGGCGCCACGGCGGGTCTGGGCGCGCGGCTGCTGTCGGGCAGCTATTACGGGCAGACGGTGCAGATCTGGGCGGCGCTGTTTGCCGCCGCGATCCTTGCCGCCGGGCTGGTCATGCTGATCGGCGTGATCGAGCGGCTGACGCTGAACCGCATGGGGCTGGCGCGATGACGGCGCGGCGGATGACAGGGGTTGCGACCCATCGGCGGGGTGGAACATGCTGAACGCGCTGCCGATCATCGCCGTCTGGCTGGGGGCGCTTGGTCTCAACACATGGCTGGCGCGGTTCGATACACGGGTCACGCGGCTGCTGGTGGCGCTGATCTTCGGCGCCACCATCCTGATCCTGTGGGAGATGACCGTCCGCATCTATCGGGTGCCGACGGTGATCCTGCCCGCGCCCAGCCAGATCGGCGCCAGCTTTACCGCCAATACCGCGATCCTCTGGGTCGATTTCGTGCAGACCATCGTCAAAGGTGCGCTGACCGGCTGGGTGATCGGGGCGCTGGCCGCCATCGGCACCGCCATCGCCATCGACCGCAGCCCGTTTCTGCAACGCGGCCTGCTGCCCATCGGCAATTTCGTCGCGGCCCTGCCCATTGTCGGCATCGCGCCGATTCTGGTCATGTGGTTCGGCTTCGACTGGCAGTCCAAGGCCGCGGTGGTCGTGGTCATGGTGTTCTTTCCGATCCTTGTGAACATGGTGGCCGGGCTGGCGGCAACCGATCCGATGCAGCGTGACCTGATGGCGACATGGGCCGCGCCCTATGGCGCCAGCCTGTGGAAGATGCGTCTGCCCGCCGCCATGCCCTTCCTGTTCAACGGGCTGAAGATCACCACCACGCTGGCGCTGATCGGCGCCATCGTGGCCGAGTTCTTCGGCAGTCCGACGCGGGGCATGGGCTTTCGCATCTCGACCGCCGTGGGGCGGCTGGACCTGCCGCTGGTCTGGGCCGAAATCCTTGTGGCGGCGATTGCAGGATCGCTGTTCTATGGCATTGTGGCGCTGATCGAAAAGAAGGTGACGTTCTGGCACCCGTCGCAGCGCCCATCACGGGGGTAACCCCTCAACAGGAGAGTAGGAAGATGAAACGACTGATGCTTGGGGCCGCCTCTGCCGTGCTGCTGACCGGCGCCGCCCATGCCGATCAACTGACCCTGCAACTGAAATGGGTCACGCAGGCGCAATTCGCCGGCTATTACGTCGCGCAGGAAAAGGGCTTCTATGAGGAAGAGGGGCTGGAGGTCACGATCCTGCCCGGCGGCCCCGACATCGCGCCCACGCAGGTTCTGGCGGGTGGCGGCGCTGATGTGATCGTCGAATGGATGCCCGCCGCATTGGCCGCGCGCGAAAAGGGCCTGCCGCTGGTCAATATCGCGCAGCCGTTCAAATCCTCGGGCATGATGCTGACCTGCCTGAAGGAAAGCGGCATCACCGATCCCGCCACCGATTTCGCAGGCAAGACGCTGGGGGTCTGGTTTTCCGGCAACGAATATCCGTTCCTGTCATGGATGAGCCATCTGGGCCTGTCCACCGAGGGCGGGACCGAAGGTGTCACCGTGCTGAAACAGGGCTTCAACGTCGATCCGCTGTTGCAGAAACAGGCCGCCTGTATCAGCACCATGACCTATAACGAATATGGGCAGGTGCTGGATGCCGGGCTGGCTCCCGAGGATCTGGTGACGTTCAAATACGAGGATCAGGGCGTCGCCACGCTGGAGGACGGGCTGTATGTTCTGGAATCCACGCTGGAGGACAGCGAAAAGGTCACCGATCTGGTCCGCTTCGTCCGCGCCAGCATGAAGGGCTGGCGCTATGTCGAGGAAAACCCCGAAGAGGCCGCCGAGATCGTTCTGGACAATGACGAAACCGGCGCCCAGACGCTGGACCATCAGGTCCGCATGGCACAGGAAATCGCCGCGCTGACCGAGGGTTCGGACGGCACGCTGGACGAGGCCGATTACCAGCGCACGGTCGATACCCTGCTGGCGGGCGGCTCGGACCCGGTGATCTCGGCCGCGCCCGAAGGCGCCTTTACCCATCTGATCACCGACCGCGCCTTCGACTAGACCGCGGGCTTGTCCCGCAGCCTTTCCGGCCCCTCGACGGGGTTGGAAAGGCTTCCCCCTTCTCTGCGCAAACAGGAAAGCCCGCGGATGACGCAAAAGATCATCATCGACACCGATCCCGGGCAGGATGATGCCGTGGCGATCCTTCTGGCGCTGGCCAGCCCCGAAATCGAGGTTCTGGGCCTCACCGCCGTCGCCGGGAACGTGCCGCTGACGCTGACCGAACTGAACACACGCAAGATCTGCGAACTGGCGGGCCGTCCCGATCTGGCGGTCCATGCCGGTTGCGACGCGCCGCTGTCGCGCCGACTGATCACGGCCGAGCATGTCCACGGCCAGACCGGCCTCGACGGGATCGACCTGCCCGCGCCCGGGATGGCATTGCGCCCGCAACATGGCGTCGATTTCATCATCGAAACCCTGCGCGGCGAAGCCCCCGGCACCGTCACGCTGGTGCCCATCGGTCCGCTGACCAATATCGCCAGTGCCATCGCCCGCGCCCCCGACATCATCCCCCGCATTCAGCGCATCGTGCTGATGGGCGGCGCCTATTTCGAGGTCGGCAACGTCACCCCCGCCGCCGAATTCAACATCTTTGTGGACCCAGAGGCCGCGCAACAGGTATTTCAGGCCGGCATTCCACTGGTGATGATGCCGCTGGACGTGACGCATGAAGCGATGACCAGCCGCGTCTGGGTCGAGGCGATGCGCGCCCTGCCCAATCGCTGCGGCCCGGCGGTGGCCAGCTGGACGGATTTCTTCGAACGCTATGACCGCGAGAAATACGGCAGTCAGGGCGCACCGCTGCACGATCCCTGCGCCATCGCATGGCTGCTGCGCCCCGACCTGTTTCAGGGCCGCCAGATCAATGTCGAGATCGAGACCGAGGGCCGTTTCACCACCGGCATGACCGTGGCCGACTGGTGGCGCGTCACCGACCGGCCGGCGAATGCGCTGTTCATCCGCCACGTCGATCGCGACGGCCTGTTCGACCTGCTGACCGAAAGGATCGCGCGCCTGCCCTAATCGGCGGCGGGGGGATCGGCTGCCTCGCCATCCTCGGTTGCGCCCATCGTTCCGGGGCGGCCCGCGCCATCACCCAGCGCCTCGTCCAGTTCTCCGATCAGATCGCCGGTAATGTCGATGGCATCCAGAGACACGAACACCGTGCGACGATCCAGCACCACCACCGCGCCACGGCTGATCATCATCTCGCCCATGATCGGCAAGGCGGCCTGATAGAAAGCATCCCGGTCGGTTTCGGCCCGCGCGTTCAGTTCTTGCACTACCTGCGCCCGTTCGCGACGGATGGTGGTGGCGCGACTGTCAAACGCCTCGGCCAGACTGCGAAACTCGGCGGGTTCCAGTTCCGGCCTGCGCTCGGCCAGTTCAGCCTCTTCGGCGGCCAGCTGATCTGCTAGCCGTTCGTTTTCGGCGGCAATCTCGGCGCCCTCTTCCTCAAGCTGCGCCTGCACCCGCCGCCCCCAGGCCGAACCGGTGAACAGCGCGTCCTGATCGACGGTCAGAACCGGCGCGATCACCGTCTGCGGGCGATCCTCGGGCGTCTCGATGGTGCGGGTGGGCAGGTCGGTGCCGTGTTCCCGCTCGGGCTGCGCCTCGGGCGCGGCGGGTTCCATGCCCAGCCCGTCGGGGGCTGGCACCTCCTGCGCGGCCGAAGGCGCGGCCCAGATCAGCAGGGCCGCGACCAGCAAGGCCCCCATCGGCAATGCCAATGCGAAAGGGGCCCGCGCGCGCATCAGAACCGGGTCGAGATCGTCAAGTCAAAGTTCTGCTCGTCATCGTAATCCATCTTCTTCACCGCCTTCGAGAAGTTGAAGCGCAGCGGACCGATGGGCGTGGTCCAGAAGATCGAGGCACCGATCGCGGCGCGCACATGCATGCCGTCATCGACCAGCACGCCGTCCTGCCCGACGCGATCCTCCAGCCCCCAGATCGAGCCGATATCGGCAAACAACCCGCCGGTAATGCCGTATTCCTCGGGCAGACCGATGGGGAATTGCGCCTCGGCACGCGCGGCCCAGAAATAGTTGCCGCCAAGCGCGTCCTGATTGCCCGCCTCCAGATCGCGCGGTCCGATGCCGTTGGGCTCAAACCCGCGGATCTTGCTGCCGCCGCGGAAACGGTCGGTGATGCGGGTGGTGTAATCGTTCAGCGGATGCAGCGCGCCGGCTTCGAATTCGGCCCGCAGCGCCACCTCTTCACGCCATGCGCGGCTTTCGATCCCGGCCAGCAGCGTCGTGGTGACCATCTCGATATCACCGCCCAGCCCGGCGTAATCCTGCGAGAAGTTGAGCTTATAGCCGGTCAGCGGGTCCAGCCCGGTGATCCGCGTGTCATATTTATAGCTGTAGCCAAGCGACGACGACCACAGCCCGCCACTCTCTTCCTCGCGCAGCAGGATCGGAGAACTGCCCAGACGCGGCGGATCGGCCTCGGCATCGCCACGATCCACGTTCAGCAGCGTGTCCTTGGCCAGACGATAGCGCAGCTCCAGTCGGCCATTGGCCGAGATCGGGAATTCGATCGAGGGGCTGATGCCCACCGAGCGGGTGTCGTAATAGGAATTCAGGCTGTCGGTGACCTGATACCATGTCGTAAAGCCGAAACGCAGGTCGCGGCCCAGGAAATACGGCTCGGCAAAGCTGAACGAGGCCTGCTGTTCGTCGCTGGCGGTCGAGATGGTCAGACCGACGCTTTGCCCCCGACCAAGGAAGTTCGCCTCGTTCAGCGAGGCATTGAAGCCGACGCCCGACGCCACACCATAAGACGCCCCGAAGCTAAGCGAGCCGGTCGGCTGTTCCTCGACATTGACATCGACGATGACCTGTTCGCTGCTGCTGCCCTGACGGCTGTCTACCTGCGCGTCGCTGAAATAACCCAGCGCGCGGATACGTTCGGCAGCGTTACGGATTTCGCGCGGGTTGAACGGGTCGCCCTCGACCACGGTGAACTGGCGGCGGATCACCTCGTCCAGGGTGGTGGTGTTGCCCTCGATATCGATACGCTCGACAAAGACCCGCTGGCCACGGGTCAGCGCAAAGGTCAGATCCAGCGTCTGGTTCTGGGGATTGCGGGTCACGCGCGGCTCGATATTGACGAAGTTCAGGCCCTGCTGGATCGCCACGGTTTCCATCCGGCGGATGGTGTTGTCGATGACGGCGGGGTTATAGACATCGCCACGGCTGACCCGGTTCTGCGCCGCGAAGGCCGAGGCATCGACGCCGGGAATTTCCGACACCGTATTCACATTCGCAAAGCGATAGCGCGGGCCTTCCTGAATGTTGAATGTGATATAGAAGGCATCGCGTTCGCGGGCCAGCTCCGGCGCCACGCCCTGCACGCGGAAATCGGCATAGCCGCGCGACCGGTAATAATCCGTCAGCAACTGCTCATCCAGCGGGATGCGTTCGGGCGCGAAGGTGTCGCGGCGGATGAAGGTACGCAGCAGGCCCGCCTGTTTCGTCTCCAGCACCTGCCGCAGGCGGCGGTCGGAAAAGGCGCGGTTGCCGGTAAAGCTGATCCGCTCGATCTCGGTCACGTTGCCTTCGCGGATCTCGAACACCAGATCGATGCGGTTGTCGCTGCGGCGGATGATGCGCGGATCGACGCGGGCGGCCAGACGGCCCTGCGCGGCATAGGCCTGCGCGATCCCCGAGGCATCGGCAATGGCCAGCGACGGCTGATAGACCCGGCGCGGCTGGCTTTGCACCATCTGCGCCAGCTGGTCATCCTTGATGCGGCGATTGCCCTCGAAGCTGATCTGGTTGATCGTCGGATATTCGGCCACCCGGATCACCAGCAGGTTGCCCTGAGGGACGACCTCGACCGACTCGAACAGGCCGGAATTCTGCAACCGTTGCAGCGCGTCGTTCAGCTCTCCGGCGCTGACATCCTGCCCGCGCGCGATATTGGCATAGGACAGGATCGTCCCCGGCTCGATCCGCTGCGCGCCCTCGATGCGCACGTCGTTGAAGACATAGGCCGAAGCGGCAAGCGGCATCAGCGCCACCGGAGCCGCCATCGTCAAGGCCGTCATAAGCGCAACCGCGCGCGTGCCCAGTTTCCGTGTCATAGCCGCCCCTCTGGTTTCCAGCCTGCGTTCGCGCCGTTCTGGCGCATTCTTTTGCCATATTCCATAGCTTCAACAGGGTATCCCTGTCAAAACGCAACCGCCCTCACGGGCAGAAAAGATCGTTCGTGAGGCCGAAAATCATCAAGGTCAATACAGCCGCCATACCGATCGCGGTCAGCAGGTTCAGCGCCCGATCCGAGGGCGGACGGCCGGTCACGGCCTCCCAAGTATAGAACATCAGGTGCCCGCCATCCAGAACCGGGATCGGCAGCAGGTTCAGAAAGCCGATGGCGGCGGACAGAACCGCGATCCACCACAGGAAATTCGCCCCCCCCGCGCTGGCCGCCTGCCCGGTGCTTTCGGCGATCGAGATCGCGCCGCCCAGGTTGCAGGCGCCGATCTGCCCCGAGATCATCGCCCACATCCCCGTCAGGGATGAACCGATGATGGCCCATGTCTGGGTGATCCCCAGCCACAGCGCCTCGAAGGGTCCGGCGCTGCGGGTGGCGGGGGTGAAAAAGCCCTCGCCGCCGCTGATCCCGATCAGCCAGCGTTGCTCGAACCCGCCGCCCGCCGCAGGCAGGTCCTGCCGCTTGGGAGCCAGAGTATAGCTGGCCTCGCCCTGCCCCTCGCGCCAGACGGTCAGCAGCAGGGGCTGGCCTTCGGCGGCCTCGACATGGGCGCGGACCTCCGTAAAGCGGGTGATCGGATCGCCATCGACAGATGTGATCACATCGCCCGCGCGCAGACCGGAATCCGCCGCCGCGCTGCGTGGTGCGACGCCGCTGATCCGCGCGGGCATCGGGTCCGGCCCGGCCACGGTGACCGAGACCCCGCCGCGTTCCACCCGCCATTCGTGCTGGGCGGTCGGCGGCAGATCCTCGATCGCGCGGCCCAGATCGCCCCAGTTCTTGATCTGGTGGCCGTCCACCGCCAGAATCCGGTCGCCCGGCTGCAATTCATTCACCACGCCGGGCGGGCTGGCCATGATGCGCCCGACCTCGACCCGGTCCGAGGGCAGGCCCTGAAAGACCGCGAAACCGGCAAAGATCAGGATCGACAGGATGAAGTTGAAGACCGGCCCGGCCAGCAGCGTCGAGAACCGCGCCCAAAGCGGCGCGCCGGTCAGGGTCTGGCGCCGGATCGCGGGATCGACCGGACGGCCCGGCCCGGCGCTGGCCGCATTGGCATCGCCCATAAAGCGGACATAACCGCCCAGAGGCACCGCCGCCACCTGCCACAGCGTTCCCCGCCGATCACGCCGCGAGAACAGGCGCGGACCGAAGCCCACCGAAAACACCTCGGCCCGGATGCCGGACCAGCGCCCGACGATGTAATGGCCGTATTCGTGGACCGAGACGATGACCGCCAGGGCCACGACAAAAGCCGCCAGCGTCCACAGCGTGCCGCCGAATTGGGGGATCAGTTCGCTCATGCAGCGGCCTCCTGTCTTGCGGCGCGGTCCCATTCCAGAACCGTTTCCAGATCCGCCGGATCATGTCCGAAACCGGGCCGGGCCGACAGGGCCTCCAGCGTGGCCTCGACCTGCGGCGCCATCCGGGTGAATCCGATCCGTCCGGCGATGAAATCATCCAGCGCCTGTTCCTTGGCGGCGTTGAACACCGCCCCCGCCGCACCACCCGCCGCCATCACCTCTCGCGCAAGGCGCAGCGCGGGCCAGCGGGTTTCATCAGGGGTGCGGAATGTCAGGCCACCGATCGCCGCCAGATCCAGCGGCGCCACCGGCAAGGGCCGACGATGCGGCCAGTTCAACGCATAGCCGATGGCATGGCGCATGTCGGGCGCGCCCATATGCGCAATCGTGCCGCCATCGACATGGGACACCAGCGCGTGAATGATGGATTCGGGATGGACCAGCACCCTGATCCGCTTGGGCTCAAGCCCGAAAAACTCATGCGTCTCAATGATCTCCATCGCCTTGTTGAACATCGAGGCCGAGTCGATGGTGATCCGCTGCCCCATCGCCCAGTTGGGATGGGTCGAAGCCTCGGTCACCGTCGCCGTCGCCAGACGCTCCAGCGGCCAATCACGGAATGCCCCGCCCGAGGCCGTGATGGTCACATGCTGGACACTTTCGAGGGTTTCATTTCCAAGACATTGAAAGATCGCGGAATGTTCCGAATCAACTGGCAGGATGGTGGCCCGGTGATCTTCGGCCACCCGGCGCATCAACCCACCCGCGCAGACCAGCGATTCCTTGTTGGCCAGCGCCAGAGTCGCCCCGTGCCGCAACGCCGTCAGACCCGGCAGCAGCCCCGCCGCGCCGATGATCGCCGACAGAACCCAATCCGCCGGACGCGCGGCGGCCTCCAGCAGCGCCTGCCGCCCCGCCGCCGCCTCGATCCCGCTGCCCGCCAGCGCGGCGCGCAGGTCGTCCAGCAGTTCCTCATGCGCGGTCACGGCGACATCGGCGCGCAGATCGCGCGCCATCTTCGCCAGCCGCGCGATATTGCGCCCGCCGGTCAGCGCCACCACGTCAAAGGCATCGGCCCCGCCCGCCTGCATCAGCAGATCGACGCCATTGGCCCCGACCGAGCCGGTGGCCCCGAATATCGAAATCCGTCTCATTCCGTTCAATTCACCGCAGGCAGGCTGGTCACCAGCCCGATCAGCATGGCGGCCAGCACCGCGCCCGTCACCGCGTCGAAGCGATCCATGAAACCGCCATGCCCCGGAATCAGGTTCGAGCTGTCCTTGACCCCCGCCCGGCGTTTCAGCCAGCTTTCGGCGATATCGCCCATCTGCCCGGCAAGCGCAACCAGCGGAGAGATCCAGATCAGCGAGGCATCGCCCATCTCGAACCACCACAGCGCCAACCCCAGCAGCAGCGCGCCGACCCAACCGGCGATCGTGCCCGACCAGGTTTTCTTGGGGCTCAGCTTCGGCCAGAATTTCGGCCCGCCCACGACCCGCCCGACAAAGTAACCCGCCGTGTCGGAAATGATGACAATGCCCATCAGCCACAGCACGAAATGCAGGCCATATTCCTCTCGGAAGCCGACCAGCCCATAGGCCACCAGCATGATCGCCGCGCCAAAACCGGCATAGGTCCAGCGATCACGCGCCGTCGCCCCCGGTATTCCGGCAAGGATCGGCAGCAGCAGCGCCAGCGGCGCGGCGGGGTGGAACATGTTCAGCGCGGCGGCCTGCGCCAGCCCGGCGATGATCGCCAGCGCCAGCGGGCGATGGCGGCCAAAGGCGGTCAGATGCAGTTCGGGATGGCGCCAGCCGGTCATGGTGGCCAGCTCCCAGAAGATCACGGCGGAAATCACCGCCATGCCCAGCCGCAACCAGATGCCGGACGCAAGCGCCAGCAGCACCCCGATCCCCAGCAGCACCAGCGTCGAGGCGATGCGTCGCGACAGGTCGCCCCATTTCCCCGGTGGCGTCAGCCGTTTACCTGTGGCACCCGGCCCCGTCATAATCCGCCGAAACGACGCTCGCGCAGACCAAAGCGGTCCAGAATCCCGGCCAGATGCTCGGGCGTGAAATCCGGCCACAGGGTCGGCGTGAATTCATATTCGGCATAGGCCGCCTGCCAGGGCAGGAAATTCGAGGTCCGGGTCTCGCCCGAGGTGCGGATCACCAGATCGGGATCGGGTTGGCCTGCCGTGTCCAGACAGGCCTCCAGATCGCTTTGTCCGGGATCGCTGATTTCGCCCCGCGCGACTTTCTGCGCCAGACGGGCAGCGGCGCGCGTCAACTCGTCCCGGCCGCCGTAATTGATCGCCACGGTCAGGTTCAGCCGGGTATTGCCCGCCGTGCGAGCCTCGATCGAGGCCATCAACTGTTGCAGTTTCGGGTCCAGACGCTCTCTCCCGCCGATAAAGCGAAGCCGCACGCCCTCGCCCGACAGCCCCTCGGCCTCGCGCTCGATATAGCGGCGGAAGATCTTCATCAGACCCAGCACCTCTTCGGTCGAGCGTTTCCAGTTCTCGGTCGAGAAGGCATAGACCGTCAGCCAGTTCACCCCCAGATCGGGGCAGGCCCGGACGATCTGCTTGACTCGTTCGGCCCCGCGACGATGCCCGACCAACCTTGGCCAGCCGCGTTCGGTCGCCCAACGCCCGTTTCCATCCATGATGATCGCAACGTGGCGGGGCCGTTCATCGGTCCCGCCGGTCCGCAGGCGTGGCGCGCTATCGGCTGGCATATGTTCCCTCAGACCTGCATGATCTCGGCCTGCTTGGCCTCCAGCGCCTGATCGACGCCGCCAATCATCTTGTCGGTCAGTTCCTGCACGGCGGTTTCCCAGAATTTCTGGTCGTCCTCGGGCATGCCATTGGCCTTGCCCTTCTTGATCTGGTCCATGCCGTCGCGGCGCACGTTGCGGATGGCGACGCGGGCGCTTTCGGCATATTGCGCGGCGACCTTGGTCAGTTCGCGGCGGCGTTCCTCGTTCAGTTCGGGGATCGGCAGCATGATGATGGTGCCGTTCAGCTGCGGGTTGATGCCCAGACCGCTTTCGCGGATCGCCTTTTCGACCTTGCCCACCATCGCCTTGTCCCAGACGTTGATGGTGACCATGCGCGGCTCGGGGACGTTGACGGTGCCCAGCTGGTTGATCGGCGTCATCTGGCCATAGGCATCGACCTGAACCGGCTCGACCATGCTGGCCGAGGCGCGGCCGGTGCGCAGACTGCCGAATTCATGGCGCAGGCTTTCCATCGCCCCTTTCATGCGCCGTTCCAGATCGTCAATGTCGATGTCGATGTCCTCTGCCATGTGAAGCCGCCTCTGAACTGATTTTCGAACGCTTGTAACCGGATCGCCGCAAATTGGCAAAGCCTTTGCCCGTAAAATGGGCGAGGCTTTGCATCTTCCCTGACTGTGATAAAATCCGTGGAAAATCAGCAGTGAACGCGGGTATAGGTGCCCTCTCCCGCCAGGATCGAGCGGAAACCGCCCGGCTCGTCCAGCGAGAAGACGATGATCGGCAGCCGGTTGTCACGGGCCAGCGCGATGGCCGAGGCGTCCATCACCCCCAGATGTTTCTGCAACACCTCGTCATAGCTGACATTCTCGTAACGTTTTGCATCGGCGTGCTTTTTCGGGTCCTTGTCATAGACGCCATCGACCTTGGTGCCCTTGAAGATCGCCTCGCAGTTCATCTCGTTGGCGCGCAGGGTCGCGGCGGTGTCGGTGGTGAAATAGGGATTGCCGGTGCCCGCGGCAAAGATCACGATCCGCTTCTTTTCCAGATGCCGGATGGCTCGGCGGCGGATATAGGGTTCGCAGACCTCGTCCATGCGGATGGCGCTGATGACCCGGCAGTAAAGACCCCGTGCCTCCAGCGACGATTGCATCGCCAGCGCGTTCATCACCGTGGCCAGCATGCCCATGTAATCGGCGGTCGTCCGCTCCATCCCCTGCGCGCTGCCCTGCAATCCGCGGAAGATGTTGCCGCCGCCGATGACCATGCAGACCTCGACCCCCATCGCGGCCACCGATTCGACCTCGCGCGCGATCCGCTCGACCGTGGGCGGATTCAGGCCGTAACCCTGATCGCCCATCAGCGCCTCGCCAGAAATCTTCAGCATTACCCGGCCATATTGGGTGGGCGCTGTGCCCATGTCGTCGGTCATGTGGGTTCCTTCCTGAACGGCACCGTCGCTTTCATTGTCGCGCAAAATGTCGCAAAAGGCGCGCAGGTTCAACTGTATGGAAAACCATGAGCGGCCCCGTCCTGTCCCTGATCGACGCATCCCGCCATTTACTGATCGCAGGCCCCACCGCCAGCGGCAAATCGGCGCTGGCGGCGGCGGTCGCACAATCGCAGGGCGGGCTGATCGTGAATGCCGATGCGTTGCAGGTCTGGTCTTGCTGGCGGGTGCTGACCGCGCGGCCATCGGTTGCCGAGGAAAACGCCCTGCCCCATGCGCTTTATGGCCATGTCGCGCCGGGGCGCGGCTATTCCGTGGGCGACTGGTTGCGGGATGTGGCGGCGCTGACAGGGCAACGGCTGATCGTGGTCGGGGGAACGGGGCTTTACCTGACCTCGCTGACGCAGGGGCTGGCCTGGGTGCCGCCCGTGCCGCCTGAAATCCGGGCCGAGGGCGACGGGCTGCTGGCGGATCAGGACGGCCTTGCGCGGATGGTCTCGGATCTGGACCCCCTGACCCGCGAACGCATCGACCTGCGCAATCCCGCCCGCGTGCAGCGCGCATGGGAGGTTCTGCGCGCCACCGGACGCGGGCTGGCCGAATGGCAGGCCGAGACCCCGCCGCCGCTGATCGCCCCCGCCGATTGCCAGCGCATCCTGCTGACCGCCGATCGCGACTGGCTGGCCGACCGGATCGCGCGGCGCTTTCACGCGATGATGCGGATGGGCGCGCTGGACGAGGTGCGGCAGATGCTGCCGCATTGGGACCCGCGCCAGCAATGGGCCCGCGCCATCGGAGCGCCGGAACTGGTCGCGCATCTGCGTGGCGAAACCGATCTGGCCGCTGCGACCGAGGCCGCGATCATCGCCACGCGCCAATATGCGAAATCCCAGCGCATCTGGTTCCGGGGCCGGATGAAAGACTGGTTGCAATGGCCGGTAAGCTGATACTGGTTTACTCTACCTTGACGCGAATCAATCGGGATTTTTAACTGCATTAAGCCTCGCTTAATGATTGGCAGGCTATAAGTCGGTTTGTCGGTTCTCCTGTCGGGTCAGGCTCATGTCGGTGTTTTCGCGTAATGATTGGCAAGACAATTTCCCCTTCACGCGCAGTATCTTGCGCGACGTCTCCGGCCAGACTGCGACGCCGCGCGGAATCGGTGTCCTTGCCAGGGCGGGAATCAATGAGGGCGGGATCCTTGACGGCCATGCGCAAATTCCTGCAACAACCCTGACGGGCATTGACCCGGTTCCTGTTTCCACACGCGAAGCCGCCGGGCGGGACGCGATCCGGCTGCTGCCGCTGGAGGGATTCGTCTGGGGCGGCGCCTCCTTGCAACCGCGCACACGATCCGAACATGCGTTGATCTGGGTGACGGATGGGCGGCTGCGACTGGACCTGCCGCGTCAGCCGGGGATCATGCAGGCGGGCGATCTGCGCTGGATTCCAGCGGGGACCGCCTTCGCCGCCACGCCCTTGCAGGCGGCCTCTGGCCATGTGCTGCTGATCCGCCCCGAACAGATGCGCGATCTGGCCCCGCGCTACCAAATCGCGGCCTCGACCGGCAGGCATGGGCCGCAAATGCTGACCGTTCTGCGCAATCTGGAGCAGGCGGCGCGTCAGGGCGCGGCGCTGACGCGGCAGTTGGACCTGCTGATGCGGGTGATCGGCGAAATGCCACCCTCGCACCCCGACTCGGCCCCCGACCTGACGCGCAGCAGCGGTGCCGGGCTGGTGGAACGGTTCGAGGGGTTGGCGCAAGGCGCCTTCGGCCCGACCGTGACGGTGGCCGATCTGGCGCGGATGCTGGGTTGCGGCACAGCGGCACTGGACCGGGCGGCGCTGGATCATCGCGGCAAGCGCGCGGTGGACATCCTGAACGACATCCGCCTGCGGCAGGCGATCACCCTGCTGCGCGAAACCCGGTTAAGCGTGACGCAGATCGCCGCCGACACCGGATTCGCCAGCCACGCCCATTTCGCCCGCGTCCTTTGCGCGGCAACGGGCCGCCGCCCCGAGACGTTCCGCAATCAGCCCGGTTGATCGTCACCCTTTTCCGGGCGGCCACGAAAACCGGTGGCGACGACAAATTTCTCGGACGAATCGCTGCGGCTGGCCGGGGGTTTCACATTCGCGACCTTGGTGAAGTTGCGCTTCAGCAGCGCCTGCATATCGGTTTCGGCCCCGCCTGCCAGCACCTTGGCGACAAAGGTTCCGCCCGGCTCCAGCACGTCAAAGGCCAGCGCGGCAGCCGCCTCGACCAGCGCCACGATGCGCAAATGGTCGGTGCCCTTGTGGCCCGAGGATGCCGCCGCCATGTCCGACATCACCACATCGGCCGGGCCGCCCAGCCATTGCTTGACCTGTTCGTCGGCCCCTTCGGACAGGAAATCCAGCTGGTGGATCTCGGCGCCGGAAATCGGATCGACCGGTTGCAGATCAACGCCCAGCACCTTGCCCACCGCCTTGCCGGATTTCTCGCCCAGGGCGTTCACGCGTTCCACGGCCACCTGACACCAGCCGCCCGGCGCGCAGCCCAGATCGACGACCCGAGCACCCGGCACCAGAAAGCGGTATTTGTCATCCAGTTCAAGGATCTTGAAGGCCGCACGCCCGCGATACCCCTCGCGCCGGGCCCGCGCCACATAGGGGTCGTTCAACTGCCGTTCCAACCACAGCGTGCTGGACAGCTTGCGCCCCTTGGCGGTCTTGACCCGCACCCGCAGATCGCGCTGGCCGCGCCCGCTGGTCTTTCCCGCACGGCTTCCCGGTGCTTTCGTCATCGCCGGTCCTTCACTGTCATGCCACTCCGTTCATCCCGTCCGGGGTCAACACCCCGTCGCGCACCATCTGCGCATATAGCAGCCCTTCGCGCAGACCGCGATCCGCAACCGACAGCCGTCTGGTCGGCCAGACCCGCATCAGCGTCTGCAGGATCGCCACGCCCGACATGATCAGCGCATGGCGTTCGCGCCCGATGCGGGGATCGGCACGCCGCCCGTCCGGCCCCAGCGCCAGATAGGAATGGATCACCCGGTCGATCTGCTCGGTCGTCATGGTCATGCCGTCCACCTTGGTCCGGTCATAGCGGCGCAGGCCCAGATGGCTGGCCGCGACCGTCGTCACCGTCCCCGAGGTACCGATGATCTGGAACCCCTCGTCGGGTGATCCGTCGGCATAGGGGGCGAAATCCGCCAGCAATTCCTCGAAATACCAGCTCATCAACGCGAAACGGCCCTGATCGTCCTCGACATCGGCGAACTGGTCGCGCAGCGTCGCCACGCCCAGCGGGACGCTGATCCAGTCCACCACCCGCGCATCGCCCGGCCGTGGATTGCCGAAGCCGTTCGACAGCCGCATGATCGCCCGCGAGCGCTCTTTGGGTTCGACATCCTCAAGGTCGATCCACACCAGCTCGGTCGAGCCGCCGCCGATATCGACCACCAGCAATGTCTCGGTCTTGTGATTGACCAGCGGCGCGCAAGAGATCACCGCCAGACGCGCCTCTTCCTCGGCGCCGATGATCTCGATCGGCAGGCCGGTCTCTCGCCGGATCGTGCGCATGAAATCGCGGCTGTTGCGGGCGCGGCGGCAGGCTTCGGTCGCCACCAGCCGCATATGCGGCACGCGGTGCTGTTCCAGCTTGCGCCGGCAGACCTGCAATGCGTGAACGGTACGCGCCATCGAACTGCGGGACAGGCGTCCCGAAGCCTCCAGCCCATGACCAAGCTGAACAGGCTTGGAAAAGCTGTCAATGACCTGAAACTGACTGCCACGCGGTCGCGCAATCAGCATCCGGCACGAATTGGTGCCGAGATCCAGCGCCGCATAGAGCGGCGCCTCCTCGGTTTGGCGGGTGATGGATGGCTCTACCGGCTTTTTCGGGAACGCGTCCACACCCGCAGGACGCTTGGGCGCCATCGTATACGCCCTCCGATCTCAAGTTGAATTCAACGTAACCTGCCGCCCGGTCCCGTTCAAGTCCTGCTCCTCTTACCTGCCGGGCGTTACAGCGCGACGATGCGGTCGGCCATGCGTCTTTCGGCCTGCCGATGGGCGGCGGTCAGGATCGCGGCGTCGGGCAGCCAGTCGCGGATACCGGCCAGCACCCGTTCGGCGGTGGCGGCGTCCAGACCCTCGGTCGGCTCGTCCAGCAGCAGGATATCCGGGCGACGGATCAGAACACGCGCCAGCGCCAGCCGCCGCGCCTGTCCGCCCGAAAGGCCCGATCCACCCTCGCCCAACCGGAGATCCAGCGGCAGATCCAGCGCGACATGGCGCAGCACCGCGCCCATCATCACATCATCGGCATCGGGCGCGGCCAAGGCCAGCGCATCGCGCAAACTGCCCGCCAGCAGCGCCGGGCGCTGGGGAAGATAGCCGACCTCTCCGCCCACCTGCACCTGCCCCGAGACCGGCGCGACCAGTCCCGCGATGGTGTTCAGCACCACGCTTTTGCCGCGCCCGCTGGCCCCGGTCAGGGCGACGGTCTCTCGCGGCGCAACCTCCAGCGTCAGGTCGCGAACCACCGGCGGCAGGCCGGGCAATGCGGCGGCCGTCAGCCCCTGCAACCGCAAACCCGGACGGGTTGCCGTGGCCGGCGCGGGCCGTTCGTGGGACATCTGCAACAGCGGCACCACCCGGCGCGCCGCGTCACGCATCCGTCCCAGTTCCGCCGCGCCACGCTGAAGCGCGCCGGTCAGTTCCCCCATCGCCAGCGCCACAAAGACCGCCAGCCCGGCCTGCGCCGCCCCGATCCGCCCTTGCAGCACCAGATCGCCCGCCAGCCACAGCGCCCCGGCCAGCACCAGCGCCGACAACGCCTGCAACAGCACCTGCGCGCGATGCTCGATCCTTGCCTGCGCCATCTGGGCGCGGCGCGCATCGGCGTCCAGCGCCAGCAACTCGGCCCCTGCGTCCTCCAGCCTGCCCGCAACCGCCAGAACCGGACGCCCGCGCAACCGGTCGATGGTGGCGGAACGCAGCGCCTGATGCCGCGCCTCGGCCTCGGCAGCCGGGATCATCGCGGCGCGGCCCGACCAGATCAGCACCGCCAGCGCGCCGGTCAGCGACAGGCCCACAACCCAAAAGGCCACGCCCGGACCGACCCACAGCCACAGCGCCGCGAATGACAGCGCGCAGGCGATCAGCCCCGACAGCGCCGGAAAGACCAGCCGAATCGCCAGCCCGTCCAGCGCGTCGATATCGGCGGTCAGCCGGTTCAGCGCCTCGCCACCCCGCAGCCGCGATTGCTGGGCGAAATCCGCCTGCGACAGCCCGTCCAGCACCCGCACCCGCAGCGCGGCCAGCGCCTTCAGCGTCGCATCATGGGTCAGCAGCCGCTCGCCATAGCGGCTGGCGGTGCGGGTGATGGCCAGAAACCTGATCCCGGCCGAGGGGCGGAACACGTCGAAATGCGCCCCAAGTCCTGCCGCTCCGGCGATCCCGGCGGCGGTGATGAACCAGCCCGACAGGCCCAGCAACGCGACCCCCGACAGCGCCACCGCGACGCCAAGCGCCAGCCCTCGGCGCATCTCGCGCGGATGGGCGGCGCGAATCACGCGCCATATCTGGCGAAGCGGGCTCATGGTGCAACCTCGATCCGGCGCGGCAGGGCAGCGATCAGGCGCGGGTCATGGCTGGCGGCGATCAGTGTAGCGCCTTGCCCGTGCAGCGCCAGCAGCGCGGCAATCACCGCCCCGGCGGTCGCGTCATCCAGATCGGCGGTCGGCTCATCGGCCAGCACCAGCGGGGCATGGCGCAGCGCGACACGGGCGATGGTCAGCCGCCGCGCCTCTCCACCCGAGACCCCGGCGCCGTTTTCGCCCAGTCGCGTCTCCAGCCCCTCGGGCAGACGCGCGACCAGCGGCGCGGCCTGCGCCAGATCCAGCGCGGCGCGGATGTCATCATCGCTGCAATCCCGCCCCAGCGTCAGGTTCTGCCGCAGGCTGAGGTCCAGAAAATGCACCCGTTGCGAAACCAGCGACAGCCCGGCCCGCCAGCCATCGGCATTCGCGTCACCGATGGGGTGGCCACCCACGCGCAGCGCGCCATCGGAGGGCAGCAGCCCGGCCAGCATCTCGATCAGCGTGGTCTTGCCGCTGCCTGACGGCCCGGTCAGCGCCACGGCCTCGCCCGGCTCCAAGTCGAAGGGCGGCAGGTCACGCCCGCGAAAACGTCCCCCCGCGAATGCGATCGCACCGGTCAGGGGCCGCGCCTGCCGTCCCGCGCCGGGGATGGCGGGCAGCGCCAGCGCCTCGTCCGCGATCAGGTCGCGGGCCACCGCCTGCGCCGAGATGCGGTCATGCCAGGCGGCGGCCAGATCGCGCAGCGGCTGAAAGAAGGCGGGCGCCAGCAGCAGCAGAAACACGCCCTCGGCCAGCGTCAGGCCACCCCATGTGCCGAAATTCAGCGCGCCCAGCAGGGTGAAGCCGACGAAAACCGCCATGATCGCCACACCCAGCGCGGCAAACAGCTCCAACACCGCGCTGGACAGAAAGGCGATGCGCAGCACCGTCATGGTGCGGTCGCGCAGATCGTCGGCGCGGCGGGTGAAATCGGCCAGCATCGCGGGCCGCGCGCGCAGCAGGCGGATATCGACCAGCGCCTGCAACCGGTCCATCAGCAGGGTGTTGAGGCTGGCGATCTCATCCATCTGCCGGGCCGAGGCATCCCGCGCCGCCAGACCCACCAGCGCCATGAACACCGGGATCAGCGGCCCGCTGATCATCAGGACCAGCGCCGCCACCCAAGAGATCACGCCCGAGACCAGCAGGATCAGCAGCGGCACGACCATCACCCGCGCTTTGGCCATATGCCAGCGCAGCAACCACGGCCGCAGCATCGCCAGCTTGTCGGTCAGCAGCGCCGCCACCGCAGCCGAGGCAGGCGCCCCCGCCCCCGGCGCAAGACGCAGGTTGCGCGCCAGCAACGGCGCGCGCGTGGCGGCAATGACGTGATCGGCGGCGGTTTCCGCCAGCCTTGATGCCCGCAACGACAACAGCGCCCGCGCCAGCCCCACCGCCGCCACGATCAGCGCCGCCGCGCCAAGGCCGCCCGCCCCGGTCTGCCCATCCGCCAGCCCCGCCAGCGACCAGGCCAAAGCGCCCGCCTGCACCAGCCACAGCGCCTCGGCGAAAGCGGCGCATCCGGCGCTGATCCGCAACCGCCGCCGCTGCGGGGCGGCCAGCGCACGCAGGCGCGCGGCGATCTGGGGGCGGTCGGGTTCCATGCCGCCTTCCATGCCGGGCTTTCGCCGCCCGGGTCAATGCGCCCCGGCGTCGCGCCGCGCCCGCTTGACGGCGGCAATCCGGCGCGGCAAGCAATGGCCATGATCGACATTCGTCCGGTGGCCCATCCGATTGGCAAGATCGTCGCCGCTTTGGGCGCGTCGATGCTGTTGCCGGTCGCGGTGGACTGGTGGCACGGCAGCCCGCACTGGCAGGTGTTTTTCGAAACCGGGATGCTGACCTTCATCGCCGGGGTGCTGCTGGCCGTCGCCACCGGCGGGGCCGAGCGGTCGATGACCATCCGGCAGGCGTTCCTGTTCACCTCGGCGCTGTGGCTGGTGGTGCCGGTCTTTGGCGCCCTGCCCTTCGTTCTGGGTCAGCCCCATGCCAGCCTGACCGACGCCTATTTCGAGGCCATGTCAGGCGTCAGCACCACCGGTGCGACCGCCTTTCCGGAACTGGACGGGCTGCCGCGCGGCGTGCATCTGTGGCGTGTCATGCTGCACTGGATGGGCGGGCTGGGGATCGTCGTCGTGGCGATGGTGTTTTTGCCCGCGATGCGCGTCGGCGGGATGCAGTTCTTCCGCTCGGAAGGTTTCGACACGATGGGAAAGATCCTGCCCCGCGCCAGCGAAATCGCCGGAGAGGTCGCGCGGCTTTACCTGATCCTGACCGCGGCCTGCATGCTGACCTTCATCCTGCTGGGCATGAACGGGTTCGACGCGGTGGTGCAGGCGCTGTCCACCGTCTCGACCGGGGGGTTCTCCAACCGCGACGCCAGCTTCGCTGCCTTCAGCGGGGCACCGGAATGGGCGGCGGCGGGCTTCATGGTGCTGGCCTCGATCCCCTTCATCCGCATGGTGCAGGCGATGCGCGGCCAGTTCGGGCCGATCTGGCAGGACGGCCAGATCCGCGCCTATCTGCGCTGGATGGTCTATGCCTGTGCGGCGGTGTTTCTCTATCGGCTGCTGGACGAAGCGCCTGACAGCCTGACCGGGATGCTGCGCGAAACGGTGTTCAACACGGTGTCGATCTTTTCGGGCACCGGTTTCGCCTCGGCCGATGTCAGCGCATGGGGGCAGTTTCCGCTGGCGGTGCTGTTTCTGTGCGGGCTGATCGGCGGCTGCACCGGATCGACCAGTTGTTCGGTCAAGGTGTTCCGCTGGCTGGTGCTGTTGCAGGCGGTGCGGGCGCAGATCCGGCGGATGCAACTGCCGCATCGCGTCTATCCGCTGCGTTTTGCCGGGCGGGTGCTGGAAAAGGACGTGATCGATTCGGTGATCGCCTTCTTTACCCTGTTCATGCTGACCTTCGGGCTGCTGATCGTCGCGCTGTCGCTGACCGGGCTGCATCCGCGCACGGCCCTGACCGCCGCCTGGACCTCGATCGCCAATATCGGCCCGGTCTGGGGCCCCGAGATCACTGGCAACGGTTCGGTGGCCCAACTGCCCGGCGCCGCCAAATGGCTGATGATCGCCGGGATGTATCTGGGCCGGTTGGAGCTGATCGCGGTCCTTGTGATCCTGCTGCCGCGGTTCTGGCGCGGCTAGGGCTGCGTCGTATCGTCAGCGGGGCTGGCCGGAGCCGTCGCCTGCGCGTCGTTCTGCGCCGGGGCAAAGCGCGACAGACTGTCGCTGAGTTCGGCGGCGACGCGGGCCTGATCCTCGGCAGCACTGGCCGCCCAGATCAGCACGAAGCCTTCGGCCCGGCCGTCGCGCACCCAGCCCTCGGCATGGCCGATATGGTCGGCGTTTTGCCCCTCCAGCAGCGCGTGCCCTTGCGAAATGCTGCGTTCGGGCTGCGGCACCCAGCCAAGCGCGGTCACAAGCCCGGTCATGTCCAGCAATTCCTGCTGGCCGCCCGGCTGGCTGAACAGGATCAGCGCCGCGCCCGAATCGTTCTTCGGCCCATAGATCGCCAATGAGCGTTCGTTGCGGTTGAATTCCAGCACATCCAGCGGCGCGATCGCCGACAGGCCGGTGTAATCGTCGCGCAATTCGGTCAGCCCCATCTCTTGCCGCCATTCGGCGCGGCGTTCGATCAGCAGCCGCATCGCCGTGCCCGCATCGGGCGACAGCCGCAGATTGGCGACCTCGGCGGCGATGGCGGCGCGGGTCTGCGGGCCGGTCTTGCCGTCGATAGCACCGTCGTAATGCCCTGCCCAACGCAGGGCGCGCTGGATATCCTCCAGCGGCGGCATCTCTTGCGTCTCGCCCGGTGCGGGCAGGGCCAGATCGGGGCCGGTCTCCAGCGCCTCGCCCATCTCTGCCGCGTCCGAGGTGAAGGCATCGCGCGGCACCTGTCCCGCCTCGCGGAAGGCCGCCAGCCACGCATTGGCCGTCGCGTCCTCCAGCGGGCCAAGCGCAATGGCAAAGCGCCCGCCGGGGATCCGCCACAGCGACGCCTCGGGGAAGGTCTGGCGCCATTCGGCCAGCGCGGATTCGGCCTCGGCTTGCCCGGCAAGGGTTTGCAGACGGATATGCGTGCCGGGCGCGGATGGCTGCGGATCGGGTTCCGGTTCGGCCACCGCGCCGCCCGGCCCCCGCCCCGTTACCGTTTCCTCGACCGAGCCCGGCTGATCCTCGGCCCGGCCATCGATCACGATGTCATCGCCGGACAGCAGGCTGCCGCCGCCCTCGCCCGCCGCCGCACCAGCCGCAAGTGACGCATTGCCCGACCCGCCCGTATCGGCGCCATCAGACGTGTCAGACTGCGCATCCGCCGCCAGCGGGGTCAGTTCCACGCCTTCGGGGACCGACACGAAACTGTCGGCAGGAATGGCATTCGCGGCCTTCAACTCGGCCAGACGGGCATTCGCCTCTGCGGGGTCCAGCGGCCCCAGCGCGATGCCGAACCAGCCGCGCGCCATCGGAAATGTCACCACATCGTCGAATTGCCGCCCCCAGTTCGCGGCGGCCTCGGCGGCGGCCTCTGCGCCGCGCTTGGCCTCGATCCGGATCACCGCATCCTGCGCATGACCGGCCAGCGGCCATCCCGCCACGAATGCCATCGCCAGACCCGCCCTTACCGCTCGCCGCATTCCGGTCTCCTTTTTCGTCCTCGTTATCCGCCCCGTCGGCCGGGCTTTATTGACCCTGTCCGGCACCACGCCTAGAAGGCGCGAGAGCTTTGCCTGATCTATGCAAAAGGATGGCCCGATGACCAGCCCCAACCGACCCCGCAGCTTTCAGGAGGTGATCCTGCGCCTGCAAACCTATTGGGCCGCGCAGGGCTGCGCCGTGCTGCAACCCTATGACATGGAGGTCGGCGCGGGCACCTTCCATCCCGCGACCACGCTGCGGTCGCTTGGGCAGCGGTCCTGGGCTGCGGCCTATGTCCAGCCCTCGCGCCGCCCCACGGATGGCCGCTATGGCGAAAACCCGAACCGGCTTCAGCATTACTATCAGTATCAGGTAATCATCAAACCGTCGCCGCCGAACCTTCAGGAACTGTATCTGGGCAGCCTGAGCGCCATCGGGCTGGACCCGCTGATCCATGACGTGCGCTTTGTCGAGGATGACTGGGAAAGCCCGACGCTTGGCGCATGGGGGCTGGGATGGGAGGTCTGGTGCGACGGCATGGAAGTCAGCCAGTTCACCTATTTCCAGCAGGTCGGCGGGCATGACTGCCGCCCCGTCTCGGGCGAGCTGACCTATGGGCTCGAACGCCTCGCCATGTATGTGCTGGGCGTGGAACATGTGATGGACATGCCCTTCAACGATCCCGACGCGCCCATTCCGCTGACCTATGGCGACGTGTTCCGCCAGACCGAGCAGGAATATTCGCGCTGGAATTTCGATCAGGCCGATACCGACATGCTGTTCCAGCATTTCAGGGATGCCGAGGCCGAATGCGCCCGCATCCTTGCCGCCGATCCGACCGACAGCGCCGGGCGGCATATCCCGATGGCCCATCCCGCCTATGACCAGTGCATCAAGGCAAGCCATATCTTCAACCTGCTGGACGCGCGCGGCGTGATCTCGGTCACCGAACGCCAGGCCTATATCGGCCGGGTCCGCGCATTGGCCAAGGCCTGCGCCGATCTGTTCGTGACCACCGAGGCGGCACAGGTCCAGACCGGCAAGGGGCAAGCGGCGTGAACGGCAAGATCGTCGGTATCGTGCTGGGCGCGGCCATGCTGATCGCCGGTGGCGGCATGTGGTATCTGCAGGAATATTACTTCTATGACCGCATCCCCGCCGACAGCCCCACCGCCGCGCTGGCGGTGACGACCGCGACCGGCAGCGATGCGCTGACCATCTCGGACTTTCAGGGGATCGACGCCGACAGTTCTCCGCTGCGGTGGCGGGCCTGCGCGACGGTTCAGGACATCCCGGCGGATCTGACCCCCTATCCCGATGCGACGCCACTGATCGGGCCGCGCTGGTTCGATTGCTTCGACGCCCGCCAGATCGGCGCCGACCTCGAATCCGGCGCGGCGCAGGCGGTGCTGGGCCAGACCGATATCCGCCCCGACGTGGATCGCGTCTTTGCCATCTATCCCGACGGCCGCATCTTCGGCTGGCACCAATATAGCGAAAAGAACCCGGAACGCGGAGTAATGGACTGATGCCCGATTTGCTGATCGAACTTTTCAGCGAGGAAATCCCCGCCCGGATGCAATCGCGTGCCCGCGACGACCTGAAACGCCTTGTGACCGATGGTCTGGTCGAGGCCGGGCTGACCTATGCCTCGGCCGGTGCGTTCAGCACCCCCCGCCGCCTGACCCTGACCATCGAGGGACTGACCGCCCACAGCCCGACCACCCGCGAGGAACGCAAGGGCCCACGAACCGACGCCCCCGAAAAGGCGCTGGATGGCTTTCTGCGCAGCACTGGCCTGACCCGCGCCCAGCTTGAGGCACGCGACGACAAGAAGGGTCAGGTCTGGTTCGCCACCATCGAAAAGCCCGGCCGCCCCGCCGCCGGGATCGTGGCCGAGGTGCTGGAAACGACGATCCGCAATTTCCCCTGGCCCAAATCCATGCGCTGGGGCGCGGGCTCTCTGCGCTGGGTGCGCCCGCTGCATTCCATCATCTGCCTCTTGTCCGACGAATCCGGCGCGGCCATCGTGCCGCTGACCATCGAGGGCATCACCGCAGGCGACAGCACGCGCGGCCATCGCTTCATGGCCCCCGATGCCTTCACCGTCACGGGTTTCAGCGACTACGCCGCAAAACTGCGCCGCGCCCGCGTCATGCTTGACCCGGCCGAGCGCGAATCCGCCATCCACCAGCAGGCCGACAACCTCGCCTTCGCGCGCGGCTGGGAAATCGTCCCCGACGATGGATTGCTGGCCGAGGTCGCGGGTCTGGTCGAATGGCCGGTGCCGCTGATGGGTGTGATCGAAGAGCGTTTCCTCGACCTGCCGCCCGAGGTGCTGCAAACCTCGATGAAAGAGCACCAGAAATTCTTCTCGGCCCGCAACCCAAAGACCGGCCGGATCGAGGGTTTCGTCACCGTCGCCAATATCGAGACCGCCGATGACGGCGCAACGATCCTTGCGGGCAACCAGCGCGTTCTGGCCGCCCGCCTGTCGGACGCCGCCTTCTTCTGGGACAACGACCTGCGCGAGGCGAAGGCGGGAATGGAGACCTGGGCCGACGGCCTGAAATCCGTGACCTTCCACAACAAGCTCGGCTCGCAGGCCGACCGGATCGCCCGCATCGCCGCACTGGCCCGCGAAATCGCCCCACTGGTCGGCGCCGATGCCGATCAGGCCGAACAGGCCGCGCGTCTGGCCAAACTGGACCTGCGGTCTGCGATGGTCGGCGAATTTCCCGAACTTCAAGGCATCATGGGCCGCTATTATGCGCTGGCGGCAAACCACCCCGAACCCGTGGCCGACGCCGCCCGCGACCACTATTCCCCGCTCGGCCCCTCGGACGAGGTGCCCACCGCACCGGTTTCCGTGGCCGTCGCGCTGGCCGACAAGCTCGACACGCTGACCGGCTTCTGGGCGATTGATGAAAAGCCCACGGGATCGAAGGATCCCTTTGCGTTAAGGCGGGCAGCGTTGGGCGTTATTCGGTTGGTGCAGTCCTCGAACACACCTATTCCTCTTATACCGATAGTGTACGAGGCTTATCTAGCATGTCTCGCACAGGAACAGGCACGCACTGATAAAACCCTATTTATATGCGCTTATTCGACAACGGAAAATGAGCAATTTGTTCACGCTGCATCGGTTGATGGCTTACGGTTTTCGGGTAAGGGGGTTCGAAAGCATTTAAGCGAAGAGTCCGGGAGCCAATGGCTTCTTACAAACCTCGATTGGGATGATCCGGTTAAGGCTTTCACTAACAACAGATCAGAAAACGTCGAGTTTCCAAATTTCAGCACCTACACGGCTAGCGTAGAAGGCTCCCAACTTGAAGCTACCTATCCTTCATTGAATAATATTGTCGGAGGTGTCCTCTCCTTCCTCCACGACCGCCTCAAGGTCCACCTCCGCGACCAGGGCATCCGCCACGACATCATCGACGCCGTCCTTGCCCAACCCGGCAATGACGACCTCGTCCTCGTGGTAAACCGCGCCACCGCCCTCAACGACATGCTGCAAACCGAGGATGGAAAAAACCTCACCCAGGGCCTCAAACGCGCCGGAAACATCCTGTCGCAGGCCGAGGAAAAGGACGGCGTCGAATACAGCTTCGGTGCAGATGCGAAATTCGCCGACACCGACGAGGAACGCGCCCTTTTCGCCGCCCTCGACACTGCGGACCCGGCGATCCGACAGGCCATCGCGGACGAGGACTTCCCCGCCGCCATGAGCGCCATCGCCGCCCTGCGCACCCCTATCGACGCCTTTTTCGAGGCGGTTCAGGTCAACAGCGACAACCAGATCCAGCGCCGCAATCGCCTGAACCTGCTCTCACGCATCCGCGAAGCAGGCCGCCAGATCGCCGATTTCACCCGTATCGAGGGCTGACCAACCGCCCCATCTCTGGTGTGCAAATATCCTGCAGGGGGGTCCGGGGGGACGCAAAGTCTCCCCGGCAATCGCGGGACGCAATTCACTCGCTGTCCAGCGCCTCGAAGCCCGCCTTCTGCCGCGCCGTCCAGCGCAGATGCAGGATCAATCCCTTCTCGCCGGTCTCCTCACGCTCGACCACGCCGGCCTCGTGCAGCCAGGCGCGCCGCCGGCCATCGGCGAAATCCAGCGCCACCATGGCCGCCTCGCGCGGCTCGTCAAGGGCACGGGACAGGTGGGCGTCGATGGCTAGGACCAGATCGTCCAGCCCCTCGCCGCTCAGCGCACTCAGCGCCTGAACGCCCTCGGAACGGGCATCGGTGCGGCGCAGGGCGGCGCGGGTTTCGGGCGACAGCGCGTCGATCTTGTTCCAGACCTCGATCAGTTCGACATCCTCATCGACGCCCAGACCTTCAAGGATTTCGGCCACGTCGGCGGCCTGCTCTTCGGTCTCGGGATGGCTGATGTCGCGGACATGCAGGATCAGATCGGCAGAGAGAACCTCTTCCAGCGTGGCGCGGAAGGCCGCGACCAGTTCCGTCGGCAGGTCAGAGATGAACCCCACCGTATCGGACAGGATGATCCGGCGCCCTTGCCCGCCACCGCCCATATCGGGCAGGCGGACGGCACGCATGGTCGGGTCCAGCGTCGCGAACAGCATGTCCTTGGCCAGCACATCGGCCCCGGTCAGGCGGTTGAACAGCGTCGATTTCCCGGCATTGGTATAGCCCACCAGCGCCACGATCGGATAGGGCACCTTGGCACGGGCGGCGCGATGCAGGCTGCGGGTCTTGACCACGCGCCCCAGCTGACGGCGCAGGCGGACCATCTGGTCGTCGATGGCGCGGCGGTCGGCCTCGATCTGGGTCTCGCCGGGGCCGCCCACGAAACCCAGCCCGCCGCGCTGGCGTTCAAGGTGGGTCCATGCCCGCACCAGCCGCGTGCGCTGATAGGACAGCGCCGCCAGTTCCACCTGCAACACGCCTTCACGCGTGCGGGCGCGGTCGGCAAAGATTTCGAGGATCAGCCCGGTCCGGTCCAGAAGCTTGACGTCCCAGTCCTTTTCCAGATTACGCTGCTGCACGGGCGATACCGGGCCGTCGATCAGCACCAGATCGACCTCGGCATCCTGCAACCGCTGGCCGATCTCGGCCAGCTTGCCCTTGCCGAACAGCCGCCCGGCATCGGGGCTGCGCAGCCGCACCACTTCGGTACCCACGATCTCGATCCCCGGCAGGGCATGGGCCAGCGCCACCGCCTCGGCCAGCGCATGTTCAGGCGCACGCCGCTGATTGCGGTTCGAGCCCAGATCGGGGTGGATCACCCAGGCACGGGCCGCCAGTTCCTCGGTCGAGGTCGGCTCGGCCAATCAGTCCTCACCTTCATAGAGGCTGATCGGCTGGCCCGGCATGATCGTGCTGATCGCGTGTTTATAGACCAGCTGCGACTGCCCGTCGCGGCGCAGCAGCACGCAGAAATTGTCGAACCATGTGATGACGCCCTGCAACTTGACGCCGTTGATGAGGAAGATCGTGACCGGAACCTTCGCCTTGCGGACATGGTTCAGGAAGGCGTCCTGAAGGTTTTGCTTATCACCAGCCATCGTTCATTCCCAAGCATGTTCTTATAGGTTGTTACAAAACATCTAGGCCAGCAAGCCATCCCATGCAAGACACCGCAAACGCCAAACCGGGCAGTTTGCCCGGATAGATGGCCGCATGGCAACTGCGGCCCCATGTCCTAGCGCCGCCAGAAATCCGGCGACATCAGCGCAAGGATCGCCAGGGTTTCGACCCGGCCAAGGATCATCGCCAGCGCCAGCACGGTCTTGCTGGCCCTGGGCAGGCCCGACCAGCCCTCCCACGGGGCCGAGGCGATGCCGGCGCTGGTCTCGAAAACCGGGGTCAGGGCGATGGCGCTGGCCAGTTGCCCGGTATTGGTCAGCGCCGCGACCGACAGCACCGTCGCCGACTCGATGCCCACCCGCTGCAATGAGATCAGCAGCATCGTGCCCGCCAGCGACAGCGCGAACAGCATGAAGAAGATGAAGGCCAGAAACGCGCCCTCGCGCCGCAATCTGCGCGCCATCGGCCCCCCGCCTGATACGGCGCTGGGGTGGATGATGCGGTTCATCTCGCGCTCTCCGTGCCGGGCCAGCGCATAGACCCGCATCAGCTTGACCCCGCCCGCCGTGGTCGCCACCCCGCCGCCCATCATCGCCAGCCCCGCCAGCATCAGGCCCGGCGCCTCCAGCCCCGACCATATCCGCACGCCATGCCATTCCAGCGCGCCCCACCCCGTCGTCGTCAGATAGCTGAGCGCGTTGAACGCCGCCGCCCAGATCACCGACAGCGTATCGGACAGCCCGCCCGTCACCGCGTCGGGCGCCTCGATGATCCAGATGAAATGGCGCGCGAACAGCACCAGCACCACCAGCGCGACAAGGCCTGTTGCCATGCGCAGTTCAGGATCGTCGCGCAGGCGCTGCGTCACCTGCAATTCCGCGCCGCCCGGCCAGAAGCGGCGCGACAACGCGGGCAGCAGGAACAGCATCACCGCGGCCTCTCCGGGCAGGCCCGAGGCCGCGCCCAAAGGTCCGCCCACTGGCGAGATCCCGCTGGTGGACAATGTGCCCATCGCCCGCATCAGCGCCACCAGCCCCGGATCGCCCAGCATCAGCAGCAGCACCCAAAGCGCCAGCGTCAGCCCGGCATAGGCGGGCGCCACCGCCGCACCCGCCCGCAGCAGCCGCCACGAGGGATCGGAAAAGCGGGTGTGGAATTCGGGCGCCGACAGATGCGTCAACCGGTCCACCGGATCGGTCAGCCCGGCCACGTCGCGCGGCAGATCGGGGCGGTCCTGAGGGGCCGAGATCAGCTCGAACCCGCCGATCCGAAGCGGTGCCAGAATGGCCGTGGCCGCCACCAGAATGAAGAACCCGCCCAGCCAGCCGACGATACCGCGCCACAGATGCAGCGACGCAGGCAGCAGATCGGCGGCATAGAGCGACGCCCCGGTCGTCGTCACCGAGGACACCATTTCCCACCATGCGTTGAACAGGCCGGTATCGGGCAGGCTCTGGGCGAAGGGGATGGCAAGGACCACCGGCAGCAGGCCAAAGACCGCGACCATCGTCAGCAGCGCCTCGCGCGGGTGGTTGCGGCGCGGTCGCAGCCCCAGCGCCAGCCCGATCAGCACACAAAGAATCAGCACCAGCACCGCGCAATAGAAGAAGTTGCGCGCGATGGCATGCTGATCCTGTTCCGAGGCATGGGCCGCCGGAATCAGCATCGCCAGCGCCGCAAATGCGGTCAGTGTCAGCGGCATCGGCAGGCGCGACAGCAGACCCATCCCGGCCGCCGTCAGAAGAAGTCGATCGAGACCTGCAACAGGCGCTCGACCTCTGGCACGTCATGGGTCAGGGCAAAGATCAGCACCAGATCGCCCTCTTCGATGCGGGTGTCGGGCTTGGGTTTCACGAAACGCTCGCCCTTCTGGACCGCGCCGACCAGAACGCCCTCGGGGAATTCGATGTCACGGATCGCCCGGCCGGACATCGGCGAGGTGGACAGAACCTGCGCCTCGATCACCTCGGCCTCGGCATCGCCGATGGAATAGATGTCGCGCACCCGCCCATGCCGGATATGGCGCAGGATGGTGGAAACGGTGGTGGCGCGCGGGTTGATATAGGCGTCGATATCCAGCGCCTCGACCAGCGGCACCATGGTCGGGTCGTTGATCAGCGAAATCGCCATGCCCGCGCCCGCCTGCTTGGCGCGGACGGCGGCAAGGATGTTGGTCTTGTCGTCATCGGTCAGCGCCAGAACAGCATCGGTGGTGGCCACGCCGGCCTCTTCCATCAGTTCTGCCGACAGCCCGTCGCCATTCAGCACGATGGTCCGTTCCAGCGTGTCGGCGGCGATCTCGGCGCGTGCGCGGTTGCGCTCGATCAGGCGGGTGCGGATGCGGTCGGGCCGGGCCTCCAGCGCCTGCGCCACGGGCAGCCCGACGCTGCCCGCCCCGATGATCACCACCCGAGAGGTCTTCAGCGCCGGTTTGCCGAAGATTTCCAGCACCCGCGCCACATCATCGGCGTGGCTGAAGATATAGGCCTGATCGCCCGCGAACAGCTGGTCATTCGGTTCGGGCGCGAACAGCCGCCCCTCGCGCCGCACACCGGTGACAATGGCGCGCAGGGTCGGAAAGATCTCGTCCAGCTGCCGCAGGGGCGTGTTCAGCGCCGGGCAGTCCTCTTCCAGCAGGATGCCCAGCAATTGCACCTTGCCACGCATGAACACCTCGGTATCGAAGGTCGAGGGCGCGGCCAGCCGTTGCAGCGCGGATTTCGCGACCTCTCGTTCCGGGCTGATAACGACGTCGATGGGCAGATGGTCGGTGCGGTAAAGATCGGAATAGATCGCCTGAAGATAGGCCGGGCTGCGCAGCCGCGCGATCTTGCGGGGAACCTGAAAGACCGAGTGGGCGACCTGACAGGCGACCATGTTCACCTCGTCGGAATGGGTGGCGGCGATGATCAGGTCGGCATCGCGGGCGCCCGCCCTGTCCAGCACGTCGGGATGGCTGGCAAAACCCGCAACCGCCTGCACATCCAGCGCATCCGCCGCGCGCCGGGTCAGTTCGGGGTTGATGTCGATGACGGTCACGTCGTTGCGCTCGCCCGACAGATGCCGCGCGATCTGCCAGCCGACCTGCCCCGCCCCGCAGATGATGATCTTCATGGCAAACCCCGATCAGCGCATGTCCCAATGCCTATGTCCATGCGCGCCCGTGGGCAATGGGCATGACAAGGCCGGGTCACTTGCCGGTCATCACCTCGTCGTCGTTGCGCATGCCGCCGACCACGCCAAGCGATTTCAGCTTGCGGTGCAGCGCGCTGCGCTCCATGCCGACGAATTGTGCGGTGCGGCTGATATTGCCGCCGAAACGGTTGATCTGGGCCAGCAGGTATTCGCGCTCGAACAGCTCTCGCGCCTCGCGCAGGGCCATTGCGGTGATCTGCGGGCCAAGGCTCAGCGCGTCGCTGTTATCGGGGGTGGCGCCCTGCGGCTCAAGCTCGGCCGGCTGGATCGGGCCGCTGCTTTCGGCCAGGATCAGCACCCGCTCGATCACGTTGCGCAGCTGGCGGATATTGCCGGGCCAGCGCATCGCCTGCAGCGCCGCCACCGTTTCATCGGGCAATTCGCGCAGGGCCAGCCCCTGCAACTGGTGGAACTGCTCGATGAAGTGACGGGCCAGAACCGAGATGTCGTCGCGCCGGTCGGCCAGCGACGGCACCGCCAGAGGCACCACGTTCAGCCGGTCATAAAGCTCTTGCCGGAACCGGCCCGCCGCGATCTCTCCGGGCAGGTCGCGATTGGTCGAAGAGATCACCCGCAGATCGACCCGCACCCGGTCCGAGCCGCCCGCCCGCATGAACTGCTGTTCGGTCAGCACCCGCAGGATCTTGGGTTGCGTGCCCAGAGGCATGTCGCCGACCTCGTCGAAATAGATCACGCCGCCATGAGCCTGCTCCAGCAGGCCGGGCTCGACGCCGCGTTCGGGGGTTTCGCGGCCGAACAGGACCTCTTCCATCCGCTCGGGCTCGATCGCGGCACAAGAGACGGTGATAAAGGGGGCGCCCGCCCGTGGGCTTTGGGCGTGGATATAGCGCGCGGCCAGTTCCTTGCCGCTGCCCGGCTCACCGCTCAGCATCACCCGGCCATTGGACTTGGCCACCTTGTCAAGATTTTCGCGCAACCGCTTGAAAGAGGCCGAATGTCCCAGCATCTCTGCCAGCCGCCCATCGCCACGCCGCAGATTGCTGTTTTCACGCCGCAGGCGGCTGGTTTCCATCGCGCGGTTGATCACCACCATCAACTGGTCGATGTTGAACGGCTTTTCGATGAAGTCATAGGCACCCTGTTTGATCGCGGCGACCGCGATCTCGATATTGCCGTGACCCGAGATGATGATCACCGGCACTTCGGGGTTGTTGCGCTTGACCTGTTTCAGAATGTCGATCCCGTCCATCCGGCTGTCCTTCAGCCAGATATCAAGGATCATCAGCGCCGGCTCCTCGTCGTTCAGCATCGTCACCGCCTCGTCGGAATTGGCAGCGGTGCGGGTTGCGAAACCCTCGTCCTTCAGAATGTCCGCGATCAGTTCGCGGATGTCGCGTTCGTCATCGACGATCAGAATATCGCTCATATCGTGCCTGCCTCGTCTTTTTCGTGTTTCACTTTGCGCCCGACCCCGCGCACCGGATGGCGCTCGCGTGGCAGACGGATTTCGGCCATGGCGCCGGGGCGCTCTGGCGCATCGGTCAGGATCAGGCTGCCGCCATGTTCCTCGACGATCTTCTTGACGATGGGCAGGCCCAGACCGGTGCCATGCGACTTCATCGTCACATAGGGTTCGAACAGACGCGAGCGGTCGGCGGGAAGGCCCGGCCCGTTGTCGATGATGCGGATGGTCACCGTATCATGGTCGGCCTGCATCGTGACCCTGACCTTGCCATCCCAGCCATCAGGCGCTTTTTGCGCGTATTCATCAATGGCTTCTCCGGCATTCTTCAACAGATTGGTAAAGGCCTGCCGCATCATGCCCGCATCGCAATCGACGATGATCGGATCCTCGGGAATCTCGCTCAGCAGCGCGCCCTGCACGGCGTCCTGTTGCAGCAGGACGGATTCGCGCAGCAGCCGCGCCAGATCGGTCTCGGCCCGGTCGGGTTCGGGCATCCGGGCAAAGCGGCTGAACTCGTCCACGATGCGGCGCAGGTCGTTGGTCTGGCGGATGATGACATCGACATATTGATCCAGCGCCGCCTTGTCCTCGGGATCGGCCAGAGGCACGAACTTGCGCCGCAGACGTTCCGCCGACAGCTGGATCGGGGTCAGCGGGTTCTTGATCTCATGCGCGACGCGGCGGGCCACGTCGCCCCATGCCGCCATCCGCTGTGCGCTGACCAGCTCGGTCACATCGTCGAAGGCCACCACATAACCTTCCAGCGCGCCGTCGGTATCGCGCCGCACGGCCATGCGCACCAGCAGGCTTTCCATCCGCCCCTCGCGCATCAGGCGGATCTCGTCCTGCACCGCCTCGGCCACCGAGGCCGACAGCCGGTCGAACAGTGGCGCGAATTCCGGCACCGCCTCGGACAGCAGCGCGTCGATGTCGCGCTTCGGCTCCAGCCCCAGCAGCCGCGTGGCCGAACGGTTGAGGAAGTCGATCTCTCCGGCCGCGTCCAGCCCGATCACGCCCGAAGTAACCGAGGACAGCACATTGTCGAACAGCCGCCGCTGCTCGTCGCTGACGCGATAGCTTTCGACCAGTTCGACCCGCTGCTGTTTCAGCTGCCGGGTCATGTGGTTGAAGGCGCGGCCAAGAGTCTGGATCTCGTCTCCGGTATCGGGTTCGGGAACCTGCACGTCCAGATCGCCCTGACCCACACGCTCGCTGGCCTCGGCCAGCAGGCCGATGGGCTTGGACAGGCGGCTGGCGAACCACAGCCCGGCCCATGTCGCCGCCGCCACCAGCAGCAGCGCAAAGCCCAGATAAACCAGCGAAAACTCGAACAGCACCTGTCCGCGGGTCTGCTCCAGCCGCCGGTAATCGCCCACGGTCGCGCGGGTATCGTCCAGCAATCCCAACAGGTTGCCGTCAACATCTCGGGTAACATAGAGATATCTGTTGGCCAGCGGCGGCAGGGCGACCAGCGCGCGGAAGGCGTTGTTCTGCCAGTCCTCGATCAGCACCAGCCCATCGGTCCGGGCCTGATCCAGCTGCTCGCTGGCCGGGGTGTCATACCAGAACAGATAGCTGCGATCGCCCCGCGCCCGGATCGTGCCCGCGCCATCGACCAGATAGGCCTCGCGCAGCCCGCGCTGGATCTGGGTCTGGCCCTGCACCAGCAGCTGGCGCAAATCGCCGTCCTCGATCAGCGGATTGGTGCGCCCGGCATGGATCAGCACGCCGGCCAGGGCGCGCGCATCCTCGATCAGGTCCTGGCGGTGTTCCTCCTGATAGGCTTCGGCGGCGGCCTGAGAGCTGAGAACCACCTGCTGCACCCGATCCGAGAACCAGCCCTCCAGCCCGATATTGACCAGGAAACCGGCAAAGATCGCCACCAGCACCGTCGGCACCAACGCGATCCCGGCAAAGATGGTGACCAGCCGCCCATGCAGGCGCGAACCGGCATCCTGCTGGCGGCGC
Organism: Paracoccus alcaliphilus; assembly: GCF_028553725.1. Lineage (NCBI taxonomy): Bacteria > Pseudomonadati > Pseudomonadota > Alphaproteobacteria > Rhodobacterales > Paracoccaceae > Paracoccus > Paracoccus alcaliphilus. The sequence continues at coordinate 3,139,380 of NZ_CP067124.1, forward strand.
GCGGCGATCAGCCGGGCCATGCGCAGCACGACAAAGGCGAACAGCACCATCAGATAGGACAGATCCAGCAGCAGGATCAGCCGCAGCAATTGCGGTTCTGCCCCCCGGCTGACCGGGCCAAGCACCGACAGCGTGGCCGCCGCCAGCGCGGCACCGACGAGGATCATCCCCCACGCCAGAACCGGGCGCCAGTGACGCGCCAACCGGACTCGTGCCAATCTGTCCCAGCTCAGTCCCGTAATCGAGCCTGCCATCACCCACCACCTGCCGTCTTGCGCGGCATCTTCAGGCGGCAACGCGTGTCTTTGTCACCGCTGCCTGTGGCGGTTTTACATCAGTTTGCGCCGTCTGGCCACCTCGATGTTCAGTTCGGTCAGTTTCTTGCGCAGCGTATTGCGGTTGATTCCCAGCAAATCGGCGCAGCGAAGCTGATTTCCACCGGTGGCATCCAGCGCGACCTGCAACAGCGGCCGCTCGATTTCCCGCAGGATGCGGTCATAAAGACCCGGCGGCGGCAGCGCGTCGCCATGCAGGTCGAAATAGCGTTGCAGATGCGCCTCGACCGAATCCGACAGCCGGGCATTGGCGGCGGGCATCACCATCGGCTCGGGCGGCTCGGCCGAGGCGCCGAACGATCCGGCAATGACGCCGCCGGGCAGCGGCACGGGACGCGCGGCACCCTGCTGGTTCAGGGTCTCGCGCATCTCGGCCTCGGTGATGACCGGGCCGGACGCCGTCAGCGCCAGCCTGCGCATGTTGTTTTCCAGTTCCCGCACATTGCCGGGAAAGGGATGGGCGCGCAGCATAGACGCGGCCTCGTCGCCCAGTGTCCGCTCGGGCAGGCCCTGCGCCGCCGCGCGGGCCAGCAGATGCGTGGCCAGCGGCAGGATGTCATCGACCCGCGCCCGCAAGGGCGGCACCGTCACCGTCACCCCCGCCAGCCGGTAATAGAGATCCGAGCGCAGCCGCCCCGAGGCCACATCCGCCTGCGGATCCGGCCCGCTGGTGGACACGACGCGCGGCGCCATCGCCCGGTCGGGGCCGGATTCCATCGCCTCGATCATGCCGATCAGCCGCGCCTGCGCCGCCGCGTCGAAGCCCACCGGGTTTTCGATCAGGATGGTGCCGCCCCGCGCCTTTTCCACCGCGCGCAGCACCGAATCCTCGCCCGCATCGGCCGAGGTCAGGACCGCCAGCCCATGCTCGCGCCGTTCGGACAGGTCGTGGAAGCTGCGGGCGATGGTGGTCTTGCCCACGCCTGCCTCTCCGGCGATCAGCACCGGCAGATCGGCGTTCAGCACCCGTGCCGCCATGCGAAACAGCGCCTGCATGGCGGGGGCGTGACCGATCAGCGGCATGGCCGGATCGGCGGCATCGCGGCTGGCGACAGGCGTATCGGGCGTGGGGTCCGACCGGCGCACCCGCCGCGACAGCGCCTGATTGGCCTTACCCATCAGATCCGGCAGATCGAAGGGTTTGGGCAGGTATTCGAAAGCCTCGGCCTCGGTCGCGCGGATGGCGGTGACGATGGTGTTCTGGGCCGAGATCACGATCACCGGCAGATCGGGCCGCGATGCGCGGATCGCGGGAATGCGGTCGATGCCGTTGCCGTCGGGCATCATCACATCGGTGATGACCAGATCGCCGCGCCCTTCCTCGACCCATTTCGACAGTTGCGCAAGCGAGCCGGTGGCATGAACCCGGCACCCCGCCCGCGTCAGCGCCTGAGTCAGCACGGTTCGGATGGTGCGGTCATCGTCGGCGATCAGAACGGTTCCGTCCATGGGGTCGGTCCTTATGTCTTGGCGGGTGGGAATTTGGGCAGCGAAAGGCGAAACACCGTGCGGCCGGGGCGGCTGTCCACCCGGACCAGCGCGCGATGGTCGGTGATGATCTTGCTGACCAGCGCCAGCCCCAGCCCGGTGCCGTTCTCGCGCCCGGAAACGAAGGGCTCGAACACCTCGTCGGCGATGGCGTCGGGCAGGCCGGGACCGTTATCCTCGATCTCGATCTGCAAGGGCAGCGGGCGGCCCGCAGGGTCGATCGCGTCGGGCGGCAGCCGCAGCATGTGGTCATAGAAGCTGCGCAGCCGGATCGTCGGATGGGGCACGCCGTTCAGCGCCTCGGCGGCGTTCTTGACCAGATTGAGGCAGACCTGTGTCAGCTGATCGCCATCGGCCAGCGCCAGCGGCAGCGAGGGGTCGTAATCCGTCACCAGCATGATGCCGCGCGCAAAGCCCACCCTGGCCGAGCGGCGGACCTGCTCCAGCACGTCATGGATATTCACCGGACCCAGCCGGGGGGCCGAGGTGTCGCCGAAGCGTTCCACCTGATCCAGAAGCGCGACGATGCGACGCGATTCGCTGACGATCATCTCGGCCATCTCGCGATCCTCGGGGGGCGCGCTCATCGCCATCAGCTGCGCCGCACCGCGGATACCGGCCAGCGGGTTCTTGATCTCATGCGCCAGCATCTCGGCCATGCCGATGGCGCTGCGGGCGGCACTGCGCACCTGCCGGTTCTGGCTGGCCAGACCTGCATGATCCTGCGGCACGATCAGGATCATCACCGCAGCCTGCGCGCCTGCCGCCGGTTCCAGCGGTCCGGCATGGACCACGGCCAGCCGCGCCTGATGCCCGCCCACCCGGTCGCCCAGATCAAAGCGGATATCAAGTTGATAAAGCGCCTCGTCCCCGCGCAACACCCGCTGCATCAGCGGCCGCAGCGACGGAGAGATCATCAGCCGCGTCGCCATCTCGTCGCCATCCAGCGCCCGGCCAAGCGTAGAGTTGCGCGACATGTTCAGCCAGACCTCGGCCGCGTCATTCATCGCCGCCACCCGGCCCTCGGCGTCCAGCACCAAGGCCGGCAGCGGCAGCGCATGCCAGCCGGGGCCGGGCTCGATCTGGCGGAAATCTGCGGGGGCCGGGCTGGTCATGCGGCCCGTCCCGCAGGCATGGTCGCCCCGCCCGCTGCATCCGCAAAGGCCCGGCGGATCAGTGCGATGGTGGCGGCAGGGGTATCCGCGCGCAGCATCTCGGCCCGCAGGGGGGCGCCATTGGCGTCGGCATACCAGCCCAGATGCTTGCGCGCGACGCGCAGGCCCAGTTCCTGACCATAGAAGGACAGCATCGCGGTGTAATGTTCCTCGACCAGATCGGCCAGGGCGGCGCCGATGGGAATGGCGGGCGCGGGCGTGCCCCATAATGCGTGCGAGATCGCCGCCAGCCGCCAGGGCGCCCCCTGCGCGCCGCGCCCGACCATCACCGCATCCGCGCCCGATTGCGCCAGCGCCGCGCGGGCGCTGGCCGCATCGACCACATCGCCATTGGCGACCAGAGGCGGACGGCCCGGCAGGTTCGCCACCGCCCGGCCCACCGCCCCGATCGCCGCCCAGTCGGCCCGGCCCTTATAGAATTGCGCCCGGGTCCGGCCATGCACCGTCAGCATCCGCACCCCGGCCTCCGCCGCCCGCCGCGCCAGTTCCGGCGCGTTCAGGCAAGCATCGTCCCAGCCCAGCCGCATCTTCAGCGTCACCGGCACGCTGACCGCGCCCAGCACCGCCTCGATCAGCCGCAGGGCGTGGTCCAGATCGCGCATCAGCGCCGAACCCGACAGCCCCCCCGTGACCTTCTTGGCCGGGCACCCCATATTGATGTCGATGAGACGCGCACCCATCCCTTCGACGATGCGCGCGGTCTCGGCCATCGCCCCGGCCTCTCGCCCGGCGATCTGCACCGAGACCGCCGCGCCTTCGTCCATCAACGCCTTGGCCCGCACCGCCGCGCGGGTCGAGGGGCGCGGCGTCACCATTTCGGTCGAGGCCACCATCTCGCTGACCAGCAGCCCGGCGCCGAAACGCGCAACCATGCGGCGAAACGGCAGATCGGTGATCCCGGCCATCGGCGCAAGAAACACCGGCGGGCCAAGCCGCAGATCGCCAAGGGATATCGGTTCGGGCAGTTTCATATCCTGTTCCTTCGCCTTGCCGCCGGGTGCCCGCAAGGTTGGCAGGCCGCCACGATGCCGGGCACTCGCCACGCCCCGCATAATTGACTATATAAAAGGCATGTCGCCTATTAAATGGGCAATCGCGATCTGCCGGGATCATCGGTGGATATCGCTTTTGTCACCGGCCAGCGTCATTTGGGGCATGGCGGCGGTGCCGCAGTCATGCTTGGATCAGTTCGGCACAGCAAGGGGTCATCATGTTCCTTTCGGTCTTTGACATGTTCAAGATTGGGGTCGGCCCGTCCTCGTCGCATACGATGGGGCCGATGGTGGCGGGGGCGCGGTTTCTGCAATCGCTGCGCGGCCTGCCGTTTCACGCCTATGGGGTGCGCGCGACGCTGCACGGCAGCCTGGCCTTTACCGGCAAGGGCCACGCCACCGACCGCGCCACCATCCTGGGCCTTGCGGGTTTCGTGCCCGAGACGATGGATGCCGAAAAGGCCGAAGCCGCGCTGGACGACATCCGCCGCAGCCACGAATTGCAGGTGGACGGCCTGCCGCCGCTGCATTTCGACCCCGAAAAGGACCTGCGCTTCGATTTCGACCACGCCCTGCCCGGCCATGCCAACGGGATGAGCATCTCGGCCACCGACGCGCAGGGCGACGTGATCTTTCACCAGATCTATTACTCGGTCGGCGGCGGCTTCGTGCTGACCGACGAGGAACTGGCGGCCGAAGCCGAAAACCGCGGCAAGGACGACAAGGCGCAGGTGCCCTTTCCCTTTTCCAGCGCCGCCGAGATGCTGGCGATGGCGGAAAGCTCGGGCAAGACCCTTGCGCAGATGAAGCGAGCCAATGAGCTGGTGTTCCGGTCCGACCAGCAGATCCGCGACGGTCTGGCGCGGATCTGGCAGGTGATGCGCGACTGCATGGATCGCGGGCTGGCGACGCCGGGCGTGCTGCCGGGCGGGCTGAAGGTGCGCCGCCGCGCCCATGCGATCCACCAGCAATTGCTGGCCGAACGCGGCATGAACCTGACCGCGCCGCATATCATCAACGACTGGATGTCCACCTATGCCATGGCCGTGAACGAGGAAAACGCCGCCGGCGGCCAGGTCGTCACCGCGCCCACCAATGGCGCGGCGGGGGTGGTGCCTGCGGTGATCCGTTACTGGCTGGACCATGTGCCGGGGGCCGGCGAAAGCCAGATGCCGGAATTCCTGCTGACGGCCTCGGCCATCGGCGGGATCATCAAGCACAATGCCAGCATCTCGGGCGCCGAATGCGGTTGTCAGGCCGAGGTCGGCAGCGCCAGCGCCATGGCGGCGGCGGGCCTGTGCGCGGTGCTGGGCGGCACGCCGCAGCAGATCGAGAACGCCGCCGAGATCGCGCTGGAGCATCATCTGGGCATGACCTGCGACCCGGTGAAGGGGCTGGTGCAGGTGCCCTGCATCGAGCGCAACGGACTGGGCGCGATCAAGGCGGTCAGCGCCGCCTCGCTGGCGCTGCGTGGCGACGGGGTGCATTTCGTGCCGCTGGACGCCGCCATCGAGACCATGCGCCAGACCGGCCGCGACATGAGCGACAAATACAAGGAAACATCCCTCGGCGGACTGGCCGTCAACGTCCCGAATTGCTAGGCGGGATACAGCCGTTGGCGTCGTTGCGGCTTGCCCGGCGGGCGGGCGATTGCTAACGCTGACGCAAAGAGCAACAAAAATCCAACAGAGGCCAGTATGACATTCACCCTTACGCCGCGCCTGACGGTGCTTGCCCTTCTGACGCTGCCGCTGGCGGCATGTGACGGCGCGGGCCTGCCGGGCCTTGGATCGGAACAGCCGCAGGTCGAGGGGCATCGTGGCCCGCCCACCGTGTCGCCCACCGAAGCCCCGATCGAGACAGGCGAGGCCGAAGGCCGCCCCATCGCCACCGCCGAGGCCCGCACACATAACACCGCCGCCTTCAGCGCCCGCGGCAACGAGCCCTTCTGGGCGGTTGATCTGGCCGGGAACACCGCCATCTACAAGACCCCCTCGAACCAGCGCGGACAGGCCGTGCGGGTCAATCGCCTGACCTTCGCGGAAGGCGTGGAATATGTCGGCGTGCTGGGCGGGCGGCCCTTCGTGGTCAATATCCGCGGCACCGATTGTCAGGACAGCATGTCCGGCGAGCGTTTCCCGATGAGTGCGTCCCTGACCGTTTCGGGCCGCAGCGAACGCGGCTGTGCCGGTCCCGCCTCGGCCGAGGTGGCGCAGGCCGTCGCCGCGACCCGCGCGCCCGCCCCCGCCGCGCCGCGCACCACATCGCGCCCGGCGACATCCGCCCCTGCGGCGACACGTCCGGCCTCCAGCCCGGCGACCACAACGGCACCCGCGCCCGAATCGACCAGCGAGGACAGCCCGGCAACCGGCACGACCACGCCCGAGACCACCACGCCGCCCACCGGCAGCACGCCGGCCGAGGCCCCCGCGACCGTCACCCCTGCCACCCCGGCAGATGATACCGGCGCGTCCAGCCCGGCAGGTGGCAGCTCGGCCAGCGACAGCACGGGTGACAGCAGCACCGCGCCTGCCGCATCCGAACCCGCTGCATCCGAGCCCGCTGCATCGGAACCGGCGGCCGATGTCCCGGCGCCCACCACCAGCAGCCCCGCTGTGATCCCGACCCCCGGCGCCGGTTCCGATGCCGGTGCGGACGGGGATGATGACGGCGACAGCAGCCAGTAACGGCCATTTCCTGCCGCCCGGACCCGCTTCGGTGCGGCAGGATTATCGCAACCCTGCGCCAATCGGCGATTGTGGGGTTTCGCGCGATTGAACAGCCGGTATGATCCTGAAACCAGCCGTGACGAAGGACCCATTCGATGCGCAGCACCCCGCTTGCCAGACGCCTCATGGCCTCGACCCTGCCGGTCGCCTTTCTGATCGGAACGGCGTCCGGCACTGCTCAGGCCGATCCCATGATCGCCCGCAACATGTCCAGCTATGGCATGCCCGGCGGGATCGACACGCCAACCGCCGAAGTGCTGCCCGACGGCACGCTTGGCGCGACGGTGTCATGGTCGGATTACGCGCGGCGGGGCAATGTCACCTTTCAGGTGCTGCCGCGACTGACCACGGTGCTGCGGTATTCGCGGGTCGAGGGTATCAACGATTATCGTCAGGACGGCTATATTTCGGACCGCTCGTTTGACCTGCGCCTTCAGATCCTGGACGAACAGGGCTGGCGCCCGGCCATCGCCGTCGGGTTTCAGGATGTGCTGGGCACCGGGATCTATTCCGGCGAATATATCGTCGCGACCAAGAACATCACGCCGACGATCCGCGCCTCGGCCGGTCTGGGCTGGGGTGTGCTGGCGGGCAAGCCCCGCACCATTGATGTCGGCGACGAGGGCGGCACGCTGGATGCCGACAACTGGTTCTCGGGCAGTCCCAAGCCCTTCGCTTCGGTCAGTTGGCAGGTCAATGAGCGCCTGAGCCTCGTCGCGGAATATTCCAACGATATCTATTTTACCCGCTATAGCAGTGGGCGCGAATATCAACAAGGTGACGAAGAGCCGGGCAGCAAGGTCAATCTCGGCGCCTATTACAGCTTTGGCCGCGCCTATCAGGCCGGGCTTTACACCATTGGCGGCGACACCATCGGCGCGCAGCTGACCGTCGCGCTGAACCCGCGCGAGGCCCCCTATCCCTCGGGGCTGGAAAAGGCCCCCGCGCCGGTGCGTCCACGCCCTGCCCCCGCCGCCGATCCCGAAGGCTGGTCGGGCCAGTGGTCGCAGGACCCCACTGCGCAACCCGCCATCCAGACATCGCTTGGCGACGCGCTGGACAAGGAAGGTCAGGTGCTGGAATCCATGGCGCTGTCGGCCAACCGCGCCGAGGTCCGCATCGACAACCGCCGCTATATCAGCCAGGCCGAGGCCGTGGGCCGCACCGCCCGCCTGATGAGCCGCGCCCTGCCACCTTCGGTGGAAACCTTCGTCATCACCTCGACCGCCGAAGGCATGCCGACCTCATCGGTCACGCTGCGCCGCTCGGATGTCGAGCGGCTGGAAAATACCGAGGCCAGCCAGATCGCCTCGGTCGCCGCCCTGACCGATGCGCCGCTGAGGGCACCGGGGCTGGTGCGCAGCGATGAGATCTATCCGCGCTTTCAGTGGTCGATCAAACCCTATGTCGATCTGGGCATCTTCAGCGCCGAGGACGGGCTCACCCACGAGGTCGGGGCCGAGGCCCGCGCCAGCTATGAGCTGATGCCGGGGCTGATCGTCACCGGTGCGCTGCGTCAACGGGCCTTCGGCAACATGGATCAACGCGGGCCGGGCATTCCCGGTCAGCGCGGCGAGCATTACACGGCCGAGGAATATCTGGCCGATCCAAGCCTTGAGACCACACCCGAAGGTGTGCCGCGCGTGCGCTCGGATTCGCGCATGTATCGCGACAACAGCAGCCCGACGATCCCCGAGCTGACGCTGGCCTGGTACAGCAAGCCGACCGAGACCGTCTATACCCGCGTCACCGGCGGCTTGCTGGAACGCGGCTATGGCGGCGTCTCGGCCGAGGCGCTGTGGAAGCCCGCCAATTCGCCGCTGGCCTTCGGGGCCGAGATCAGCCACGTCAAGAAACGCGATTTCGACGGGTTGTTCGACTTCCGCGATTACGAGGTCACGATGGGCCATGTCTCGGCCTATTACGAATTTTCTCAAGGATTTGCCCAGGGCTTCACCGCGCAGTTGGATGTCGGCAAATATCTGGCCGGGGATGTCGGCGCCACCGTCAGCCTGACCCGCGAATTCGCCAATGGCTGGCGCATCGGCGCCTATGCAACCAAGACCGACATGAGCGCCGAGGAATTCGGCGAAGGCAGCTTTGACAAGGGCATCATGCTGTCGATCCCGATCGGCTGGGCCACCGGACAGCCCTCGCGCGAACGGGCCTCGACCACGCTACGCTCTCTGTCGCGCGATGGCGGTGCGCAGTTGAACGTCAACGGCCGGCTTTACGACAAGATCCGCGACAGCCATTCGGTCGAACTCTATGAAGGCTGGGGGAGGTTCTGGCGATGAACGGCGCTTTCAAGATCACGCTGGCCGCCGGTCTGCTGGCCGGGCTGGCCGCTTGTGGCAATGACGACGCAGGTGGCGGCCCGTTGGGTGCACTGACACAGGCCGCGGGTCAGGCCGTGGCCGAACGGCGCGGCGGACAGGACCCCGCCGCCCCGGCCAGAACACCAACCGACGCGGCGGCCGAGGCGCTGCGGGTCAATCCCGGCCCACTGATCCAGGCCGGATTTGAATCGCTTGGCCGCACGCAGGTCATGGCGATGACCGGCCAGAACGGCGCCCTGCGCACCTATATGACCCCGTCCGAAGAGGCGCTGATCCTGCGCGGCGGGATGCTGGTCGGCACGCGGGGGCTGGGCAATGACCTCTCGGTCGCCGAGCCGCAGACCGAGGCGCTGATCCGCGCGGGCAGGTCGGGTTCGGGACAGCGCGTCATGCGCTATTTCACCGGCGACGGGCTGGAGCGGCCGCTGAGTTTCGACTGCACCGTCGGACCGGGACCGAATGCGGGTGTAGTGGTCGAGAACTGCGGAGGTCACGGCACCAGCTTCCAGAACAGCTATATGTCGCAGGGCGGCCAGATCGCTGTCTCGCGGCAATGGGTCGGCCCGGCGCTGGGTTACGTCACCATCCAGACGCTGCGCCCCTGAACCGCCCCCGAACGATGTGAAACAAAGAACCGGCCCAAGGGCCGGTTTTTCTTTGTCCGCCGGTCAGGGGATGATCCGTCAGCCGGGGTTTTCCAGCAGGTGAACCGCGCAAATGAAAAGGGCTGGCCATAGAGGCCAGCCCTTGAAAACCTGACGGGACCCGGGTCCCGTCCGGAAATCAGCTGTCATCATCGTCCGAGGCGATGGCCGCGATCACGCCCAGCAGCAGCAGGGCGGGAACGACCAGACCGGCGTTCGACGAAGCCGGCTGCTCTTCAACAATGACGGGCTCGACTTCGACGACGGGGGCAACATAGCCACCGGCGAGAGCCGAGGAGGCGGTCAGGCCGAGAGCGGCCGCAAAAGTAGCAAATTTGGTCATGATCATGCTCCGTTTCGTTGAAAGCTGCCGTCTCCGGCAACATCGATGCGACAGTTGCACAAACCCGAACGGTTGAAAAGCAGCATTAAATCAAATCCCCCGCGGCCTTGCGCTCACTGTTGCATAATCGCCAACACGCCCGGATGCCCCCTGGTTCCGCCAACCGGAGGGCCGCGTCGCAAAGCTGTGGCAATCCTGCATCATGGGGCGCGGAAGCGCCGGATAAACACAGGAAAAACGCGCGCCTCACCCTGTCGCGACCATGCAGGCCATACCAAAGGGGCAGGAATTTTTACCGTAATTTCAAACCGCACGGTCGGGCAAGGTTTCGCCATCGGCTGGCGGGATCTTGCTATTGCGGCCATTGCGGAGGCGAAGGATCGCGGCATTCACGCAACTGCCCGATCCATGATTCGAGCGCCGGTCAGACAGCCGCCGCACAGGCGGGGCACAGACCCAGCACCTCGACCGTGCTGCGCTCCATCACAAAGCCCGACTCGGCGGCCAGATCGCCCAGCAGATCGCGGATGCGGGTGCCGGGCAGTTCGGCGACCTTGTCGCATTTGCGGCAGATCAGAAAGGCGGGCGCGTGATCATGGCCGGGATGCAGACAGGCCGCAAAGGCGTTCAACCGCTGCACCCGATGCGCCAGCCCGTGCTGGACCAGAAATTCCAGCGCCCGATAGGCGACCGGAGGCTGACGCCCGAACCCTTCCTCGGCCAGACGGTCAAGGATCTCATAGGCGCCCATGGCCCGATGCGATTCCAGCAGGATCTCCAGCGTGCGCCGCCTGACCGGGGTCAGACGCGCGCCCTCGGCGGCCAGCCGCTTTACCGCCTCGTCCAGCGCATGCGCCTCGCAGGCGTCATGGTCGTGCGGGTTGAACGCCGTGTCGGCGGCAGAGTGATTGGCAGCGGCCATGAGAATCCATCCTCTTCGAGGGGTCAGCGCCCCTTATGACATGGGGGCCAAGCCTTTCGCAACAAAGCCCCGAAATGCTCGCATTTCAGGGATGCGCCAATACCCGACTCTTTTCCTTTGACATTTCCGAGGGAATTTGTCAGCTTTCACGGCGAACGAAATGCCAGCCAAGAGGGCCAACATGACCGCTGCGCAACCAGCAGAATTTCCCCGTCCGGGCGCCACTGCCTTGTCCCGGATTCCCCAGCATGACGCGACCGTTCTGACCCGCGGCGGCAATCAGGCGCTGATCGTCCTGGACGATCAGGTCTATCAACTGCGCATCACCCGCGCAGGCAAGCTGATCCTGACGAAGTGATCAAGGGGCGCGGCGCGCCCCTTTTCAATGGCCCTTCAATCGCGTCTGGGGCCACCGGGACGACCCGAGGGCTTGTGCCCGCCCGGTCGTCCGCCCGGCTTGCCTCCGGGTTTGCCACCCCGGCCACCGGCAGGGCCCGGCCCGCCCTTGCCACGGGCGCCAAAATCCTTGCCCCCCGCATCGGGTTTGCCACCGAACCTTGCGCCACGACCTTCGGCTGCGGGGTTGCCACTGCGCGCAGGCTTGTCACCAAAGCCCCGACCTTCGCCATCCCGTGCGGCAAAACCCCTGCCCCCGGCATGCGGCTTGCCCCCGGGCTTGCCGTCGAACCTTCCACGGGAATCCGAGGCGGGCTTGGCCGGATATTTGCCACGCGCGGGCTTGTCGCCAAAGCTGCGGCCCTCTGCGCGCGGCGCCTGACCGTCCTTCGCGGCAAAGCCCCTGCCCGCCCCGGCGCGTTCGGCATGTGGCCGATCGCTTCCCGGTTCGCGACGCGGACGCTTGTCGCCATCACCGCCTTGCCCGGCGGCAAAAGGCCGGGCACCCCAGCTTTTGCCGGTCCCCGAACGCTCGGCAGGCTTGTCGCCGCGACGCTCGGGCCGGTCTGACCCGAAGGCACGAGGCTTGCGCGGACCGGCATCGCCGCCGCGATCACTGCGGCCTTCCCGGCCCCCTGCCCCGAAGGAGCGCGGGCCACGGGACGCACCGGCCGCCCGATGCGGCGCCTCGTCCTCTTCGCCGGTCAACAACCCGCCCAACTGATCGCGCAGCACCCGGCGCTTGACCTCGACCACCTCGTTACGCTCCATCCCGGTCAGCCGGAACGGACCATAGCTGATGCGGATCAGCCGGTTCACCTGCAATCCGACATGGGCCATCGCGCGCCGGATCTCGCGGTTGCGGCCTTCGCGAATACCCACCGTCAGCCAGGCATTGGCGCCCTGCTGACCGTCCAGCTTGATCTCCATCGGCGCGAATTCCTCGCCCTCTATGGTCGCGCCACGGCGCAGGGGCGCAAAGGTCAGATCGTTGGGCTGGCCGTTCACCCGCACGCGATAGCGCCGCAGCCAGCCGGTCGAGGGCAGCTCCAGCCGCCGCTTCAGCTCTCCGTCATTGGTCAGCAGCAGCAACCCTTCCGAGGTCAGGTCCAGCCGTCCGACCGACATCACCCGGGGCAGATCGCGCGGCAGGGCGTCGAACACCGTCTGACGGCCCTTCTCGTCGCTTTCCGAGGTCACCAGCCCGACCGGCTTGTAATACAGCCACAGCCGCGTTTCCTGCTTTTCGTCCAGCTTCTTGCCATCGACCATGATGCGGTCGGCCGGCGACACATCCAGCGCCGGGCTGTCGATCACCTTGCCGTTCACACTGACCCGGCGTTCCAGAATCATCCGCTCGGAATCGCGGCGACTGGCGACGCCCGCGCGCGCCATCACCTTGGCGATGCGGTCGGTCTTGTCGAATTTTTGGGGCTGCTGGTCCTGCTGGTCATCGGTCATGCGATATCTCCTGCGCATCTCTGCGGTGGCAAAACCCTCTTCTACGCGCGCGGCGGCGTCGGTGAAAGCCTTGTTTTGCCCGCTTGCCCGATTGGCCGCAGCCTGCGACAAGCAGCGCAATGCAGCAATTCACCTCGCATATGGCGCAGGCTCTGGCCGAGGCGCAGGCCGCCGCCGACCGTGGCGAGGTTCCGGTGGGCGCGGTGCTGGTCGCCCCCGATGGCCGGGTCGTCGCGGCCGCAGGCAACCGCACCCGTGCCGACCGCGACCCCACCGCCCATGCCGAGATCCTGGCCATCCGCGCCGCCTGCACGGCGCTGGGGTCCGAGCGGCTGCCCGGCCACGCCCTGTGGGTCACGCTGGAGCCCTGCCCGATGTGCGCCGCCGCCATTTCGGCGACCCGGATCGAGCGGCTGTATTTCGGCGCCGACGACCCCCGGATGGGCGGCGTGCTGCACGGCGCGCGGGTTTTCGATCATCCGCAATGCCACCACCGCCCGCAGATCTATGACGGCATCCGCGCCCAGGAGTCCCGACAACTGCTGCGCAGCTTCTTCGCCACTCGCAGATAAAAACCTGCGCCCGGGTGAGCACCTCCCCGATCATTGGCAGGATCGGGCGTAATTCAAGCTGCTCTCCGCACCGCGGCCAGTCTCCGATAAAAGGGGATCGTCCACGGGCGATCGGACGCACGAAGGGGTTCGAGGGGAACAGAAACTGTCCGGCGGACAGTTTCGCCCGAGAACGAACTCCAAGCTGTACATGCTCAGCGACGGCAAGGGCCGGCCACCGGACTTCTTTCTATCTCCCGGTCAGATGGCCGACAGTCGTGGCGCACGCGTGCTTTTGCGCCATCTGCCAACGGCCAGGCGTTTCCTCGGCGACAAGGCGCATGATGCCGACTGGTTGCGCGATGGCCTCAAGGACCGTGGCATCCGCCCCTGCATCCCGCCTCGGAAGAAGCGCAGGAAACCGGCCAGATACAGCAAGCGGCTCTATCGGAAGCGATATCGCATCGAGAATGCCTTCGGCCGCCTGAAGGACTGGCCAATCGTCGGGAAAATAATCCCCCGGACTATTATTTGATCCTCCTCATACATTGCTACCTGCTATGAGCGATGCGGAGACATCTTCCTCAACGCCTTCATCCTCGCCGCAATCATCATCTTCTGGGTCTGAAATTAATAGGGATGGACCCTAACACCAACACCGGATCCAGTGGTTGTTTTACAAGAAAATCTGCCAAAGTCAGCGGCTTCTGCAAAACCGCACGCGACAACTCCCGATTTATCAGGTTCACGGCTTGTTTCCGCTATGTCCTGATAACCCGCGGGCACGCCGTCATTGATTTTTCCGGGAAAATTCGGAGAGGTTCGAGACCGATGTTCTGCCGAATGAGCGCACCCCTCGCCGCCCGGCCGCGATAGGGTTTGCGTCCATCTTGGTCATGCGGATATCTGTCGGGTAACCCTATCCACGCGAAAACCGCAGGAGAGCCAGATGGCAAAATACATCCATTCCATGATCCGTGTGCTGGACGAGGAACGCTCGGTCGCGTTCTATCGGCAGGTCTTCGGCCTCGAAGTCGCCGAACGGCTGGATTTTCCCGAGTTCACGCTGATCTATCTGGCGAATGGCGAAAGCGGGACCGAGCTGGAGCTGACCGTCAACAAGGACCGCAGCGAACCCTATGATCTGGGGGATGGCTATGGCCATGTGGCGTTCTCGGTCGATGATCTGGACGCGACCCATGCAAGGTTGACGGCGGAAGGCTATGCCCCGCGCAAGCTGGTCGATTTCGCGCCGGGGGGCGAGGTGATCGCGCGCTTCTTCTTCATCGCCGACCCGGACGGCTATCAGATCGAGGTGCTGCAACGCGGTGGGCGCTATCAGTGATCTGCTGACCGGAATTGTCAGCATGGTCGGGCGATCATGGCGCACCAGTCAGGAGATGCACCATGAGCGAGCCGGAAACCGACATCACGACCTATCAGGCAAGCTGCTTTTGCGGCGCAGTGCGCTTTGAAGCGGATGGCGATCTGGCGGCGGGCACGATGCGCTGCAACTGCCGGTTCTGCCGCAAGATGCGTTACTGGGAAATGCGCCTGCCCGATCCGGGCGGGTTGCGGCTGATCCGCGGGCAAGAGCACCTGGCCGAGACGCCGCGCGCCGATGGCAACGGGATCGACATGCATCACTGGTTCTGCGCCCGCTGCGGCACCCGGCTGTGGACCGAGGGCGATATCGCGGAAATGGGCGGTCGCTTCGTTCAGGTCTGCGTGCCGGCGCTGGATGCGGACGAGACCGAACTGATCGCCGCCCCGGTCTTCTGGGCCGATGGTGCGCATGACAACTGGTGGAACCCCGCCCCGGAAACGCGTCACCTCTAGGCGGTCACTTGCCGTCCAGCGCCGCCTCGTTGACGCCGCCATCGGCAATGGCGGTCATGTGCCGATCACCGCTGCGGGTGCGTTCCAGACATTCCTGAAGGATCGCGCCATCCCCATCCAGCCCCAGCCGGTTGGCGAAACTGCGCAGGCAGCCATAGCCCGCGATCGCATAATGGACCATGCGCTGATATTGCGAGATGATCGCGGCGTCCTGCGCGTCCTCGTCGCCGAAATCGGTCTCGATGGCGTGGCGCTTGGCCTCCAGCGTCAGCCCCTCCATGCCCTTGCAGATCTCTCCGGTGGGGTCGGTGTCATGGCGTTCGCACAGCTCGGCCAGAACCTCCATGCCGCGCGCGATGCCCTGATTTCCGGCGATCAGCGCCTCGGCCAGTTCGCGCGATTTGGCGTGGCGACCAAGCTCGGTCACGATGGGCAGGGCCTGCTTGCAGGCGGAGTAGAGATCCTTCAACTGGTCCAGATACAGATCCTTCAGATCCTTGATGGTCATTGTTGCCTCCCTTCGATACTGGTCACGCGAATGCAACCGCCCTGCCCCGGCTTCGTTCCATCGGTTGACAAAGATGAACCCGCACAGGATCCCTGCCCCATTGGTCAACCCGGCTGACCCGCAGACCCGATTGCAGAAGGTGCCCCCATGTTCGGCTGGTTCGAACGCCGCATAGAGCCCTATCCCGACGCCGCGCCCGGCATGCCGCCACGGACATTGACGCGGTTCGTGCTGCATTACAGCCGGGGCGCATGGCTGTGGCTGGTGCTGCTGGCCGCAGGTTCGGCCGTAATCGCGGTGATCGAGGTCATGCTGTTCGGCTATCTGGGCGATCTGGTGGACCGGCTGTCCCAGACCGCAAGGGACGAGTTCTGGCAGATCGAGGGCGGGCGCCTGTTCCTGATGGCGGTGCTGCTGCTGGTGGTCCTGCCGGTGCTGAACACGCTCAGCAGCATGGTGCTGCACCAGACCCTGATGGGCAATTACCCGCAGCGCATCCGCTGGCAGGCGCATCGCTATCTGCTGCGCCAGTCCATCGGCTATTTTCAGGACGAATTCGCCGGACGGATCGCGCAGCGGCTGATGCAGACCGCGCTGGCGGTGCGCGAGGTGGCGATGAAGGTCATGGATGTCGGCACCTATGTCGTGGTCTATTTCATCGGCGCCCTGCTGCTGGCGGGCAGTCAGGACTGGCGGCTGGCGCTGCCCTTCGCGGCATGGGCGGCGGCCTATGGCATCATGCTGTGGCAGATCGTGCCGCGTCTGGGGCGGGTCTCGCAGGCTCAGGCGGATGCGCGCTCGGCCATGACCGGGCAGGTGGTGGACAGCTATACCAATATCGCCACGGTCAAGCTGTTTTCCCATTCCGCGCGCGAGGAATCCTGGATGCGTCGGGGCATGGATCGCTTTCTGCATACGGTCCATGCGCAGATGCGGCTGTCCAGCATTCAGGACATCGCGCTGAACCTGATCAACGTGGCGCTGGTCGCCGCCGTCACCGGGCTGGGCCTGTGGCTTTGGTCGCGCGGCCAGATCGCGGTCGGCGCGGTGGCCGTGGCGGTGCCGCTGGCCCTGCGGCTGAACAACATGGCGCATTGGATCATGTGGGAATTCGCCTCGCTGTTCGAAAATATCGGCACGGTGCGCGACGGCATCGCGGGCCTTGCCCTGCCGCGCGAGGTTCTGGACGCCCCCGATGCGCAACCCCTGCGGCCCGGTCCCGGCGCGGTCAGCTTCGATCACGTCACCTTCCGCTATCGCGGGATGGAAGGTGCCCGGCCGCTGGCGGTTCTGGACGACCTGTCACTGTCCATCACCGCGGGCGAGCGGGTGGGGCTGGTAGGACGTTCCGGCGCCGGGAAATCGACGCTGGTCAACCTGCTGCTGCGCTTTCACGATATCGAATCGGGGCGCATCACCATCGACGGGCAGGACGTCGCGACGGTGACGCAGGACAGTTTGCGCGCCGCCGTGGGCGTGGTGACGCAGGACAGCTCGCTTCTGCATCGCTCGGTCCATGACAACATTGCCTATGGCCGCCCCGACGCCACCGAGGATCAGATCGCCGGGGCGCTGCGCATGGCCGAGGCCGAGGGATTCGTGCCCGACCTGACCGACAGCCTCGGGCGGCGCGGGCTGGCGGCCCATGTCGGCGAACGCGGCGTCAAGCTGTCGGGTGGCCAGCGCCAGCGGATCGCGATTGCGCGGGTGGCGCTGAAGGATGCGCCGATCCTGATCCTCGACGAGGCGACCAGCGCGCTGGACAGCGAGGTCGAGGCCGCGATCCAGTCCCGGCTGGAGGCGCTGATGGCGGGCAAGACCGTCATCGCCATCGCGCACCGCCTGTCCACCATCGCCGCGATGGACCGGCTGGTGGTGATGGATCAGGGCCGCATCATCGAACAGGGCAGCCATGCCCAGTTGCTGGCGCAGGGCGGGCTTTATGCGCGGCTGTGGTCGCGACAGTCGGGCGGCTTTCTGGACGTGGACGACCTCGGCTGAGTGCCAACGACAAAGGGCCGCCCTTTCGGGCGGCCCCTGTCTTAAGCGAATGATGTTGCGATCACTCGATGATCTTCGACACCACGCCGGCGCCAACCGTGCGGCCGCCTTCGCGGATGGCGAAGCGAAGCTTCTCTTCCATCGCGATCGGCGCGATCAGCTCGACCTCGAACTTCAGGTTGTCGCCCGGCATCACCATCTCGGTGCCTTCCGGCAGGTTCACCGTCCCGGTCACGTCCGTCGTGCGGAAGTAGAACTGCGGGCGATAGTTCGCGAAGAACGGCGTGTGGCGGCCGCCTTCTTCCTTGGTCAGGATATAGGCCTCGGCCTCGAACTTCGTGTGCGGCTTCACCGAACCCGGCTTGCACAGAACCTGACCACGCTCGACGCCGTCACGGTCGATGCCGCGCAGCAGCGCGCCGATATTGTCGCCAGCCTCGCCGCGATCCAGCAGCTTGCGGAACATCTCGACGCCGGTGCAGGTGGTCTTGCGGGTGTCGCGGATGCCGACGATTTCAAGCTCGTCGCCCACGTTCACCGCGCCACGCTCGACACGGCCGGTCACCACGGTGCCGCGGCCCGAGATCGAGAACACGTCCTCGATCGGCATCAGGAACGGCAGGTCCACGGCGCGCTCGGGCGTCGGGATGTATTCGTCGACCGCCGCCAGCAGCGCACGGATCGAGTTCTCGCCGATTTCCGGATCACGGCCTTCCAGCGCCGCCAGCGCCGAGCCCTTGATGATCGGAATGTCGTCGCCCGGATAGTCATAGCTGGACAGCAGCTCGCGCACTTCCATCTCGACCAGTTCCAGCAGTTCCTCGTCATCCACCTGATCGACCTTGTTCAGGTAAACCACCATGAAGGGGATGCCGACCTGACGGCCCAGCAGGATGTGTTCGCGCGTTTGCGGCATCGGGCCGTCGGCGGCGTTCACCACCAGAATGGCGCCGTCCATCTGCGCCGCGCCGGTGATCATGTTCTTCACATAGTCGGCGTGGCCCGGGCAGTCCACATGGGCATAGTGGCGCGCGTCGGTCTCGTATTCCACATGCGCCGTCGAGATGGTGATCCCGCGGGCTTTTTCCTCGGGCGCACCGTCGATCTGGTCATACGCCTTGAAATCGCCGAAATACTTCGTGATCGCAGCCGTCAGCGTCGTCTTGCCGTGGTCAACGTGACCAATCGTCCCGATATTGACGTGCGGTTTCGTCCGTTCAAACTTTGCCTTTGCCATGAGGGCCTCCTGATCGCGGGGCATGGCTGACGGCCCCGATTTTGACGTGCGCCGCGATGTATAAGGCGGCAGGGGAAAAATCAAGGGCGCTCGGGCAGGGAAACGGTTACGCTGGCACGGGAACCACGACGCGGCGTCCCACGTTTCTGTCGCGGAACGTCCTGCCGGATCGGCAGCGACAGCAAGAGGATGAAAAGATGAGCCTTGTGAAGACTTTGGGGCGCGTCGCCGCCGGCGTTGTCCTGGCCAAGGGCCTTGGGGCCGCCATGCAGCACCGCCAGCAGCAGACAACCCGATCGGGCAGCGGCCAGCCGGGCGATTCGGGTCAGTCCCGGCAGGGCGGGTTGCTGGGCGAGTTGTTCGGCAACAATCTGGGCCGGGAAGGCGGAGGTCTGGGACAGATTCTGGGCGGCAGCCGCAACAGTGGCGGCGCCACGTCTTATGGCGGGCCGAATTCGCCCGGCGCGCAGGGCGGGCTGGGCGGCATGCTGGACCGGCTGACGCAGCAGACGCGCGGCGGCAGCGGCTCGTCCGGCGGGTTTGGCGATCTGCTGGGCGGATTGCTTGGCGGCGCGGCAGGGGGTGCGGCGGCTGGCGGGCTGGCGCAAAAGGGCGCCCAGCCCAGCAATGACGCCACCTTCGGAGAACTGTTCAACGACGCCGTGTCCCATGATGCCGAGCCCGAGGTGGCACCCACGCCCGAACAGAACGCCGTTGCCGGGCTGATGCTGAAGGCGATGATTCAGGCCGCCAAATCGGATGGCAAGATCGACGATGCCGAAAAGCAGCGCCTGCTGGGCGAGTTGGGCGATCTGGACGAGGACGAACGCCAGTTCATCCGCGAACAGATGGCCGCCCCGGTCGATGCCGAGGCGCTGGCCCGCGAGGTTCCCGAAGGGCTGGAGGCGCAGGTTTATCTGATGTCGCTGATGGCCATCGATCTGGATCACGAGGACGAGGCGCGTTATCTGGATGCGCTGGCCCGTGCGTTGAAGATCGACCGGGCGCAGGCAAATCAGATCCATGACGAAGCCGGGGCCAAGCGGCTTTACAACAGCTGATCCGGGCCGGGCCAGTCAGGTCTTGCAGGGGCGCCGTTCTGCGGCGCCCCTGCTGATTCAGGCAAAGCGGTTGTCGCGGGGGAAGCCGCGCGGGGCCATGCGGCCGGCGCTGGCGCGCTTGCCCAGCCATTCGCTCAGATCCGGCTCGGTCCGGGTCTTGCCGCCACCCATCGGCCAGCTGAGCCCATCAGCCAGCGTCAGACATATCGCGTCGGACAGCCCGCCATCCTTGAACTTCTGCAAGCGGACGCCCTTGCCGCGCGACATTTCGGGCAGCTCGGTCAGCGGGAAGACCAGCAGCTTGCGGTTCTCGCCCACCACCGCGACGTGATCGCCGCTGACCGCGCGGCACAGCAGCGCATCGCCGTTCAGCACCTGCTTGCCGGATTTCGTCTGCGCCAGAATATCGCCCGCCGCCACGACGAACCCGTCGCCGGCCTTCGAGGCGAGCAGATATTTCTCGCCCTCGCGCCAGGGGAAGACCGCGATCACCTCGGCCTCGTTCGGCAGATCGATCATCAGCCGCAGGGGTTCGCCCATACCGCGACCGCCGGGCAGGTTGTTGGCGGGCAGGGTATAGAAGCGGCCATTGCTGGCAAAGACCATCAGCTTGTCGGTGGTTTCCGCATGCAGCGCCAGTCCGGGGCCGTCGCCATCCTTGAATTTCAGCTCTGCGTCCAGCGGCTGATGGCCCTTCATCGCGCGGATCCAGCCCATCTTGGACAGGATCACGGTCAGCGGCTCTCGCTCGATCATCGATTCCAGGTCGATGGGGGCCACATCGGCGGCCTCGGTGATCAGGGTGCGGCGCAGGCCTTCGGGCGTGGATTTGCCAAAGAGGTTGCGCACCTCTTTCAGTTGCTCGGTGACGCGGGCCCATTGCGCGGCTTCGTCGCCCAGCATCGCCTGCAAGGCGTCGCGTTCCTCCAGCAGGCTGTCGCGTTCGGCGCGAAGTTCGATTTCCTCAAGCTTGCGCAGGGCGCGCAGGCGCATGTTCAGGATCGCCTCGACCTGCACATCGTTCAGGCCGAATTCGGCCATCATCACCTTTTTCGGCTCATCCTCGTTGCGGATGATCTCGATCACGCGGTCAAGGTTCAGATAGGCGATCAGATAGCCTTCCAGCACCTCCAGCCGGGCGGCGATCTTTTCCAGCCGGAAATTCGCGCGGCGCAGCAAAACCTCGCGGCGGTGATCCAGAAAGGCGCGCAGCACCTCTTTGAGGCTGCACACCTTGGGCACGCGACCGTCGATCAGCACGTTCATGTTCATGCTGAACCGGATTTCCAGATCGCTGACCCTGAACAGCGCCGCCATCAGCTGCTCGGGATCGACGCTGCGGGTCCTGGGCTCCAGCACGATGCGGACATCCTCGGCGGATTCGTCGCGCACATCGGCAAGGATCGGAATGCGGCGGGTCTGGATCAGTTCGGCCAGACGCTCGATCAGCTTGGATTTCTGCACCTGATAGGGAATTTCAGTGATGACGGTCTGCCACTGGCCGCGGCCCAGATCCTCTTGTTCCCATTTCGCGCGGACCCGGAAGGCCCCCCGCCCGGTGCGATAGATCTCGGCAATCGTTTCGCGGCTTTCGACGATGACGCCGCCGGTCGGGAAATCCGGACCCTGAATGATATTGGCCAAGGTGTCGTCGCGGGCCTCGGGCATCTTGATCAGATGCAGGCAGGCGTCGATCACCTCGTGCAGGTTATGGGGCGGCACATTGGTCGCCATCCCCACCGCGATGCCCGACGCGCCATTGGCCAGCAGGTTCGGGAAGGCCGAGGGCAGGACGATGGGTTCGGTCAGCGTGCCGTCATAGTTCGGGCGGAAATCGACCGCATCCTCGGCCAGTCCGTCCATCAGCGATTCCGAGGTCTGCGCCAGCCGCGCCTCGGTATAACGCGCGGCAGCCGGGTTATCGCCGTCGATATTGCCGAAATTGCCCTGCCCGTTCACCAGCGGATAGCGCATGGCGAAATCCTGCGCCAGCCGCGCCATCGCGTCATAGATCGCGGCATCGCCATGCGGGTGATAGTTGCCCATCACGTCGCCGGTGATCTTGGCCGATTTGCGGAAGGCCCCGTTCGGCACCAGCCGCAGCTCGCGCATCGCATAGAGGATGCGGCGATGCACCGGCTTCAGCCCGTCGCGGGCATCGGGCAACGCGCGGTGCATGATCGTGGACAGCGCATAGGTCAGATACCGTTCACCGATGGCGCGGCTCAGCGGTTCGGACTGGGTGTTCTGTTCGGGGTCGATGGGCGTATCTTCTGACATGCCGCATTGGATAGGCCCGCAGGCGTCGCCGGTCCAGACGGAAATTCCACCAGCGGAACAGCTTTGCCGATCGTGGCGTTGACCGGCTGGCTGCGCTAGACCAGAACGCGTGTGAACGAGGGGGACATTTTCAGGCCATGATTCGACTGTTTCTGTTGATCGTGCTGACATTGGCAGGCTTCGTGCTGCTGCTGAACGCCTTTGGCGATCCGGTCGCGCGTCCGGTGGCCAAGACCCCCGCGCCCGTCACCGAAACCCCGCCCGTCCCGGATGAGGCAACCCTGTCCGAGGCCCTTGGCGAAGGCGCGGGCACCGGCGCCGATGGCACGCCACCCGCCGATCTGGTGCAGGTCACGTCGCAAACGCCCGAACAGATCCAGCGTTTCCCCGGCCCGCCGCTGGAACCATCGCCCGAATATGCCGGGCGCACGCCTCCGCCCGCAGCCGCCGCCCTGCCTGAGGGCGCGCAGGGTCCGTTCATGGTCATCACCGGCAACCGGGTGAACATGCGGGCCGGTCCCTCGACCAGCGATGCGGTGCTGACCGCGCTGGACGGCGGCACCCAGGTCGAGGCGCTGGGTCCGACAGGTGGCGACTGGGTCAATATCCGCACGCCGGGCGGTCAAAGCGGCTATGTCTCGGGGCAGTTCCTGCGGGCGGCGAACTGATTTGGCCGGTCGGGTTCTGATCACCGGCTGCTCGTCCGGCATCGGGCTGGACGCCGCACGCCGGTTGCGCGACGAGGGCTGGCAGGTCATCGCCACCTGCCGCAAGGCGCAGGACATCGCCGCCCGACAGGCCGAGGGCATCGACTGCCTTCATCTGGAACTGGCCGATCCCGACAGCGTGGCGGCACTGGCCGCGCAGGTTCTGGCCGATGGCCCGCTGGACGCGCTGGTCAACAACGCCGCCTTTGCCCTGCCCGGCGCGGTCGAGGATATTCCGCGCGGCGCGTTACGCTCGATCTTCGAGGCCAACCTGTTCGGCACCCATGACCTGACCACGCGGCTGATCCCGCATTTCCGCAAGCGTGGCGGGCGGATCGTCAATATCAGCTCGGTTCTGGGACTGGTCGGCATCCCGTGGCGCGGCCCCTATGTGGCGACGAAATTCGCCCTTGAAGGACTGACCGATGTGCTGCGGCTGGAAATGCAGGGCACGGGCGTTCACGTCATCCTGATCGAGCCCGGCCCGATCGCCAGCCGCATCCGCGAAAACGCCATCCCGCATTTCGAGCGCTGGGTGAACTGGCAGGCCAGCCCGCGCGCCGACGAATACCGCGCCAGCCTGCTGAAACGGCTGTATGAACCATCGGGCAAGGACCGGTTCGAACTGCCGCCCGGCGCCGTCAGCGACCGGATCGTGACGGCACTGACCGCCACCCGCCCTGCCCCGCGCTATTACGTCACCACGCCGACCCGAATCGCCGGAATCGCCCGCAGGCTGATGTCCACACGCGCACTGGACTGGTTCGCCCGACGCAGCTAGGGTCTGGCGAATCGCGATTTCGCGACCGTGAAAGGTGGCCTTGCATGCTGGACAGCCCGCTCTTCGTCATTATCGCGCTGGCGATGCTGGCGGTGCTGGTGATCCTTGCAACCGGCATCGGCGGCTTTGCCCGTGGCGGAGAATTCAACCGCCGCAACGGCAACCGGCTGATGCGGTGGCGGATTATCATGCAGGCCGTCGCCGTGGCGCTGATCCTGCTGCTTGTCTGGCTGAAGGGTTAGCAATGGTTGTCCTGAACAAGATCTATACCCGCACCGGCGACAAGGGCGATACCGCGCTGTCGGATGGCAGCCGCGTCGCCAAGCACGACCCGCGGGTCGAGGCCTATGGCACCGTGGACGAGCTGAACGCGACGCTGGGTCTGTGCCGCCTTCATGCCACAGGCGATCTGGCCGAATGGCTGGCGGTGATCCAGAACGACCTGTTCGATCTGGGCGCCGATCTGTCGCGCCCGAACATGGCGGCGGACGATCAGGCGGGCTATCCAGTGCTGCGCATCATCGACGCGCAGGTCACCCGGCTGGAATCCGAAATCGACGCGATGAACGCCGATCTGCAACCGCTGCGCAGCTTCATCCTGCCCGGGGGCTCGGCGCTCTCGGCCTATCTGCATCTGTCGCGCACCGTCGCCCGCCGGGCCGAGCGTCGCGCGACCGAACTGGCGGCCGGCGGGGATGCGAATCCCGCCGCCATCCGCTATCTGAACCGGCTGTCGGACTGGCTTTTCGTGGCCGCCCGGCAAGCCAATGAAAACGGGACGCAGGACGTCCTGTGGGTCCCCGGGGCCAGCCGTTAGCGCCCGCATTCGCAAACGCAGCGTCGAATGCCGTTTTCGACCTGTGCAAGCCAGCAACCTGCGGCTAACACTGCCCCCGACGAAGTTGTAATCAAGGGAGAGAAGCCGATGAAGGTTCTCGTGCCGGTCAAGCGAGTGATCGACTACAACGTTAAGGCTCGGGTCAAGGCTGATGGGTCCGGTGTCGATCTTGCGAACGTCAAGATGTCGATGAACCCGTTTGACGAGATCGCGGTGGAAGAGGCGATCCGGCTGAAGGAAAAGGGCGTCGCGGAAGAGGTGATCGCGGTTTCCATCGGTGTCAAACAGGCGGCCGAGACGCTGCGCACGGCGCTGGCGATGGGCGCGGACCGGGCGATTCTGGTCGTGGCTGCCGATGACGTACATCAGGATATCGAGCCGCTGGCGGTGGCCAAGATCCTCGCCAAGGTCGTGGAAGCCGAAGCCCCGGGCCTCGTGATCGCCGGCAAGCAGGCGATCGACAACGACATGAACGCCACCGGCCAGATGCTCTCGGCGCTGCTGGGCTGGAGCCAGGCGGCCTTTGCCAGCAAGATCGAGATCGAGGGCGAGGCGGCGAAAGTCACCCGCGAGGTCGATGGCGGGTTGCAGACCATCGAGGTGAAACTGCCCGCCATCGTCACCGCCGATCTGCGCCTGAACGAGCCGCGCTATGCCAGCCTGCCCAACATCATGAAGGCGAAGAAGAAGCCGCTCGATGAAAAGACCGCCGCCGATTACGGCGTCGATGTAAGCCCGCGTCTGGAGATCGTCTCCACCCGCGAGCCCGAGGGCCGCAAGGCCGGCATCAAGGTCGGCTCGGTGGATGAACTGGTCGGCAAACTGAAAGAAGCGGGGGTGATCTGATGGCTGTTCTGCTGCTTGGAGAAGTCACGAATGGCGTGCTGAACCGCGACGCCACGGCGAAGACGGTAGCTGCGGTGACGGCGCTTGGCGAGGTGACGGTGCTCTGCGCCGGGGCCTCGGCGCGCGATGCCGCCACCGAGGCCGCGACGATCGAGGGCGTCGCGAAGGTGCTGGTGGCCGAGGATGCGCGCTATGGCCACCGTCTGGCCGAACCCACAGCCGCGCTGCTGGTCAGCCTTGCGGGCGATTACGACCACATCGTCGCCCCCGCCACGACCGATGCGAAAAACGTCATGCCGCGTGTGGCGGCGCTGCTGGATGCGATGATCATCTCGGACGCCTCGAAAATCGTCGATGCCGAGACGTTCGAGCGCCCGGTCTATGCCGGCAACGCCATCCAGGTGGTGAAATCGCGCGATGCCAAGAAGGTGCTGACCATCCGCGTGGCCAGCTTCGACGCGGCCCCCGATGGCGGCAACGCCCCGGTCTCGGATGCCGCACTGGCCGATGACCCCGCCCTGTCGAAATGGGTGGGCGACGAGGTCGCGGCCTCGGACCGCCCCGAACTGACCTCGGCGGGCCGGGTGGTCTCGGGCGGTCGCGGTGTAGGTTCCAAGGAACAGTTCGCGATCATCGAGGCTTTGGCCGACAAGCTGGGTGCCGCGGTCGGCGCCTCCCGCGCGGCGGTGGACAGCGGTTACGCCCCGAACGACTGGCAGGTCGGCCAGACCGGCAAGGTGGTCGCTCCCGAGCTTTACGTGGCGGTGGGCATCTCTGGCGCCATCCAGCACCTCGCCGGCATGAAGGACAGCAAGGTGATCGTCGCCATCAACAAGGACGAGGAAGCCCCCATCTTCCAGATCGCCGATTACGGCCTCGTCGGTGACCTCTTCACAACCGTCCCGGAACTCACCGAAAAACTCTGACCCCAATCTTTGGTGTCATAAATATCCCGGGGGAGTCGCGCGACCGCGCGACGGGGGCAGCGCCCCTTCCCCGCCAGCCGCCCCCAGCCGGGGGCGGTTTTGCGTTGCAGCCCATGCCCGCCCGCCCTATCGTCGCCACAACGAATATTGGGGGCAAGCATGACGGTTCAGACGGTGGGCGTGATCGGCGCAGGTCAGATGGGCAACGGCATCGCCCATGTTTTTGCCCTGGCAGGCTATGACGTGCTGATGAGCGACATCAGCCAGGAAGCGCTGGACAAGGCGCTGGCACTGATCGACCGCAATCTGGAACGTCAGGTCAGCCGCGACAGGATCAGCGCCGACGAAAAGAAGGCCGCGCTGGGTCGTATCCGCACCACGCTGAAACTGGCCGATCTGGGCCAGACCGATCTGGTGATCGAAGCCGCAACCGAACGCGAGACCGTCAAGCAGGCGATCTTCGAGGATCTGGTCCCGCATCTGAAACCGAATACGATCCTGACCTCGAACACCTCGTCGATCTCGATCACGCGGCTGGCCAGCCGCACCGACCGGCCGGAAAAATTCATGGGCTTCCACTTCATGAACCCGGTCCCGGTGATGCAACTGGTCGAGTTGATCCGCGGCATCGCCACCGATCAGGAAACCTACAGCACCCTGCACAAGGTGGTCGAAAAGCTGGGCAAGACCGCCGCCAGCGCCGAGGATTTCCCCGCCTTCATCGTCAACCGCATCCTGATGCCGATGATCAACGAGGCGGTCTATACCCTCTATGAAGGCGTCGGGAACGTCAAATCCATCGACGAATCGATGAAGCTGGGCGCCAACCATCCGATGGGCCCGCTGGAGCTGGCCGACTTCATCGGGCTGGACACCTGCCTTGCCATCATGAACGTGCTGCATGACGGGCTGGCCGACACCAAATACCGCCCTTGCCCGCTGCTGACGAAATATGTCGAGGCCGGGTGGCTGGGCCGCAAAACCGGGCGCGGTTTCTACGATTATCGCGGCGACACGCCGGTTCCGACGCGCTGATCGCCCCTGGTTGGTCGTTTTCAGACGTGCATTCTGCGGCAAACCGGGTTTGACTGACGGAACAATCAAGAACCCTGCAGGAGGTAACGATGAAGATCCTCACATCCACAGGCGCCGCGCTGCTGCTGTCGGCGCTGGCCCTGCCCGCGCTTGCCGATGATGCCTCAAGCTGCGGCACGGTGCGGTTCTCGGATCCCGGCTGGACCGATATCACCGCGACCAATGGCGTGGCGGCGGTGCTGCTGACGGCGCTTGGCTATACGCCCGACATTCCGACGCTGTCGGTGCCGGTCGGCTATGAGGCGCTGAAGAATGGCCAGACCGATGTGTTTCTGGGCAATTGGCTGCCCGCGCAGCAAAGCTTCCGCGACGATCTGGACGCGCATGGCAGCATCGTCGAACTGGTGCAGAACCTCGAAGGCGCGAAATTCACCCTTGCGGTGAACAAGGCCGGGGCCGATGCGGGCGTCGCCGATTTCGCCGATCTGGACGCGCAGCGGGACGCCTTTGACGGCAAGATCTATGGGATCGAGCCCGGCGCCCCCGCGAACCAGTCGATTCAGGCGATGATCGAAGCCGACGAGTTCGGGCTGGGCGACTGGGAACTGGTCGAAAGCGGCGAACAGGCGATGCTGGCGCAGGTCTCGCGCAGCGGCAGCAGCCCGGTGGTGTTTCTGGCATGGGCACCGCATCCGATGAACGAGGCGATCGAGATCACCTATCTGTCGGGCGGCGACGCGCAGTTCGGACCGGATTTCGGCGGCGCGACCGTTCACACGCTGGCGCGCGAGGAATGGGTCGAGGCCTGCCCCAATGCCGCCAAACTGTTCAGCCAGTTGATCTTTGACGTGCCGATGGAAAACGTGCTGATGGGCAGGATTCTGGATGACGGAATGGACCCTCAGGACGCCGCCAAAGAATGGATAGCCGAAAATCCGGACCGCGTTCAGGGCTGGCTGGATGGCGTCAGCACGCTGGACGGAGAACCCGGCGCCGAGGCAGTACTGGCAGCGGTAGAGAAGTGACAAAACCGGATATTCTGATCCTGATGGCGGATCAACTGTCGGGGGTGCTGTTCCCCGACGGTCCCGCCGATTTTCTGCATGTGCCGAATCTGCGGCGGCTGACCGAACGCTCGACGCGTTTTGCCAATACCTATACCGGCAGCCCGCTTTGCGCGCCGGGGCGGGCCAGCTTCATGTCAGGGCAATTGCCGCGCCGCACCCGAGTTTACGACAATGCGGCTGAATTTGCGTCCGACATCCCGACCTATGCCCATCACCTGCGCCGGGCGGGTTATCAGACCACGCTGTCGGGCAAGATGCATTTCGTCGGCCCCGACCAGTTGCACGGGTTCGAGGAGCGGCTGACGACCGATATCTATCCCGCCGATTTCGGCTGGACCCCGGATTACCGCAAACCGGGAGAGCGGATCGACTGGTGGTATCACAATCTGGGTTCCGTCACCGGCGCGGGCGTGGCCGAGATCACCAACCAGTTGGAATATGACGACGAGGTCGGCTATCACGCCTGCCACAAGCTCTATGATCTGGCGCGCAGCCGCGATCGGCGGCCGTGGTGCCTGACGGTCAGCTTCACCCATCCGCATGATCCCTTCGTGGCCCGGCGCAAATACTGGGATCTGTATGAAGGCATCCCGCAGCTGGAGCCGCCCGAGCCTGTCGCCTATGCCGATCAGGACCCGCATTCGCAGCGGCTGATGGATGCCTGTGACTGGCGCGAATTCGACATCACGCCCGACCATATCCGCCGGGCGCGGCAGGGCTATTTCGCCAATATCAGCTATATCGACGACAAGATCGGCGAAATTCTGGATGTGCTGGACGCCACCGGGCAGGACCCGATCATCCTGTTCTTGTCCGATCATGGCGAGATGCTGGGCGAGCGCGGGCTTTGGTTCAAGATGAGCTTTTTCGAAGGCTCGGCCCGTGTGCCGCTGATGATCAGGGCGCCGGGGATGGAACCGGGGCGCGTCGATCAGCCGGTCAGCACCATCGACGTGTTGCCGACGCTGTGCGATCTGGCCGGGTTGCCGATGGACGAGATCGCCCCCTGGACCGACGGCGTGTCGCTGGCACGTGGGGCGGATCGCGGCCCGGTGCCGATAGAATACGCGGCCGAGGGCAGCATCACCCCGCTGGTTGCGCTGCGCGACGGGCGCTGGAAATATGTGGCCTGCAATGCCGATCCCGAAATGCTGTTCGATCTGGACACCGATCCGGCCGAGCGGCGCAATCTGGCGTGCGATCCCGACCATTCGGTGACGCTTGACCATATGCGGACGCAGGCGCAGCGGCGCTGGGATCTGGACGCCTATGACGCCGAGGTGCGCCAGTCGCAGGCACGGCGCTGGATCGTCTATGAGGCGCTGCGCAACGGGGCCTATTACCCCTGGGACCATCAGCCCCTGCAACGCGCGTCCGAACGCTACATGCGCAACCACATGGATCTGAACGTGCTGGAGGACAACCAGCGCTTCCCCCGCAGCGAATAGGCGAAGGGCCGGTCATCCCGGCCCTTTCCTTCATTCATCACGCCTCGGCCTTGTCGTCGCGTTGCTGCATGAACTGGTCGAATTCCGCCTTGTCCTTGGCCTCGCGCAGTTTTTGCAGGAAACCCACGAAATCGCGGTGCTCATCCTCCAGCCGTTTCAGCGTCTCGCTGCGATAGGCGTCGAAAGCCGAGTTTCCGGTGGGCGCGGCGTAATAGCGCGCGCTGCTGCGTTTGCTGCTGCATCCGAACATGCGTTTACTCCAGATCATATAGGCAAGGACGGCGAGACCCACCGGCCAGAACAGCACGAACCCAAGGACCATCGTCACGATCCATGCGGGCCGCCCGCGCTCATCCAGCCAGTCGCGGGCGCGACCGACCGGGCCGGTGATTCCGGTCATGTGGCATCCCGGCAGATGTTGCGATGCACTGTGCATCAGGAACCTCCATGTTAATGTTAATCACATTTACATAGATGTGCAGAAGCGGCCCGCCCGTCAAGACCCCCTGCGCATTTTTCAGTCGGGGATCATCCCAAGCCCGCGCAGATAGATGATTGCGGCGCTTTCCAGCATCTCGGATGGCTCGATCGAGCTGCGCCCGCCCGGTCGCCCGCGCGAAAACAGCTCGACCACGCCGTGGCTCAGCGCCCAGATGTGGTTGGCGACCATCCGCGCCGGCGGGCGCTGGTCGGGTGGCAGACGTTCGGCCAGAATCCCCGCCGCGCCCAGCAGCACGCCCTGCGCCCGGTTCGAGGCATGGGAAAGCTCTGCATTGCCGGCAATCGAGATGCCGGATTCGAACATTGCCATATAGAACCCCGGCCGTTCGCGCGCGAAATCCAGATAGGCCTGCCCCATCCGCAGGAAGGCCGACAGCGGTTTCGGGCGGCCATCGTCAAAGGCGCGTTCCAGCCGGTCGGCAAATTCCAGAAACCCCTGCCGGGCGACCTCTTGCAGCAGTTCCTCGCGCCCCTTGAAATGGCGATAGGGCGCGGCGGGCGAGACCCCGGCGCGACGCGCGGCCTCGGTCAGCGTAAAGGCCTGCGGTCCCATTTCCTGGATCAGCGCCGAAGTCGCATCGACCAGCGCCTGCCGCAGATTGCCGTGATGATAGGATCTGCGCTCGGCCACAACCGGCCTACATGCCTTCGCCGAAATAATCAGCGACCAGCGCCTGCAAGGCATCGGCCAGCGGCACCGCATCGGGACCGCGGGTCGTGACCTGGATCCGGCTGCCACGCGGGGCGGTCAGCATCAGCAGGCCCATGATCGAATCGCCCGACACGCACAGCCCGTCCTTCGCCACCTCGGCCTGCGCATCGAATTTCTCGACCAGATCGACGAACTTGGCGCTGGCGCGGGCGTGAAGGCCCTTGACGTTGATGATCTGAAGTTCGCGGGTAACGGATGAACTCATCTGGCGTGATTTCCCGAATCAGCGACGGCTTCCAGAGGGACGTTGTACGAGTTGATGTATTTCCGCCCGGCTTCCTTGGCGAATGACACCGCATCGCGCACCGGCAGATGCCGCGACTTGGCCAGCTTGACCAGCATCGGCAGGTTCGCACCGTAAAGAATGGTCCGGTTGTGGAAGGCACAGGCCGGCAGCGACAGGTTCGAGGGCGAGCCGCCGAACAGGTCGGTCACCACCACGACTCCATCACCCCGGTCCACCGAATCTGCGGCGGCCCGGATTTCAGCCGTTTTCGCGGCCCGGTCGTGGTCATCCTCTATCATCACGGCCGCGATCCCGTTCTGGGGACCCACGACATGCTCGACAGCGGACAGATATTCTCGCGCCAAACCACCATGCGCAACGATGACAATTCCGATCAACGCGCTCCACCAAGTCCAAAGGGCCGTTTCATGTCATCACCCTGCTTCCGCGTTGTGCATCCGCGCCTGATCGGGCGGCAGCACATCACCGGAAGAAGACGACGCCATGACACGGCGCTCAAGTTCCCGATGTCTTATTGACACCGGCCAGCCAGCATCTGCAAGCGCAACCGCCATCTTTTCCACCATTGTGACAGAACGGTGTTGCCCTCCGGTACACCCGAAACCGATGGCCAGATGCGATTTCCCCTCCTCGACATGCGCGGGAAGCAGGAAAAGTATCAGATCGCGGATACGACTGGAAAATTCGTCATAGCGGGGGTCGGCGCCCACGAACAACTGCACCTCGGGGTCGCGGCCGTCATGCGCGCGCAGTTCCGGGTCCCAATGGGGATTCGCCAGAAACCGACAGTCGAACATCAGGTCCAGCCCACGCGGCACCCCGCGCTTGTAGGAAAACGAATGCAGCGACACGCTGAGCCGTCGCCGATCCGCCCGGTCGAACCAGTCGCCCAGTTCGGTCTTCAGGTCATGGGGCGACAGTTCCGACGTATCGACCAGCACATCGGCCCGCACCCGGATCGGCGCCAGCATGTCGATCTCGGCCATGATCCCGGCCATGGGAGAGCCCTGCGGCATCAGCGGATGCCGGCGCCGGGTCTCGCTGTAGCGGCGCACCAGCACATCGGCCGCCGCGTCCAGATACAGCACCTCGGGGGCGAAATCGGGATTGCGGGTCAGCATGTCGATCAGTTCGATCACATTCGAGGTCGAGAAATCCCGGTTCCGCACGTCCAGCCCCAAGGCCAGCGGTGCCGGGCGGGGCGTGCCGTCCAGCAGTCGCGGCACCAACGACAGCGGCAGGTTGTCGATGGCCTCGAAGCCCAGATCCTCCAGCACATTGATCGCGGTCGAGCGTCCGGCGCCCGACGGCCCGGTCACAAGCACGACCCGCTGCCCTTCCCTGGGCAACGTCTGCTGGTCGAATTCCGCTGTGTTCTCAGCCATTCCCGGCCCCATACCTTTCCGGCAGGTCACCATTCCGTCCGATCAATCCGCACGACCGAACAACATCATCTGCCGCAATGCAGCATAAAGATGCGGGCGAAAGGGTCCGAAAACAAGGGGCAGCGGCATCCCCAGCAGGTCACGGGTCCGGGACTGTGGCAAACGATCCTCTTCCGCCTGCCCCAGATCGACAACAAGATGCAGGGGCGCCATGTCCAGCGCCCCGGCCCGCAGGATCCCGATCCCACGTGCCTCGATCCGGCCCCGGATCGCCTGCGGGGCCGAGGCCATGACCCGCCCATCCGCCAGCCGCAGATCGGTGCGGTCATCCGCGACCAGCAGCGCCCCCACCGCCATCAGTTCCAGCGCCAATGTGGACTTGCCCGAACCCGACGGCCCAAGGATCAGCAACCCCTGTCCATTCAGTGCCACCGTCGTCGCATGAAGCTGCATCCGCGAATCACCCCTGCCCCCTGTTCGGCCCAAGAATGCCGGATTTGGGTCGCGAAGGCCCACCCGAGCCGTCATGTTTGCGATAACCTTCTATGTTTACGCTAACCGCCCGCCGCCGGCTTCTTCCCTCGTGCCGACCCCGTGCTATAGCCCTGTTCA
Organism: Paracoccus alcaliphilus; assembly: GCF_028553725.1. Taxonomy (NCBI): domain Bacteria; kingdom Pseudomonadati; phylum Pseudomonadota; class Alphaproteobacteria; order Rhodobacterales; family Paracoccaceae; genus Paracoccus; species Paracoccus alcaliphilus. The sequence goes on from NZ_CP067124.1 coordinate 3,172,786, forward strand.
TTGCGTCACAAAGCTGTCGCAGGTCTCTTCAAGTCAGGAGCAATAGCACATGACCACGCGCGTAAACCCGAACTGCCGATTGGAGGATCAGGGAATCGAGGGCCTCGGCCGGGTTTATTACAACCTGCTTGAACCAGCCCTGATGACCGAAGCCGTCGCCCGTGGCGAAGGCAAGCTGGGCCTTGGCGGCACCTTCCTTGTCTCGACCGGCGCCCATACCGGCCGCTCGCCCAAGGACAAGTTCGTCGTCCGCACCCCCGAGGTCGAGGACACGATCTGGTGGGACAACAACAAGCCGATGGACCCCGAGGCCTTCGACCGCCTGCATGCCGACATGCTGGCCCATATGAAGGGCCGCGACTATTTCGTGCAGGACCTGTTCGGCGGCGCCGACCCGGACGAACGCCTTGACGTGCGGCTGGTCACCGAACTGGCGTGGCATGGGCTGTTCATCCGCCATATGCTGCGCCGTCCCGATGCGCAGGAACTGGCGGGCTTCACGCCGGAATTCACCATCATCAACTGCCCCGACTTCAAGGCCGACCCGGAACGCCACGGCTGCCGCAGCGAAACCGTGATCGCGCTGAACTTCGCCAAGAAGCTGATCCTGATCGGCAACACGGCCTATGCGGGCGAGAACAAGAAATCCGTCTTTACCCTGCTGAACTACATCCTGCCGGGCAAGGGCATCATGCCGATGCATTGTTCCGCCAACCACGCCATCGGCAATCCCGACGATTCGGCGATCTTTTTCGGCCTGTCGGGCACCGGCAAGACCACGCTTTCGGCCGATCCCTCGCGCACGCTGATCGGCGATGACGAACACGGCTGGTCCGACAAGGGCATCTTCAACTTCGAGGGTGGCTGCTACGCCAAGACCATCAACCTGTCGGCCAAGGCCGAGCCCGAGATCTTCGCGACCTGCTCGCGCTTCGGCACCGTGATCGAGAACATGGTGTTCAACGAGGACACGCTGGAGCTGGATTTCGAGGACAACTCGATCACCGACAACATGCGCTGCGCCTATCCGCTGGACGCGATCAGCAACGCCTCGGAAACCAGCCTTGCCGGCCATCCGAAGAACGTGATCATGCTGACCTGCGACGCTTACGGCGTGCTGCCGCCCATCGCGCGGCTGACGCCTGCGCAGGCGATGTATCACTTCCTGTCGGGCTTCACCTCGAAGACGCCGGGCACCGAGGTCGGCGTGACCGAGCCGATCCCGACCTTCTCGACCTGCTTCGGCGCCCCCTTCATGCCGCGCCGCCCCGAGGTCTATGGCAAGCTGTTGCAGGACAAGATCGCCCAGCACGGCGCAAGCTGCTGGCTGGTCAATACCGGCTGGACCGGCGGCGCCTTCGGCACCGGCAAGCGGATGCCCATCGCCGCCACCCGCGCCCTGCTGACCGCCGCGCTGGATGGCAGCCTGAACGACGTTCAGTTCCGCAAGGACCCGAATTTCGGCTTCGAGGTTCCGGTCTCGGTGCCGGGTGTCGAGGATCGTCTGCTGGACCCGCGCCAGACCTGGGCCGACGGACCGGCCTATGACGCGCAGGCCGCCAAACTGGTGCAGATGTTCGGCGACAACTTCGCGCAATATCTGGACGCCATCGACGACGAGGTCCGCGCCGCCGCCATCGGGTAGGGCTTCCACGTCAGAAGAACCGAAAAGGCTGCGCAAATCGCGCGGCCTTTTCATATCAGGAATGCAGTACGCCGTAAGAAATTATGATCCAGGTCGTGTTGACAAAAGGGATTCCTGCGATCGTCGACCTGTGATTCAAGGTCGTCTCTACGTGGGAAACGATCTTGGCGCGGAACCTGATATCTGACGATGAGTGGGCCTTTTTCGAGCGGTTCATCCATGCCGTTCGGCATCCGAATGGGCGCAAGCCAGCCAATCATCGTCCTGTTCCGGATGGCATTTTCTGGATCGCCAGAACGCGAGCGCCGTGGCGGGATCTTCCGGAAGGGTTCGGCAAGTGGTCGTCGGTCTGCCGCCAGTTCCGCCGCTGGACACTCGCGGGCCTGTGGGAGGATATCCTGGACGCGCTGAACCATGCGGGGATCGCGCCCGACAAGCTTCATTTGGTCGACAGCACCGTGAGCCGCGCCCATCACCATGCGGCAGGCGCAGTTTGAGGCAAAGAAACGGCCAGTGGACGTTTCGACCCGATAACGAGGACTCCGAAAGAGGCCCTTGGTCGTTCGAGAGCGTCCGTTGGAAAACGATCCACTGGGGGCTGTTGCCTGACCCGCCTCACTCCCGATGCGCAAGAACCACAAGGTGCGCAAGGTTGTGGACATGACCATCCATATGCTGCGCAACATGGTCGAACGTGTCCGTCGTCAGCAAATTTGGCACAAGTCGCGGCGTAGATTCGTGGAGAGCGGTCCGCGTCTGGGGTTGATGTTAAGCGGCGAGCTTGCGGTGCTGCAAACGCCGATGTTCGATGGTCTTTCGTTTGATCCTTTCGTGCTGTTTGATGGTGGTCTCGGCCCTGCCGAAATAGGCATCGGCGGGCGTCACGTTGCTCAAGTTCTCATGGTATCGCCGGTGATTGTAGTGTTCGACGAAGGCCTCGATCCGGGCTTCGAGATCGCCCGGCAGGAAGTAGTTTTCCAGCATGAGGAGGATCAGGATTTGATCCAGTGAATCAAATCCCCGACGAACGATTTTTGAGTGTCTGGTGCCAGCGCTCGATCTTGCCCTGGGTCTGGGATGCAATGGAGCGCCACGCACATGGCTCATGCCTTGCGCCTCGATCCATTCAGCCAGTTCACCGGCGATACAGCTCGGGCCATTATCGCTGAGCAACCGAGGCTTGTGGCGCACATGGGCCTGATCACAGCCTGAAGCACTGAGCGCCAGTTCCAGCGTATCGGTCACATCCTCGGCACGCATGGTGGTGCAGAGTTTCCAGGCGATGATGTAAGGTTTGTGGTAACCGCGAGTAGATTCAGACGGGGTAGTGCCCTGCTCCGGGTTTGCCGGGGGGCTGCTTTTGGTTAGTCGCGCGGCTATGGGTTCAGTTTCCAGAGCGGCGTAGGAATTGGCCTCGGCTTCGGCTGGCTGGATATTCCCGATCGCCTCGAGCAGGCGGCGGTCGTTGAACCAGTCCACCCAGTCGAGGGTCGCGTATTCCACGGCCTCGAAGCTGCGCCAAGATCCGCGACGGCGTATGACCTCGGCCTTGCATAACCCGTCGATTGTCTCCATCAAAGCGTGGTCGTCGCTGTCGCCGACGCTGCCCACCGAGGGTTCGATCCCGGCTTCCGCCAAGCGCTCAGTGTCCCGAATGGACAGGTACCGGGGGATCAAACAACTGGTGCAATTCCACCATCCTTGCTCATCCCCATCTTTGGTGCTCAAATATCCGCGCCGCAGGCACGCCGCCCGCCCCGGGCGGCGTTCGCTCACAGCCCGCTACAGCGCCGTCCATCCGCCATCCGCGCTCAGCGTCGTGCCGGTGATCTGGGCACCCGCGTCGCTGCACAGAAAGACCGCCATGTCGCCCAGTTGCTCGACGGTGACGAACTCCTTGGATGGCTGCCGCTCCAGCATGACCTTCTCGATCACCTCGTCGCGGCTCATGCCGTATTCCTTCATGGTGTCGGGGATCTGCGCCTCGACCAGCGGGGTCAGGACATAGCCCGGGCAGATCGCGTTGCAGGTGATCGGCTCGCGCGCGGTTTCCAGCGCGGTCACCTTGGTGAACCCCACCACCCCGTGCTTGGCCGCGACATAGGCCGATTTGAACGGGCTGGCGGTCAGACCGTGCGCCGAGGCGATATTGATCACCCGCCCCCAGCCCGCCTTGCGCATCAAGGGCAGCGCGACGGCGGTGGTGTGGAAGGCCGAGGACAGGTTGATCGCGATGATCGCGTCCCATTTCTCGACCGGGAAATCCGGGATCGGGGCGACGTGCTGGATACCGGCGTTGTTGACCAGAATATCGCAGGCCCCCGCCTGTTCGATCAGCGAGCGGCATTCATCCCCCCTGGACATGTCGGCCTTGATATAGCGCACCGTCACGCCGTGCTCGGTTGCCAGCTCGGTGGCCAGCGCGTGATCCTCGTCACGATCGGTAAAGCTGTTCAGCACCAGATCGGCGCCCGCGCGGGCCAGCTGATGCGCCACCCCCAGGCCGATACCAGAATTCGATCCAGTCACGATGGCCGTTTTTCCGGTCAGGAATTTCTTGAACATGACACCTCCTCAGGGCTGATCCACTGGCCGGAGGATGGGCAAAAAAAAGCGCCCGCACAAGGCGGGCGCAAGTCATGAGGCAGGTTTCATACAGGCAAGAAACCTATCGAGCAGTAAGGCATTTATACGCCAAGCACCGTCCGAGTCCAAGGCTGATCTTTGGGCGGCCATTGACGCCCGGCGACTCAGCTTGTTGAAATCGCGGCGAAATGAAGAACAACGAGGCAGCAGGCAATGCGAATCTTCAAAATCCCTAACAAATGCGCGATCTGGCGGGGATTTTCCCGGGTGGCTGCCGTCGTTTTCACTGTTGCAGCAATGCCGCTGGCAACCCTCGCCGAGCCGGCCCATGGCATTGCTATGTATGGAGAACCTGCCCTGCCCGAAGGCTTCGAATCGCTGCCTTACGCGAATCCGCAGGCACCGAAGGGCGGGACGATTCGCCTCGCGGAATCGGGGGTTTTCGACTCGCTGAAGCCCTGGGTGCTGAAGGGAAACCCGGTCTGGCCGATTCTTTTTCAGCCCGGGCTGGTGACCGAGTCGCTGATGTATCGCTCATTGGATGAGCCGTTCACTCTTTATGGTCTGCTGGCCGAAACCGTCGAGACCGATGCCGAGCGCCGCTGGGTCGAGTTCACCCTGCGCCCCGAGGCGCGGTTTTCCGATGGCAGCCCGGTCACGGTCGAGGACGTGATCTGGTCATACGAGACGCTGGGGACGCAGGGGCATCCGCGCTATCACGGCGCATGGTCCAAGGTGGAGCGGATCGAGCAGACCGCAAAGCGCAGCGTCCGGCTGACCTTCAACACTCTTGACCGGGAACTGGTGATGCTGATGGGGATGCGCCCGATCCTGCAAAAGGCGCAATGGGAGGGCAAGGATTTCACCCAGTCCGGGCTGGAGGTACCGATCGGCACTGGCCCCTATGTCATCGACCGGGTGGATACCGGCCGCTCGATCAGCTTTCGCCGCAATCCCGAATATTGGGGCAAGGATCTGGCGGTCAGTCGCGGGCTGCATAATTTCGACGTGATCCGCTTTGACTATTTCGGCGATTCAAATGCCATGTTCGAGGCATTCAAGGCCGGTGAGATCGACGTCTGGCGCGAATTGTCGCCGCTGAAATGGGAAACCGAGTTCAATTTTCCGCGCGCAACCAGTGGCGCGGTGGTCCAGTCGGAGATTCCCAACCAGCGGCCATCGGGAATCGTCGGGCTGGTGATGAACACCCGCAACCCGCTGTTCTCGGATTGGCGGGTTCGGCAGGCGATGATCGAGGCGTTCAATTTCCAGTTCATAAACAATACATTGAACGGTGGCGCCGATCCTCGGATCACCTCATACTTCTCGAATTCCGAGCTGGGAATGCAGCCCGGACCGGCTGAAGGACGCGAGCGGGAACTGCTGGAACCCTTCGCCAGCGACCTGCCGCCGGGCACGCTGGAAGGCTATGCCCTGCCCGAGGGCAGCGACCGGGCGCTGGACCGCGCCGGGCTGCGCCGCGCGCTCGATCTGCTGGAGCAGGCTGGCTGGACGGTGCAGGACGGGCGGCTGGCCGATGCCGATGGCCGCCCCTTCGCATTCGAGATCATGCTGAACCAGTCCGGCTCGGCCATGCGCACCGCGTCCGAGACGCAGCAGATCGTCGATATCTTCGATCAGGCCCTGAAACGGCTGGGTATCGCCGCCCGTATCACCCGGCTGGACGCCGCGCAATTCATTGAAAGAACGAATAATTTCCAGTTCGACATGACATGGTATGAACGCGGATTGTCGCTGTCGCCGGGCAATGAGCAACTGCTCTATTGGGGCGCGGACGGTGTCGATCAGCCGGGCAGCAGAAACTGGATGGGAATGAACAGCCCCGCCGCCGAGGCGATGATCGAGGCGATGCTGAACACCGATGACGATCAGGATTTCGCGGCGGCGGTGCGGGCGCTGGACCGGGTGCTGACGGCCGGGCGCTATGTGATCCCGGTCAGCTTCTCTGCAAACTCGCGTCTGGCCCATTCGTCGCGCCTGCATTATCCTGATCGCAAAACACTGTATGGCGACTGGCCGGGATTCATGCCCGAGACCTGGTGGCAGGAGGCAGAAAAATGAGAGCAGCAGTCTGGGTTATCCTGGCATGCGCAACGCTTGCCGGATGCAACACGATCGCCGGGGTCGGCGAGGATATCACTGGCGTCGCGACATGGACGCAAGGCAGCATCGGCGGAAGAGGCTATTGATGAAGTGGCACCACGTTCAGGCAAACTGGCCCGCCTTCTATGAGGCCATCGTCGAAAAATGGCCCGAGGCCGATGATGCCGATCTTGATGAGATCGACGGCGATCAGCGCGCCTTCGTCGCCTATCTGAGCGAGGCGACCGGACAAGAGCCCGAGGAAATCCGCGAGGAAATCCGCGAATGGCTGCGCGGAGAGATCCCCTCGGACGTGGTGATGGACCCGGTCCATGACAATCACTCGATCGCGCTGTCGTCGAAATACGTCCCCGAGGGCGAGGACGAATATGCCGACGACGCCCGTTTCGGCGACGATGGCGATGACGACGACAAGGACGATGACTGACCCCCGCCCACAAATCGGCAGATCGCAGCGCCCGGCCCCGTTCAGCCGGGCGTTTGCATCTTGCGGCCCCTGATCCCTTCCTCCAAGGACCCCTGCCCCATGTCTCCGACCGTCCGCATTGCCATCGGCAGCATCTTCATCGGGATTCTGGTCCTGGGGCTGAAGGGGCTGGCCTGGTGGCTGACGGGTTCGGTCGCGCTGTTGTCGGATGCGCTGGAAAGCACGGTGAACGTGGCCACGGCCATCGCCGCGCTGGTCGCCATCCGGGTGGCCGCCAAGCCCGCCGACCGCGGCCATCCTTACGGCCATCACAAGGCCGAATTCTTCAGCGCCGTGCTGGAGGGGGTGATGATCATCATCGCCGCCCTGCTGATCATGCGCGAGGCATGGCACGGGCTGGTGGCGCCGCAGGTGATCGAGGCGCCGGTGCTGGGCCTGCTGATCAATGGCGGCGCGGGCGCGATCAATGCGGTCTGGGCCAGCGTGCTGATCTCTCGCGGGCGGGCGCTGAAATCGCCGGCGCTGACGGCGGACGGGCATCACCTGATGACGGATGTATGGTCCTCGGTCGGGGTGATCGCCGGGGTCATTCTGGCGGTGGTGACGGGCTGGACGATTCTGGACCCGATCCTTGCCGGGCTGGTCGGGCTGAACATCCTGTGGCAGGGCTGGAAGGTGACGGCCAATTCACTCAGCGGATTGATGGACGAGGCGGTCGAGGACGGCACCCTGCAACGCATCCGCGACATCATCACGGATCGCGGCACCGGCGCGATACAGGCCCACGACCTGCGCACCCGTCATGCCGGGGCGGTGACCTTCATCGACTTCCATCTGGTGGTGGACGGCCAGACCACCGTGGACGACGCCCACGAGATCTGCGACCGGATCGAGCAATCGCTGAAGGCGATCCTGCCCGAAGCCCAGATCACCATCCATGTCGAGCCTGAACACATGGCCAAGCATTCCGGCATTCTGGTGCTCTAGCCAGCCCGTTCAGGCATCCAGCCGCACCCAGACCGGGACGTGATCGCTGGGTTTCTCGCCCGCGCGGGCTTCCTTGTCGATCTCGGATTCCACCAGCAGGTCGGCGGCCTGCGGCGACAGCAGCAGATGGTCGATGCGGATGCCGTCGTCACGCTTCCACGCGCCGCCCTGATAATCCCAGAAGGTGAACGGCCCGCGCGTCGCATAGGGGTCGTGCAGGCGGATCGCGTCGGACCAGCCCTGATGCAGGATGCGGCGGAACGCAGCGCGGCTTTCGGGCAGAAACAGCGCATCCTCGACCCAGTTCGCCGGATTGGCCGCGTCGCGCGGCTGCGGGATGATGTTGTAATCGCCCAGCATGACCACCGGCATCTCGCTGGCCAGCAGTTCAGCGGCGCGCAGGCGCAACCGCTCCATCCATGACAACTTGTAATCGTACTTTGGCCCCGGCGCCGGGTTGCCGTTGGGCAGGTAAAGCCCCGCGATCCGCACCGCGCGCGACCCGATCACCGTCGCCTCGATATAGCGGGCCTGTTCGTCGGCATCGTCGCCCGGCAGACCGCGCGTCACATCCTCCAGCGGCAGACGCGACAGGATGGCCACGCCGTTGAAGCCCTTCTGGCCGTGAGTCTCGACCGTCCAGCCCAGATCCTCAAGGTATTCGCGGGGAAAGCCCTCATCGACGGATTTGATCTCTTGCAGGACCACGACATCGGCATTCGCACCTGCCAGCCAGTCGCTCAGCGCCGCGATCCGGGCCTTGACGCCATTGATGTTGAATGTCGCGATCTTCATGCCCGCCCCTTTGCCTGACCCTGCCAGCCATAGGGGATTTTCACGTTCAAGACCAGCCGGGCATCACATCGAGAAAGAGGTTCCGCAGCCGCAGCTGGAGCTGGCATTGGGGTTGTCGATCACGAAACGCGCGCCGATCAGTTCGTCGGTGAAATCGATCACCGCGCCCGCCAGATAGGGCAGCGAGACCGGATCGACCACGACCCGCTGACCGGCGCTTTCCAGCACCAGATCGTCATCCTCGGCCTGATCCAGCCGGATTTCATACTGGAAACCCGAACAGCCGCCACCCGACACCGCCACACGCAGCGGGCGGGTATCGGACCCGTCATTGATCTCGGCCAGGCGCGCGAAGGCGCGTTCGGTCACTTTCGGAGGCAAGTTCATGGGGTGTTCCCGTTTTCGTCCGCGTATCCCGAATATAGGTTGCCTGCGCAGCCGTCGCAAGGAACCCCAGATGACCGCGCCCTATGCCTGCCAGCCCGAACTCAGCCGGGGACGCCTGTCCTCCGAGCAATTGTCCACCTTTCGCAGCCCGTGGCAGCGCGACCGCGACCGGATCATCCATTCCAGCGCCTTCCGGCGGCTGAAGCACAAGACGCAGGTCTTTGTCGAACATGATGGAGAGGCCTATCGCGGCGATTATTACCGCACCCGTCTGACCCACACGATCGAGGTGGCGCAGGTCGCCCGCACCATCGCAGGCGCCCTGGACCTGAACACCGATCTGGCCGAGGCCGTGGCGCTGGCCCATGATCTTGGCCACCCGCCCTTCGGCCATACCGGAGAGGACGCGCTGGCAGCCCTGATGGAACCCTATGGCGGTTTCGACCACAACGCGCAGGCGCTGCGCATCGTGACCCGGCTGGAACGCCATTACGCCGATTTCGACGGGCTGAACCTGACATGGGAAACGCTGGAAGGCATCGCCAAGCATAATGGCAGGGTGCTGGAGCGTGACGCGATGGGCGACCCGGTGCCCGCCCCCCTGCCCTATGCGCTGGCCGAGGTGAACGGGCTGTGGAATCTGGAACTGCACACCAATGCCAGCGCCGAGGCGCAGGTGGCGGCGGTGGCCGACGACGTGGCCTATAACCACCACGATCTGCATGACGGGCTGCGCGCCGAACTGTTCACCGAAGAGGAACTGGCCGAACTGCCGGTGATCGGTCCCGCCTTCGCCGAGGTGGACCGGCTGCATCCCGGTCTGGACCGGATGCGCCGCCGCCACGAGGCGCTGCGCCGCGTCTTTGGCGTCATGGTCGAGGATGTGATCGCCGTCGCCCAGAACCGACTGACCGGGTTGCAGCCGCAATCCGTGGACGAGATCCGCGACATGGACGGCCCGATCATCCGCTTCTCGAAACCGCTGTATCAGAACATCAAGGCGATCAAGTCCTTCCTGTTCACGCGGATGTATCGCGCGCCCTCGGTCGTGGTCGAACGGCGCAGCGTCACGGCGATGCTGAACCGGATGTTCCCGCTTTACCTGAACGCGCCGGCCAATATGCCCGACCAGTGGCGCGCCACCGCCGAGGCCGCCGCGGACGAAACCCAGCGCGCCCGGGTGGTGCTGGACTATGTCGCCGGCATGACCGACCGTTACGCCATCGCCGAACATCAGCGGCTGTTCGGCGATCGGCCCGCCGCGTAAGCTCAGCCCCTTGCGACAGGGTGGAACAAAACCCGGCCCGACCGGTTCTGTTTCCAGTTGTGCGCACAAATCCCGGAGTTGGATCGAATGAACAAATATCTCATCGCATTTTCGCTGGCGCTTGCCCCCGCTTTGGCTTCGGCGCAGGACAGCACCGCCAGTTTTGTCGATACCGAAGGCAGCGAGGTCGGCACCGCGCAGATCCAGCCCACCCCGAACGGCGTTCTGTTCACCGTCGAGGTCACCGGCCTGCCCGCCGAGCAATGGGTGGGGTTCCATATCCACGAAACCGGGGAATGCGACGCCGCAACCCATCACGATTCAGCGGGCGGGCATTTCAACCCCGGCGATGTCGAACATGGCTATCTGTCGGAAACCGGCCCTCATGCCGGTGACATGCCCAATATCTGGGTGGATGCCAGCGGCACGGCTCGGGCTCAGGTGCTGAACACCCTCGTCTCAGCCGAGGGCGACAATGCCATCAGCGGGCGCGCGCTGATGATCCATGCGGGCGCCGACGATTATGCCAGCCAGCCGACCGGCGATGCCGGTGACCGTCTGGCCTGCGCCGTGATCGAATGATGCAATGATCCGGTGCCCCTTCTGCGGGCGCCGGATCAGTCGCGGCTGTCGCGGGCATAGACATCCTCGTATCGGATGATGTCATCCTCGCCCAGATAGGAACCCGTCTGCACCTCGATCAGCACCATCGGCACCTTGCCGGGGTTTTCCATCCGATGCACCGCGCCAAGCGGCACATAGATCGACTGGTTTTCCGTCACCAGCGTCACCGTTTCATCCACCGTCACCCGCGCCGTGCCCGACACCACGATCCAGTGTTCCGAGCGGTGGACATGGCTTTGCAGCGACAGCGCCGCGCCCGGCTTGACCACGATCCGCTTGACCTGAAAGCGGTCGGCCAGCGCCAGCGTCTCGAACCAGCCCCAGGGACGGTGATCGCGGGGAAAGCTTTCGGCCTGCTTGCGGCCCTTCTTCTTCAGCGCGGTGACGGCCTGACGCACCTCTTGCGCGCGGTCCATCCCGGCGACCAGAACCGCATCGCTGGTGGCCACGACCATCATGTCATCCAGCCCGATGCCGACGATCTGCAAATCCTCGCTGTCGGAACGCAGCAGCACATTGCGGCAGTCGATCGCGGTCGAGCGCCCGTCCGCGACGATGCCGGTGGCCTCGTCGCCCAACTGTTCGCGCCAGACGGCATCCCAGCCGCCCAGATCCGACCAGTGATCGGAAAACCGCACCACGGTCAGATTGTCGGCCTTTTCCATCACCGCATAGTCGATGGATTCATTGCCCAGCCCCTCCCACGGGGCGCGGGCCAGACGCAGAAAGCCCAGATCGGTATGGGCGCCGTCGATGGCGGCCTGCACCGGGTCGATATAGGCCGAGGCATGGGCGCGGAACGCCTCGATCATGCTGCGGGCAGAGAACAGGAAGATGCCCGCATTCCACAGGAAATTGCCCTGTTCCAGCATCTGCTGCGCGCGGGTCGCATCGGGCTTTTCGACGAAACGCGCCAGCGGCTGCGGCCCCTCGCCCTGCCCGGCCAGCTCCAGATAGCCATAGCCGGTTTCGGGGCGCGTGGGGGTGATGCCGAAGGTCACGATGCGGCCCTGACGCGCGGGCCCGGCACCCGCCTGAACGGCGCGGGCGAAGGCCGCCGCATCGGGGATCACATGATCCGAGGGCGCAACCAGCAGCAGCCGGTCGGGGTCGTCCGCCCCCTCCATCAGCGCGGCGGCCAGAATGGCGGGGGCGGTATTGCGCCCCAGAGGCTCGATCACGATGGCCTGCGGGGTGATGCCGATCTGGTCCAGCTGCTCGGCCACGATGAAACGGAAATCGGCATTGGTCATCACCACCGGATCGCCGAAACCCTCGCCCGACAGCCGCCGGGCCGAGGCCTGAAACAGCGTCTCTTCGCCCACAAGCTGCGCGAATTGCTTGGGAAAGCTTTTGCGCGAGACCGGCCACAGCCGGGTGCCCGAACCGCCCGCCATCAGCACCGGAGTGATTTTCGTCATGTCGCCTCTCCAAACGCCCGTCCCTGAAGCGATAGCCCAAGCGCGGGTCCGGGCCAAGCGGTGACAGGGCGCGGAATTGATAAAGCGCAAGGACAGTGAACCCCCGGCCCCTTCGCCGCGTTGGGCCAGCGAACATCTGGATCAGGAGGATGGCACGATGATTACCCGTGAAGGTTCGGCGCATTGGGAAGGCGGGCTGAAGGATGGCGAGGGCCGGGTTTCGACCCAATCCGGCGCCCTGACCGATCAGCCCTATGGATTCCGCAACAGGTTCGAGGATGCCCCCGGCACCAATCCCGAGGAACTGATCGGCGCGGCCCATGCCGCCTGCTTTTCCATGGCCCTGTCGATGATGCTGGAACAGGCCGGGATCACCGGCACCGTGGTCGATACCCGCTCGGCCATCTCGATGGACAAGGACGGCGACGGTTTCACCATCACCAGGGCGCATCTGACCACCACGATCCGCGGCGATGGCGACCGCGCGCAGATCGAGGAACTGGCGCAGAAGGCCAAGGACGGCTGCCCGGTCTCGAAGCTTCTGAATGCGGAAGTGACCATGGATGCGACCGTCGGCTGATGCTGATCCGCATCGGGCACGAATTCATCATCGAGGCGGAACAGCCGACCCTGCTGGTCTGCCTCGTCACCCCTCATATCGCCCGGCACAATGATTTCACCGGGCCAGAGATTGTCGAGACCACGCCGCAAGTGCCGGTCTACAGCTGGTTCGACGGGTTCGGGAACATCTGCCGCCGCATGATGGCCCCGGCGGGGCGGTTCGTTCTGCGCGGCGATGTCACGCTAAGCGATGACGGCCTGCCCGACCCGATGGATGAAAGCGCCACCGAATGGCCGGTCGAGGCGCTGCCGGATGCGGTGCTGCCCTTTCTCAGCGGTTCGCGCTATGTCGAGACGGACCTGCTCAGCCAGCAGGCATGGGACCTGTTCGGCAACACTCCGCCCGGCTGGGGCCGGGTGCAGCGGGTGGTCGATCACGTCCACAACCACATCCGTTTCGACTACCAGCAGGCCTGCGCGACCCGCACCGCCCAGGGGGCCAATCGCGAAGCCGTCGGCGTCTGCCGCGATTTCGCCCATCTGGCGCTGGGGTTCCTCAGGGCGCTGAATATCCCGGCGCGCTATGTCAACGGCTATGTCGGCGATATCGGCGTGCCGGCCGTGCCCGATCCGATGGATTTCGCGGCATGGATCGAGGTGTTCATCGGCGGGCGCTGGTTCACCTTCGATCCGCGCAACAATCAGCGCCGGATCGGCCGGGTCGTGGTGGCGCGTGGGCGCGATGCGGTCGATGTGCCGCTGCTGAACAGCTTTGGCCCGCACCGGCTGGACAGCTTTACCGTCTGGTGCCACCCCGTCGATGCGCAGGGAAACGAGCTGGACGGGATGCAGTTCGCCCCGGATGCCGCCTGACGGCTGTCAGACCATCATTTCCTTGGTGGCGGTCAGTTTCAGGTCGGGGTGGTCGCGCTCGATCCGGTCGATGTCCCATTGCAGGCGGGTCAGATAGACCAGATCGCCGTCATGGTCCTGCGCCAGATGGCCCTTGTTGGTCTCGGCAAAGGCATCCACCTTGTCCTTCGGCCCCGCCACCCAGCGGGCGCTGGTGAACTGAGAGCCCTCGAACCGCACCGGGATGCCGTATTCCAGCCCGATCCGGCTGGCCAGCACCTCGAATTGCAGCGCGCCGACGACGCCGACGATAAAGCCCGAACCGATCATCGGCTTGAACACCTTGGCCGCGCCTTCCTCGGCGAATTGCATCAGCGCCTTTTCCAGATGCTTGGCCTTCATCGGATCGGTGGCCCGCACCGTCTGCAACAGTTCCGGCGCGAAAGAGGGGATGCCGGTAAAGCGCAGCCCCTCGCCCTCGGTCAGCGCGTCACCGATGCGCAACTGGCCGTGGTTCGGAATGCCGATGATGTCGCCCGCCCATGCTTCCTCGGCCAGTTCGCGGTCGGCGGCCAGAAACAGCACCGGGTTGGTCACCGCCATCGGTTTTTTACTGCGCACATGGGTCAGCTTCATGCCGCGCGCGAAATGGCCGCTGGCAAGGCGCACGAAGGCCACCCGGTCGCGGTGCTTGGGGTCCATGTTCGCCTGCACCTTGAAGACGAAGCCGGTGACGGGCTTTTCCTCGGGCGCGATCTGCCGGGAGGCGGCCATCTGCGGCTGCGGCATGGGGCCGTATTCGCTGATCCCGCCCATCAATTCGCGCACGCCAAAGCTGTTGATGGCGCTGCCGAACCAGATCGGGGTCATATGCCCTTCCAGAAAGGAATTGCGGTCGAAGGCGGGCAGCAATTCGCGCGCCATCTCGACCTCTTCGCGCAGCTTCGCCAGCAGGTCGGCGGGCAGATGTTCGGCCAGTTTCGGATCGTCCAGCCCCGAGATGCTGACCGTCTGGGCCACCTTGTTGCGGTCGGCGCGGTCCATCAGTTCCAGCCGGTCATGCAGCATGTCATAGCAGCCGATGAATTCACGGCCCGACCCGATCGGCCAGCTGGCAGGCGCCACGTCGATGGCAAGGTTTTCCTGAATTTCGTCGATGATCTCGAAGGTGTCGCGGGCCTCGCGGTCCATCTTGTTGCAGAAGGTCAGGATCGGCAGATCGCGCAGCCGGCAGACCTCGAACAGTTTGCGGGTCTGCGATTCGACGCCCTTGGCCCCGTCGATCACCATGATCGCGGCATCGACGGCGGTCAGCGTGCGATAGGTGTCTTCGGAAAAATCGCTGTGGCCCGGCGTGTCCACCAGATTGAAGCGATATTCCCCGAAATCGAAGCTCATGGCCGAGGCCGAAACCGAAATGCCCCGGTCCTGCTCCATCTTCATGAAGTCGGAACGGGTGCGCCGCGCCTCGCCCTTGGCGCGGACCTGACCGGCCATCTGGATGGCGCCGCCATACAGCAGGAACTTTTCGGTCAGCGTGGTCTTGCCCGCGTCGGGATGCGCGATGATCGCGAAGGTCCGGCGGCGGGCGATTTCGGGGGGCAGATCGGGGCGGTTTTCCATGAGCCGCCATGTAGCGCGGCCCGCGTCGGGGCGCAATCACCGGCGGATGATTCGCGTGGGCCACCCGTCACAGCCGCGTCTGCGGCGGGCCCGAACCCACAACTTCAGGTGATTGACGCTGGTTTATTATAATGGAAGGCTTTTTGCGGCTGCATTATCTCTGTTTTTCGCGGTCCCGTTGACATAGGATGGCAGGAATAAACCGGGCAGAAACTGCTTTGAATTGCACAACGTGAAGAACGGCCATGGTTTTTGATGCGCCCTATGATCATTTGTTGCGCCTGCTTTCCAACCGCACAATCGCGTGGTTGCGCGACCAGATCAGAACATTGCCCGCGCGCCTGTCGCCCGAGGATGAACTGACTCCGGTTCTGGCGCTGGCGGCGCGGATGGCCCCGGTCCTGTCGGGCTGGCGCGGCGCACCCTCGCCGCTGGAAAGCATCACGGCCGAGCGGTTCGATGCGACGCTGACCGGTCGCATCACCACCCTGGTGTGGCGCGGCGGCATGGACCCCGACCGCGTGGCGCCGCTGCTGGCGGCGGGGCGGCATGTGAAGGATCAGCCGCTGTGGCAATTGTCGCGCCAGCATCTGGCGCTGCATCCGCCACGCGATCTGGCCGAAAGGCTGGACCTGACCGACGATCCCGACGCCAATCTTGTCGCGGAAACCGAGGCGTTTCTGTGCCGCCCCGTTGCCGCCGATCACCTGACGGAATTGCATGTCGATCTGTTTTACCGGGTCCTGACGCAGCTTTATCATTTCGGGGAATCCCGTCCGCGGACAATCGCGCCAAGGGTATTCGGGCAAGCCTTTGAAAACTGTCTGCGCTTTTCGGAATGGGCGGTCGGGAACAAGAACCTGACCGCGCTGGTGCAGATGATCACCTGCCTGCGGCTGATCGATCCCGACCATGACGTGTCGGCGCTTTTGTCCGAAGTGATCCCTTATCAGCGGCCCGACGGATCGTTTCCGGCGCGGTGCGGCTGGTCGGATCAGCCGCAGGAACTGGCGACGGGAGCAATCCCGACGATCATGGCGATGGTGGCCTTTCATGTGATCAGCCATCGCCGCTGGCACGGGCCACATGCGCCGGACCGCCACGCGCCGCCGATCCATACCTGCCGCGACCAGATCGCCGCGCGGATCGCCGAAAGGCTGGAACAGGCCGGAACGATGCCCCCGTCCGAACGGCTGCTCGTTGCCGCCTCGATCAGCCGCGCGACGGGCCGGAACGGCTTTCTGCTGCTGGAGGGCTTGGGCGGCTATGTCCCGACCCGAGGCGAGGTGCAGGCGCTGGCCGTGCGGCTGGCCGGGTTCCCCATCGCGGCCCAATATGCGCGCCGTACTCTGGCGCTGACCCAGCCATTGCAGGAACTGATCGACGCGCTGCCGCCCGAGGGCGGCCCCCTCTTGGACGCGCTGCGTTGGCTGAGGGCGCCCACCGCCCGGATCGCCAGCCCCTCGCCCGAGGATTTCATCCGCGACTGGGACCACGCGGCCCGCCAGGGGGACGAGCCGGGCTTTCTGCGCCATTGCGAACAGGCCGCGCAATACGGCCTGCACGACAACAGCCCGCATATCCGCGAAATGGCCGTGCATCTGGTTCAGCGCGAACAGCGCGCCTTTCTGGCCCGTCCCCGCGCCGGCCTGCCGGAATTGCTGCGGCGGCTGGACCTGATGGCACTGATGGCGCTGGTGTTCGAGCCCGAGCCGGAGCTGGCCGCCGCCGCCTGACGGACGGTTTCAGAACAGCCCTTCTATCTGCCCCAGATCGTTCAGCCGGATGGTTTCCGCCGCCGGACGGCGCGGCAGGCCGGGCATGGTCATGATCTGTCCGCAGATCACCACCACGAAACCGGCACCCGCCGACAGGCGGACCTCGCGCACCGGGATCACATGACCTTCGGGCGCGCCGCGCAGGTCCGGATCGGTCGAAAAGGAATATTGTGTCTTGGCGATACAGACCGGCAGATGGCCATAGCCGTCACGCTGCCAGCCCTCCAGCTGGGCGCGGATCGCGGGCGACATCTCGACCCCCGCCGCGCGATAGATCCGGGTACAGATCGTTTCGACCTTGTCGATCAGCGGCATCTCGTCGGGATAGAGCATCTGGAAATCGCCCTCCGCGCCCTCGACCATCGCGACGACCTCCTGGGCCAGTTCTTCGGCCCCGGCCCCGCCTTCGGCCCAGTGCCGCGCGACCACCGCCTTGACCCCGAAGCCGGCGCAGTAATCGGTGACGGCGGCGACCTCGGCCTCGCTGTCGCCCGAGAAATGGTTGACGGCGACCACCACCGGCAGACCATAGAGGCGTAGATTCTCGATATGGCGCCCCAGATTGACGCAGCCGCGGGTCAGGGCCTCGACATTCTCGGCCCCCAGATCGGCGCGGGCAACGCCACCGTTCATCTTCAACGCCCTCACTGTCGCCACCAGCACCACCGCCGAAGGCGTCAGCCCGGCGATCCGGCATTTGATGTCCAGAAACTTCTCGGCCCCCAAATCGGCACCGAATCCGGCCTCGGTCACGACGTAATCGGACAGGCGCAGCGCGGTTTGTGTGGCGATGGCGCTGTTGCAGCCATGAGCGATATTGGCGAAGGGGCCGCCATGGACCAGCGCCGGGTTGTGTTCCAGCGTCTGCACCAGATTGGGCTGCAACGCCTCTTTCAGCAGGACGGTCATCGCGCCGTCGGCCCCCAGGTCGCGCGCCGTGACCGGATCGCCCGCTCGGCTATAGCCGATGACGATGCGGCCCAGACGCTGTTCCAGATCGGTCAGATCGCGCGACAGGCACAGGATCGCCATCACCTCGGAGGCGACGGTGATGTCAAAGCCGCTTTGCCGCGCGAAGCCGTTGCCCGCGCCGCCCAGCCCGATGACCATATCGCGCAGCGCCCGGTCGTTCATGTCGATCACCCGCCGCCAGGTGATCCGCCGCGTGTCGATATCCAGCGCGTTGCCCCAGTGGATATGGTTGTCGATCATCGCCGACAGCAGGTTATGGGCCGAAGTGATGGCATGGAAATCGCCGGTGAAATGCAGGTTCATGTCATCCATCGGCACGATCTGCGCCAGGCCGCCGCCCGCCGCGCCGCCCTTCATGCCGAAATTCGGACCCAGACTGGCTTCTCGGATGCAGATGGTGGCGCGCTTGCCGATCCGGTTCAGCGCATCGCCCAGACCGACGGTGGTGGTGGTCTTGCCCTCGCCCGCCGGGGTCGGGTTGATCGCGGTCACCAGAATCAGCCGTCCTTCGGGCCTGCCCGCCAGCGCGGCCACGGATTGATGCGGGATCTTTGCCTTGTCGTGACCATAGGGCAGGATCTCATCGGGTCGCAGCCCCAGTTTGGCGGCGATTTGGGCAATGGGCTGCTTGGCGGCCTCGCGGGCGATCTCGACATCTGATTTCATGGCGGCCTCTGGCTCGGATTGCGTTGTGCAGATGCCTTAACCGATCCTGACCCCCGGAGTCATCAAAACCGGCCTGACTGGTGCAAAGGTCTGGCCCTAATTGCCCCTTTGCAGCAGATTATCCACCGCAAGTCGCAATTCCGGCAGCAAGTCGGCCTGAAACCAAGGGTTCCTGCGCAGCCACGCGGTATTGCGCCACGAGGGGTGCGGCAGCGGAAAGACCTGCGGGGCATGGTCGCGCCAGGCGGCGACGCTGGCGGTCACGTCGCGGCGGCCCAGATGCCAGCGGATCGCATGGCCGCCCACCAGCAGGATCAGCCGCGGCCGCAACTGCCCCATCACCTGATCGCGCCATGTCCGCGCACAGATCGCGGGCGGGGCCAGATCGGCGCCCTTGGCGTCATAGCCGGGAAAGCAGAAGGCCATCGGCACGATGGCGATCCGATCGCGGTCATAGAAGGTGGCCTCGTCCACGCCCATCCACTCTCGCAGCCTGTCGCCCGAACGGTCGGTGAACGGCCTGCCGCTGTGATGCACCCGCATCCCCGGCGCCTGCCCCGACACGAGGATCGGCGCGCCGGAACGGAACCAGACCACCGGGCGCGGCGCATGGGCGGTCGCGGTCAGGGCGAACCGCTCGGCACACAGGCGGCAGGCAGAGATACGGGCGGAAAGCTGGCTCATCCGGTGGCATTTAGTGCAAATGCCGCGCGAATAAAGCACTGCTCGCCAAGGTTTGTTTGGCACCCGGGCTGGAAACTGGACAGGATGCCGCCACCGACCTATGTTCCGCCCGCACAGGTCGGGGAATTCCGGCACGGCAGGCCGGACAGAAACCGACGGATAAAGGCGATCAGCCATGCTGGAATTCGACAATGTCTCGAAATCCTTCTGGACCGGGACTCAGCGCAAGGTGATTCTGGAACGCGCCTCGTTCCGGGTCGAACTGGGCAATTCCATCGGCATCCTGGCCCCCAACGGCACCGGCAAGACCACGCTGATCAACATGATGTGCGGGCTGGAAAAACCCGATGAGGGCACCATCCGCAGCACGTGCAGCGTGTCCTTTCCGCTTGGCTTCATGGGCGGCGTGGTGGCGCGCCACTCGGCCAATGAGAACGCCCGATATATCGCCCGCATCTATGGGCTGGATCCCGACTATGTCGAAGCCTTCTGCCGCTGGCTGACCGATATCGGCGAATATTTCGACATGCCGGTGGGGACCTATTCGGCGGGGATGCGGCAGCGGTTTTCCTTCGCGCTGTTGCTGGCGCTGAAATTCGACATCTATCTGATCGACGAGGGCATGCCGCAGACCACGGATGTCGAATTCAACCGCAAGGCGGGCTCGGTCCTGTATGAGAGGCTGCGCGATTCGACCGTGATCGTGGTGTCGCACCAGCCCTCGACCATCGAGAAGTTCTGCCGGACCGCCGCGATATTGCGCGACGGAAAACTGTATATGTTTGAAACCCTTGAAGAGGCCAAGCAGTATTATGACTTTACCGCCTAAGGCGAGCCGCTTCCACGCCTCTCCGGCCGAAGCCGTCCGTCCGCATACGGGCGCAGATCCGGCAGCAGAGACCCGCCCGCCGGCTGGCGACAAGCCGGATATCCGGGTCGAACTGCACAAGAAGGCCGACCTTCCGCCGCGTTTCGGCGAAGGCCCGATGTCGGGGGCCTCTGCCGCCAGCTCTGACGAACAGCGCAAGGAACGGATAATGCAGACCGAGCCCGTCGATGACGGTTTCGGCGACATGCGTTTTCCGACCGCCGGTCCCGCATCCGAAGGGACCACGCCCGCGAAGGATGGCGGCAAGGCCGATCCCGCCGACGCGGCGGGCGAGGATCTGGAGGCAAAGCTGGCCGCGATCCGGGCCGAAAAGCTGTCGGACCGGCAGTTGCGCATCGCCCGCCGCATCGCCGCGCTGCACCAGATCCCGGTCGAGTCGGACGAAGAGGCCGTGCTGCGCCTGCGCGAACGCGGCATCGACCCGTCGCAGCGCGCCGCGCTGAGCCAGATCCTGTCCAGCGAGGGCAGCCGGTCCCAGGCCAGCCCTTCGGCCAATGCGCCTGCGGTGGTGCCACGCGCGCCTCTACCTGCCTCGCGGCCCAATACCCAGCCCGGCCCCGCCCTGCCCTCGCGCGAGCAACTGACCGAGGACCGGCGCGCGGCGGAAATCCTGCTGATCCAGCGGGACATCGCGCGGCGCAGGCGCAGGCGGCTGGCGATGCTGGCGATGCGGCTGATGCTGTTCGTCATCATTCCGACCTTCATGGCGGGTTGGTATTATTTCCGCGTCGCATCGCCGCTTTATGCCACCCATTCGCAATTCCAGATCCAGATGGCCGACGGCATGTCCGGGTCCAGCATGGGCGGGCTGTTCAGCGCCTCGCAACTGGCCACCAACCCCGATTCCGTCGGTGTGCAAAGCTATCTGACCTCGCGCGATGCGATGCTGCGTCTGGATGGCGAACTGGGCTATCGCCGCGCGTTCCAGGACCCGTCGCTGGACGCGATCAAGCGCCTGCCGGAAAATGCCAGCAACGAAGCCACCTATGAACTGTATCAGAAATCGGTGCGCATCGGCTATGACCCGACCGAGGGCATGATCAACATGGAAGTGATCGCCCCCGACCCGGAACTCAGCCGCGATTTCTCGCTGGCGCTGATCAAATATGCCGAGGGTCAGGTGGACCAGATGACCGCCCGCCTGCGCGACGATCAGATGAAGGGCGCGATCGAGGTCTATGAGGATGCCGAGGCCAAGGTTCTGGCCGCGCAGCAACGGGTGCAGGAATTGCAGCAGAAGCTGGGCGTTCTGGACCCGGTGGCCGAAGGCTCGGTAATCATGAATCAGGTCGCCGAACTGGAAATGCAGCTGGCCACCAAGGAACTGGAACTGGGCCAGCTGCTGGCCAATCCCAGCCCGCAGCAAAGCCGCGTCACCGCCTTGCGCGGCGATATCACCCGGCTTCAGGAAATGATCGCCCGCACCCGGCTGCAACTGACCGAGGGCAATGCGACACGCTCGTCGCTGGCCGCGATCTCGGGCGAGTTGCGCATTGCCGAAAGCGATCTGGCGACCCGGCAGGAATTGCTGGCCGCCGCTGCCGCCCAGATGGAAACCGCGCGGGTCGAGGCCAGCAAGCAGGTCCGCTATCTGTCGCTGTCGGTGGCCCCCGTCGCCCCGGATGAGGCCACCTATCCCAAGGCCGTGCAGAATACGCTGGTGGCGTTTCTGATCTTCTCGGGCATCTATCTCATGCTGTCTCTGACGGCTTCGATCTTGCGGGAACAGGTATCGTCATGACCCATCGCCACATCCCCATCGGCCCGCTGACCTGCGGCAACGACCTGCCGCTGACGGTGATCGCCGGTCCCTGCCAGCTGGAATCGCTGGACCACGCCCTGATGATCGCCGAAGCGATGGCGGCGGCCTGCCGCGATGCGGGCGCGGGCTATGTCTTCAAGGCCAGCTATGACAAGGCCAACCGCACCTCGCTGAAGGGTCGCCGCGGCATCGGCATCGACGAGGGGCTGGAGATTCTGGCCAGGGTCCGCGCCGAGTTGGGCTGTCCGGTGCTGACCGACATTCACGACGCCGAACAGGCCGTTCGCGCCGCCGAAGTGGTGGACGTGATCCAGATCCCCGCCTTTCTGTGCCGCCAGACCGACCTGTTGCTGACGGCGGGCCGGACCGGCGCGGTGGTGAACATCAAGAAAGGCCAGTTCCTTGCCCCGTGGGACATGCCGAATGTCGCCGACAAGGTCGCCTCGACCGGTAATGAGAACATCCTGCTGACGGAGCGCGGCGCCAGCTTTGGCTATAACACGCTGGTGGCCGATATGCGGTCGCTGCCGATCATGGCGCGGACCGGCTTTCCGGTAATCATGGACGCCACCCATTCGGTGCAGCAGCCGGGTGGTCAGGGTGGCTCTTCGGGCGGGCAGCGTGAATTCGCGCCGGTGATGGCCCGGGCCGCCGTCGCTCTGGGCGTGGCGGGCGTGTTCATCGAGACGCATGAGGACCCGGACAATGCGCCCTCGGACGGGCCGAACATGGTGCCGCTGGACCGGATGCCCGCGCTGATCGCCTCGCTGATGCGTTTCGACGCGCTGGCCAAGGCCGAGCCGCTGAAGGTCTAGCCCGCCAGCGCCTTGCCCGCCGCATCACCCGAGGCCCAGGCCCACTGAAAGTTGTAGCCGCCCAGCCAGCCGG
Source organism: Paracoccus alcaliphilus (assembly GCF_028553725.1). Classification (NCBI taxonomy): domain Bacteria; kingdom Pseudomonadati; phylum Pseudomonadota; class Alphaproteobacteria; order Rhodobacterales; family Paracoccaceae; genus Paracoccus; species Paracoccus alcaliphilus. The sequence goes on from NZ_CP067124.1 coordinate 3,195,724, forward strand.
TGACATCGACACATTCGCCAATGAAATGCAGCCCCGGCACCGACCGGGCCTGCATCGTCTTTGCATCCAGATCGCGGGTATCGACGCCCCCCAGCGTCACCTCGGCGGTGCGGTACCCCTCGGTCCCGACCGGGCGCAGGGACCAGCGGTTGACCCGTGCCCCCACTGCCTCCAGCACCTTGTTGGGCTGATCCGCCAGCCGCGCCTGCGCCAGCCCCATCCCGGCGGTGATCGCCGCCGCCAACCTTTCGGGCAGGTGCTGCGCCAGCGCCGTCGCCACCGCCACGCGCCCCGCCTGTCCCCGCACCCGTTTCAGTTCCGCCGCCATATCACAGTCGGGTGCCAGATCGACGGTCAGTTCATCCCCCGGCTGCCAGAAGCTGGAAATCTGCAGGATCACCGGCCCACTCAGCCCACGATGGGTGAACAGCAGCGCATCGCGGAAATCGCCGCCGCGATGGCGTATCCGCGCCTCGGTCGAGACCCCGGCCAGCGGCTTGCACAGCGCCAGATCCTGCTCGGCAAAGGTCAGCGGCACCAGCCCCGCCCGCGTCTCGACCAGTCGCAGGCCAAAGCTGCGGGCGATGTCATAGCCGACCCCCGTCGCCCCCATCTTCGGAATGGACTTGCCACCCGTCGCCACCACCACGCGATCCGCCGTCAGCGTCGCATCCGTCAGCGAAACGGCGAAACGGTCGCCCTGATGCCGGACCCCCTGCACAGCCGTTCCCAGCCGCAAATCCGCGCCGCGCATCCGGTTCAGCAGCATGTCGGTGATCTGCGTCGCCTTGCCGTCGCAGAACAGCTGCCCCTGCGTCTTTTCATGCCAGCCGATCCGCGCCTGATCGACCAACGCAACGAAGGCCTCGGGCCGGAACCGGGCCAGCGCCGAGGCCGCAAATCGCGGGCTTTGCGACAGGAACCGATCCGGTACCGTCGCCAGATTGGTGAAGTTGCAGCGCCCGCCGCCCGAGATGCGGATCTTTTCGCCCGGCTTGGCCGCGTGATCTATCACCACGACCCGCCGCCCCTGCGTCAGGGCCGATCCCGCACAAAACAGTCCCGCCGCGCCCGCGCCCAGAATGATCAGATCCACATGTTCCATGCAGGCGCCATAACACGTTCAGCCGCACGGGCAAGTTTCCTCATTTTGGCCCTTGCACCCCCCCCGCAGCTTGGCTAAATACCCCCGCACGGTTGGGGCGTAGCCAAGTGGTAAGGCACCGGTTTTTGGTACCGCGCACCGTAGGTTCGAATCCTACCGCCCCAGCCAGTGGAACCTTCCCTTTCCTCTTTGAACACCCGCCGGAACGCCAGCGCGCAATCTGCCCATAGGGTCAGAAACACCTCCGGACATGGCTACATCGCTGCGATCTCGTCTCGGTGCTGCTGCATGCGCAGGAAAATCCGCCAGTCGCGTTCGCGGCGGGCCACCGATTGCGGATCAGGCGTGGTGATTTGCAGCGGACGGGCGAAACGGTCACGCGCCGCGAGGATCCCGCCCGACAGGGGTGCCGCCGCCGCGATGGCCGAACCGCGCAAAACGGCGTCTTCGGGTTGCCAGTGGATCTCGGCCCCGATGGTATCGGCATAAAGGTGGCGCATCAGCGGCGCGCGGGCCTGCCCGCCCGCCATCGCCAGACGCGGGCTGTCCAGCCCCATATGCCGGATGATCTGGCGCGTTCCCAGCGCAATCGCCACCGCCGCCCGCCAATACAACCGGTCCAGTGCCGCGACATCGCGCTGCAAGGACATGCCGTGGATGACGCCGCGCATCCCCGGATCGGCAAAGGGGGTGCGGTTGCCCTTGAAATCGGGCAGCAGATGCAGCGTCTCATCCACGTCCGGGCGGCGGGCCAGCCGGACAAGGATGGCGTCATGGCTTTCGGTGCCGGGATAAAGCTGCCGGATCGATTCCAGCAGCGCGCCGGTTGCGGACTGGCCGCCCTCGGTCACGCTTTCGCCCGGCAGGATCGCGCCGGGATAGGGGCCCCACAGCCCCTGCCCCGGGCGCACATCGCGCGCCATGATGCAGTTCGAGGTGCCCGCGATCAGCGCCGGCATGTCGCCTGCCGCCCCCAGCGCACCGGCAAAGGCGTCGATCAGCCCCGCCGCCACGACCGTTTCGCGATCCAGCCCCAGTTCCGCCGCGCCGCGTTCGGACAGGCAGCCGATGGCGCTGCCGGGCGCCAGCACCGGACCGGGGCGCGGAAAGCCCGCGATCCCCATCTGATGCAGCAGATCCTCTTGCCAGCCGCCCCGGTCGGGCAGCCAGGCCCATTTCGCCGCCGCCGCGCAAAGCGACCGCGCCTCGATCCCCGTCGCCCGCCAGGCCAGATGGTCGCAAAGATCGCGCACCCCGCGCAACGAAGCCCAGATATCGGGCCGGTTCCGCGCCAGCCAGATCAGCTTGGGCGTCTGCATCTCGGGCGAGACCGAACCACCGGCGCGGGCCACCACTTCGTGCCCGGTGGCGCTGAGTTCCGCCGCCTCGGCAGTGGCGCGATGGTCGTGCCAGGCGATCACATCGGGGGTGAAACCCGGCGCATCGACCACCAGCGAGCAGGTCGCGTCAAAGGCCAGCGCCCGCAATTGCGACGGCGCGGCCCCGGCCAGCCGCCTTGCCTCGGCCAGCGCATCGGCAACGGCCTGCCATATTTCGGCGAAATCATGTCCGGCATGGCCATCCGGCCCCGGAACCAGCGAAAAGCCCCGACTGCTGCGTGCCAGCAGCCGCCCATCATCCGCGAACAGTCCCGCCCGCACGCGGGCCGAGCCGACATCAACGGCGCCAAACAACACGTCGCACCTCGCTGCCTCAGGTCAGTTGCGCCAGAGTGTTGGGCAAATCGTCGGCATGTTCAATCAGCGCGTCGGGTTTCAGCGCCGCCAGACGCTCGGCCAGCCGCGCCCGGCCCGCATGGCTGCCCCCCAGAAAGCCAATGACGCGCATCCCCGCCGCGCGCGCGGCACGGATACCGGCGGGGCTGTCCTCGATGACCACACAATCGGCAGCGGGAACACCGATCCCTTGCGCCGCCAGCAGGAACAGGTCAGGTGCGGGCTTGCCCTGCGCCACCATCGTCGAAGAATAGACGTGATCGCCGAAAAATCCTGCAAGTCCCGTAAGTTGCAGAGACAGTTTCAACCGGTCCGGCGCGCTGGACGAGGCCACGGCGCGGGGCGCGTCCAGCATCTGCAAGGCCCCGGCCATGCCCGGCACCGCGGTCAGGTGGCGGTGAAAACGCTCGGCCAGTCTTGCGGCATAGGCGGGCAGTTCCGGGGTCAGATCGGTGTGATGGTCGCGCGCGGCCATCTTGATCAGCGCATTGACCGAGCGGCCCAGAAAATCGGCATAGATCCGGTCGATCCCGATTGGCAGGCCCAGCCCGTGCAGCATCCCGGCCAGTTCCTCGGCCGCCAGCGGCTCGGAATCGACCAGAACGCCGTCGCAGTCAAAGATCAGACCCTGCCATTTGCCCATCGCAACCGCCTAGTGCCCCAGATAAGCCGCAAGCGTGGCGCTGGTGCCGTCGCGCCACAGCCGCTCCAGCCAGTCGGCGAAGGCGGCGGCAAAGACCGGATCCCGCCCCGTCGCGCCATAGATATCGGACATGGCCAGCCAGGCGGACGGGTCCTGCCGCGCCGCCTGCGCCACCTGCGTCAGCCGGTCCCAGTTGGGATCATTGGCTGCGATCTCGGTGCCCGAATCGCTGACGCCCGCGCAATAGCGGCACCACAGCGCCGATTCCAGCGCCAGCCCGGTGACCGGCAGCCCCCGCGCCAGCCGGTCGGCAATGGTCGGGATGATGAATTTCGGCTGCCGGTTCGAGCCGTCGAGGCACAGCCTGCGCACCGTATCGCCGATCTTGGGATTGGCGCAGCGTTCGGCCACGCGGGCGAAATAGGCGCCCAGATCGGTGCCGGGCACGGGCGGCACGGCGGGGATGATCTCGTCACGCTCGACCTTTTCCAGAAAGCCGCGCACCAGCGGGTTTTCCATCGCCTCATGCACGAAATGGATATCCATCAGCCCGGCCGGATAGGCGATGACGGCATGGCCGCCGTTCAGAATGCGGATCTTCATCATCTCCCACGGGGTCACATCGCTGACGAATTCGACCCCGGCCTGTTCCAGCGGCGGACGACCAGCGGGAAAGTTATCCTCCAGCACCCATTGGGTGAAATCCTCGCAGAAGACCGGGGCTGCGTCGGGGATGCCGAACTCTTCGCGCACCAGCCGCCTTTCGCGATCCGAGGTCGCGGGCGTGATCCGGTCCACCATCGCGTTGGGAAAGGCCACCGCTTCCGCGATCCACCCGGCCAGCGCCGGGTCCGACAGCCGCGCGGTTTCGGTTACGGCCTCTCGCGTGACCGCGCCGTTATGGGGGATGTTGTCGCAGCACATGACGGTAAAGGGGGCGTGCCCCGCCGCGCGACGCGCCTTCAGCCCGGCCACGATCAGCCCGAACACCGTCGCCGGATTGTCGGGATCGCGGCCATCGGCGGCGATGGCGGGATGGGCCGGGTCGAAATGTCCGGTGGTGGCGTCGATGAAATAGCCGCCCTCGGTAATGGTCAGCGCCACGATGCGGATCGCCGGATCGGTCATGGTCGCGATCAGCCGCCGGGTGTCGCCCGGCGCGATATGGTCGATGATCGGCCCCAGCACCCGCGCCTGCGATTGTCCGGCGGATTGCTCGACCAGCGTGTAAAGGTAGTCCTGCGCCGCCAGGGTCTGACGCATGACCTCGTCGCCGGGCATGACGCCGGCGCCGATGATGGCGAAATCCTGCGCCAGCCCCATGTTCATCAGCCGGTCCAGATAGGCCGCCTGATGGGCGCGGAAGAAATTGCCGACACCGAAATGCAGCACGCCCGCGCGCAGCGCCGCCCGGTCATAGCCCGGCCCCTGCTGGCCAAGCTGCCCGACAGTGGCATTCGACAATCCATTCATTCCAGTCGCTCCTGTGCGGGGCTGCTGCGGCCCCGTTTGCTGCAAAACCCGGTTCAGGGTGGCTCAGATCGCCAGACCCTGCTGGTCAAAGCGATAGACGCGGCCATCCTGCGGCGTCAGGTGGATGCGGTCGCCGTGATGAACGGGAAATTCGCCCGCCGCCCGCGCCACGACATGGCTGCCGTCATCCAGATCCACATGCAGGAAGGTGTCCGACCCCAGATGTTCGGCCACGCCGACGGTGCCGCCGAAGGCGCCCTCGGTGGTGGACATCTGCCAATGTTCGGGACGCACGCCGATCGCATGGGCGCCATGCGCGCCCGCCGCCTGCCCTTCAAGGAAATTCATGTTCGGGCTGCCGATGAACCCGGCTACGAAACGGTTGGCCGGCGCGCGATAGAGGTCCAGCGGGCTGCCCACCTGTTCGACCCGGCCCGCGCGCAGCACCACGATCTTGTCGGCCATGGTCATCGCCTCGACCTGATCGTGGGTCACATAGACCATCGTCGTCGCCAGCTTCTTGTGCAGCTCGGAAATCTCGACCCGCATGTTCACCCGCAACGCGGCATCAAGGTTCGACAAGGGTTCGTCGAACAGGAAGGCCGATGGTTCGCGCACGATGGCGCGACCGATGGCGACGCGCTGGCGCTGGCCGCCCGACAGCTGCCCGGGGCGGCGTTCCAGATAGTCGGTCAGGTTCAGGATTCCCGCCGCATGCTGGACGCGCTTTTCACGCTCGGCCGCGGGCATCCCGGACATTTTCAGCGGAAAAGCGATGTTCTTGCGCACCGACATATGCGGATAAAGCGCATAGGACTGGAACACCATCGCCAGCCCCCGCCGCGCGGGCGCCGCCTGCGTCATGTCCTGCCCGTCGATCACGATCTGGCCCGAGGTGACATCCTCCAGCCCCGCGATCAGCCGCAGCAGGGTCGATTTCCCGCAGCCCGAAGGCCCGACGAAGACGACGAATTCGCCATCCTCGATTTCCAGATCGACGTCGGGAATGACCTCGACCTCTCCGAATGACTTGCGAACCGATTTCAGCGTGATGCTGCCCATGGTCCCCTCCCTTTTTTATTTCACCGCGCCGAAGGTCAGGCCGCGGACAAGTTGCTTCTGGCTGAACCAGCCGAGGATCAGGATCGGGGCGATGGCCATGGTGCTCGCCGCCGAGAGTTTCGCGTAAAACAGCCCTTCGGGCGATGAATAGCTGGCGATGAAGGTCGTCAGCGGCGCCGCCTGCGAGGTGGTCAGGTTCAGCGTCCAGAAGGCCTCGTTCCATGCCAGAATGACGTTCAGCAGCAGGGTCGAGGCGATGCCCGGAACCGCCATCGGCGTCAGCACATGGACGATCTCGTTTCGCAGGCTGGCCCCGTCCATCCGCGCGGCTTCCAGGATCTCGCCCGGGATCTCGCGGAAATAGGTATAAAGCATCCAGACGATGATCGGCAGATTGATCAGCATCAGCACGATGGTGATGCCCAGCCGCGTATCCAGCAGACCCCAGCTGCGAAACAGCAGATAGATCGGGATCAGCACCCCCGCCGCCGGCATCATCTTGGTGGACAGCATCCACATCAGCAGGTCCTTGGTGCGTTTGGCGGGCTGGAAGGCCATCGACCACGCGGCCGGAATGGCGATCAGCAGCCCCAGCAGGGTCGAACCAAGCGCGATGGTGACCGAGTTCATGAAATGCCGGAAATAGGGCGACCGCGCCTGCACCTCGGCATAGTTCTGCGTCGTCCAGTCGAAGAACAGGAACTTGGGCGGGCTGGCGATGGCGTCGGCCTCGGATTTGAAGCTGGTCAGGATCGTCCACAGGATCGGAAAGAAGATCAGCAGCGCGATCGTCCATGCGATGATGGTGACGGTCCAGCGGCGGGTTTCGGAAACATTGCGTGCCATGGCTTACTCCAGCGTCTTTCCGATCATCCGCATCAGGAAGATCGCGACGATATTGGCCAGAATGACGGCGACGATACCCCCGGCCGAGGCGCCGCCCACATCGAATTGCAGCAGGGCCTGCGAATAGACCAGATAGGTCAGGTTCGTGGACTGATAGCCCGGCCCGCCATTGGTGGTCACAAGGATCTCGGCAAAGACCGACAGCAGGAAGATCGTCTCGATCAGGATCACCACGGTAATGGCGCGCGACAGATGCGGCAGCACCAGATTGGTGAACTTGGCAAAGGCCCCGGCGCCGTCCATCTCGGCCGCCTCCATCTGTTCGCTGTCCAGCGATTGCAGCGCGGTCAGCAGGATCAGCGTGGCGAAGGGCAGCCATTGCCATGACACGATCAGGATGATCGACATCAGCGGTGCCTGCGCCAGAAAGTCGATGGGCTGCGCGCCCAGTGCCTTGGCGATCCATGCAAACAACCCGTTGACCGGGTTCATGAACATGTTCTTCCACACCAGCGCCGAGACGGTGGGCATGATGAAGAAGGGCGCGATCACAAGGATGCGCACGATCCCCTGCCCGCGCATCGGCTGATCCAGCAGCAGCGCCAGCGCGACGCCGCCGCCCACGGTGATCAGCAGCACCCCCCCGACCAGCAGCAGCGTATTCGCCATTGCCGTCCAGAAGGCCGGATCGGACAGGAAATATTCATAGTTCAGAAAGCCGATGAACTGCTCCATCCCCGGAGACAGCAGGTTATAGCTTTGAAAGCTGAACCACAGCGTCATCCCCAGGGGTACGATCATCCAGCCCAGCAGCAGGATGACCGAGGGCGCGACCATCAGCCGTGCAAGCGTTTTCTGATGTCTGGTGGCCATCGCAGCGCCTCCCCGCGCATCGTTTCGATGGAACCGGGGGCGGTCATGCCGCCCCCGCAGGCGTCACTTGGGATAGCCGGCGCGGCGCATTTCGCGCTCGGTGATCTGCTGGGCCATCTGCAAGGCCTGCTCGACCGTGGATTGCCCGGCCAGAGCCGCCGCGAATTGCTGGCCAACGGTGGTGCCCATCGCCTGGAATTCCGGGATGCCCACCCATTGCGTGCCCAGATAGGGGACCTCGACCGTCGTCGGATCGGCCAGATCGGCGGACATGATGCTGTCCAGCGTCGTCTGGGCGAAGGGCGCGGCCTCCTGATATTCCGGGTTCTCGTAAAGCGAGGTCCGGGTGCCCGGCGGCACATTGGCCCAGCCATCGGCGGCGGCGATTTCCTCGGCATAGGCTTTCGAGGTGGCCCATGCGACGAATTTCTTGGCGGCGTCAGGCGACTGGGTCGAGGACGGAATGGCCAGCGTCCATGCCCACAGCCACATCTGCGGCTTCTCGCCCTCGGGCGCCAGCGCATAGCCGACCTTGTCGGCGACGGTGCTGTCATCGGGGTTCGACACAAAGCTGGCGGCCACGGTGGCGTCGATCCACATGCCGCATTTGCCGGTCTGGAACAGCGCCAGATTTTCGTTGAACCCGTTCGAGGACGCACCCGGAGGGCCGGCCTCGTTCATGATGGTGACGTAGTCGGTCAGCGCCTTGTTCCATGCCTCGCTGTCGAATTGCGGATTCCATTCCGCATCGAACCACGGCGCGCCATAGCTGTGCCCCATCGAGGTCAGAAACGCCATGTTCTCGCCCCAGCCCGCCTTGCCGCGCAGGCAGATGCCGTAAACCTCGTTCGGCTTGTCGGTCATCTTGCGGGCGGCATCGAAGACGAAATCCCAGGTCGGACGCTCGGGCATCTCCAGCCCGGCGGCCTCCATCAGATCGGTGCGATACATGATCATCGCCGATTCGCCATAGAAGGGCGCGGCGAAAAGCTGGCCGTCCCGCGACAACCCGGCCGCGATCGGCGGCAGGATGTCCTCGGCGTCGTAGTCCTCGCCCATGTCCTCCAGCGGCAGCAGCCAGTCCTGAGCGGCCCAGATCGGCACTTCGTAATTGCCGACGGTCACGATGTCATACTGCCCGCCGCGCGTGGCGATATCAGTGGTCACGCGCTGGCGCAGGACGTTTTCCTCCAGCGTGACCCATTCCAGCTGAATGTCGGGATTGGCCTCGGTGAAGGACGAGGTCATCCGCTGCATGCGGATCATGTCGCCATTGTTGACCGTGGCAATGGTCAGCGTCTCGGCCAAGGCAGGCGCAGCAAGCGCGGTGATTGCACAGGCCCCCATCAGCCCGCGCCAGATCGTGGTCATATCGTCATCCTCCCTACGGATCAGCATTTGCCAAACTTATGGGCAAATGCTCACACATTCAGGGAGAGCCTGTCAAGACATTGTTACCCGCCCCGCCAGAACTGCTCTGAACTGATCTGTATGACGAAGCGAAACAGCGGGGCCAGCGGGCCGAATGTGGCTCTTGAAGCCGTGCGCGCGGAAGATGACTCCGGCTGATCTGGCCAGAGCGAACCCCGATCGGAAACATGGCCTCGGCCTTTCTGCTCCAAGCGCCGCGCCAGCCTGGTCTGGGTGCAGCATCATTTATTTTACTGGTGTGCGGAATGGCAGTTCGCCTGGAAAAGTAGCGAAGACGAGAATCGCGAAGATCTCACCTACCGCAGCGGTTCTCGCCTTCGCGGCGACGGTAAGCACCCGAGACCGACAGGAAGGATCCGCAACACAAGATTTGTCCGGACGTCCTGAAACGCCTGGTCATCCCGCGGCCCAATCTGATCTGGTGCACCGACATCAGTTACATCTCCATGCGCCGGGCATTCAGCATGACCTTGGACCGTGTGGCGACTCTTGCCTCGCGGCGCAAGTCGATGGAAACGCGCTTTTGCGTCGAGACCCTGATGATCCCCTCGGCGAAGTTGGTATCGGCTGTCTTCGCGATGGCGCGGATCACTGGTTGGTCCGGTCAAGGGATTTTACGGATCGTCAACCTGCGCCTCCTCGAATGACAAAGCGACAGGCCGCGGCCGGGATGCAGATACACATAGGATAGCCGTCCACTCGCCACAGGCGCCCGTGCCGCGAAGCGGTTTAGTCCCTCCGCCCAAAATGTCGATATGATGACATCACGGCGGCGTGAAGCGCCGCGATAGCCGAGGTCTCCGCACGTCCCACCTTCGCCACCTGTGGCCGCATGACTCAGGGCTGTGGTGTTGACATTGATGCAACTGGCTTCCGAACCGGATAAAAACCGGCATATGGGGTGCGACCGCATATTTTATCAGCTTGGCCCCATGAGAAGCGCGATTCATGACGCCCCTCCAACAACGGGCGACACCCCATTTCTGCATGCAAAACCGCCGATGCGCCCACCGACACCCACCGCCCCATCTCTGGTGGGAAAATATCCTGCAGGGGGTCCGGGGGATGCAAAATCCCCCGGCCATCGCGGGACGCAATCAACCCCGCCTTACAAACGCTCGACCATCATGTGTTTGATCGAGGCAATGGCCTTGGCCGGGTTCAGGCCCTTGGGACAGGTGTTCGTGCAGTTCATGATCGTATGGCAGCGATACAGCTTGAACGGATCTTCCAGCTCGTCCAGCCGTTCGCCCGTTGCCTCGTCGCGTGAATCGATGATCCAGCGATAGGCGTGCAGCAGCGCGGCCGGGCCCAGATAGCGGTCGCCATTCCACCAATAGGACGGGCAGGCCGTCGAACAGGACGCGCAGAGGATGCATTCATACAGCCCGTCCAGCTTCTTGCGGTCCTCGATCGACTGCTTCCATTCCTTGCCCGGCGTCGGGGATTTGGTGATCAGATAGGGGTTCACCGATTCATGCTGGGCATAGAAATGCGTCAGATCGGGGATCAGGTCCTTGACCACCGGCATATGCGGCAGCGGATAGATGCTGACATCGCCCTTCACCTCGTCGATGCCATAAATGCAGGCCAGATGGTTGCCGCCGTCGATGGTCATCGCGCAGGATCCGCAGATCCCCTCGCGGCAGGAACGACGGAAGGACAGCGTCGGGTCGATCTCGTTCTTGATCTTGATCAGCGCGTCCAGAACCATCGGCCCGCATTTATCCAGATCGACGAAATAGGTGTCCAGCCGCGGATTCTCGCCCGTATCGGGATCCCAGCGATAGATCTTGAACTTGCGCAGATTGGTTGCGCCCTCGGGCTTCGGCCATGTCTTGCCGACCCGGATCTGGCTGTTCTTGGGCAGGGTGAACTGGACCATGGGTTGCTCCTTTCAGAGAGTGCCTGCGGGCCGGTAGTCGGCATTGAACAGGGGTTGATTGCGCGACACAAGATCGGCGACCTTGTCCCGCGCATGCGGATTGAGCGCGAGCCCGTTGAGGCGGCGCAGAAATTCGGTCGAGCTGTCGCTCAGTCGCTCCATCGAGGGGGCATCCAGCGGCTCCAGCGCGTCGATCTCGGGCGCGCTCAGACCGGCATGGGCCAGAAGCTGGCGCCCGGGCCGCAGCGGGTCGGCCTCATCCTCCAGCCGGAAGCGGGTCACCTGCGCCACGCCCGAAACCCCGGCCAGACGCCGGGTCAGTTCACCCCAGCCGGGCAGCGAGGCGGTTTCATCCATGAAGGTCTGCAACGGCTCGGTATAACCATCGGTCCGCACCGCCTGCGCCCAGACGCTGGGACGCCAGTGGTTCATGTTGCGGGTATAGATCACCAGATCCGGCGCAAAGCCCCCTGCCAGCCCGGCCAGCAAGCCGATGATCCGTGGCATCACCGGAAACAGCCGCGTCTCGCCGCCATTGCCCGGCATCGCACCGGCGATATTCTCGTGGCTCAGCAGCACCGGCAGGCCGTTGTCGGGGATGCTGTCCAGCAGATCGGAAATCGCCAGACGCAGCGCATCCTCGGTATCCGGCGTCTGCCGCAGACTGAAAGCGATGGCCGCGCGCCCAAGGGGCCGCATCGGGCTGCCCTCTTTCGGGGTCAGGATGACCAGCCGGTCCGCCAGCACCCCGGCATTGCGCTGCAAATGCCGCTGCAACGATGTCGTGCCGGTCTTCTGCACACCCGCATGGATGATCAGCCGCCGCCGATCCGCCTTGTTCACCGCCGGGCCCGTCATCTGCGCATCCCGGACATGATCAACCCCACCGGCACCGCCCTCTAGCCCCGGCTGTAATAGGGGCGCGTCGGCATCTGGCCCGAGCGCCGCTGGACGCATCTGTCATAGACCGCAGCGGGATCGCGTCCCATCAGGTAATCCGAGGACATCTCCAGCGAGACCCTTCCCCCGGTATAGGTCGAGCCGCCGCCGCCCCCGACGCCCACCGCGACCGAGCCACGCGGACGCTCGGCCAGATCGGCCTCGCGCAGGCAGCTTGCCTCGGCCTGCTCGACCGGGACGGGGCCGCAGCCCGCGATCCCCGCCAGCAGCGGCAGCGTCAGAAAAAGGGCGGCGGCCCGCATCATGTCAGGCCGTGCCCGACTGGGCGGCAGCCGCGATGCATTGCGTCGTCGCCGGGCGCGACACGATCGAGGCCACGCTGTCGGCGGTGCCGCCGATACCCGCGCGGGTCGCCTGCGCGATGTCGATCAGTTCCGCCGTGGTGGCATTGTTGACCACGCAATCGGTATAGGGCGCGGTATTCGCCCCCGGCAGCCGCTTCTGCATTTCCGTGTTGATGACGTTGCGCGCCACCTGCCGCGAGGCAGCATCCAGCACGGTCGGCGTCTGCGGCGTGGTCTGCCCGATCGGCGCGGTGCCGGGCATCGGCGTGGTCGCGACACAGCCCGCCAAGGCCAGCGCCGCGATACCAAGACCGGCGAAAGACGTAATGCGCATCAATAAACCCTCTTCTTAGGAGCAATCTTCTTCAGGTCGATTCCGCCTTCGTCGAGCGTTGTCAGAGGCTCGAGATGGACGGGACGATAGGCCAGTTTAACCTTGTTCCCTTCCACCCATGCAAGCGAATGCTTGCGCCAGTTGGCGTCATCCCGCTCAGGCCAGTCCTCATGCGCATGGGCGCCGCGGCTTTCCTTGCGGGCTTCGGCAGCGACAATGGTGGTCAGCGCATTGGGCATCAGGTTGGTCAGCTCAAGCGTTTCCATCAGGTCGGTGTTCCAGATCAATCCGCGGTCGGTGACATGCAGATCGTCCAGCTTGGCGGCGATGGCCTCCATCTTTTCGGCCCCTTCGGCCAGGGTCTTGTCGGTGCGGAACACGGCAGCGTCGGCCTGCATGGTGCGCTGCATCTCCAGCCGCAATTCGGCGGTCGGGGTGCCGCCGCTGGCATTGCGCAGACGGTCGAAACGGTCCAGCGCCTTGTCCACCTGCGCCTGATTGGTCGCGGGCACCGATGATACGCGGTCAATCACCTGCCCGGCACGGATCGCCGCCGCACGGCCGAACACCACAAGGTCGATCAGAGAGTTCGACCCCAGACGGTTCGCGCCATGCACCGATGCGCATCCGGCCTCGCCCACTGCCATCAGGCCGGGGAAGACGCGGTCGGGTTCGTCGCCGGTCGGGTCCAGCACCTCGCCCCAATAGTTCGTGGGGATACCGCCCATGTTGTAATGCACCGTCGGCAGAATCGGGATCGGTTCTTTCGTGACATCGACACCGGCAAAGATCTTGGCCGATTCACTGATGCCGGGCAGCCGTTCGGCCAATGCCTCGGGCGGCAGATGCATCAGGTTCAGATACATGTGATCCTTGTCGGGACCGACGCCGCGGCCCTCGCGGATCTCGATGGTGATGCAGCGGGACACCACGTCGCGCGACGCCAGATCCTTGTAGGTCGGCGCGTAACGCTCCATGAAGCGCTCGCCCTCGCTGTTGGTCAGATAGCCGCCTTCGCCGCGCGCGCCCTCGGTGATCAGACAGCCCGAGCCATAGATGCCGGTCGGGTGGAACTGCACGAATTCCATGTCCTGCAACGGCAGGCCCGCGCGCGCGACCATGCCGCCGCCGTCGCCGGTGCAGGTATGGGCGCTGGTGGCGCTGAAATAGGCGCGGCCATAGCCGCCGGTCGCCAGCACCACCATCTTGGCGTTGAAGACGTGGATCGTGCCGTCATCCAGCTTCCAGCAGACGACGCCGGTGCAGCGGCCATCGGTGATGATCAGGTCCAGCGCGAAATATTCGATGAAGAATTCCGCCTTTTCCTTCAGCGACTGACCATAGAGCGTGTGCAGGATCGCGTGGCCGGTGCGGTCGGCGGCGGCACAGGTGCGCTGCACCGGGGGGCCTTCGCCGAATTCGGTCGTATGGCCGCCGAAGGGACGCTGATAGATCTTGCCCTCTTCGGTGCGCGAAAATGGCACACCGTAATGTTCCAGCTCGTAAACCGCCTTGGGGGCCTCTCGCGCAAGGTATTCCATCGCGTCGGTATCGCCCAGCCAGTCCGATCCCTTGACCGTGTCATACATATGCCACTGCCAGTTATCGGGGCCCATATTCGACAGGCTGGCCGCGATGCCGCCCTGCGCCGCGACCGTGTGCGAGCGGGTCGGAAAGACCTTGGTCACGCAGGCGGTGCGCAGCCCCTGTTCGGCCATGCCAAGCGTCGCGCGCAGACCGGCACCACCGGCCCCCACCACGACGACGTCGTAATCATGCGTATGAATATCGTAAGCAGCCATGATGTCCTCAGATCGCGACGGTGGAAAATGCCATCCGGGCCAGCGCGAACAGCGCCGCCGCGATGACCGCCCAGCCGAAGATCACCGAGCCGATGATCGCCGCCTTGCGCGCCGAATGTTGCAGATAATCGTCGATCATCACGCGGGTGCCCTTGATGAAATGGACCATGCCGACGGTGATGAAGCCCGCGGTGATCAGCGCCGGCAGGGGGCGGCCGAAATAGGCCACCAGCCCGGCCTGCGACAACCCGATGGCGCAGGCGATGACCAGCATGAAGGCCGGGGTCAGCAGCACCAGCGCGCAGGCGGTGACGGTCATGAACCAGTGATCCTGCGTGCCGCTGCGTGCCGAGCCGAGGCCGGTGGCAGCTTTGCGTGGGGTGATAAAGCGCATGTCTCGCCTCCTTCGGCTCAGGCCACGAAGAACAGGATGATGCTGATCAGGGTCAGCACGACCGAACCGGCGATGATCAGCTTGCTGGACCGTTCCGCCTGCCCGATCTCCAACCCGTGGCCCGCGTCATAGAACAGGTGCCGGATGCCAGCCAGCGTGTGATACCACAGCGCCCAGGCCGATCCCGCCAGCACGATGAAGCCCAGCCAGGACCGCACCACCCAGTCGGCGACGGCAAAGGCGCCGGGGCCGGTCACGGCGGCGACCAGCCACCAGACGATCAGCACGATCCCCGCGACCAGCGCGTGTCCGGTGATCCGCGTCAGGATCGAGGTCACTGCCGCCAGAGGCAGGCGATAGACCTGAAGATGAGGTGAAAGAGGCCGGTTTCCCCGGTTCACATCGGCCATGATGCGGCGCTCCTTTGTCGGTTCTTGCCCGACCCGTCGCAGACTCTCTGCTGGCCGCTCGGGCTGGCGAATTCGCGTCCTTCTGTCGTCTCTTTTGCCATCTGTCATCCCGATTTGCCAGTCCGGTACCATATTAAAGTCTGATTCCCGCTTTTGTGATCACACTTATCACTCCTGTGATCACAGTTCCCGCGAGTCGCGGTAACAGTTGACGAAATCAAACAGGATTGAACGGTCCGTGCAGCCTCATTCCGCTGCAATAACAGGGTTCCGTCACGCCCCACTTCTGCGATCACATCCCGGCGCCCAGTACCAGACCCGACCCATCCGGCGCCTGTCGGCAATGGGTAAGGATACCCCGCACCTCGGCCCGGCGGGTCAGATGGACCACGCGCAGACCCTCATGCGGCTGGGCCAGCAGCCTTTGAATGCCCTGCCGGGAAGTCTCACGCGTGCGCCAGATGAATTTCAGGAATTCGATGGTCTGGCGGCCAAAGACCTCGGTACATCCTTCGGTCATGTCGGGGCGGTGCTGGCCACGATGGCGCAAGGTGCGGATCAGAACGCGGCTGATGCGCAGCCCGACCGGCAGGTCCAGCCAGATCAGCAGATCGGCACGGGCGGCGCGTTCGCGATAGGTGCGGGAATGACCGCCTTCGAGGATCCAGCGATCCTTCGCGTGAATCTTGCGGGTCAGCAGATCCTTTTCCTGCCGGTCACGCTCGACCCAGCCGGGCAGCCAGTGGATCTGGTCCATGTGGTGAACCGGCAGGCCGCTGATCGCGCCCAGCCGCGTGGCCAGCCAGGATTTTCCCGACCCGGGCCCGCCCACGACCATGATCCGCTGGATGACTGATTCCATGCGCGGATCAAATCGGCATCAGCGCCCAATAGTCCAGATCCAGCAGCACTTGCGGATCGTATTTCCCATCCTCGCCCTTCAGCACGAAATCCGCGCTGTCGCCCTTGGTCGCGACCAGCCGCAGCCGGATCGCGCCAACGCCGGGCGCGTCCGTTTCGGCCTTGTCCAGCACCTCGGACCATGCCCGCAGGGTATCGCCCGAAAAGCACGGATTGGCATGGGCGCCCGCGTTCAGCGCCACGATCATCTGCGCATTGGCCAGCCCGTTGAAGGACAGCGCCCGCGCCATGCTGATGACATGGCCGCCATAGATCAGCCGCCGCCCGTCCTCGCGATTGGTCGCGTCGAAATGCACCTTGGCGGTGTTCTGCCACAGCCGGGTGGCCAGCATATGCTCGGCCTCTTCGACGGTGCAGCCATCGACATGGTTGATTTTCTCGCCCACCGCATAGTCGCCCCAGCGATGCGGTTCCCCGGCCAGTTCGAAATCGTAATCCGCAAAGCTCAGCCCCTCGGGCACGACCAGATCGTCTGCCGCCACCGCCCCGGCCAGTTGCGGCACCACCGCATCGGGCGGAGACGCATCCGCGTCGCGTTTGCGGACCATGACCCAGCGGACATATTTCAGCACCACCTCATCCACCTGATTGAGCCCGCGGGTGCGGACCCAGACCACGCCGGATTTGCCGTTCGAGTTCTGCCTGAGCCCGATCACCTCGGATTCCGAGCGCAGCGTGTCGCCCGGCCAGACCGGCCGCAGCCAGCGCCCCTCGGCATAGCCCAGATTGGCGATGGCGTTCAGGCTGATATCCGGCACCGTCTTGCCGAAGACGACGTGAAAGGCGATCAGATCGTCCAGCGGGCTGCCCTCCAGCCCCGACCGGGCGGCGAATTCGTCGCTGGAATAAAGCGCATGCCGCGCCGGATACAGCGCGTGATACAGCGCCCGCTCGCCCTCCGCGACAGTGCGCGGCACGGCATGGCGGATCACCTGACCGATATGGTAATCCTCGAAAAAGCGGCCCGGATTGGTCTTGCTCATTGCTGTCCCTTATTGCTGGCCCAGTTTCATGTCGGGGTGATAGTCGCCCTCGATTTCCTTGGTCACCGCCTGCGCGCAACGCATCACGCCCTTTTGCGGATCGAACGCCATCGAGGGGCTGCCATGCAGTTGCCAGCCCTTCGACAGCGCCTCGCTGATCTTGTGGCAGAAGGCCGATGTGTCATCCTCGGTCAGCAGGCGATAGATCAGCGGCATGTCACGCTCCGAACGGGTTGGGGCCGATGAACCCGTGAATCAGCCCGATGACGATCAGCACGACGACCGCGCCGACAGCAGCCATCGCCTCTTTGCGGACCGGGAAGGGGCCGGTGGGCGTGGCCGGACGCGGCGTGGTGCGGTTCAGCACCGCCATTTCGACCAATGCCCACAGCAACAGCCCGCCGAACAGCACGAAGGACGGCATGTCGCCATTCGGCAGCAGATGCGCAACGGTGAACAGCGCGAATCCGGTCAGCTGCGGATGGCGCAGATGCGCGACCACGCGGGTTTTCATGCCATCGGCGGCGAACAGATAGATCGCCAGCAGCATCAGCAGGTTGTTGATGCCCTTCAGCGCCGGATGCGGCCCCCAGAAGAAGGCGCCATCGGCCACGCGATAGCCCCAGATCATCAGGATGACCGACAGCAGCAACAGGCCCGCGACCACGCCGCGACCGCCCGACCCCATCGCCGCGCGGCGTTCGGGGGCCAGCCGTTTGAACAGATGCGCGCCCCACCACAGGGCCACACCAAGGATCAGGATCAACATCTGGCCTCCTTTCGCTGGATGTAACGGCGACCACCCTGCCCCTATCCGGCCATGGCCGCAATCGCTCCGGCGCGGTCCAGCGTCTTGCGGGCGGTATCGACATGCAGATTCTCGACGATCCTGCCATCCACCACCGCGACGCCCTTGCCCTCGGCCGTGGCGGCCTCGAAGGCCTCGATCTGGCGGCGGGCCAGTTCGATCTCGCCATCGGTGGGCGCGAAGGCCTGATTGGCGATGGCCAGCTGCGCCGGATGGATCAGCGTCTTGCCGTCAAAGCCCATGTCGCGGCCCTGTTCGCATTCGGCGCGCAGCCCATCCTCGTCCTTGAAGGCGTTGAACACACCGTCCACGATGACCTTGCCGTAAGCTTTGGCGGCCAGCAGGCACAGGCCCAGCCCGGCCTGCATCGGCAGCCGGTCGGCGCGAAAGCGGCTGTTCAGTTCCTTCGCCAGATCGTTGGTGCCCATGACCATGCCTTGCAAGCGCGGATGAGCGGCGATTTCGGCGGCGTTCAGCATCCCCAACGGCGTTTCCATCATCGCCCACAGCGGCAGGTCGGGGATCAGCGCCGCCACGCGGTCCAGATCGGCGGCACTGTTCACCTTGGGAATCAGCACCGCATCGGCCTTGCCCACCAGCGCCGCGCAGGCGCGCGCATCGGCCTGCCCCCATTCGCTGTCCAGCCCGTTGATGCGTACGATCCGCGCCCGGGGGCCGTAATCATTGGCCAGCGCCGCCGCCAACCCCTCGCGCGCGGCGGCTTTTTCACCCGGCGCCACCGCGTCCTCGAGGTCGAAGATGATGGCATCGGTGGCCAGCCCCTGCGCCTTTTCCATCGCGCGGAGATTGGCGGCGGGGATATACAGAACGGACCTGTAAGGGCGGGTCATGGGAACCTCCTCGCAATTTTCTTGCGTGAAACTGCCGTGCGGCGGCAGAAATGGCAAGTCAATTTTCGCTGCATCGCGGCATTACCTGACCAGAGCTTGCCAGATCAGCCGCAGCGACACCGCCAGCAGCCCCCATGTGATCAGTTTGTAGAACAGGTCCTGCGGGATGATCCGCACCAGCCGCAGCCCGATCCAGACCGAGACCAGCGCCACCGGGGTCAGCACCGCCGCCGCCGCCAGATTCGCAGGCGACAGCTGCCCCAGCGCGGCATAGGGGATCAGCTTTACCCAGTTGGTGATGGCAAAGAACCATGTCGTCGTGCCCGCATAGACCAGCGCAGGCAGGCGCAGCGGCTGGACATAGACCTGAAAGGGCGGCGCGCCCGAATGGCTGACAAAGCTGGTATAGCCCGCCACCGACCCCCAGAAATTTCCCTTGACCGGCGAAACCGGGCGCGGATGCGCGCCCAGATCGGGGCGGATCAGCGCATTCAGCGCAAAGGCCAGCCCGATGATGCCGACGATCAGCGTCACCCCCCAATCCGGCACAATATGCGCCGTGGCCCAGCCAAAGGCGATGCCGATAACCGATCCCGGCAGCGCCGTTTTCAGCACCCGCATGTCAAAGCTGCGGCGAAAGGCGATCAGCCCGCCGATATCCGACACGACATAGACCGGCAGCATCAGCCCCGCCGCCTGCACCGGCGACATGACCAGCGACAGCATCGGCACGGCAATGATCGCCACCATCGCCAGCCCGCCCTTGGCCATGCCCACCGCCATCGAGGCCAGCACGGCCAGAATCCAGCCCTCGGTCGTCAGTTCCAGCATCATTCCCCGCCGCTTTGGTCCGCTATTGGCGGCCAAGCCATGCGCCGGATGCGGCGAAATCTCCAGCCCGAAATCGCCGCTGTCAGCGCCAACAATGCCGCGGCGCGGCGTCAAAGGCTTGCGATTCGCCGCATGAGGTCTTAACCCTCGCGCAGCAATCAACCCTGTAATCGGAGGTTAACCATGGCCCGACCCAAAATCGCACTGATCGGTGCGGGGCAGATCGGCGGAACGCTGGCGCATCTGGCCGCGATGAAGGAACTGGGTGACGTCATCCTGTTCGACATTGCCGAGGGCACGCCGCAGGGCAAGGCGCTGGACATCGCGGAATCGGGTCCGTCCGAAGGTTTCGACGCCAGCCTGAAGGGCGCCAACGATTACGCCGATATCGCGGGCGCCGATGTCTGCATCGTCACCGCAGGCGTGCCGCGCAAGCCGGGCATGAGCCGCGACGACCTGCTGGGCATCAACCTGAAGGTGATGAAATCGGTCGGCGAAGGCATCGCCAAACACGCCCCCGACGCGTTCGTCATCTGCATCACCAACCCGCTGGATGCGATGGTCTGGGCGCTGCAGAAATTCTCGGGCCTGCCGGCAAAAAAGGTCTGCGGCATGGCCGGCGTGCTGGATTCGGCGCGTTTCCGCCACTTCCTGTCGCTGGAATTCGGCGTCTCGATGAAGGATGTCACGGCCTTCGTGCTGGGCGGACATGGCGACACGATGGTGCCGCTGGCGCGCTATTCGACCGTGGCGGGCATCCCGCTGCCGGATCTGGTCAAGATGGGCTGGACCACGCAGGACAATCTGGACGCGATCATCCAGCGCACCCGCGACGGCGGCGCCGAGATCGTCGGGCTGCTGAAAACCGGATCGGCCTTCTATGCCCCGGCGACGGCGGGGATCGAGATGGCGGAAGCCTATCTGAAAGATCAGAAGCGCGTCCTGCCCTGCGCCGCGCATGTGTCCGGCGCCTATGGTCTGGACGGCATCTATGTCGGCGTGCCGACGGTGATCGGCGCGAACGGGATCGAAAAGGTCATCGACATCGCGCTGGACGGCGACGAACAGGCGATGTTCGACAAGTCGGTCGATGCGGTCAAGGGTCTGATCGAGGCCTGCAAGGGAATCGAGCCCAGCCTGGCCTGACCTTTGGGTCATCGCGATATCGGCGCGTCCCTGGAGGGGCGCGCCTTTTTCATGCGCGGGTTGCCGGTTGCGTCCCGCGACGGTGGGGGGCTGCCTGCCCTTCTCTATCGGGCCGCTTCCGGCCAGCAAACGCTAGAAACCCCTTGTATTGTTGGCTCAAGTGCCGCTTTTGGTGCCATGGGCGGTGCCAGAATGAGGGAAGCGGATGGCTGGTCAGGCGAGACATTTGAAGGTCAAGGACGGTCGATTCTATGCCCGCCTTGCGGTCCCTGCGCGGCTGCACCAGATCATCGGCAAGACCGAGCTTGTCGTCCCTCTGGGCGGTGAACGTCGCGCGGCGATGAAGGCGCTACCGGCTGCCGTGGCGACCCTACAGCGCCAGATCGACACTGCCGAGAGCAAGACCAACGTCAACCGGCTGGACGATCCGCGCAGCCCGATCACAACGCAGGATTATGGCCGCGCGGTCTGGGCGCGGTATCAGGCGATGCTGGAAGCCGACGACGCCACACGCGCCGCGCATCCATCACCCCGGACGATCAGCGATGAACAGGCTCGACTGCTGGCGCACATGAACAGCGGCGCGGTGCCTGCCGCTCCTCTGGCGGTGCTGGACGCAACGCTTGACCTGACGCGGCTGCACAGCATCCGCGAAATCGACCAATCCGTCCGACAGGTGAAGCTGGACGCCCTGCGCGACGATCTGGCGGCTGGTCGAACCCATCTTGTCGAACATGAGGTTGACGACTTCCTGTTGCGCAACAGCCTGACCGCGCCCGAAGGATCAGCTGAACGCGCGGTGCTGGCGAAGCAGATCATCCGCGCCGAGATCGAGGCGCTGGAACGCACCCGTGAGCGTGACAGGGGTGATTATGGCGGGAAGCCTGCCGACCCGGCTGTAAAGCCGCCAGCGCCCCCCATAGATACGCTGGTGCCGGTCAACCTTGCCAAGCTGCTGGAAGCCTATGTTACGGCGAGAACGCAGGCCGGTTCTATGAAGGATGGCGGCAAGCGGCCCCGCCCCGTAATTGATAATCTTCGCAAGTTTCTGGGTCATTCCGACGCCCGGCGAGTCACCAGAAAAGATTTTCTGGAATGGCGTAAGCACCTGATGGGACCATGCAAGCTGTCCGGCAAAACCGTTGATTCTATCTACCTGTCGTTGGTCCGGTCACTCTGGTCATGGGCGGTTGATAGCGAGATTCTGCCCGAGAACGTCGCGGCGACTGTCAGGCAGGCGAGGCCGAAGCGCCAGCGCACCCGCGAGGCCGGATATACCGATGCCGAGGCCCTCGCGGTCCTGAAAGCAACGGTTCCCTATCAGCCGAAGCAGGATAGCAACGGGCGCATCCATGAGGCATCAAAATTCACCAGCGCGAAACGATGGTTGCCGATCCTTTGCGCCTTCACCGGGGCGCGCGTGGCCGAGATGGCGCAGCTTCGGAAAGAAGATGTGCGCCAAGAGGGCGACCGCTGGGTGATCCGCGTCACCCCGGACGCGGGAACGGTGAAGGCTGGCGGCTATCGCGACGTGCCGCCGCACCGGCAGGTGATCGACCTAGGGTTTATCACTTTCGTGGAAGTCGCGAAGCCCGGCCACCTATTCCATAATGAGGCTGACCCGGCCAGATCAGCTATTGTTGCGGGCCGCTTAGGCAGCAAGCTGGGCAACTGGCTACAAGAGGCGCATCTGGTCCCTACTGGCGTCCAGCCGTCGCATGGCTGGCGGCACCGCTTCAAGACGCAAGCGCGGGAACTCGGGCTTTCGGATCGGATTGCCGACACCATCCAAGGCCACGCTGGCAAGACCGCATCCGACGACTACGGCGACGTTTCCCTGATCGCCAAGGCCCGCGTGATCGACCAGTTGCCGGAATACGATCTGTATTAATGATCAATTACATTGATCATTAATACTTGACCTATCATTATGATTGAGTCATTCTTGCGATAGTAACTATTGCGAGTTTGCGCAGTGTCCATGTTGTCGCGCCTTGGCCGTATGTTCGGCCAAGGCGAACCCATCGAGCAGAAATCAATCAGCCTGACCGACCCCGAAGCCTTCGAGCTGTTCGGCGTTCAACCTGTCGCCTCTGGCGTATCCGTCACCGCCGCCAGCGCCATGCGCGTTCCCGCCGTTCGCCGTGCTGTCAGCCTGATTTCGGAATCCGTCGCTACGCTGCCCTTCAAACTCTATGAACAGGCCAGCCGCGAAGGCGCGCGGGATCACCCGGCTTTCGCCCTTGTCCATGATCACGCAAACGACTGGACCAGCGCCGAAGCCTTCCGCGAACAGTTGACCGTTGATGCCCTGTTGCACGGCCACGGCTTTGCACAGGTGGCCCGCAACGGCGAAGGCAAGCCGGTCTTTCTGCTGCGCATGGACCCCGGCGCGGTCTCAATCGAATATGACGATTACGGCGAACCGTCTTACCGCATCCGCCTGAAAGGTGGCGGCGATCAGGTTCTGCCCTACAGCCACGTGCTGCACATTCAGGCGCTGGGCAGCGTCAGCCCGATCAGTCTGGCCCGCGAGGCCATCGGGCTTACTGTGGCCGCCGAACAGCACCTTGCGGGTTTCTATCGCAATGGTGGCCGCCCTTCCGGCGTGATCCGGCACCCGAACAAGCTGGATGCCGAGGCGATCAAGAAACTGGCTGCAAGCTGGTTCACGTCCCATTCCGGTGATCAGGCAGGCAAGACGGCGCTCCTTGATGAAGGCATGGAGTTTCAGGAAATCGCCCTGAAGCTTAATCGGTCGCTGCACCAGATCAAGCAGGAAAGCGACGCGCAAAAAAAAGTTGCCTGATCCTATGAGACACAACCGCAGGTCCGCCGTATAGGCGAGATACGGGACAGGCATGACCTGCGGCACCCTGCGCCGGAACCGTGTTGCGATTAGAGGTGAGTGCGCGCTAGCTTCCGGCAGAACCCCGTCACGGCACGGCGATTTTCCCTTAGGTCGCGCGGTGTCACTTTCAGACCCCGGCCTCCCGTTCGCCGGGGTCTTTCTTATTCTGCTGACGCAACGTCACACGGTGCCAGAATTGGTGCTAAATCAGGCGCCGGATATTTTCATAATCCATTGAAATAATTGAAATATTCTGCCTGAACTTGCGGACTTGCTGCCCCCCACACCCCCCGGAGGTATTTTCGAGGAGTGCGAGGGATCAGGTCAGGGATCAGACGAATTGTTCGCGTAGCAGGCGTTCTTCAAGGCCGTGGCCGGGATCGAACAGCAGGCGGTGCGAGACGTCGCTGGCGCTGACCACCTCGACATGGCGGACGTGGCGGACCCAGCGGGAATCGGCATCGGCCATCAGCGGACGGCGCTCGGGGTCGATCACCTCGATCTCGACCCGCGCCACCTTGGGCAGAAGCGCGCCGCGCCAGCGGCGGGGACGGAAGGGGGCGATGGCGGTGAGCGCCAGCACATCGGAATCGATCGGCAGGATCGGGCCGTGGGCCGAGTAGTTATAGGCGGTCGAGCCCGCGGGCGTCGCGATCAGTGCGCCGTCGCAGACCAGTTCCTCCATCCGCAGGCGACCATCGACGAAGATCCGCAGCTTGGCTGCCTGCGGACCCTCGCGCAGCATGCTGACCTCGTTGATGGCCAGCATCTCGTGCAGTTCGTCATTCATGTCGGTGGCGCGCATGCGCAGCGGGTTGATGACGGTTTCCTCGGCCAGAAGCAGCCGCCGGGGCAGATCGTCCTCGGAATAGGCGTTCATCAGGAAACCGACCGTCCCGCGATTCATGCCATAGACCGGCAGGCCAAGCCCCTGCGTCGCGTGCAGCGTCTGCAACATGAAGCCGTCGCCGCCCAGGGCAACCACGATATCGGCCTGTTCCAGCGGCGCCTGCCCGTAACGCTGCGCCATCCGCGCAAGCGCTGCCTCGGCCGAGTCGGCCTTGCTGGCGGTGAAATGGATGCGGGGTGTCATGTTCGGGGGATCATCGTCGGGCAGGGTCTCCTTGCTGCGGCAAGCATCGGCGGGGCGTGGGCGGAACGCAAGCCCCCGCCTCGGGGCGGCATCAGACGTTTTGACACTTTCCGCAGCGACACCCCTGCGCTAGAAGACGGAAATCCCAGCTGGCTTCAGCCCGAAAGGACATGCCCGATGAACGCACCGAACCGCGAGAACGGATTTTTCACCGAAACCCTGAGCAGCCGCGACCCCGAGATCGCCGATGCCGTCGGCAAGGAACTGGGCCGTCAGCGCGACGAGATCGAGCTGATCGCATCCGAGAACATCGTCAGCCGCGCGGTGCTGGAGGCGCAGGGCACCGTCCTGACCAACAAATATGCCGAAGGCTATCCGGGCAAGCGTTATTATGGCGGCTGCCAGTATGTGGACATCGTCGAGACTCTGGCGATCGAGCGGGCCAAGCAGCTGTTCGGCTGCGAATTCGCCAATGTGCAGCCCAACAGCGGCAGCCAGATGAACCAGGCAGTGTTTCTGGCGCTGTTGCAGCCCGGCGACACCTTCATGGGGCTGGATCTGAATTCCGGCGGCCACCTGACCCATGGCAGCCCGGTGAACATGTCGGGCAAATGGTTCAACGTGGTCAGCTATGGTGTGCGCCAGCAGGATCAGTTGCTGGACATGGAAGAGGTTCGCCGCAAGGCGCTGGAAAGCAAGCCCAAGCTGATCGTGGCCGGTGGCACCGCATACAGCCGCATCTGGGACTGGGCCGCCTTCCGCAAGATCGCGGATGAGGTCGGCGCATATCTGATGGTGGATATGGCCCATATCGCCGGGCTGGTCGCGGGCGGGCAGCATCCCTCGCCCCTGCCCCACGCCCATGTCGTGACCACCACCACGCATAAATCCCTGCGCGGCCCGCGCGGCGGCATGGTGCTGACCAATGACGCCGACATCGCGAAAAAGATCAACTCGGCGGTGTTCCCCGGCTTGCAGGGCGGCCCGCTGATGCATGTGATCGCCGCCAAGGCGGTCGCCTTCAAGGAGGCGCTGGAGCCGTCGTTCAAGGATTACGCCGCGCAGGTCGTCAAGAACGCGCAGGCGATGGCGGATGAGCTGATGAAGGGCGGTATCGACATCGTGTCGGGCGGCACCGACAACCACCTGTGTCTGGCCGATCTGCGCCCCAAAGGCGTGACCGGCAAGGCGACCGAGGCCGCCCTTGGCCGGGCCCATATCACCTGCAACAAGAACGGCGTGCCGTTCGACCCGGAAAAGCCCTTTGTCACCAGCGGCATCCGTCTGGGCGCCCCTGCCGGCACCACCCGCGGTTTTGGCGAGGCAGAGTTCCGCCTGATCGCCCGCTGGATCGTCGAGGTCGTCGATGGGCTGGCCGCGAATGGCGAGGAAGGCAATGCCGAGGTCGAGGCCAAGGTGAAGTCCGAGGTGGCCGAGCTTTGCGGGCGTTTCCCGCTTTACG
Source organism: Paracoccus alcaliphilus (assembly GCF_028553725.1). Lineage (NCBI taxonomy): Bacteria > Pseudomonadati > Pseudomonadota > Alphaproteobacteria > Rhodobacterales > Paracoccaceae > Paracoccus > Paracoccus alcaliphilus. Next base: position 3,221,908 of record NZ_CP067124.1, read on the forward strand.
CCGGCATGTGATCGCCGCCCTTTCGCACTGAACACCCGAATCCGAAGCCCCCGCCATCACGAATGGCGGGGGTTTTTCGTCATCGGTCAGGCTTTCCGGCAGGCCGGGCCGTGGCGCGATGACGCAGCCCGGATATTACGCGCAAGAGTTTGATCTGGATCATGTTTTACCGGCGCACAAGGGTTCACGGCAGGCGGGCACAAGCAGAAGGAACCATCAGATGAAAACGCTTTGCCTTGCCGCCGCTGCGGCGCTTGCCCTTGCCGGTCCGGTCGCTGCCCAGTCGGCGGGCGACTGGACGCTGGGTTTCGGGATTGCGAATGTCGATCCGAAATCGGACAATGGCACGCTGGCCGGGGGCACGGTTCCGACCAGCATCGGCGACAATACCCGCCCGCAGATCACCTTTGAATATTTCATCCGCGACAATATCGGGATCGAGGTTCTGGGCGCCCTGCCCTTCAAACACTCGATCCGCTCGAACGGGACCGAGATCGGCACGGTCAGGCATCTGCCGCCGGTCGTGTCGCTGCAATATCACTTTGACCTGACCCCGCAATGGAAGCCCTTTGTCGGCGTCGGCGTGAACTTCACCGGCTTTTTCGACGCCGAAGCCAAAGGCCCGCTGGAAGGTGCCGATCTGCGGGTCAAGAACTCGTGGGGGCTGGCCGCGCATCTGGGCACGGATTACTGGATCAACGACCGCGCCGCGCTGCGTGCCGATCTGCGCTGGATCGACATCGATTCTGACGTGATGCTGGGCGGGGCCAAAATCGGCAGGGTCGAGGTCGATCCGGTCGTCGTCGGCGTCAGCTATGTGATGAAGTTCTGATCTGCCCGCCGGGGGCGCATCCTGCCCGGATGCGCCGTCAGTTCCGGTCGCGCTGATAGGACTTCAGCAGGATCACCTGCCGCGCGGTCTCGTTCAGCTTGCAGGCCGGTTCCGCCAGAATGCCGCCGGTGCCGCGCCCGTTGGTCAGCTTGTCATAGGCGCAGCGGGCGTCGCGGAACCCGATCCAGCCCCGCTCCATCGCGACCAGAGCTTCGGCGCGGTCGGCGCCGCGTTCCTCTTCGGTGGCCTTCAGCGCCTCATAGGTTTCACCCAGCGTCGTTTCCCAATATTGCCATTCCGCGTCCAGACAGTTCCACTGCCGGTCGATCAGCGGCACTTCGGCATGTTCTGCCTCGGCATAGGCAAGGCAGCTTTCCTGCCCGACGCCGGCGCAATCCAGCCGTGCGCCATCGGTTCCGGCCTCATCCAGACATGCCTCGACCAGCGCCGGATCGAGGCCCGAGGAATCACCGGCATATGCCCCGGCGCCGGGCAGGGCCAGCGCCAGTCCCGCCAGCAGTATCACGGATTTCATCGCACACCCCGTCATTGCTGCAAATAGTTGGTCAGCCAGATCGTTTGCCGCGCGGTCAGCGTCAGCACGCAATAGGTCTGCGCCGGACCGCCACCCGTGCCGCCGCCCCAGCGGCTGCGTTCGTAATCGCAGGCGGAATCGCGATAGGTGATCCAGTCCTTCTGCATCTGCTGCAAATGCGGCAGCTGCTTTTCGGCGGCGGAATTGAGGATCGCCATTTCCTTGTCGGTATCCTCGGCCAGCGCCACCAGCTTGTCATAGGTCTCGTTCAGCCGCGCGTCCCACAGGTCCAGTTCCTGCCCCAGACAATGCGACATGCCGATGGTCGTCTGCCCGTTCGCACCCCGGCTGCATTGCGTGGCGGCCTTGCCGATACAGCTTTCGGGACCGTCCGCGCCATTGCCCCGGGCGCCCTCAAGACAGGTTTCCAGAACCGATGCGTCAAGCTGCGGAAGGTCCGGCTGTTCCTGCGCCATCGCGCCCCCCGCAAGGATGGTCAGGGCAGCGGTGAGGGTCAGAATACGCATCGGCAATCTCCTTGTTGGCGCCGCGCGAAGCCTGCGGTTTTGGCGGCAAGGCGTCAAGCGGGTGATGCGAAACAGGGCGACGAAGGGCGGAACATGGATTATGACCCCTTGCGGAACGGATGAAGGGGTCGGGATGGTCACCATAGCGGTTCTGCGCCATGCACCGGCGCTGACGGGCGGCAGGCTGGCGGGGCGCGGCGATGTCGATGCCGATTGCGGTGACGCGGCGGCCTTCCGCCGCATGCGCCAGCAGGTGCGGCAGATGCTGGGCGCGGATCTGCGGGCGCTGTCCTCGCCCGCGCGGCGCTGCGTGCAGACGGCGGGGGCGATGGGATTCGCGCCGCCGCCGACCGATCCCGGCCTGTGGGAACAGGATTACGGCGCGTGGGAAGGGCTGACCTATGAGCAACTGCCCGATCTGGGGCCACTGCCGACCCATCAACTGGCCGCGCATCGCCCGTCCGGCGGCGAAAGCTTTGACGACATGGCCGCCCGGGTGCAGCCGGTGCTGCGATCCGTGGCGCATGATACGCTGATCTTCGGCCATGCCGGGACCGCGCGCGCCGCGCTGGCGCTGGTGGTGGGGCATCGGGCGCTGTCCTTCGCCATCGCGCCGCTGTCCTTGACGGTGCTGCGCCGTTCCGGCATGGCCGGGGCCGAGACTTGGGCGATCGAGGCCGTCAACCTGACCGCCCTGCCCTGAGACCCGGAATCCGCCGATGGCCCTGACCGCACTTGTCGCGCTGCTGATCGATGCCGCCATCGGCTGGCCGGATCGGATCTATGCCCGGATCGGCCATCCGGTGACATGGCTGGGGCGACTGATCGCGGCGCTGGACCGGCGCTGGAACCGGGGCGAATCGCGCGTATGGCGGGGGGCGCTGGCCAGCATGCTGGTGATCCTTGCCGCGCTGCTGCCCGCGCTGATCCTGCAAAGGGTGCTGGGGCCGGTTGCGGCAGGGCTGCTGGCATGGCCGCTGGTCGCGGCGCGGTCGCTGCATGACCATCTGCGGGCCGTGCAAGTCCCGCTGGCGGCGGGCGATCTGGCCGGAGCACGGGCTGCCACGGCGATGATCGTGGGCCGCGACGTGCGTCAGGCCGACAGCCCCGCCCTGTCACGCGCCGCCATCGAAAGTCTGGCCGAGAACGCATCCGACGGGGTGATCGCGCCGCTGTTCTGGGCGGCGATCTTCGGGCTGCCGGGCATCGCCGCCTATAAGGCGATCAACACGCTGGATTCGATGATCGGCCACCGCTCGCCCCGGTATCAGGATTTCGGCCGTTTCGCCGCGCGGCTGGACGATGCGGCGAACTGGATCCCCGCCCGGCTGACCGCGCTGCTGTTCGCCGCCGCCGCGCGGTCGCGGCAAGCATGGCGGATCGCGGTGCGGGACGCGGGCGGGCATCGCTCGCCCAATGCGGGCTGGCCCGAGGCCGCGATGGCGGGCGCGCTGGGGGTGCGGCTGTCGGGGCCGCGCGTCTATCAGGGCCGGCTGTCGGCCGAGCCGTGGCTGAACGGTGATGCCCCCGACCCCGATGCCGCCAGCATCGCCGGGGCGCTGCGCCTCTATCGCCGGGCGGTGGCGGTTTTCGCGGGGCTGCTGCTGGTTCTGACGCTGCTGTGATCCTGTGGGACGACTATTTCGCACGGCCCCCGGCCCGCATTTCCTTTTCGTTTGCCTGCGGGGGCTTAAGCCGCAGCAGTGACGACTGCCACCCAAGCCGGTGGCCAATACGGGCAAGGACGATATGACCAAGCGATATCGGCTGATAGTGATCCTTCTGCTGCTGGGGGCCGTGGCGACGGTCGCCTGGCTGCGGCTGAACGACGCGCAGGGCGCCGACCGCCCCGCCGTCCTGACCGCACCGGTCAATCGCGGCACGATCGAGCAGACGGTGCTGGCCGAAGGTATCGTCAAGCCGCTGCGGATGGTCGCGGTCGGGGCGCAGGCATCCGGGCGGATCACGGCGGTTCATGTCAGCGTCGGCCAGCAGGTCAGGCAGGGCGACCTGATCGCCGAGATCGATTCCGTCACCCAGACCAACGACCTGCGCAATGCCGAGGCCTCGCTGGCCAATGTCCGCGCGCAGCTTGCCTCGCAGCAGGCGCAGCTGCGGCTGGCGGAACGGACGCTGGAACGGCAAAGCCAGATGCGCCGCAATCTCAGCGTGACGCAGACCGATTACGACAGCGCCGAAGAGGCCGTGGCCGTCGCCCAGGCCCAGATCGAGGCGCTGGGGGCGCAGATCGCGCAGGCCGAGATCGGGATCGAGACCGCCCGCGCCAATCTGGATTATACCCGCATCACCGCCCCCATCGACGGCACCGTTCTGGCCGTCGTCAGCCAGGAGGGGCAGACGGTGAACTCGGTCCAGCAGGCACCGACCATCGTGGTGCTGGGGCAGCTGGACCAGATGCAGGTGCTGGCGCAGATTTCCGAGGCCGACATCATCCGCGTCGAGGCCGGCCAGCCGGTCTGGTTCACCACGCTGGGGGAACCACAGCGCGTCTATCACGCCACGCTGGAGGCGGTTGAACCCGCGCCGGAATCGGTGGTCAATGACAGCAGCCTTGCGGGCAGCAGCGGCAGCAGCAGCACCACCACCTCCGAGGCGATCTATTACAACGGCCATTTCACCGTACCGAACGAGGACGGGCGGCTGCGCACCTATATGACGGCGCAGGTCCATATCGTGCTGGGCCGGGCCGAGGATGTGCTGACCCTGCCCTCGGTCGCGCTGGGGCAGATCGCGGCGGACGGCACCCAGACGGTGCGGGTACAGACCCGCGACGGCCAGATCGAGACGCGGCAGGTCCGCATCGGCCTGAACGACAGGGTGAATGCCGAAGTGGTCGAGGGCCTGTCGGAAGGCGACCGGGTGGTGACCGGACAGGCGGCGGACCGGGCCGCTGGCGGATCGGGCGGCGGCTCGATGCGCCGTCCGCCGATGGGGTTCTGAGATGGGCGCGGACATTTCCGGCGCGCCGTTGATCGAACTGAAGGGTCTTGGCCGCGAATATCCGGCGGGCGAAATCACCGTGCCGGTGCTGCGCGATGTCGATCTGACCATCCGGGCGGGCGAATTCGTCGCCATCATCGGCGCATCGGGGTCGGGCAAATCGACGCTGATGAATATCATGGGCTGTCTGGACCGCCCCAGCAGCGGCAGCTATCGCATCAAGGGGCGCGAGACCTCGCGGCTGGAACCGGACGAGCTGGCGGCGCTGCGCCGCGAAAGCTTTGGCTTCATCTTTCAGCGCTATCACCTGCTGACGGAACTGACCGCGCTGGGAAATGTCGAGATCCCGGCGATCTATGCCGGGGCCAGCCCGGATGCGCGGCGCGAAAGGGCCATCGCGCTGCTGGCACGGCTGGGCATGGCGGAACGTGTCCACCACCGCCCCGGCCAGTTGTCGGGCGGCCAGCAGCAGCGGGTGTCCATCGCGCGGGCGCTGATGAACAATGCCGAGGTGATCCTTGCCGACGAACCCACCGGCGCGCTGGACAGCCATAGCGGGCAAGAGGTGCTGAAGATCCTCGAAGAACTTCACGCCGAGGGCCGCACCGTCATCATCGTCACCCACGACCCCAATATCGCCGCCCGCGCCGACCGGGTGATCGAGATCAGCGATGGCCGCATCATCCGCGACAGCGGCGCCGCCACGCCCGTCGCCACCCGACCCGAGGGCATCGCCACCCGCCATGTCCGGCTGCTGCGGGCGCTGTGGATCCGCTTTGCCGAGGCGTTCCGCATGGCGCTGCTGTCGATGAGCGCGCATAAGCTGCGCAGCTTTCTGACCATGCTGGGGATCATCATCGGCATCGCCTCGGTCGTGTCGGTGGTGGCGCTTGGCGAGGGCTCTCGCCAGAAGGTGCTGGAAAACATCTCGGGGCTGGGCACCAATACGCTGGAAATCTTCGCGGGCCGGGATTTCGGCGACCGCCGTTCGGGCCGGATCAAGACGCTGGTGGTCGAGGACGCCCATGCGCTGAGCCGCCAGCCCTATGTCGCCGCCGTCACGCCCACTGTCACCGCCAGCGCAACGCTGCGCCACGGCTCGACCGAGCTGAACGCGCAGCTGCGCGGCGTCGGCGAACAGTATTTCGACGCGACCGGCGTCACCGTTACCGCCGGGCGCGGTCTGGACGCGGCCAGCATTCAGGGCATGGTGCAGGACGTGGTGATCGACGAGAACACCCGCGACAGCCTGTTTCCCGATGCCTCGGTAGATCCGCTGGGGCAGGTCATTCTGGCCAACAACGTCATGCTGCGGGTGATCGGGGTGGCCAGCGCCAGCCAGTTCGGGCCGGGCGGCGGGCAGAACCTGTCGCTCTATCTGCCCTATACCACGGTGCAGGCGCGGTTTCTGGGCTCGAACAGTCTGGCCAGCATCACCGTGCGCGTGGCCGACGATGTGGATACCACGCTGGCCGAACAGGGGGTCGAGGCCCTGCTGACCCAGCGCCACGGCACCAAGGATTTCTTCATCGTCAACACCGACGAAATCCGCCAGACCATCACCAGCACGACCGAAACGCTCAGCCTGCTGATCGCGGCCATCGCCATCATCTCGTTGCTGGTCGGTGGCATCGGGGTGATGAACATCATGCTGGTTTCCGTGTCCGAGCGCGTGTCCGAGATCGGCGTGCGCATGGCCGTCGGCGCAAGGCGCACCGACATCATGCAGCAATTCCTGATCGAGGCGGTTCTGGTCTGCATGATCGGCGGCGTGCTGGGCATCCTGACCGCGCTTGGCTTTGGCGCGGCGTTCGGGCGGCTGACCAGCAATTTCTCATTCGTCTATTCGACGCAGGCCATCGTCGCGGCGGTGCTGTCGGCCACCCTGATCGGCATCGCCTTCGGCTTCCTGCCCGCGCGCAACGCCTCGCGGCTGGACCCGGTCGAGGCGCTGGCCAAGGGATAAGGTCCCGTCGCCCCCCAGTGGTCATTCCCGCCTGATGGGGATAAGGCGAAGGGACGAAGGAAGGACATTCCATGCTGCGTCAGTTCTTTTCCTATTACCGGCCCTGGCTGGGGCTGTTCTGGCTGGATTTCGGCTGCGCCGTGCTGTCGGGCCTGCTGGAACTGGCCTTTCCGCTGGCCATCACCGCCTTCATCGACCATCTGCTGCCGCGCGGCGACTGGACGCTGACCATGGCGGCGGCGGCGGGGCTGCTGGCGCTTTATGCCGTCAATGCCGGGCTGCTGACGGTGGTGACCTATTGGGGCCACAAGCTGGGCATCAATATCGAGACCGAGATGCGCGCCCGCGCCTTCGATCACCTGACCCGGCTGTCATGGCGCTGGTATGACCGCGCCCGCACCGGCAAGCTGGTCGCCCGCGTCACCCGCGATCTGGAAGAGATCGGAGAGGTCGCCCATCACGGCCCCGAGGATGCCTTCATCGCGCTGATGACCTTTGTCGGCGCGTTTATGCTGATGTTCTGGATCAACCCGCAACTGGCCTTCATCGTGGCGATGATCGTTCCGGCGATGCTGGCGCTGGTGATCGTCTATGGCGGGCGGATGACGCGGACATGGCGGGCGATCTATTCCCGCGTCGGCGATTTCAACGTCCGGCTGGAAGAGGCGCTTGGCGGTGTCCGCGTCGTGCAGGCCTTCGGCAACGAGGCCCATGAAAGTCATCTTTTCGCCGCCGACAACGTGCGCTATCGCCGCGCCAAGCTGGATGCCTATCGGGTCATGGCGGCTTCGGCGGCGCTGCAATACATGGGGCTGCGGCTGGTGCAGGTCGCGGTCATGGTGGTCGGCGCGGGCTTCGTGCTGTCGGGCGAGCTGACCACCGGCGGCTTTGTCGGGTTCCTGCTGCTGGTCGGGGTCTTCTATCGCCCGCTGGAAAAGATCGCCGCCGTGATCGAAACCTATCCGCGCGGCATCGCCGGTTTCCGACGTTATCAGGAACTGCTGACGACCGAGCCCGAGATCGCCGACAGACCGGACGCCATCGAGGCCCCTGCCCTGCGCGGCGATATCCGCTTTGACGGTGTCAGCTTTGCCTATGACGCGGGCCGCCCGATCCTGACCGGGGTCGATCTGACCGTGACGGCGGGCGAGACCGTGGCCTTTGTCGGACCTTCGGGGGCGGGCAAGACCTCGCTGCTGGCGCTGCTGCCGCGGTTTTACGAGCCGACCGGCGGGCGGATCACCATCGACGGGCTGGCACTGGCCGAAATGCGGCTGAACAGCCTGCGCCGCCAGATCGGGCTGGTCAGTCAGGACGTGTTCCTGTTCGGCGGCACATTGCGCGAGAATATCGCCTATGGCCGGCTGGGCGCCTCGGATGACGAAGTGAACGAGGCCGCGCGGCAGGCGCAGATCCTGTCGCTGATCGAAAGCCTGCCCGAGGGGCTGGACACCGTGGTGGGCGAACGCGGCGTGATGCTGTCGGGCGGGCAGAAACAACGCGTGGCGATCGCCCGCTGTTTCCTGAAGAACCCGCCGATCCTGATCCTCGACGAGGCCACCTCGGCGCTGGACAGCCAGACCGAGCGCGAGATTCAGGCGGCGCTGGATGCGCTGTCGGTGGGGCGCACGACGCTGGTCATCGCCCACCGGCTGGGCACCATCCGCCATGCCGACCGGATCGTGGTGATGGATCAGGGCCGCATTGTCGAAACCGGCAGCCATGCCGAGTTGATGGCGAGGAACGGCATCTATGCGAAGCTGGCGGCCTGAGGGGGCAAAGCCCCGCCGCCCCCATCGAAGGGGCGCCGGGGCTGCGGGGACAGGCCCCGCGGTTGCGCCCGGCGGCGGCTGGCGGTCAGGCCATCAGCTCCAATAGGCGACGGCGGTGAAATCGCGGCGGTCGAAGCCGCGTTCGGTCAGGCTGCGGCGGGCAGCGCGGGCCTCTTCCGCCTGCGCGGCGAACCAGACATAGACGCCCTTGCCCGGCAGCACCGCCGCCTGCGCCGCCAGCAGATCGTCGCATTGCCGCACCCGGGGATCATTCAGCAGCCCGGCCAGATCGGCGGTGCTGGCCCGGATGCAGGCGCGCACCTCATACTTTGCCAGATCCAGCATCCGGATGATCGCGGGCAGCGCAGTCTCATCACCGAACAGCCACAGGGTTTCGGCATCGGGGCACCAGCCGCCGCCGGGGCCGATGATGCCGACCTGTTGCCCGATGGGGTCGTTATCCGCCCAGTCGCAGGTCGGGCTGCCCTTGTGGCGGAAGATGTCGAAATCCAGCAAGTCATCCTGCTGCCCGATCACGGTATAGACCGGGCGATGCAGCGCATCCGGCCCCTCGGGCCAGGTGGTGCGGCCATTGGCGGCGATGCGCGGCCAGACCGGCGCGCGGCCCGGCTGCGGCAGAAGCAGGCGGAAATGCAGGCTGGTTTCGCCGAAACGCGCGGCCTCGGGGCCTTGCAGGCGGACGCGAACAAAGCCCGGCGTGCGCGGCGTGACCGAAACCACCCGCATCAGCGACAGGCCCGGTGCCAGCGCACCCTCGTTCACCCGGTCCCATTTGACGCTGAGACCCTCGGCCTCGAACAGTTCGGTGGCACTGTCCTGCAAGGTGCCGATCAGACGCGCCTCGGGGGCCATCAGGTCGATGCGGACGGTGTCATCCTCGGGCGTCAGGCGCAGTTCGCAGCCCCAGACGAACAGGCTGAGCCGTTCGGGGTTTTCGATCAGCGGCACCTCCCACGCGGCGGCGCGGGCCTTGAGCGCGGCCACGGCGGCGCCGGCGCGCGAAGGGATGATGCCGACCGAGCGATGGGTTCTGAGAACGGACATGCCGGGTTCCTTTGTCCAGAGGGCTTTCTCGGGACAAATCCATATACCAGATCATTTCACTCAACAATAGCCGCGACGCGCCGCGGCGATCATTTCCGCCGCATCGCATCCATCAGCGCCGCGCCAAGACTGCCGGTGTCACTGCCGGTCCGGGGCGCGGGTTTCGATGCGACAGCGTGCTGCCTGTCGCCCTTGCCCTGCGACGGGCGGGCGCCACGGTCGTGCTGCGCACCGCCATCCTTGCGCATGGTCAGCCCGATGCGTTTGCGTGGCACATCGACCTCGGTCACGCGGACGCGGACGACATCACCGACCTTCACGACCTCGTTCGGGTCCTTGATGAAGCGGTCGGCCAGTTGGCTGATATGGACCAGCCCATCCTGATGCACGCCGATATCGACGAAGGCACCGAAGGCCGCCACATTCGTCACCGTGCCTTCCAGCGACATGCCCGGGCGCAGGTCCTTGATATCCTCGATCCCGTCGGCAAAGCTGGCGGTGACAAAGCCGGGGCGCGGGTCGCGGCCGGGTTTTTCCAGTTCCGCCAGAATGTCGCGCACGGTGGGCAGGCCGAAACTGTCATCCACGAACTGTTCCGCCCGCAGCCCCTTCAGCACCGTCCCGTCACCCATGATCGCGCGAATATCACGACCGCAGGCGGCGACGATTTTGCGGGCCACACCGTAAGCCTCGGGGTGAACCGAGGAGGCATCCAGCGGCTCCTTGCCGCCCTGGATACGCAGGAAGCCCGCACATTGCTCGAAGGCGCGGGGGCCAAGGCCGGTCACCTTCTTCAGCGCGGCCCGGGACGGAAAGGCGCCGTTCTCATCGCGCCATGCGACGATATTCTGCGCCAGCGACGGCCCCAGCCCGGCGACATGGGCCAGAAGCGGCGCGGATGCCATGTTCAGGTCCACGCCGACGGCGTTCACGGCATCCTCGACCACCGCCTCCAGCGTCTTGGCAAGCTGGCGCTGGTCCACATCATGCTGATATTGCCCGACCCCGATCGATTCGGGCGGCACCTTGACCAGTTCGGCCAGCGGATCCTGCAGGCGCCGCGCGATCGAGACCGCGCCACGCAAGCTGACATCCAGATCGGGGAATTCCTTCGCCGCCAGTTCGGATGCCGAATAGACCGAAGCCCCGGCCTCGCTGACGACCACCTTCGTCGGCTGTTTGACGCCTTTGGGCAGGCGTTTCAGCACCTCGGCCACCAGCCGCTCGGTTTCCCGGCTGGCGGTGCCGTTGCCGATGGCGATCAGGTCGGCACCATGTTTCGCGATCAGCGCCAGCAGCGTGGCCTCGGCCCCGCGCAGGTCGTTCTTGGGCTGGAAGGGATAGATCGTCGCCGTGTCCAGCAGCTTGCCGGTGGCATCGACGACCGCGATCTTGCAGCCGGTGCGGATGCCGGGATCGACGCCGATGGTCACGCGCGGCCCCGCAGGCGCGGCCAGCAGCAGATCCTTGAGGTTGCGGCCAAAGACGCGGATCGCCTCGTCATGGGCGCGTTTGCGCAGCTCGGTCATCAGGTCGATATACATGGTGTTCGACAGCCGAACCCGCCATGTCCAGCCCGCCACCTGCCGCAGCCACTGATCGCCGGGCCGGTCGCCAAGCGTGCCGATGGCGCGGATCACGATACCCTCGGCTCGCTGCGCCCCGGTCTCGGGGTCGGGCGAGATGTCGATGGTCAGGATTTCCTCTTTCGCCGCCCGCAGGATCGCCAGCGCACGATGCGAGGGGATATCGGCCCATTTCTCGCGATGGTCGAAATAGTCGCTGAACTTGGCGCCGGCCTCCTCTTTCCCGGCAATCACCTTGGCGGCGATGAAGGCGTCGCGGCGCATGAAATCGCGCAGACTCCCCAGCAGAGAGGCGTTTTCCGACAGCTCCTCGACCAGAATGTCGCGCGCGCCGTCCAGCGCGGATTTCACATCCGGCACGGCGTCGGTGATGTAACCGGCGGCCAAGGCAGCCGGATCGGCGGCGCGGTCGTCCTGAATGGCGCGCAGCAGCGGCTCCAGCCCGTTTTCGCGGGCAATCATTGCCTTGGTGCGGCGCTTGGGCTTGAACGGCAGATAGATGTCTTCGAGCGCGGCCTTGGTTTCGGCCCCGGCAATGGCGCGGGCCAGATCGTCGGTCAGCTTGCCCTGCTCCTTGACAGAGTTCAGGATCGCCGCCCGCCGCGCCTCCATCTCGCGCAGATAGGCCAGCCGGTCGGACAGGTTGCGCAACTGCGTATCGTCCAACCCGCCGGTGACCTCTTTGCGGTAACGCGCGACGAAGGGCACGGTCGCGCCGCCATCCAACAATTCCGCCGCCGCCCGGACCTGAGCGGGCGCGGCGCTGATTTCAGTCGCGATGATGCGGGCGATACGGTCGGCGGTGGCGTCGGCAAGGGCCAAGGCGATCTCCTCAGGCTGTGGGAAGATCGTTCTAGCGCCAAGCCACCGTCGCGCCAAGTGCCCTCATCCGGTGGCGATCAGCGCCAGATCGCTGACGCCCCGCGCCTGCAACGCCCGCCCCGCGCGCCATGCCCTCAGCCCGCTGCGGCAGGCCAGAACCACGCGCTGCCCGGCGGGCGGCTGCCAGTCGCCGATGGCCCGGGGCGCGATCCGCATGGCGCGAGAGGTGACGGGCTGCGGCGCCTCGTCCGTGCCGCGCAACTCGATCACGCAATCGGCGTCCATCAGCTGCCCGCGCCCGATAAAGCGCAGCTGTGACTGGGCCTCGGGTTCCGCCGCGCCGTCGAAACGAAAGCCGGAACAGCGCCAGTTCGCCAGATCCAGATTGACAATCTGCCCCAGCGGCGAGGGCGTCAGCCCCAGCAGCACCGACAGCGCCATCTGCGCCTGCATCGCCCCCAGCATCGCCACGACCGGCCCCATCACCCCCGCCGTGGCGCAGCTGGCCGCCGTCTCGGGCAGGTCAGGAAAGACCGCCCGCAGCCCCGGCGCATGGCCGCAGAACCCGCCGGCATAGCCCTGCCGCCCCAGCACCGAGGCCGAGATCAGCGGCACCCCGCGCGGACCGCAGGCATCCGACAGCATATAGCTGACGGCGAAACTGTCGGCGGCGTCGATAACCAGATCCACGCCCGCCAGCAGCGGTGGCAGATTGTCGGGGTCCAGATGCAGCGCCAGGGCGTCAACGCGAATTTCGGGGTTCAGCCCCCGCGCCGCCTCTGCCGCGCATCCGGCCTTGGGGCGACCCAGATCGCCCATACGGAACAGGGTCTGGCGGTGCAGGTTGCTTTCCTCGACCAGATCGTCATCGACAATGGCGATCCGGCCCACCCCGGCCCCGGCCAGCGCCGGGATCAGGCTTGCGCCCAGACCGCCCGCGCCGACGATCAGCACATGCGCGGCCCCCAGCCTTGCCTGACCCGCGCTGCCGATCTGCGGCAGGATCATCTGGCGGTCATAGCGTGACATGACGTATCCCCTTGCGCTGGCCTTCGGTGGCGGCGATCCATTCGCGGGTGCGGGCCTCGGGGTCGGGCGCCATCTGGATATCGGTCACCACGGCGGCGCTGTCGGCGCCTGCGGTAAAGACGCCGGGCAGCCGCGCGGGCGTCAGCCCGCCGATGGCGACCAGCGGCACATCGCCCACCCTGCGCCGCCATTCCGTAACGCGATCAAGACCTTGCGGCCCCCATTTCATCTTTTTCAGCAAGGTCGGCCAGACCGGCCCCAGCGCGACATATTCCGGGTCAAGCGACAGGGCGCGGTCAAGTTCGGCCCCGTCATGGGTGGACAGGCCAAAGCGGATACCCGCCCGGCGCAGGGCGTCGAAATCGGCGCTGTCCATGTCCTCTTGCCCCAGATGGACGAAATCGACGCCCATATCCAGCGCCAGTTGCCAGTAATCGTTCAGCACCAGCGTCGTGCCATGCGCCCGGCAGACGGCCTGCGACCGGGCGATCTGGTCGCGCAGCACGTCCTGCGGCTGATCCTTCACCCGCAGTTGCACCAGCCGCACACCCAGCGGCACCAGACGCTCCAGCAGCCCGGCATCGCCGCAGATCAGATAGAAGGGATCCAGCCTCATGCCAGCACCGCCATGCCGAAGATCGGGGTCGAGGCCACCGCCATGTCGCGGCGCGGCATCAGCCCGGCCTCATGCGCCATGCGACCGGCCCCGACCGCCTGCCCGAAGGCGCGGGCCATCGCAACCGGATCGGCCGCCTGCGCCACCGCCGTATTCAGCAGCACCGCGTCAAAGCCCATCTCCATCGCCCGCGCGGCCTGCGACGGCGCGCCGATACCCGCGTCGATCACCAGCGGGATATCCGGGAAATGCGCCCGCATCGAGCGCAGCGCATCATGGTGGCGCAGCCCCTGCCCCGAACCGATAGGCGCGCCCCAGGGCATCAGGACGCGGCAACCGGCCTCGACCAGTTTTTCGCCAAGGATCAGATCCTCGGTCGTATAGGGAAAGACCTCGAAGCCGTCGGCGCACAGCACGCGGGCGGCCTCGACCAGCGCGAAGGGGTCGGGTTGCAGCGTGTCGGCATGGCCGATCACCTCCAGCTTGATCCAATCCGTCCCAAAGACCTCGCGCGCCATGCGGGCGGTGGTGATCGCCTCGGACGCGGAATGACACCCCGCCGTATTGGGCAGCACGCGACAGCCGGATGCGGCGATCAGGTCGCGAAAGCCCGCGCCGCCCACCCCTTCGCGGCGCAGCGAGACGGTGACGATCTGCGCGCCCGACGCCGCGATAGCATCGGCCAGCACCGCGGGCGAGGGATATTGCGCCGTCCCCAGCATCAACCGCGATTCCGGCTGGAAACCGTAAAACATCGCTCAGCCCCCCTGCATCGGTGACAGCACCTCGATCCGCGCGCCGTCGCGCAGGGACGTATCGCCCCGCCGGTCGCGCGGCACGAAATCGCCGTCCAGCGCGGTGGCGACAGTGGCGGCGGGCAGCCCGCGTTCCTCGATCAGCGCGGCCAGCGTTTCGGCGCGGGTCGTGATGACTTCGCCATTCAGTTCAACCTGCATCTTTCACCTCTTGCGGCAAACGCCCGGCCAGCGTTTCGGCCAGCGCGGGCGCCATCAGAAAACCATGCCTATACATGCCGTTGACATGTATTCTTCCAGCAATTTCGCGGATCACGGGGATATTGTCGGGGAATGCCGGGCGCAGGCCCGCGCCGGTCTGCACCAGGCGCGCCTCGGCAAAGCCGGGATGCAGCGCATAGGCCGCCGACAGCAGTTCCATCACCGCCCGCGCGGTGATCGGGCCGGGATCGTCGCTTTCGATCTGCGTCGCCCCCACCATATAGCGCCCATCCCCGCGCGGCACGACATAGCAGGGAAAGCGCGGATGCAGCAGCCGCACGGTGCGGGTCAGCATCACGTCGGGCGCGTCCAGCATCAACATCTCGCCCCGCACACCACGCAGGTCGGGCAGATGGTCGCGCGCGGCCAGCCCCCGGCAGTCAATCACCTGCCCGCGCGGATCGCCCTGCCGGATCGCCACGCCCCGCGCCGCCAGAGCGTCGCGCAAACCCGCCATCGCGGCGCGGGGGTCCAGATGCGCCTCGGCCTCGAAGAACAGCCCACGCGCGAAACGACCCGCCAGATCGGGCTCCAACGCGCCGGGATCGGCCGGGCGGTGGCCCGAGGTGCGGGCGGCGAAACGGTCCAGTTCCGCCGCGTCGCGGGCCGGGGCCACGACCAATGTGCCGCGCCTTGTGACCGGCACCCGCGCCGCCCACCAATCGACCGCGCCCTGCCCGGCAAGGACCACATCGGGCGGGGCGGTCTCGCCCTCGCAGCCCGGCGCCAGCATCCCCCCGGCCCAATATGAGGCCGGGACGCCATCATCCGCGATCAGCTCCACAGGCAGGCCGCGCTCGGCCAGAGCGGTGGCCACGCAAAGCCCGGCCACCCCCCCGCCCAGAACCGAAAACATCAGTCCTGCCCTGCCGCATCGGCGGGCATGTAGAGGTCACCGCCTTCGCGATATTTCTGCGCCATGTCCTCCATGCCCTGCTGCGCGCGCGCTTCGGCCCGGATGTCGTGGCTGATCTTCATCGAGCAGAATTTCGGCCCGCACATCGAACAGAAATGCGCCAGCTTATGCGCCTCCTTGGGCAGGGTCTGGTCGTGGAAGCTGCGCGCGGTGTCGGGATCCAGCGAGATGTTGAACTGATCCTCCCACCGGAACTCGAACCGGGCGCGCGACAGGGCGTCGTCGCGCAGCTTGGCCGCCGGGTGGCCCTTGGCGAGATCGGCGGCATGGGCGGCGATCTTGTAGGTGATGACGCCCACCTTCACATCATCGCGGTCGGGCAGGCCAAGATGTTCCTTGGGCGTGACATAGCACAGCATCGCCGTGCCGAACCAACCGATCATGGCGGCCCCGATGGCGCTGGTGATATGGTCATAGCCCGGCGCGATATCGGTGGTCAGGGGCCCCAGAGTATAGAAGGGCGCCTCGCCGCAAGTCTCTAGCTGCTTGTCCATGTTCTCCTTGATCTTGTGCATCGGCACATGGCCGGGGCCTTCGATCATCACCTGACAATCCTTTTCCCACGCGATCTGGGTCAGCTCTCCCAGCGTCTCAAGCTCGGCGAATTGCGCGGCGTCATTGGCGTCAGCGATGGATCCCGGGCGCAAGCCGTCGCCAAGACTGAAGCTGACATCATAGGCGCGCATGATGTCGCAGATCTCGTCGAAATGCTCATAGAGGAAGCTTTCGCGGTGGTGATGCAGGCACCATTTCGCCATGATCGAGCCGCCACGGCTGACGATCCCCGTTACCCTTTCGGCGGTCAGCGGGATGAAGGGCAGCCGCACACCGGCATGGATGGTAAAGTAATCGACGCCCTGTTCGGCCTGTTCGATCAGCGTGTCGCGGAAGATTTCCCAGGTCAGATCCTCGGCAATGCCTCCGACCTTTTCCAGCGCCTGATAGATCGGCACGGTACCGATGGGCACGGGGCTGTTGCGGATGATCCAGTCGCGGATATTGTGGATATTGCGCCCGGTGGACAGGTCCATGACCGTATCGGCGCCCCAGCGGATGGCCCAAACCAGCTTTTCGACTTCCTCCTCCATGCTGGAGGTGACGGCCGAGTTGCCGATATTGGCGTTGATCTTCACAAGGAAGTTGCGGCCGATGATCATCGGCTCGACCTCGGGGTGGTTGATATTGGCGGGGATGATTGCGCGGCCCGAGGCAATTTCCTGACGCACGAATTCGGGCGTGACATGATCGGGGATCGCGGCGCCCCAGTCATTGCCGTCGCGGATCAGCTGTTCCCTGGCCGCGCGCCTGCCCAGATTTTCGCGGATGGCGACGAATTCCATTTCCGGCGTGATGATCCCGGCGCGGGCATAGGCCATCTGCGTCACCGCCTTGCCCTCCGTCGCGCGCAGCGGCTGATACTGGCGCGGAAAGGCCGGGGTCAGCCGTTCGCCGGTGACAAAGCCGTTATCCTCGGGCTGGACCTGTCGCCCGTCATAGCGTTCGACATCCCCCGCCACCGTCCAGCCTTCGCGCGGACGCGGCAGGCCCCGGGCAATGTCGATCACCGCCTCGGGATCGGTATAGGGGCCAGAGGCGTCATAAACCGTGACCGGCGGCTCCATCGCGCTGGGATGCAGCTCGATCTCGCGCATCGGCACGCGCAGGCCGGGATGGATCTGGCCGGGGTGCCACACCTTGCGCGAGGCCGGCAGCGGGCCGGTGGTGATCGTCGGGATCGGGTTGTGCTTGTTCATGGCGTCCTCTCAAGCGTTTACTCGAAAAGACCCAAGTGATGGTTCGGGCAAGAAGGGACCGACTGCGACCCCGATGCGGCCGCCACGGCCCAAAGAACGACGCTGCGCCCTTCGGTCTTCCTACGCCAGTATCAACTGGGTCAGGTTCAAAGGGTCGCCTCACCGTGACGCGCGAACGCCACCAATCAGCCTCTCAGTCCCTTGGGCGGGACTCCCCTGACGGCCATCAGGGGACCAGAGCGCGGCTGCGTTGTCAATCCGGCAGTTGCGCCATCTGTGCGCCGGGTGCCTCGCCCGTTGGCAGATCGGGCGGGGCGGACAGGGTTTCCCGCATGATTTCCGCGACATGGCGCAGTTGCGATCCCAGCGGGTTGGTCTTGCGCCAGACCATGCCGATGCGGCGCGAGGGGCGCGGCTGGCGCAGGCGCGCGACCGATACGGCGGCGGATCGCGTCTCGATCGGGATCGCCATCTGCGGAATCAGTGTGACGCCGATTCCCGCCCCCACCATCTGCACCAGCGTGGAAAGCGAGCTGCCCTCCATCAGATCGCGCGGCGCGGCGTTCGAGATATTGCAGAAGGACAGCGCCTGATCGCGGAAGCAATGCCCCTCTTCCAGCAGCAGCAGCCGCATTTCCCGCAGCATGTCGGCGCAGGGGACGGGCTTGGCGGCATCCGCCAGCGGGCGCACCAGCACGAATTCCTCGTCGAACAGCGCAAATTCGGTCAGCGTGGATTCCGAGACCGGCAGCGCCACGATGGCGGTGTCCAGATGCCCGTCGATCAGATCGGCGATCAGCCGCTGGGTCACGGCCTCTCTCGGGCGCAGGTCCAGCCCCGGATATTGCCCGCCCAGACCCTTGATGATGCGCGGCAGCAGATAGGGAGCCACCGTCGGGATCACCCCGATTCGCAGCCGCCCGATCAGCGGGCTGTTCGAGGCCCGCGCCAGATCGCCCAGTTCATCGACCGAGCGCAGGATATCGCGGGCCCGGTCGGCGAAAGCCTCGCCCAGACTGGTCAGCCGGATCTGCCTTGTGCCGCGTTCGATCAGCGGCACACCCAGAATATCCTCTAGCTCTTTCATTTGCAGCGACAGCGCGGGCTGAGAGATGGAGCAATCCTCGGCCGCGCGACCGAAATGCAGGTTCCGTGCCAGCGCACCGAAATAACGGAGGTGTTTCAAGGACAGTCTCTTCATTAATCCTACATATCGCACAGATCAGAAAATGCAAATTTATCTTATGATATTTACCTGCTATCACTATCGCCAAGGAGGAAGGCCAGCGCGGCAAATCATGCTCGGACGGCCTTTCCCGTTCCTGACACGCAGCCAAGAAGGAGAGCGACATGGATGGAAACGATACCCCCACCGGCAAGTGCCCGGTGATGCATGGCGGCATGACCGCCATGGACAAATCGGTCATGGACTGGTGGCCGAACGCGCTGAATCTGGACATCCTGCATCAGCATGACAGCAAGACGAACCCGCTTGGCCCCGATTTCGATTACCATGAAGAGCTGAAAAAGCTGGACGTCGAGGCGCTGAAGGCCGATCTGCGCGCGCTGATGACCGAAAGCCAGGACTGGTGGCCTGCGGATTACGGCAGCTATGTCGGCATGTTCGCGCGCGTGGCGTGGCACAATGCCGGGACCTATCGCACCAGCGACGGACGCGGCGGCGGCAATTCCGGCAACCAGCGTTTCGCGCCGCTGAACAGCTGGCCCGACAACGTCAACACCGACAAGGGCCGTCGCCTGCTGTGGCCGATCAAGAAGAAATACGGCAACAGGATTTCCTGGGCCGACCTGATCGCGCTGTCGGGCAATATCGCCTATGAGGTCGCAGGGCTGAAAACCTTCGGCTTTGCCTTCGGGCGCGAGGATATCTGGCACCCCGAGAAAGACACCTATTGGGGTGACGAAAAGGAATGGCTTGCCCCCAGCGACGAGCGTTATGACAATGTCGGCGATGCCTCGACGCTGTCGAACCCGCTGGCCGCCGTGCAGATGGGGCTGATCTATGTCAACCCCGAGGGCGTGAACGGGCGCTCCGATCCGCAGGCCACCGCCAACCAGATGCGCGAGACCTTCGCGCGCATGGGCATGAACGACGAGGAAACCGTCGCGCTGACCGCTGGCGGCCATACCATCGGCAAGACCCACGGCAACGGCAATGCCGGCGATCTCAGCGCCGATCCCGAATCGGCGGGGCCGGAATTCCAGGGCCTTGGCTGGCTGAACACCAAGGGTCGCGGCGTCGGCCGCAATACCGTGGTGTCGGGTCTGGAAGGCGCATGGACGACCAATCCGACGGTCTGGGATGACGGTTTCTTCAAGATGCTGTTCGACCATGAATGGACCCTGACGCGCAGCCCGGCGGGCGCCTCGCAATGGGAACCCATCACCATCGCCGAGACGGACAAGCCGGTCGATGTCGAGGACCCCTCGATCCGGGTCATGCCGATGATGACCGATGCCGACATGGCGCTGAAGGTCGATCCGGTCTATCGCGAGATCTCGCTGCGCTTCAAGGACGATTTCGCGGCGTTCAGCGATGCCTTCGCCCGCGGCTGGTTCAAGCTGATCCACCGCGACATGGGGCCGAAGGCACGCTATCTGGGTCCGGACGTTCCGGCCGAGGACCTGATCTGGCAGGACCCGATCCCCGCGGGCCGCAGTGACTATGATGTCGAGGCGGTCAAGGCCAGAATTGCCGCCAGCGGGCTGTCGAGCAGCGACATGATCGCGACCGCATGGGACAGCGCGCGGACCTTCCGCGGCTCGGACTATCGCGGTGGCGCGAATGGCGCGCGCATCCGGCTGGCCCCGCAGAAGGACTGGCTGGGCAACGAGCCCGAGCGTCTGGCCCGCGTGCTGTCGGTGCTGGAGCCCATCGCGGCGGAAACCGGGGTTTCGGTTGCCGATGTGATCGTGCTGGCCGGCAATCTGGGTGTCGAGCAGGCCGCGAAGGCCGCGGGTTTCGACATCAGCGTGCCTTTTGCGCCGGGCCGTGGCGATGCGACGCCCGAACAGACCGATGCCGAAAGCTTCGATGTGCTGGAGCCGCTGGCCGATGGTTTCCGCAACTGGCTGAAGCAGGACTATGTCGTCAGCCCCGAGGAACTGCTGCTGGACCGCGCCCAACTGATGCGGCTGACCGCGCCGGAAATGGTCACGCTGATCGGCGGTTTGCGGGTTCTGGGCACCAATCACGGCGGCACGGCGCATGGCGTCTTTACCGACCGGGCGGGCGCGCTGACGACCGATTTCTTCGTCAACCTGACCGATATGTCCAACAGCTGGAAACCGGTGGACGGCAATCTCTATGAGATCCGCGACCGCAAGACCGATACGGTGAAATGGACCGCGACGCGGGTGGATCTGGTGATCGGGTCGAACTCGATCCTGCGCTCCTATGCCGAGGTCTATGCGCAGGACGACAATCACGAGAAATTCGTGAGGGATTTCGTTGCCGCATGGGTCAAGGTGATGAACGCCGACCGTTTCGACCTGCGCTGATAACGGACCACCACAGACATGAAACGGCCCGCCCGCAAATCCTGCGGGCGGGCCGTTTCACTTACTTGCCGTCCTGCGGCTTGTCGCCATCGGGCTTTTCCAGCGCGTGATCGCGGTAAAGCCCGGCATTCGCCATCAGGAACAGAAACAGCAGCACCGGCAGGCCGAAGGTCTTGAACCAGACCCAGCTGGTTTCCGACATCAGCCGCCAGATCAGTTCATTGGCCACGGCCAGCGCCAGAAACATCGCCGCCATGCGCCGGGTCAGCTTGAGCCAGCCGGTCTCGGTCAGGGGCAGCGCCTCGCCCAGCACCGCGCCCAGCCAGTTGCGCCCCGCGATCAGGCTATAGCCCAGCAGCCCCGCGAACAGCAGATAGATCATCGTCGGTTTCATCTTGAAAAAGCGCGGATCGTCAAGCCAGACCGACAGCCCGCCAAAGACCAGCACCAGCACCAGCGTCGCGATCTGCATCGGTGCCAGCTTGCCCGTCAGCCGCCACATGATCAGCGTCGAGATCACCAGAACCGGGATGAAAACCAGCGTGGCAAAGACGAAACCGCTGTAGTCGCGGCCCAGCACATGCACCGAATCCTCGCGGAACAGCATGAAGATGACGAAGAACAGGACCACCGGCCCCAGTTCCAGAACCGGCTTCACCCAGGGCTTCGGTTGCTTCATGCGGGCGTTCCTTGTCTTGCCATTGCGTTTGGCCGCTTGTCGCCCATCGCGGCGCGGCGGGCAAGCGCGCCGGACGTCTCAGTCCAGTTCGATGGCGGCCAGGATCGCGCCGGGCAGTTCGGACCCGGCCAGCCCGATCTGCACCAGAATCACATGCCGCGTATCGTCGGGAAAGCTGCCCTCGCCCGCCTGCCCCGCGCGCACGTTCAGGCGCAAGGGCGCGCTGCCATCCCATTTCGCCAATGTCTCCATCCCCAGAACGATATTGGTATAGGTGATGAAGCGGCCGTCATTTTCGCCGCCCCGGACCTCGACCCGGCGTTCGGGCAGAAAACGGATCAGCGACACATCAACCTGACCTTCCAGATCGGACAGAGGCATCAGTTCGATCAGGTCGGAACCGTCCTGTTTGCGGCGCTGCACGTTCAGCAGCGCGGGCGACATCTGATGCGCCTCGATCAGCCCCATCAGCTGCGCCGGACCCGGCGAGACGGCGGTATCGACGCCCTCGACGATCAGTTGCGGCGTATAGACCGAGCGTTCACCGGCAGCACGGGCATAGGCCTCTTGCCGGGCGCTGAATTCCGGGCGGGCGAAGCTGTCGGCCCAGCCCAGATAGTCCCAGTAATCCACATGGAAGGACAGCGGCAGCACCCCATCCTGATCGGCCAGCTTGGCCATCATCGCATCGGCGGGCGGGCAGGACGAACACCCCTGCGAGGTGAACAGCTCGACCACCACCGGGGTCACGGGGGGCAGCGCATCCAGCGCGGGCGGGGGCAGATCGGTCGCGGCGAAATTGTTGACGCCGACAAAGCCGTCATCTGGCATCGGCGCATCTACGGACGGAATCAAGCGCATCGGGGCCGAGGGGGCAGAGATGACCGGTGCATTCACATCACCCGCGTTCAGGTCAGCGGGGGCCTGCTGCGCGATGCCCATGGCGGGCACGGCCAGAAGCAGCGCAACCGCCAGCGCCTGAGTCGGGAATCGTCTTTGCATCGGGATAAAACCAATCATGTTGACCTTTTCCATAGCCAATCCAGACGGGCAAGAACAAATCAAGGCTTCGTTAAGCTGGCGCGAGCGTGACAAGCGTGCCTCTTGAGCAACGCTGCCAGTTATGGTATGCGATGGCATACAATTTCGATGCAAGCCCTCTTGCGCCCCCTGACCGCATCAGGCAAAGCAAGAACCACGCATGCCCGACCCATCCATTTCGCAGACAGGGAGGCCCTGATGCCCATCCAGACCGGAACCGATACCGCCAAGACCCGTCGCACGCTGACGGCGGCTGGCCGTGAATATGCCTATTACTCGATCGCCGCCGCCACCGAGGCCGGGCTGGGCGATTTCTCGAAACTGCCTGCCGCGCTGAAGGTCGTGCTGGAAAACCTGCTGCGCTTCGAAGATGACGGATTCTCGGTTTCCGTCGAGGACATCAAGGCCTTCGGCGAATGGGCCGACAAGGGCGGCAAGAACCCGCGCGAGATCGCCTATCGCCCCGCCCGCGTGCTGATGCAGGATTTCACCGGCGTTCCGGCGGTCGTGGACCTTGCCGCGATGCGCGACGGCATCATCGGCCTGGGCGGCGACGCGCAGAAGATCAACCCGCTGAACCCGGTCGATCTGGTCATCGACCACTCGGTCATGATCGACGAATTCGGCAATCCGCGCGCCTTCCAGCGCAACGTCGATCTGGAATACGAACGGAATATGGAGCGTTACACCTTCCTGAAATGGGGTCAGAACGCCTTCAACAACTTCCGCGTTGTGCCGCCGGGAACCGGCATCTGCCATCAGGTCAACCTTGAATATCTGGCGCAGACCGTCTGGACCGATACCGACCAGAACGGCACCGAAGTCGCCTATCCCGACACGCTGGTCGGCACCGACAGCCATACGACGATGGTCAACGGCCTTGCCGTTCTGGGCTGGGGCGTCGGCGGGATCGAGGCCGAGGCCGCGATGCTGGGCCAGCCGGTGTCGATGCTGATCCCCGAGGTCGTCGGCTTCAAGCTGACCGGCAGGATGGTCGAGGGCACCACCGCCACCGACCTTGTTCTGAAGGTCGTGCAGATGCTGCGCCAGCACGGCGTGGTCGGGAAGTTCGTCGAATTCTATGGCGACGGGCTGGACCATCTGCCGCTGGCCGACCGCGCGACGATCGCCAACATGGCCCCGGAATATGGCGCCACCTGCGGCTTCTTCCCGATCGACGATGAAACCCTGCGCTATCTGCGCAATACCGGCCGCGAAGAGGACCGCATCGCGCTGGTCGAAGCCTATGCCAAGGAAAACGGTTTCTGGCGCGGCGCGGATTACAACCCGATCTACAGCTCGACGCTGGAGCTGGACATGGGCGAGATCGTCCCCGCGATTTCTGGCCCGAAACGTCCGCAGGACTATCTGCCGCTGACCGATTCGGCCCGCGCCTTCTATAAGGTCGTGGCCGATTATCGTGGCCTTGACGTGTCCAAGGATGCGATGGAGATGGGGGCCGAGGGCGGCGCCATCGTGGCCCCTGCCCTTGACGCCCGCAAGACCGTCCAGGTCGAGGGCAAGGATTACACCATCCGCGACGGCTCGGTGGTGATCGCGGCAATCACGTCATGCACCAACACCTCGAACCCCTATGTGATGATCGGGGCCGGTCTGGTCGCCCGCAAGGCGCGCGCGCTGGGTCTGAACAGCAAGCCTTGGGTGAAAACCTCGCTGGCACCGGGCTCGCAGGTCGTGGGCCAGTATCTCGAGGCCGCGGGCCTGCAAGAGGATCTGGACGCCATCGGCTTCAACCTTGTGGGTTACGGCTGCACCACCTGCATTGGCAACTCTGGTCCGCTGGGTGATCCGGCGATTTCCAAGGCGATCCACGACAACGATCTGGTCGCCACCGCCGTCCTGTCCGGCAACCGCAACTTCGAGGGCCGGATTTCGCCCGACGTGCGCGCGAACTTCCTCGCCTCGCCGCCGCTGGTCGTGGCCTATGCCCTCGCGGGCGATCTGAACATCAACCTGACCCGCGATCCGATCGGCCAGACCCCGGAAGGCAAGGACGTCTATCTCAAGGACATCTGGCCGACCAATCAGGAAATCGCCGATCTGGTCCACGCGACCGTCACCCGCGAAGCCTTCCAGACCAAATATGCCGATGTCTTCAAGGGCGACGAGAAATGGCAGGGCGTCGAGATCACCGACAGCGAGACCTATGACTGGCCGCCGACCTCGACCTATATCCAGAACCCGCCCTATTTCCAGGGCATGACGAAAGAGGCCGGTGTCATCAGCGATATCGACGGCGCGCGGGTGCTGGCGATCCTTGGCGACATGATCACCACCGACCACATCAGCCCCGCCGGGTCATTCAAACCGACCACTCCGGCCGGGAAATACCTGACCGAGCGTCAGGTCGCGCCCAAGGATTTCAACAGCTATGGCTCCCGCCGTGGCAACCACGAGATCATGATGCGCGGCACCTTCGCCAATATCCGCATCAAGAACGAGATGCTGGACGGGGTCGAGGGCGGCTATACCAAGGGGCCGGATGGCGAACAGACCAGCATCTTCGATGCCTCGATGGCCTATCAGGATGCCGGCACCCCGCTGGTGATCTTCGGCGGCGTCGAATATGGCGCGGGCTCGTCGCGCGACTGGGCGGCCAAGGGCACCAACCTGCTGGGCGTCAAGGCCGTCATCGCCGAAAGCTTCGAGCGTATCCACCGCTCGAACCTGGTCGGCATGGGCGTAATCCCATTCGAGTTCCAGCCGGGCGAGAACCGCAAGTCGCTGGGACTGACCGGCGACGAGGTGGTGTCGATCCACGGCCTTGCGGGCGATTTCAAACCGCTGTCGCTGGTGCCCTGCACCATCAAATACAGCGACGGCACGGTCAAGGAAATCCAGCTGAAAGCCCGCGTCGATACCGAGGTCGAGATCGAATACCTCAAGAACGGTGGCGTGCTGCATTACGTGCTGCGCAACCTTGCCAAATCGTGACGCGGCATAACCGCTGACGGCACGGCTGCATCGGGCCAACGCCGGTTGCTTACTGGCCAGTCCTGCCTCGGTCTCCGCAAGGAGTCCGGGGCAGAACCGGCCTTTCTTCGCTGACGATACGGAACGGCAAAAGGTCACCTCGAATATCGAGATGACCTTGAAACACGATCGCCGATAAGCGTGGATACAGACCTGCCCCGCAGTCAGATCACATATAATCGCCGTTACCCAACAACTGGTTCATGCTGTGGGACGGCTCGTCGCAGCCTGCGTCGCCGATCACTCTGGCGGGGACACCGGCGACAGTCTTGCAGGGCGGCACCTCGCGCAGCACCACGGATCCGGCGGCGATGCGCGAACGCTCTCCGATGTGGATATTACCCAGCAC
The DNA here is from genome assembly GCF_028553725.1 of Paracoccus alcaliphilus. Taxonomy (NCBI): domain Bacteria; kingdom Pseudomonadati; phylum Pseudomonadota; class Alphaproteobacteria; order Rhodobacterales; family Paracoccaceae; genus Paracoccus; species Paracoccus alcaliphilus. The sequence goes on from NZ_CP067124.1 coordinate 3,247,890, forward strand.
CTTCGCACCGGCCCCGATCATCACCCCGTCGCCGATCTTGGGATGGCGGTCGCCGTCCTCTTTCCCGGTGCCGCCAAGCGTGACCGAATGCAGCATCGAGACATCGTTACCGACCGTCGCCGTCTCGCCAATGACGATGGAATGGGCGTGGTCGATCATCACCCCGGTGCCGATCTGCGCGGCCGGATGGATATCGACACCGAAACATTCCGAGCAACGCATCTGCACGAAATAGGCCATATCACGTCGCCCCTGACGCCACAGCCAATGCCCCATGCGATAGGCTTGCAGCGCCTGAAATCCCTTGAAGAACAGCACAGGCTGCAACAGCCGATGCGTCGCCGGATCACGATCATAGACCGCCAGCAGATCCGCCCGCGCCGCATCGCCAAGCGAAGGATCCTCGCGATAGGCCTGATCCGCCAGTTCCCGCAGCAACTGCTCGCTCATCTCGCCGGATGCGAGCTTCAGGGAAAAGCGATAGGCAAGCGCCGCTTCCAGACTGTGGTGATGCAGCAATCCGGCATGGATCAGCGCCCCCAGCAGGGGTTCGTCGCCAACGGCTGATCGCGCCTCATCCTGAAGCTGCGCCCAGATCGCATCCTTATCCAGCTCCAGTGGCTTTTTGGCTCCATGTAGCATGTTCATTTCGGGCCCGCCCGCATTGTTGATCTTCTGCTGATAGACCAGAATGTCCAGCAGTAAAAGTCGCGGGCGGGCACAATAAAGCAAAGGTGGCGATCAGTCGGGCAGACGCAACTCCCACCAATGCGCGGCCAGCCGGACCCGCCCCCCGGCAAATGCGCCGCCCTGTGCCGTCATGATCAGCGTGGCCGGTTCGTAATAGGTCATCGGCGCGCCCAGCATGCCGCGTGCCCATGACCCCTGTCCCTTGCCCAGCCCCTGTCCAAAGCGGTTCTCGGCCCCGGACGTGCCCAGTTGCCATGTCTGCAGGTCGCCTGTCAGCGCCTCGGTCACCTTTGCCACGGCACCCAGAACCATCGCACCGCCCGGGATAAGGACGCCGGTGTCAAAGCTGGCGCCTGCGCTGACGGCGACCTCGGCCTCGGCCATGCCTGCGATCAGTCCCGATCCCTGTATCCCAAGACTGAACGCCCCGACCACCCAGACCGTGCCATCATGGATCGCGCCCACGCCTCGATCGGCGATAAAGGCACGCATACCGGCGGCGGGCGGCTGGAACACCCAGCCGCCATTCACGCCGATGGCGATCTGGCCGCCACGGCCCGACCAATCACCCTGGGCGCCCGAGGGCACCGCCCAGCAGGCACCGTCGATGACGGTTTCGGGCGGGGTGGTGGTCGAGACGCTTTGCAGGACCAGATTGACCTGACCATCCAGCCGCATCAACGCCTCGTTCACCGTGACGTGTTTCTGGGCCTGAGCGGGCAGCAACAACGGCATTCCCAGCCGCATGGTCTCATTGGTTGGCATTGAATTCCCTCCTGACAAACGGGCCTGCGCCATATTCCTCGGACAGTTGTGCAGCGGCGATCTGGAATGGACCGGCGGACAGCGCCATGTTCAGAACCGCCTGCGGCAACTGATATTCCGACGCGGTGGTCGTCGCCTCGTGCAGAACCGCATCGCCCTGCTCCACCCGCAGCAGATACTGCTCCCGCGCCTCGCTCAGCGGCACATCCGGCCCGTCCCAGCCGTCACCGCCGATCCGCGTCCGACGGATCCAGCTGACGCGCGGCCCCTCCAGCCGCAGATGACAGGGCGCATAGGGACGCAAGCCGATCCCCCGGATCGTCACCGCCCGCTGGCGATAGCTGGCATCATCCACCGCGCGCATCGCCGGGCCGATGCGCCAGAACCGCTGCTGGCCGCGTGCCGATGGCGGCAGATCCAGTTGCTGCGCCGCGCCATTCATCAGCACGACCAGAGAACCGGTGGGCCAGACCTGCGGCATGATGGCATCCGTGCCGGCCTGCCCCCGCAACCGCTCGCGAATGTCCCACAGATCCTGACCGACGGGTTCGGCGCGCTGGAATTGCAGCAATTCCCAGTTGGCCAGACTGCCATCCCCGATGGCCAGCACATTGCCGCCCGACAGCATCGCCCGCCGCGTGACCGAGGACAGAACCTCGGATTTCAGCCTGATCCGCAAAGGTGCGCCACGATCGATGATGCCGGGACGTGCTGCCAGCAGCGGCACCTCGGTCCGGCCGATCACGGCACGGCGGGACAGCGCCAGATTGAACTCGAAGCCGCCATCCTCATCCAACGCGCCATAGGCCGCGACAGAGCCGGGCCAAGGTTTTGCCGTCACCGCCAGCCAGGGCGCATGCGGCACCTCGTCCCCGCGCATCAGCGGCAGATCCAGCAGCACCGGCATCACCGGCATGGGCGGGGTATAGCGCCGGATCGGGCCGTCATCCTCGACCGACGGCGCGGGACGATAGACGCCGGGATCGACCCGCACCGCCTCGACGGTGATCGCCCCTGCCCGCTCGGTCCGGTCGATCCGCCACAGATGCGCGCGGCCCGCGCCGTGATCGACGCTGACGACATCCCCCGCCCCCAGACGCGACTGCGACGGAGGCAGGGCAAACCGCGCCGTATCGCGGGCAATCTGCGCCTCGGCCAGCCAGCGCCCGGCGATCCCGCGCCCTTCAGCCCGTGTCAGGACCAGAGGAAATTCACTCTCGGCCACGGCCTGCTGGTCGGGCTGATCCGGCAGCATGGTCTCGGCGGTCGAGGCGGCATAATCCCCCCCGGCCTCGACATGGCTCAACCTTATCCGCCCGCTCAGTTGCAGATCGGCAGAGCGAGTGACCTCAAAACCGCCAAGTTCATCGGTGACGGCCAGATTTTCGGGGGCGATGCTGGCGACCGGCAAGCCCTGCCGCATGACGAAACGCAGCACGCCATCGCGTTCGACCGCATCGAAACCATAGGCCAGCATCAGGGGTTGCAACGCCGCCCGCCCGCTCTCGTTGCCCGACAGGACATAGCCGCGCACCACGCCCGACAACCGGCTGACATCAAACCGGGTCACGCCCGCCATGCGGCAGATATCGCCCACACAGGCGGCCAGCGTGACCGCCCCCGCGCGCCCGTTCAGCCAATGCCCGCGCTCCCACGCCGGGCCGTCCGACCACAGATCACGGCGGTTCGGAAAGGCCGGATAGGGCCGCGCATCCCAGCACCAGACATGACTGCGCGACACATCGACCATGCGCCCGCCGCCGGTCATGGCCGGGTTGTTCCGCGGATCGTCCCAATGGGCCGAAACCGCCCGGACATAGGCCGCCTGCAACGCATCATTGCGCCGCCCGTCCGAATAATGCGGCAGCACGCTTTCGGAACTCATCGCGTCCAGAAACTTGTTGGGCTGGTTGGTGGCCTTGTCCAGCGCCGCACAGCCGATCTCGGTGAACCAGACGGGCTTCGAGCCGGGCACCCATGCACTCGCCTGCTGCGAACGAACCCCGTCGGGCCGGTCGTAATGCAGGTTCTGCCACCAGCTTTTCAAATCCTTGTAACGCCAGACCCACGCCTCGTCATAGCTGCCGTCGGTGATCGGCGTGCGGATCTGCGCATCGCGATCCGCATCCGAGGCATAGAACCAGTCATAGCCCTCGCCCCCCGCGACATTCGACAGCAGGTAATCGGGACCGTCGATCCGCCCCCAATGCGCGTCCAGATGGTCGGTCCCATCGCGCCAGTCCGACAGCGGCATGTAATTGTCGATGCCGATGAAATCGACATTGTCATCGGCCCAAAGCGGGTCGAGGTGAAAGAACAGCTCTCCATCTCCGGGGTGGTGGCCGAAATATTCCGACCAGTCCGCCGCATAACCGATCTTGACCGAGGGCCCCAGGATGGCGCGCACATCAGCCGCCAGCTGCCGCAAACCCGCCACGGCGGGATAGCTGCCCGCCGCCCCCCGGATCTGCGTCATACCCACCATCTCGGACCCGATCAGAAAGGCGTCGATCCCCCCCGCTGCCGCGCAAAGATGCGCGTAATGCAGGATGAAGCGACGATAGGACCATTCGGCAGGGCCGTGGTAATCGACCCTCTCGCCCTCGCGCGAAAAATCGCCGACCGCCGCCGCGCCGAAAAACGCCGCCACCTCGGCTGCCGCCGCCGCAGACCCGTCGCTTGAGCCCACCTGCCCCGGCGCCAGCGCCGTCGTTATCCGCCCGCGCCAGGGCATCACGGCCTGTTCCCCGGCGCCATAGGGATCGGGCAAGCCGTTCCCCGCCAGTTGCTCCATCAGGATGAAGGGATAGAACACCGCCTTGCGCCCGGATGCGGCAATCGCCCGCAATCCCTCGATCACCGACTGATCCGACGGCGTACCGCCATAGACGGGAGAGCCGCCAACCTGCGCGATCTCTTCAGCGTCCGAGCGGCCGATGCCCGCCACACGCCACGGCATCTCGGCCCCGTCATTGGCGACATGCTCGACCTTGGGCTGCACCCTGCAATGCCCGATCCGCAGATCACTGCCGAACCATGACACCACCAGCGAGACCGAACCGACATTCGGCAATTCCCGCCCCAGCACATCCATGGACACGGCGAAATCCGTCCCGCCCATCGGCGTGTTGACATTGATCGAGCGGCTTTCGCCCAGACCCAGATCCAGCGTCACCGGCGTCGTCGCCAGCGAATATTCCCCCGTGCCGGGAATCATCGCCACCGCCCGCACATCGGTACTCAGCCCGGTGCCGTCCTGCGCCGGGCGTGTGACCTCGAAACTCAGTTGCGGCATCCGGTTGCCCCAGCGTTCCAGATGCAGATCCTCCAGCACGACATAGGCGATGCCGCGATAGCTGGGCGCGTCCTCGCCCTCTTGCGCGGCGATGGCGGGGTCGGGCATCTGCACCTCACCGCCATTATAGACCCGCATGTTCAGATCACGCGCGGCGATCTCTTCGCCATCCGCCCAGACGCGACCGACACCAAGGACCACGCCTTCGCACAGGGCCAATGCAACCGACAGGCGATAGCTGATCTCGGTCACGGTGGGCTGGCGCGCGCCCTTGCCACCACCACCACTCTGGCGGGCGACCTCTTCCAGCGGCGATGCCCAGATCACATGGCCCGGCACCCGCATCTGCCCCCAGATCCGCGGGATCGAAGTCCCCTCGCCCGCCGTCTGCAATCGCAGCCGGTCGATGCGACCTGTCTCGACCGCCTTCGCGCCGCCACCCAGCAGGCGCTGGTCGATGGCGCTGCCGATGGTGGCACCGACGGCGCGGCCGATCACCGCACCCGACAGGCCCAGCACCGCGCCTCCGAAACCCGCGCCGATCGACGCACCGACTGCCGAAAGCACTATCGTGGCCATGCCGGCCTCCTTCCCTCGTTATGGAAATTCGAAACGCGCCGCGATGCGCAGACGCCAGGGCGCGCTCAGCGGGCTCTCAACCACGCCGCGGCGGTTATAGGCGTGGATGAAGCTGGGACCGCCCTCCACCCGCGCGACGATCCCCAGATGCTTGGCGACAGAGCCCGAGCGCATCCGGAACAGCAGCACCTGCCCCCCGGCCAGCGCCGCCTCCGGTGCGACCGGCAACAGGTGGCGCAGCGCCGCCTGATGCAACAACTCGCGCCCGCCGCATTCGCCCCAATCGGCGCTGTAGGGCGGCGGCAACTCGGGCTCACAGCCGTGGTGCTCGCGCCAGATCCCCCGGATCAACCCCAGACAATCGCAGCCCGCGCCGATCCGGCTGGCCTGATGGACATAGGGCGTGCCGATCCAGCGCCGCGCCAGCGTGACTACATCCTCAGCCATGACGCCCCGCCGCCTGCGGCGCGATCAGCCAATCCTCGGGCGGCAGATGGGGAAAGCCGCGAAAGTTCAGGAAATTGGCAAATTTCGTTCGACAGGTCGCGGCGCGCTTGTCGCAACCGGCGGTCAGCCTCAGCCAGTCACCCGGTTGCGGGATGATCGCCAGAGGCTCCCACAGTTCCATCTCGCGCAGGCCGCCGGGGCTGGCCACATCGCTTTTGATGGCCGATTTCAGCCCCTCGGCACCGCCATCCAGAACCAGCAGCACGCCATGCTCGAACCAATCCGCATCATAGGCCGGAAAGTTGTTGAACCGAAACACACGGCCTTCGTCGCAACTGGCAAATCCGGTCTCGTGGCGCAGGCTGTCCGGCGTCAGATCGACCCGGCAGGCGGCATCGCCCAGACAGGCGGCGCAGCGCGGATGATAGACCCGGCCAAGCGGGGCGCCCAAAGGCTCGGTCAGCCCGCGCAACTCGGCCCGAAACGCGCCAGAGGCCCGCGTCACCTCGCCCAATGACCCGCTGAAGATCAGCCGCCGCTGCGACACATCACGCCAATCCACCTCCCACAGGCGCAGATCGGCGCCGTCCCAGCGGCCCGCCATCAGATCGCGCTCGGTAATGGCATCGTCGCTCAGCGCGCCCTCGGCCTCGGTATTGTCCACCGCCAGCCCGGCTCCCTGCATCAGCGCCCGCGCCGACAATCCGCTGTCGGGGCGAAACCGCATCCCCTCGAAACGCAGTTCGGTGTCGTGATCGGTAAAGCCCAGCCGCAACCCGTCCGCGCGCAGCACCGCCCAGGCCCGCGCCAAAGTCGTCGTGGTCATATCCGAACCTCCACCACCGGGATCTGCGGCATCTCTCCGGCCTGAAAGGACGCCACCGAAACCGAGATCCGATCCGTGTCGAACCGCACCGGCACATCGAACTCATAACCCGCCGTCACCGCCGCGCCGGCTTCGGGCGGTTCGTGAAAGGTGATCAGCCCGCGGTCGTGATCGACATCATAATCCGCCTCGAAGAAGCGCTCGTCGCCGCCGACGCCCGCCCGGACCAGCCCCCGCACCGGCTTGGTGATCGGCCGGGCATAGCGTGACGGCCCCGAGGCATAGGTCTTGGTCAGCGCGAAGGTGACGGTCTGGCCATCGCCCTGCGCGATCTCCTGATCGTCGAAGGCAGGCTCGCGCGATGGCGGACAGCTTTTGTAATCCGACCAGTCCTTCCAGCGGAACCCATGCATCTGCCCCGCCCGCGCCTCGAAAAACGCGACCAGCGCCGCCAGATCATCCAGCGAGCGCAACCCCATCCCCGCGTCATAGCGCCGACGCGCATGGACCCAGGGGGAATTGCGTTCCTCGAACCCGTTGGACAGGGTGACGATCTCGGTGCGCCGTTCAGGGCCGCCAATCGATCCGAATGACAGATTGGCGGGAAACCTCACCTCGTGAATTGCCATCTTCTCGCTCCTGCGTCATGTGTTGCGGTCGCCGCGCGCAAGGATGCGGCCCAACTGGCCCGCGATCTGCGACTGGCTGCGCTGGAAACCCGCGACATCGGGCGTGCTGACATTGATCGTGACATTGACCGGCCGGGTCGCACCGCCCTGCGCGGCCACCCCCAGACGACCGTCTGCGCCGCGCTTCAGCGGCATGATCGCCTCGGGGCCTGCCTCGCCCATAAGCCCGGTCGCATTGCGCATCGGGAAATGCGTGGGCGCGCTGACCACGCCGCCGCTGGCAAAGGGCATCACCCGGCCCTGCACGAAGCCGGCGCCCTGCGCAAAGGGCAGCGCACCGGACAGCATCTGGTTCATGCCTCCGGCAATCGTGCCCGCAACGGCCTGCCCGACGGGCCGCATCGCGATGGAATAGACCGTGTTCGCGATGCCCTGCCCGACGTTTTTCAGCGCATCGCTCAGCTTCAGCCCGTCGAAGATCAGCCCGTCAAAGGCACGGCGCAACCCGCGCTCGATGCCCCCGGTCAGCGTGCCGACCTCGCGCCCGGTCAGGATCATCGACTGCCGCAGACGCGACAATTCGGCCTCGAATTCCGATACGACGCGGCCATTGCCGTTCAGGCGCTGATCCAGCCGGTCCAGCGCCTGCCCATAAGTTTCATTCGCCATCTTGCTGGCCCCTCATCCCGTTATCCGTCCCGTCCGCACCCGCAGGGCGATCGGGAAAGCGTGCCTCAAGCTCGGCCAGACGCTGGCGGTTCATGGGCGGGCTAAACGCCTCGATGCCCAGGATTGCGGCCAGTTCCGCCGGGGTCAGCGCCCAGAACTCGGTCGGGCGCAGCCCCAGACCGTGCAGCCCCACCCGCATCAGACCGGCCCAGTCCAGCCCCCGCCCGGCCCTGCTCATGCGGCACCGCGAAAGGCCAGCGCCAGCAGTTCCGCGGCCTTTCGCGCCGCCCCCGCCGCGCCATCGCCGATATCGACCGTCAGCAGATCCCCGGCCCGGCCCTGCCAGCCGCCGCCGCGCAGACCGGCGACCAGAACCGCCAGCACATCGCGGCCGGAAAACTGCCCGGCCTCGAACCGTCCGATCAGCGCAATCAGGCTGTCGGCGCCCAGTTCATGCTCCAGCTCCGACAGCGCCCCCAGCGTCAGCCGCGCGACATGGCGCTGCCCGTCCAGCAACAGCTCGACCTCGCCCCGATGCGGATTGACCATCACAGCGCCACAAAGCTCAGCGCCCCGGCCGAGGCCAGCGACAACTCATAGGTGGCCTCGCCGTTATGGCTGCCGGAATATTCCAGCCCGGTGATCTGGAACGGGCCTTCGATGGTGCCGAAATCGGGGATCACCACCTGAAAGCGCGGCACCTCGGCGTCAAAGAAGATCTGTCGCGCCCGCCCATCGCTGTCGGCGTCGCGAAACACCCCCGACCCCGAGATCGAGGCGCTGCGGACCCCCGCGCCACCCAGCAATTCGCGCCAGCCGCCGGGGCTTTCCAGACTGGTCACATCGACGGTCTCGGCGTTGAAGGCCAGCCGTGTGGCCCGCAACCCGGCGACGGTTTCATAAGCGCCATCCCCCGTCATATCCATCTTGATCAGCAGATCGCGTCCATTCTGCACAGCCATTCGCCTGTCTCCTCAGCCAAGATCAATTCGCGCGCGAAAGGTCAGATCGACCCGGCGCGCCGTACTGTTTTCCACCCGGCGCGCCTTGGCGCGCAGGAACCAAAGCCCCGCCAGATGCCCGTGATCCAGTTCCAGCCCGCCACGCTCCAGCGCCTCGGTCACGGCCAGCGCGGCGGCCTTGACCATGCCGAAACCGCCGCTCTGGCTGGTGCCCGACAGGACCGAGATCTCGAAGTCATGGCGCGATCCGCGCGCCGTGACATCGCCCGCCTCCTCGACCTGTTCGGGGCCGATCGAGACATGCACGCCACTGGGCGGCTCGACCGGCATCGCATCGAAAATGGCGTCGCCCACCAGATCGCCCAGCGCCTCATCGCCGCGCAACCGTTCATAAACCGCCGCCTGAAGCGCGACGGAAGCGGCATAGCTCATGCCAGTTCCTCCTCTTTCGCAAAGCAGGTCAGCCAGCGCCCGGCCCGGTCCTGTTCGGCCACCGCCTCGATCACGAACAGGCGCTGATCCAGCCGGAACCGCTGTCCGGGCGCGGGCCTGCGCACATCGCCAACAGGCACGGCGCGCAAGGTGATCTGCCAGGTCACGACACTTTCGGCGCTGACCTCGGCCTGACGTTGCACGCCGGACCGCGCCGCCATCGCCGCCCAAAGCCAGCCCAGATGCCGCCATTCGATGCGATAGCCGCCCAGCCCGTCGCCTTCGCGGTCGGGATGTTCCAGTGCCAGCCGGACATTCAGCACAGGCGGGGCCATCAGCGAACCTCCCGGCTGCCGCGCCCTGCCAGAGTGCGAACGGCGCGCCATTTCTCGATCAGCGCGCTGACCCCGAATGGCAGCACGGCGCGGGCATCCGCATCGCTGCGATCCTCATAGTATCGCGCCGCCAGCATCAGCACCGCCTGCCCCAGATCGGGAGGCACCTGCTGCCACCCCTCGCCGAACCCGGCGATGAAACGCAGCGTGACAAAGCCCCGGCGCGGCACATGCGGCAGGATCACCCCGGTGGGCACGACCATCGGCCGTTGGTTGTCGGGGATCAGCCGCCAGCTGTCGGCAGGCAGCTGCGTGACCTGGCCCATGCCATCGTCGATCTCGATCGCCTCGACCATCAGAACCGGCGCCAGCGGCAGGGGCTGGCCCAGCCGGTCGCGCCAGTCATCCAGTTGCATGCGGAACCGCCGCGTCAGCAGCACCTTGCCGGTCCGCGCCTCGATCGTGGCGATCGCCGCGCGCAAGAACCCGGTCAAAGCCGCCGTTTCGGCGGGATCGTCGGCGATGCCGAACCCGGTTCCCAATCTCAAATGGTCGCGCAGCGCGGCGACAGGCAGCGCCTCCGCCGCAGGCGCCGTTTCCTCGATCAGCATCATCTCGCGAACCTCCCGTCCTGTCGTTCGCCACATCCATCAGAAAGGCGAAGGCCCCTTGCGCAGCCTTCGCCCGTCACCTGCCCGGAAGGCGGGAACGCGCCCGCGCGCCGGCCATCAGCCGCGCGGACAGTTGCCAAGCCGGAACAACCGACACCGCACGCGTTCCCGCCCCTCGCCCGAACCTTTCGGATCAGGCGAACTGCAACAGCTTGATGGCGCGGAAATCGGTCACGCCACCGCCGACGCGCTTGGTGGCATAGAACAGGACATGCGGCTTGGCGCTGAACGGATCGCGCAGCACCCGCAGATCGGGCCGCTCGACCACGGTATAGGCCGCATGGAAATCGCCGAACGCGATGGCCGAGGCGCCGACGTCGATATCCGGCATATCCTCGCTGATCAGCACCGGATGGCCCAGAAGCTGCGCCGACTGGCCCGCATTCAGCGCATCCGACCACAGGAACCGACCGTCGCCATCCTTCATCTTGCGCACGCGGGCGGCGGTCTTGGAATTCATCACGAAACTCGCATTCGCGCGATATTCTGCGCCAAGCGCATAGATCAGATCGATCAGCGCGTCGGCGGGCGCATCGTCATCAAAATCACCCATCATGCCGGTCTCCACGGTGCCGATCTGGCCATCACCGCCCTCGGGGGTGGCCGCAACCGGATAGGACAGGATGCCGCGCGGCTTGGCCACGCCGTCACCATTGATGAAGGCCGCCGCCTCGGCGCGCGCAAATCGGTCGGCGATCCGCTCGGCCAGCCAGGCCTCGACATCGAATGCCGCATCGTCCAGCAACCGCTGGCTGGCCTTGGGCATGGCCGACAGCTCGTGAACCGGGATCGAGATCCGCTCGACCCCGCCCGCCGTGGTTTCCTCGGTCGCAGTCTCGCTGGCCCAGCCCGCGCCCGGCTCGCCCTTGTCCACCAGCGCCTCATAAACCGCGCTCTCGACCGTCACGACATTGGCCAGACGACGCAGCGAGGCCCCCGACAACAGCACCCGCTGCACCGTTTCCGCCACCTGCGGCGCGGCCAGAAAACCGCCATCGCTGGCAACCGTCAGACCCTTTTCCTCGATCACCAGACCGCGCAGCCCGTCATCGTCGCCGGAACGAAGATAGGCGCTGAACGCCTTCTGATGCGGAACCTCGGTCTCGGCCACGGTGGACAGGGGCGCGCGGCCCCGGATGGCAGTCTTGCGATCAAGCATGTTCATACGCTCTTCCTGTGCTTGCAGTTTCATCTGAATATCCCCACGAAACTCCTTGAGTTCATTAACGAACCCAAACAGAGACGCCCTCAGGTCAACGGCCATGCCGTCGCTGTCCGCGGCTTTCACCTCGGTCATTGCCTTCTCCTCATCGCGATGAACGGGGCCTTACCGCCCCTGCCAATCGAAGCCGCCGCGACGGGCGGCACGAACCATGCGGCGCATCAGCCGATGCGCGCGAAACTCATGCCCGCAGCGCCTCGGTCGCCGCATCCAGCAGCCGGGCGATATCGTGCAATTCCTGCGCGTCCTTGCGCCCGACCCGCGCCTGAACCAGCATCGGAAAGGTCACCAGCGACACCTCCCACAGCTCAACCTCGGCCAGCGCCCGCCGGCCCTTGCCGTCACGCTCGGCCCGGATCGTGCGATAGCCGATGGACAGCCCGTCGATGGCCCCGGCCCCGATCAACGCCGCGGCCTCTCGGGCCTGCGCCACCTCGGGCAGTAACCGCCCCTTGACCCACAGCCCCTTGTCATCCTCGCGGATCTCGTCCCAGACCCCGATGGGTTGCGCGGGATCGTGCTGCCACAGCATCCGCACCCGCTCGCCCCCCGCCGCCAGACGCGCCAGCGACGCGCGGAACGCCCCCGGCAGCACCGCATCGCCCCCCTGATCGGTCAGCCCGAACAGGCTGGCATATCCCTCGATCACATGGCCATTGCTCAGCACCGGGGCGCCGCCCGCGAATTTTACCTCAAGTCCCGAAATCATCCCTCAGCCTCCTTTCGGCGCATAGTCCAGGATGCCCTGCACCGCCTGGGTCAGGATCACCGCAACCACGCCATAAACGGTCATCCACAGCCGCCGCTCCAACCCCTCGATCAGCGCCTCGATCCGTTCCAGCCGCTTCTCGACGGCGCCGAATTGCAGCGCCATGATCCGCTCCTGCGCCTCGAAACGCTGATCGTGCCAGATGCCGTCCCGCAAAAAGCGCGACCCCTCCACCGGCTCACCCATCGGCCTTCGGCGCCAGCCCCAGCAGCGCGCGCTTCTCGGCATCGGTCAGGAACGTCGCCTCGCCGATCCGCCGCCATTGCTGATCGCGTTCGGTCGCCAGCGCCGGAATCCCGTCGGGATCGGGGCGCAGATCGACCTCCTCGCCCAGATGCTCGGACAGCCACCACGCGACCGATGCCGATACCCGCGTCGCCAGCGGCAGAACGGTCAGGCGATAGAACGCCCGATGCGCCTCGGCATAGTTGGAATAGGTCGCATCACCCGGAATCCCCAGCAGCATCGGCGGCACGCCAAAGGCCAGCGCAATCTCGCGCGCGGCGGCCATCTTGGTCTCGTGAAACTCCATGTCGCTGGGGCTGAACCCCATCGGCTTCCAGTCCAGCCCGCCTTCCAGCAGCATCGGGCGCCCGGCATTGCGCGCACCCTGATGGTTCATCTCGATCTCGCCCACCAGCCGGTCATATTGCTCGGGCGACAGCACCCCCTGACCATCGGCGCCGCGATAGACAATCGCACCACTGGGCCGCGCCGCATTGTCCAGCAGCGCCTTCGACCAGGCCGAGGCACTGTTATGCACATCCAGCGCCACCGCCGCCGCCTGCATCGGCGACAACCCGTAATGGTCGTCCTGCGGGTGAAAGCTCTTGATATGGCAGATCGGATCGGGGCTGCCGGTCATGTCGAACCGATGCCTGCGCCCGCCCACCGCATATTCATAGGCCACCGGCCAGCCATCGGCACCCGGCACGATGCTCATCCGGTCCGCGCGCAGCACATGCAGCTCTTCCGGCAAGCCCGACGCGTCCAGCCCCACCGCCTCCAGATAGCCATTACCCGACAGCAGCATCTGCCCGAACAGCGCCTCGAACAACTCGGCCCTCCCCTGCCCCGGATTGGGCCGCCGCAACAGATCCATCAGCGGATGCGTCTCAAAGCGCCGCCCGCGATCCGCACAGATCAGCGGAACCGCCGCCGCCGCCTCGGCGATCAGCTTGACAGATCGGAACCCGACCGGATTGCCGACAAAGCCCCCGCGCGTCAGACTGGCCGTGTCCCGCGCCGACCAGACCGCCCGCCCCGAGCCGCTGGCAAAGGCGACCACCCGCCCGGTCGCGCTGGCCTTCCTCTCCGGCGCGAAAACATCCTTCGCCTCCCGCGAAAACAATCGAAACGCCATGCTCGCCTCCTTGCTCACCACGAAAAAGGCCGCCCCGCAGGGCAGCCCATCCATCTTTGGTGTATAAATATCCTCTGGGGTCGCCGGGTGGTGCACCATTGGTTGGGGAACCACCCGGCGACCGGGCGGAAAGCCCCCGGCCTTGCCGTCACAAAACCCGCATCTGCGGTCGCCGCCAACCCGCCGCCGGTTCGATCATCAACTCATGGATCGCCCAGACCAGCGCATCCAGCCGGTCGGGCGATCCGCGCCCCTCGAAACCGCGCACCGTCATCTGGCACATCTGATCCTCCAGCGCGCCCAGCCCCCGCAAATGCCTGACCCGCCCCTGCTCGTAAAGCGCGGCGACAGGCTCTGCCCGCAGCCCCTTGCCCCGCCCGGCCCGCAAGGCCCGGAACGGCACCAGAGGATCGACCTGCCGGATCACGCTTTCCACCAGATCGCCGCCCTGATTGACCTCGGCCACCAGCTTTTCGGCGCCGTGCCGGTCCATCGCCGCGATCGCCGCCCGCGCCCAGTCCAGCGGCCCGCCCCTGATGGTCGCATCCTCCAGCACGAAGGCCCGCCAGTCGCGCGGCTCGCCCTCGGCCAGCACACCCGCGACCACGATGCCGCATTCGTCGCTGGCCTTGCCCGCTGTCACCGCCGGATCGACCGCGACCACGATCCGGCTCAGCTTCGGCGCCGACTCGACCCGGCAACCCTCCAGCCCGGTCGTGGTCCACAGCGCGCCCTCGACATCGTCCAGCAGCACGCCCTCCAGTTCCTGCCGCCCCAGCCGCGTGCCGCCATAGCGCGCCTGAACCTCGGCCAGAAAGCTCTCGGCCAGCCAGGCCCGGTTCGCCTCGGTCGGCGCATGGGTCGTCACGGTGCTGGCATTGCCAAGGATCCGCTTCAGCACGCCGACATTGCGCGGCGTGGTGGTGACCACCTGCTGGGGATGCTCGCCCAGACGCAGCGCGAATTGCAGCATGTCCCAGACCTCCTCGGCCTTCTTCCACTTGGCCAGTTCATCCGCCCAGGCCGCGTCGAACTGAGGTCCGCGCAGCGCCTCGGGCTCATGGGCGCTGTAAACCGTCGCCGTCGCGCCATTGGCCCAGACCAGCCGCCGCCGCCCGGCCTCCCAGACCGGACGGCGATCGGGGGGCGAGCAGGCCAGAATGCCCGACTCGCCCATCACCATCACCTCGCGCGCCTGATCAAAGGTCTCTCCGACCAGCGCGACGCGGCGGCAACGGCCCGGCGCGGCGGCGGTCGGCCCCTCGACCATACGCCGCACCCATTCGGACCCGGCGCGGGTCTTGCCCGCGCCACGCCCGCCCATGATGACCCAGCTTTTCCAGTCGCCCTCCGGGGGCAGCTGATGCGGCAAGGCCCAGAACTCGAACAGCCAGGGCAGCGACAACAGCGCATTGTCGCCCAGCCCTCCCAGAAACGCGTCAACCTGTTCCGGCGCGGCGCAGGCAAGCCAGGCGGCGCCCGATTTCATCTCGTGCCGCGTCAAGGTCGAGGCCACCTCCTCCGACCCCGCCGGCGATATCCTTGCGAAGTTTGTCAACCCTGTTCCTTTCCACCATCAGCAGATGAACCGCCTCGCGGACGGTCCGGGCCGTCTCGACGGCCTTCTTCAGCCGCGCCGGATCGACCTCGCCCATGCCCTTCGCCTCAAGCTCGGCATGATGCGCGCGAAGATCCCGGACATAGGCCCAGAACAACCCTTCGGCGACGGCAATCGCCTCTTCGGGCGGGATCGGTGCATTGTCCTGCCCGCCATCGGCGGCCAGCCCCTCGCTGGACCCTTCGCCATGAAAGGACCCTCGGGATCACCGATCCCGCCCCACTGCATATCATTCATTCGAACTGTCCCGCCTCGTGTCCTGTCCGCACGAGCCCAGAAACAAACAAAGCGGCCCAAGGGGTCGCCCCCCGGCCGCTTGCCCATTTCTCCCAGCATGGATAAGTTCTACCCTCAGGCGTTCTCCAAGTCAACGGCTAACCCCTAAGGCGAGAGTCGACGGCCGATTAGAAGCACCTTTACAACAGGTTACGCAGCGCAACACCCCATGCGCACGCTGCGCAACATGACCCGTCCAGACGGGTTGCACAGCCGGATCCACCGCGAATCCGGCACCGCAACAGGGTGTCAGCCCTTCTTCTTGCCCGGCGATTTCGCCCGCGCCTCGGTGGCCGAGGCGATCGCATTGGCGGCCTCGTCCTGCATCTTCTGGGCATAGCTGACCATCTGCGCGGCATAGGCCTCGGCCCAATCCGCGAAATCGCCGCCCTGCATCTTGCCGGCGGCCACGCGCATTTCTTCGCCGCGCGCCTTCATCTTCTCGAACTGATCTTCCCAGGCGCTGTGCATGGTTTCCCATTGCTTGCGCACATTCTCGCCCGCCTCGTCGAAATAGCCGCGCATCTGCCGGTTCATCTCGTCCTGCCGCTCCAGCGCGGCATCCTGCCATTTGCGCACATTGCCGATCATCTCTTCGTTGCGCGCGGTCAGATCCTTCTGCCATTCGCTTGCGCGTTCCTCGAAGGCGCGGGCATTCTCGGCAAGGGTCGAAAACATATCGGACAGTTTCATCGGCATATCTCCTGATGACGAACGCAACGGGGCAGGCCGTGAAATCCGAATGCACAAAACCCGCCCCCGTGCCGACAAGCCTGCGACACCCGGGGCGGGTCTGTCAAATATTTCACGCCGCGAAACGGCTCAGCCGTCGCCCTGCACCGGACTGTCGGCAGGCTCGCCGCGCTGCCGCTCGATCTCGCGCCAGCGGGCCACGGCGGCGTTATGTTCCTCCAATGTACGAGAGAACGCGTGCCCCCCAGTCCCATCGGCGACGAAGAAGATGTAATCCGTCGTATCCGGGTTCAGCGCCGCATGGATCGCGGCCCGTCCCGGATTGGCAATCGGCGTGGGCGGCAAACCATCGACGCGATAGGTGTTATAGGGCGTCACCGTGTTCAGTTCCGACCGCCGCAATCCGCGGTCAAGGATCCCCTGCCCGCCGGTCACGCCATAGATCACCGTCGGGTCGGTCTCCAGTCGCATCCCCCGCTCCAGCCGGTTGACGAAAACGCTGGCCACCTGCGGGCGTTCGGACGCGACGCCGGTTTCCTTCTCGACGATCGAGGCCATGATCAGCGCCTCCTGCGGATTGTCATAGGGCAGCCCGAAAGGCCGCGCCTCCCATTCCGCCGCAAGGATCGCCTCTTGCCGCCGCGCCATCTCGGCCAGAATGGCGGCGCGGTCATCGCCCTTGTTCACCGCATAGGTATCCGGCGCCAGACTGCCCTCGGCAGGCAGTTCGGACACCTCGCCCGACAGAAACTCGGCCGCCTTCAGTGCCTCGACCACCTGCCAGCTTGTCACGCCCTCGGCCATGACGACGCGCAGGCGCAGATCGTCACGGTCCTCGGCTTCGGCGATAACTTCGGGGCGCTCGGCGCTGGCCGGGTTATAGCGGGCCATTTCCTCATAGGCGCCGGTTTCGGAATTCATGTCGCGCAGCAGGATGTTCGTCTCGCGTACACCGACCAGAACGATCACCTCGGTGCCGCAGGTCGAAGGCCCGCCCGCCGTCACCGTACCGATGATATCCTCCATGCTGGCACCCGGCTGCATCAGATAGCTGCCGAATTTCAGCTGCCCCGCCTTGCCCATGTAATCGGCCCCGGCGCGAAAGATATAAGCGTTCGAGATCGCCCCCTGATCGGCCAGTTGCTGACTGACCGCGTTCAGACTGGCCCCCGGCGCCACCTGCACGCATTGCGCCACCTGGCTGGGTCCGGGTCCGGTGAATTCCTGCCGCGCCCAGGCAACGGCGGCGGCGGCGGCAATCAGCAGAACGATCGCCAGCGTCAGGAAGTTCGAGGCGATATTGCGCCACATCAGTCGGCAACCCGGCCAAGGATCAGACAGGCATTGGTGCCGCCGAAGCCAAAGCTGTTGGACAGGGCCACATCCACCTTGCGTCGCACGGCGGCATTGGCGGCCAGATCCAGTCTGGGCGTTACGGCGGGATTGTCCAGATTGATCGTCGGCGGACAGATCTGGTCACGGATCGCAAGGGTACAGAAAATCGCCTCGACCGCGCCCGCCGCGCCCAGCAGATGGCCGATGCTGGACTTGGTCGAGGACATCACGACATCCCCCGCATGATCGCCCAACAGCCGCTCGACCGCGTTCAGCTCGATGGTGTCTGCCATGGTCGAGGTGCCATGCGCGTTGATGTAATCAATCTGCTCGGGCGCAAGACCCGCCGAGCGCAAGGCGTTCTGCATGGCGCGAAAACCGCCATCGCCATCCTCGCTGGGGGCGGTGATGTGATAGGCATCGCCCGACAGACCATAGCCCAGAACCTCGGCATAGATCTTCGCGCCACGCGTCTTCGCGTGCTCGTATTCTTCCAGCACGACGACGCCTGCACCTTCGCCCATGACGAAACCGTCTCGATCCACGTCATAGGGACGGCTGGCCGCCTTCGGATCATCCCCACGCTTGGTGGACAGCGCCTTGCAGGCGTTGAAGCCCGCGATCCCGATCTCGCAGATCGGCGCCTCGGCGCCGCCCGCGACCATCACATCGGCATCCCCCAGCATGATCAGCCGCGCCGCATCGCCAATGGCATGCGCCCCGGTCGAACAGGCGGTAACGACGGCATGGTTCGGCCCCTTGAAGCCGAAGCGGATCGACACCTGCCCCGAGACAAGGTTGATCAGCGCGCCGGGAATGAAGAAGGGGCTGACCCGCTTCGGCCCACGCTCCTTGATCAGCACCGCAGTCTCGGCGATCGAGGTCAGCCCGCCAATGCCCGACCCGATCATGACGCCGGTCCGCAAGCGGCCCTCCTCATCCTCGGGCTGCCAGCCGGAATCCTTCACCGCCTGCGTCGCCGCGGCCATGCCATAAAGGATGAAATCATCGACCTTGCGCCGGTCCTTCGGCTCCATCCAGTCATCTGGATTGAAGCTGCCATCACTGCCATCGCCTACAGGAATCTCGCAGGCATATTGCGTCACGACATCCTTCGCATCGAAGCGCGTGATCGGCCCGGCCCCGGATTGTCCCGCCAGCAGACGTTCCCACGTCGCCTCGACACCCGAAGCCAAAGGCGTGACCATCCCCAGTCCGGTGACAACAACCCTGCGCATAGGCATATCCTTCAAGCCATTTTTCGTTCCGTCCTGATACAGTCTCCGCTTTCCCCGCGCAACGCTGCGTCTGCGGCATAAGCGGCAGCGGACAGAAAGGGGGCTCGCCGCCCCCTCTTGGCCTGCGGCCAATTCACCCCGCAGGTATTTTCAAGGAGCGCGAGGGAATGAAGAACAGGCGCGAACCCGCCTCTCGCACTCCTTCAAAATACCTTACGGGGGGTCCGGGGGGTGTAAAACCCCCCGGCGGTCGCGGGACGCAATACGTGGTTTCAGATCAGGCGGGCCGCGCGGAAATCGGTGCGCAGGTCGCGTTCGGGGCGCGGGCCGACATGGCCGATCACTTCGGCGGCGGCCATGCAGGCCATGCGGCCAGCGACCTCCAGCGGCGCGCCGGTTGCCAGGCCATAGATCAGGCCAGCGGCGAACTGATCGCCGGCCCCTGTGGCATCGACCGGCACCACCGGGTTTACCGGCGCGCTGATGCGTTCGCCATCGCGGATCAGGATTGCATCCTGACCCGAGCGGGTGCAAATCACCGTGCCGCAATCCGCGACAGCCTGGCTCAATGCCTCATCGAGGGTGTCGGTCTGGTAAAGAGCAGTCCATTCCTGCTGGTTTCCGATGACATAGTCCATCGGACCGGCGACCAGTCTGCGGAAATCCTCGCGGTGGCGGTCGACACAGAAGGGATCGGACAGCGCGATTCCCGCGCGCCCGCCCGCCGCGTGGCAGGCATCGGCCGCCTTGAGAAAAGCCTCTTTCCCCTTCGGCTTGTCGAACAGATAGCCTTCCAGAAACAGCCAGCCCGCCCCCTGGAACACAGCGGGGTTCACGTCATCCGGCCCAAGCTCTGCCGAGATGCCCAGATAGGTGTTCATCGACCGCTCTCCATCCGGTGTGACGAAGATGATGCTGCGCGATGTCGGCAATTGCTCGCCGGCCACCGGCGGATTGACGAAGACCGTGCCCGCGCCCTCGGTCTGTTCGGCATAGGACAGTCCCAGCGGGTCATCCGCGACCCGGCCGATGAAGGCGGTCTTCAGCCCCAGCATTCCGATCCCGGCCAGCGTATTGGCAACCGAGCCGCCGGGCACCAGCCGCGACTGCGCCCGTCCCGGCCCGTGATCGTCCGCCTGCGCCGCCATCAGATATTCCGACCGCTCGCGCTCGATCAGCTGCATGATTCCCTTCTGCACGCCAAGCGCCTGCAACCGCGCCTCGTCGGTCGGCGCGATCACGTCCATCACCGCATTGCCGATGCCGATCACATAGGGGGTGGTCATCCGGTCTTCTCCTCATAGGGGCACAGGTCGTTGATGATGCAGACCGCGCAGCGCGGGCGCCGCGCCTGACAGATATAGCGGCCATGCAGGATCAGCCAGTGATGGGCATGTTGCTGAAAGCGGACCGGAACATTGTCCTCGATGGCGCGCTCGACCTCATCGACATCGCGGCCCGGCGCGATCCGGGTGCGGTTGCCGACGCGGAAGATATGCGTGTCCACTGCCTGCGAAGAATGGCCGAAGGCGCTGTTCAGCACCACATTGGCGGTCTTGCGACCGACGCCCGGCAGGCTCATCAGCGCGCTTCGGCTGTCGGGGACCTCGCCGCCGTAATCCTCGACCAGGATGCGCGACATGGCGATCACGTTCTTCGCCTTCTGCCGGAACAGGCCGATGGTCTTGATGTGCTCGGTCACGCCCTCCAGCCCCAGATCCAGCATCTTCTGCGGCGTGTCGGCAATCGCGAACAGACCTCTGGTCGCCTTGTTCACTCCGACATCGGTCGCCTGCGCCGACAGCGCCACCGCCACCACCAGCGTATAGGGGTTGGTGAAGTTCAGCTCTGTTTCCGGGGTTGGGTTGGATTCGGCCAGCCGCGAGAAGATCGCGACCTGATCGGCGAACGGAAGGGCGGGCGGGATGGAGCGGGTCTTGGCCATGGCGCCCCCTATTGGCCCCACGGGCGGCGCAATGCAAGCTTTGGTCGATATGGCCGGGCACTATGGCGGGCGAAATCCGCCCATCGCCGGAATGTGACGCAAGTTCAGTCCATTCCGCGCAACAGACTGCTTCACATTCGGACGGAACTGCGACAGCCTGACGCGCGTTGGACGGTCAGCCGGGTTCAGCCCGAATCCGGATCCCGTCACAAAGTTTCGCGGCGCGTCATGGCCCGCAACCATCGGAAGGAAAGGGAGTCCCATGAACCTCCGCATCACCACCATTCTGGCCTCTTCGGGGCTGCTCGTGCTGGGCGCCTGCGCCGATCCTTCGGCCACCGGCGGCGCCAATACCGACATGAGCCGCACAACGCAGGGCGCCATTGCCGGCAGCGTCGCGGGTGCCGTGCTGGGTGCCGCCACCGCCGGCAGCGACCGGGGCCAAAGCGCCGCGCGCGGCGCGGTTCTGGGCGGTGTGGCGGGTGCCGTCGCGGGCAACATGATGGACCGGCAGGCCCAGGCGTTGCAGCAGTCGATCAGCAATCCGAACATCCAGATCGTCAACCACGGCGATCACCTGCAGGTGATCATGCCCGAGGGCATCCTGTTCGCCACCTCTTCGGCCGCTGTCTCGGGTGCGGCGCAAAACGATCTTTATGCCGTGGCGCGCAACCTGAACCAGTACCCCAACACCGTGGTCGAAGTGGTGGGCCATACCGACAACACCGGCAGCGCCGCGCTCAACCGCGATCTGTCGCAGCGCCGCGCGCAATCGGTCGCGGGCATCCTCAGCGCGGCAGGCGTCGCCTCGAACCGCATTGCCACCACCGGGCGCGGATTCGACCAGCCGATCGCCTCGAACGCCACCGCCGAGGGGCGCGCCCAGAACCGCCGGGTCGAAATCCTGATCCGCCCGACGCGCTGAGGCCGGATAATCGTCACACCAAAGGGGGCCGGTCATCGACCGGCCCTTTGCTTTTCTGCGCGGATCGGTTCTAATTTCTGACCAATCCATGCAGCAGGCCCGCCATGCCCTTCCACAAGATCGAGGCCGAGAAACTGTCTCAGGCCGTCACCCGCCAGATCGAAAGCCTGATTCTCGATGGCATCCTGCGTCCCGGCGCGCGGCTGCCCGCCGAACGCGACATGGCGGCGATGATGGGCGTATCGCGACCATCCCTGCGCGAGGCGCTGGCGGCGATGCAAGAGGACGGCCTGTTATGCGCCCGCCCCGGATCGGGCATCTTCGTGGCCGAGATTCTGGGCTCGGCCTTTTCCCCGGCGCTGGTTCGGCTGATCGCGCGTCATCCCGAAGCCGCGACGGATTATCTGGAATTCCGCAAGGATCTGGAGGGGATTGCCGCCGAACGCGCCGCCACCAAGGCCAGCGATGGTGATCTGGAGGTCATCGCCGATGCCCTGCGCCGGATGCAGGCCGTCCATGACCAGCACGACGCCGCGCTGGATGCCGAACTGGACGCGGCCTTTCACATGGCGATTGTCGAGGCCAGCCACAATATCGTTGCCCTGCACATGATGCGCTCGATGCAGGATCTGCTGCGGGCGGGGGTGCTTCACGGCCGCGCCGCCGCCTTGTTCGAAGAGACGACCACCCGCGCCCGGTTGCTGGCCCATCACGAGGCGATCAACGGCGCCTTGCAGGAACGCGACGGGCCGCGCGCAAGGGAACTTCTGTGCCTTCATCTGGATTATGTTGCCGAGCGGCTGCAAGAGGCGCAGCGTTATGACCAGCAGGACGATCTGGCCCGGCTGCGGCTGATGCGGCAGCACGGCAGGTAACCCGCTCTGTCGGGAAATTGCCTGCGTCACCATGTCGCGCCAGAATGTAACGCTACGTCACATGCATATTCATCATATGCAGGGCTGGACCCGGCGCGCCAGGGACCCCAAATGCGGCCATCGCAGACCCGCAAGGCGTTGTCCCCAGAACGCGCCGGGCGGAACATGGGCCGGTCTGCTGCCCTTTCGTGAAAGAGCCGGTCCCTGTCTTCGAGGGGCAATCGGGGTGCGGCCTTCAGCCGCCGCGCCCCGGTTGCAGCCCCCGGAAACGGGACAAGAAAAACCCCCGGCCATTCAGCCGGAGGTTTCAGTCACTGTCCAACTTGTCGATACCCTGCCCGATCCGGCGGGTATCCGATCAGTTCAGGCGGCGCGCCACGTCTTCGATGGCGTCGTCGATCCCGGCCGAACGCTGGCCCGAACTGACCTGAGCGGTCAGGATCTGGGTCGCGGCGGCAATGGCGGCCTGCACGGCACGGTCGCGCACGGCGCGAACGGCGTCGGATTCGGCACTGACGATCTGATCCTCGGCGGCCTTCAGGCGGCGCGCGATCGAGTTCTCCAGATCCGCCTTGGCCTTGGCAGCCTGCGCCGCGGCCTCGTGGCCGGCATTGGTGATGATGGCCTCGGCCTGTTCCTTCACCTCGCGCTGGCGGCGCTCATAGCTGGCATAGATCTCCTGCGCTTCGCTGCGCAGACGGCGGGCGTCATCCAGATCCGAGCGGATGCCGTCGGCCCGCTTGTCCAGCAGACCACCCAGCAGCGACGGCACCTTGTAATAGACAAGGATGCCGACAAAGACCAGAAACGCGATCAGGACGATAAAGTCCGTATTGCGCAGCGAAAAGAACGGCCCATCGGCGGCGGCGGCCGGGCTGGCGGCCAGCGCGGCGATCAGCGTCGCGGTCAGCTTTTTCATTGCAGCGCCCCCTTCATGCGATTGTCGATGGCGGCATCGACGGCAGCCTGATCGACGGTGCCGCCGAAATTCTCGACCAGCGCGGCGGTCACTTCGCGCGCGACGGAATGGGCATCGCTGGCGGCGGAATCGCGGATCTCGGCGATGCGCTTTTCCGATTCAGCGGTACGGGCGGCGATTTCGGCATCGGCATGGGCGATGGCGGCGTCCAGCTCTTTCTGGATCTCGGCGCGGTTGGCGGCGATGATCGTCTGAGCTTCGGCCCGGGCATCGGCCAGCGCCTTGTCATAGG
The DNA here is from genome assembly GCF_028553725.1 of Paracoccus alcaliphilus. NCBI lineage: Bacteria > Pseudomonadati > Pseudomonadota > Alphaproteobacteria > Rhodobacterales > Paracoccaceae > Paracoccus > Paracoccus alcaliphilus. Next base: position 3,271,660 of record NZ_CP067124.1, read on the forward strand.
CGGCCTCGGCCTCTTTCGCCTTCTGCTTGAATTCCTCGGCGGCCATCAGATCGCCGGTAATGGCACCCTGACGGTCCGACAGGACGGCGGCGATCCGGGGCAGCGCGATCTTCGAGATGGCCCAGTACAGCACGACAAGCGCGACGACCAGCCAGAAGATCTGGTTCGGAAACGTGCCGATATCAAGCTGCGGCAGACCGACAGCTTCGCCAGCGCCATGCGCTGCGGCGTCACCATGCGCAGCCGCATGTGCGGCGGCGTCTTCAGAATGTTCGACCGCGGTGGTGGCGGCCTCTTGCAACAGGCTGATCATATCCTACCCCTTGGCCTTTCAGGTCACGAAGGGGTGGGACCTGCGCCCCACCCCGCCGCAAGGATGGCGAGGGATCAGACCGCGAACATCAGCAGAAGCGCGACGAGGAACGAGAAGATCCCCAGCGCTTCGGCGAAGGCCATGCCGATGAACAGCGTAGCGGTCTGACCGGCGGCAGCCGACGGGTTGCGCAGGGCGCCAGCCAGGAAGTTGCCGGCGACGTTGCCCACACCGATGGCGGCCCCGCCCATGCCGATGGCGGTCAGGCCGACGCCGATATACTGGCCCAGTTCTCCGATATTGCCTTCCATGTCAAATCTCCTTGCGGTTGGAAGTGAGGCATTCTTGGTGGATGCGGCCAAAGGGGCCGCGCGGGGGCCGCAGCCCGTCGCCTCAGTGCGACGGGTGCAGCGCATCCTTCAGGTAAACGCAGGTCAGGATGGTGAACACATAGGCCTGGATGAAGGCCACCAGCAGTTCAAAGGCAAACATGCCGACCACAGCGATGATAGAGACCGGCGCGACTGCGGCGATGGCCGCAAAGCCCGCGAAGACCTTGATGACGGCGTGGCCCGCGATCATGTTGCCCGCCAGACGAATGGAGTGGCTAACCGGACGCACGAAATAGCTGATGACCTCGATCACGGCCAGCACCGGCCGGATCGCCAGCGGCGCCGAGCGGACCCAGAACAGGTCCAGGAAATGCACGCCGTTCTTGATGAAGCCGATGGCGGTGACGGTAAAGAACACCGAAAACGCCAGCACCCCGGTCACCGCGATATGAGAGGTCACGGTAAAGGATTTCGGCAGCAGGCCCAGCAGGTTGCCGAACACGATGAACATGAACAGCGTCATGATATAGGGGAAATATTTCAGCCCGTCCTTGCCCGCGATATCCTCGACCATCTTGTGGACAAGGCCGTAAGCCAGTTCGGCGATGGACTGGCTGCGGTTGGGCACGATGGCGCGGCCACGGGTGCCCAGAACCAGCAGCGCGACGCTTGCCAGCACCACCAGCGCCAGCCACAGCGTCACATTGGTGGGCGTGTACCAGTGGACATCGCCGGCGCCGAACAGCGGCTTGACCACGAATTGATCCATCGGGTGGAATTCCAGGCCGCTTCCTTCAGTCGCCACGATCAATCCCTCTCGTCCATGTCCGGCGCGGGGCCGGTTGCGTCCTTGTCCGGCGCGGGGCCGGTCCTTGTCAGCTCGGCCGCGCTGCGCATCATCGACTTGATGCCGGCCGCGAAGCCGAGGAAGATGAACACGACCATCAGGAACGGCGCGGTGCCGAACAGATAGTCGAGGCCAAAGCCGATCCCGAGGCCGATCCCCAGCCCCGCCACCAGCTCGATCACCATGCGCCAGGCCAGATGGGCCTTGTCATAGTCTGCCATCGGTCCGCGAACCTCTGGCCTGGGGGTCTTTTGCGCCAGCTTTTCTTCCAGAGCGCGCAATCGGGCCGCATCTGCCTGCCGTTCCGCGTCGTTCCGGGGCCCTTCGGCCATCTGTCACGCCCCCGTTATCGTCAGGCCGGGGTTTAGGGACATATCCCCCCCGAGTCAAGCAACGCAGCCTGATTTTCAAATAACTGATATTGCTATGTATTTTAGTCTTACGCCGCGACCGGCACCGGCTTGCAATCGGGCGTTGCCGGCGGCATTATTCAACCATCCGGTTGACTGTCCGTCCGCCCCTGTCGTTGAACCCAAGGCCCATGAACGCTCATTCCCCCGTCCGGCTGGACCTTATCTTCGCCGCGCTTGCCGATCCGACGCGGCGGCGGGTGCTGTCGATGCTGCTGGAGGACGACATGGCCGTCAGCGACGTGGCCGAACCTTTCGAGATGAGCCTTGCGGCGATTTCCAAGCATCTGTCGGTGCTGGCGGGCGCGGGTCTGATCCGGCAGGAACGGCGCGGGCGGATCACATGGTGCATGCTGGACCCCGAGGGGATGCGGGCAGCCTCGGTCTGGATGCAGGGCTTCGGCCAGTTCGATCCCGTCGATCTGGATGATTTCGAGCGGTTCCTCGAAGCGCAGTTGACCGACTGGACCGAGGAATGACGGCCGCTCCCGACATCCTGTGCATCGGCGCGATGCTGTGGGACGTGATCGGTCGCGCGCCGCGCCGGATGGCGCCGGGGGCCGATGTGCCGGGCCGCATCCGCCATCTGCCGGGCGGCGTGGCGCTGAACGTCGCAGTGGCGCTGGCGCGCTGGGGGCTGCGCCCGGCGGTGCTGTCCGCCGTGGGGCTGGACCCCGAGGGGCAGGCGCTGGAGGCCGAGGCGCGGCGGCTGGGCGTGCTGACCGACTGGCTGACCCGAGACAGCGGCCTGCCCACCGATTGCTATATGGGGATCGAGGACAGCGAGGGGCTGATCGCCGCCGTGGCCGACGCCCACAGCCTTGAGGCGGCGGGCGACGCGATCCTGTCGCCGCTGACCGGGCCGCTGGCGGGTTGGTCCGGGCCGGTGGTGCTGGATGGCAACCTGACCGAGGATCTGCTGGCGGTCATCGCCCGCGACCCGCGCCTTGCCCGCGCCGATCTGCGGGTGGTGCCCGCCAGTCCCGGCAAGGCCGAGCGGCTGGAACCCCTGATCGCCGCCCGGCGCGGCTGTTTCTATCTCAACCGGCTGGAGGCCGAGATCCTTGCCGGTCGCGCCTGCCCCGACGCCGCCTCGGCGGCCGAGGCCGTGGTGGCGCGCGGGGCCGCCCGCGTGCTGGTGACCGACGGCCCCAACCCGGCATCCGAGGCGATGGCAGGCCAGCCCACTCTGACCTTTGCCCCCCCGCCCGTGACCGTGGCCCGTGTCACCGGGGCGGGCGATTGCTTTCTTGCCGCCCATCTGGCGGCGGGGTTGCAGAATGAACCTCGCGATACCGCCCTGCGGCGGGCCGTTCAGGCCTCGGCCGCGCATGTTTCCGGAAAGGACGTTCCATGACCGCCGACGCTCCCCTGTCTTTCGCCCCCGAGGTCGAGGCCGCGCTGAAGGCGGGCCTGCCCGTCGTGGCGCTGGAATCGACGATCATCACCCACGGCATGCCCTGGCCACAGAACCTCGAAATGGCCCGCAAGGTCGAGGCCACGATCCGCGACGGCGGCGCCGTGCCCGCCACCATCGCGGTGATGGGCGGGCGGATCCATATCGGACTGACCGACGATTCCTTGCAGGCGCTGGCCCGAACCCCGCCCGATCAGGCGATGAAGCTGAGCCGCGCCGATCTGGCCGTCTGCGTGGCGCAGGGCCGCACCGGCGCCACCACGGTCGCGGCAACGATGATCTGCGCGGCGCTGGCGGGCATCCGAGTCTTTGCCACCGGCGGCATCGGCGGCGTGCATCGCGGCGCCGAGGACAGTTTCGACATCTCGGCCGATCTGCGGGAACTGGCGCAGACCCCGGTGACGGTGGTGGCGGCGGGTGCCAAGGCGATCCTCGATCTGCCCAAGACATGGGAGGTGCTGGAAACCTTCGGCGTGCCGGTGATCGCCTATGGTCAGGACGAATTGCCCGCCTTCTGGTCGCGCCGTTCGGGCATTGCCGCGCCGCTGCGCATGGACAGCGCCGCCCAGATCGCCGCCGCCGCGAACATGCGCGCCCGTCTGGGCCTGACCGGCGGGCAACTGGTCACCAATCCGATCCCGCCCGAAGCCGAAATTCCGCGCGACGAGATCAACCCGGTCATCGAACAGGCGCTGGCCGAGGCCGAGGCGCAGGGCATCGCCGCCAAATCGGTGACGCCCTTCCTGCTGCAACGCATCTTCGAGCTGACCGATGGCCGATCGCTGGAATCGAATATCGCGCTGGTGCTGAACAATGCGCGGCTGGCGGCGGACATCGCCACCGAGATGGCGAAGCCCTGATCAGCCGCCCCTGATCAACGGGGCGTCTGGTCGGGAAACAGCGCGCCCAGATCGACGCTGTCGCGCTCGTTCAGCGCGTCGGCGTGGTCGGCCAGAAAGGTATCGGCGGCCTGTTGCCCGGCCTCGCGCATCCGCTGCAACAGGCCCGGCCCCGGCATCACCTTGCTGCGGGCGTTCAGGTCGTTCATCAGCTTGTCATCCATGATCATGTGCAACAGCACGTTCTTCATCGCCCGGTTGGCCAGCCGGTTTTCCGAAAACAGCTCTTTGACGAAATGGATCGCCCGCAGCTGCGACACCAAAGAACTGTTGAAGCTGATCTCGTTCACCCGGTCCTGAATATCGGCGGGGGAGCGGGGCAAGGTATCACGCAGCATCGGATTGATGTTCACGATCACGATGTCGCGCGGCAGATGCGGGCGATACAGCGGAAACAGCGCCGGATTGCCGGTATAGCCGCCGTCCCAATAGGCCTCGATCCGCCCGGTGGCCGGGTTCTCGATCTCGATGGCCTGAAACAGCGTCGGCAGACAGGCCGAGGCCAGCACCGCCGGCACCGTCGCCCCTTCGCCGGTAAAGACGCGGATATGGCCGGTGCGCACGCAGGTCGCCGCGACATGCAGTTCCGGCCCGCGATCATTGCTGAAATCGGCATAGGGCAGATCGCGCAGCACGGTCTCCAGCGGGTTGACGTAGAACGGCCCGTAATCATAGGGGCTGAAGATGCGGGTCAGGTTGTCCACCCAGGCGGCGGGCGAAAACATCTCGGTCAGGCGCTGAAAGCCGCGCGGCATCGGCATCAGCGAATGCATCCAGCGCACGACGCGATTGTCGCTCATCTGGCCGACCTGGTTCCACAGACAGTCCAGGTTCTCGCGCGCCGCCCGCCGCCCGGCCCGGTCACCCCGCGCCAGCCCGGCCTTCAGCGCCGCCCCGTTCAGCGCCCCGGCCGAGGTGCCGCTGATCGCCGAAATCCGCAGCCAGCGCTCATCCAGCAGCCGGTCCAGCACGCCCCAGGCGAATGCCCCATGCGCGCCGCCGCCCTGAAGGGCCAGATTGATGCTCTTGTCCTTCATCGCCCGTCCCTCTGCCGGATCTTGCAGATGCAGCATAAGCAGGCGCCACCACCCGCCGCAAGCGATTGAGCGCAGGCGTGCAGCATCACCGGACCGGCCCGGTGTCCTAGTCCTCGGACTGCGCCTCGGCCCGGCTTTTCCCGGCCACATCCATGGCCAGCGTGGCGGCCATGAAGCTGTCCAGATCGCCGTCCAGAACGCCCTGCGTGTCGCTGGTTTCCTCAGAGGTGCGCAGGTCCTTCACCATCTGATAGGGATGCAGGACATAGCTGCGGATCTGGTTGCCCCAGCCGGCGTCGCCCTTTGATGCGTGCTGGGCGTTGATCTCGGCATGGCGGCGGTCCAGCTCCATCTGGTACAGGCGCGATTTCAGCGCGGCCATGGCGTTGGCCCGATTCTGGTGCTGGGATTTCTCTGAACTGGTCACCACGATGCCGGTCGGAAGGTGGGTGATCCGCACCGCCGAATCCGTGGTGTTGACGTGCTGCCCGCCCGCGCCCGAGGACCGGTAGGTGTCGATGCGGATCTCATTGTCGGGCACGGTGATCTCGATATTCTCGTCCACCACCGGATAAACCCAGACCGAGCTGAAAGACGTGTGCCGCCGCGCCGCGCTGTCATAGGGGCTGATCCGCACCAGCCGATGCACGCCGCTTTCCGATTTCAGCCAGCCATAGGCGTTATGCCCGGTGATCTTGTAGGCGGCGCTACGGATCCCCGCCTCATCGCCCGAGGTCTCGGACATCAGCTCGACCTCATAGCCCTTCTTCTCGGCCCAACGCACATACATCCGCGCCAGCATGCTGGCCCAGTCGCAGCTTTCCGTGCCGCCCGCACCGGCATGGATCTCCAGGAAGGTGTCATTGGCATCGGCCTCGCCGTTCAGCAGCGCCTCCAGTTCCTTCTGCGCCGCCAGCGCCGCCAGTTCCTTCAGATTGGCCTCGGCCTCGGCCACCAACTCGCCGTCGCCCTCTTCCTCGGCCAGTTCGACCATCTCGGCATTGGCGCTCAGATCGGTGTCGATCCGGCGATAGGTTTCGATCGCATCCAGCAGCGCCTGCCGCTCGCGCATCAGTTTCTGCGCGCGGGCGGGATCGGACCACAGATCACCCGCCTCGATCATCGCATTCATCTCTTCCAGACGATGCGGCGCGGTCTGCCAGTCCATCCGCTGACCCAGCAGGCTCAGCGACTTGCGGATGGCATCGATGGTGGACTGCGTCTCGGCGCGCATGGGCGGTTCCTTCGGCTGGCGTCAGGTCAGGGGTGATAACGCGACAGGACGCGCGCGGCAAGAGCGGCAACCCACGCGCCCCCACCGGCGTTGTCCCGCAACCCCGCCTGTTCCGGAACCCCCGCCATGCCCTTCCTGACCGACACCCTTGCCGACCTCTTCGCCCCGCCGCAAACCATGAACATGGCGTCGGCCTCCATGCGGCTGGTGCTGGCCTCGGTGCTGGGCGCGCTCATCGGCTGGGAACGAGAGGCTCATGCCCGCGCCGCCGGACTGCGCACACATATGCTGATCTCGCTGGCCGCCGCCATGTTCACCCTGATCGCGATGGAGCTGACCCACTTCCCGGCCGAGGACAGCCAGTCCCTGCGCATCGACCCGCTGCGCCTGATCGAGGCCGTCACCGCAGGCGTCGCCTTTCTGGCCGCAGGCTCGATCATCATCAGCGGCGGCAATGTGCGCGGCATCACCACCGGCGCCTCGATGTGGCTGGCAGGCGCCATCGGCCTTGCCTGCGGCAGCGGCGACGGCATGCTGGCCGTGACCGGCACCGCGCTGGCGCTGATCATCCTCTGGGCCATCCGCCAGCTGATCCATCCCCGCGACACCCCCGACGACACCTGACCCCTGCCGGACCTGCCCCCTCGCGCTCCTGAAAAATACCTTCGGGGGGTCCGGGGGACGAAGCGCCCCCGGCGGTCGCGGGACGCAAAACCGGCTGTCAGTAAAGCCCGCCCGAGGACATGGTGCCGAAATCCGTACGCCGCGGAATCACCCGCTGCTGACCGGTCGAGGTGGTGATCGAGGTCGAGGCGCGGCTGTCCGCCCCCGCTTCCCAGGGCAGAACCACCGGCCCGTCGCCAAAGCCCGACACGATATAGGGCGACATCCAATCGGGGTCCGAACCCTCGCGGAAATATTCGGCGATCACATTCGGACCGGACGCATCGTCGGACAGCCGCTGGCCGGTGACGCGGTCGATCTTCACCCAGAACCCGCCCGGCGGCACCTTGAACTCGGACCCGCCATATTCCTTGATCGCCTCGCGCATGAAGGCGTTGAACACCGGAACGCACAGCGTGCCACCATAGGCATTCGCCCCCAGCGTGCGCGGCTGGTCGTAACCCAGATAACAGCCCGCGACGATATTGCTGGAATAGCCGATGAACCACACGTCCTTGGCGTCATTCGTCGTCCCGGTCTTGCCCGCGATCGGCACCGGCAGGTTGACCCCGCTGCCCGATCCGCGCTTGACCACCCCCTCCATCATCGAGGTCAACTGATAGGCGGTGACGGCGTCCATCACCCGCTCGCGGTTGCTGTCGATGACCGGGCCGCGCCCGGCGGGCAGCGCCTGCTGGCCGCAGGTCTCGCAGACGCGGCGGTCGTGGCGATAGACGGTGCGCCCGCGCCGGTCCTGCACCCGGTCCACCAGCGTCGGCTCCACCCGCTCGCCGCCATTGGCGAACATGGCATAGGCCGCGACCATCTTGAACAGCGTCGTTTCCTGCGCGCCAAGGGCATTGGCCAGGAACGGCCGCAGATTGTCGTAAACCCCGAAACGCTCGGCATAATCGGCGACGATCTCCATGCCGATATCCTGCGCGATGCGGATCGTCATCAGGTTGCGCGACATCTCGATGCCGGTGCGCAGCGGCGTCGGGCCGTAATGGCGACCCCCGGCATTTCGCGGCTCCCACAGACCGGCGGGAGTGTTCAGCCGGATCGGTTCGTCCACGACGATGGTGGCGGGGGTATAATTGTTGTCCAGCGCGGCGGCATAGACGAAGGGCTTGAAGCTGGAGCCCGGCTGGCGCTGCGCCTGCGTCGCCCGGTTGAAGACCGAGGATTGATAGCTGAAGCCCCCCTGCATCGCCATGACCCGGCCGGTATTCACGTCCATCGCCATGAAGCCGCCCTGAACCTCGGGCACCTGCCGCAGGGTCCAGCGGATAAAGCCGCCATCGCTGTCGCGGATCATGGCGCGCACCATAACCACTTCGCCGATATCGACCAGATCGCCCGCCACCCGCGCGCGGTCGCGCAGACGCCCGGTCTCGCGGTCCAGCCTGCGCGCCCATTGCACGTCCTCGGCCGGGATCCAGTGGCCGTCGCCATCCTCTTCGATGCCCTCGATCCCGATACGGGCGCGGCCACCATCCAGCGCCAGAACCACCGCCGGATGCCAGCCGGGAATGTCGCGCGGCACGCGGGTTTCCCACAAGGCCCCACGCCAAGCGGCCTCGGTCGCCAGCGCCTCGGGGGGCAGTTCCTCGCCGGTGCCGCGCCAGACGCCGCGGCCGCGGTCATATTGCTCCAGCGCCTCGCGCAGCGCATCGGCGGCGGCGGATTGCAGTTCCGGGTCCACCGTCGCGCGGATCGTCAGCCCGCCGCCGAAAAACTCGTCCTCGCCGAATTCGCGCGACAACTGGCGGCGGATTTCATCGGTGAAGTAATCGCGCGGCGGCATCTGGCTGTGGGCCGAGGGGAAATCACCGTTCTGCACGCTGCGCAGCGGCAGCTTGGCCTCGGCCTCATAGGTGGCCTCGTCGATGAATCCGTTCTGCCACATCTCGCGCAGGACATAGTTGCGCCGCTCGGTCACCCGTTCCTTGGCGCGGACGGGGTGATAGCGGCCCGGCGCCTGCGGCATGGCGGCCAGCATCGCGGCCTCGTGCGGTTCCAGTTCCGACAGCGACTTGTTGAAATAGGTTTGCGCCGCCGCCGCCACGCCAAAGCTGTTCTGCCCCAGAAAGATCTCGTTCAGGTAAAGTTCCAGGATCTGATTCTTGCTCAGCGTTCGTTCCAGCCGCGAGGCCAGGATCACCTCTTTCACCTTGCGCTCGACGCTGCGGTCGCTGGACAGCAGGAAGTTCTTCATCACCTGCTGGGTGATGGTCGAGGCGCCGCGCACGCTGGCCCCGCGCGAGGCCACGGCCTCGTATGCCGCGCCGACGATACCGCGCACGTCATAGCCGGGATGGCTGAAGAAGTTCTTGTCCTCGGCGCTGATGAAGGCCTGCTTGATCTGGTCGGGGATTTCCTCGATCGGCACGAAAATGCGGCGTTCCTGCGCGAATTCGTCGATCAGCATCCCTTCGCCGGAATAGATGCGGCTGATCGTCTTGGGCGTGTATTGCGCCAGCGTCTCATGGCCCGGCAGGTCGCGCGAATACATCCAGAAGATCGCACCGACCGTCAGCGCGATGAAAAAAGTGGCGGTAACGAACCAGGAAAAGATCGCACCGAAAAAGGAAAGAATGGCCCGAACCAAATGCAACACGCCTTTTGCTGTGTGGCCCCGTCTATAGCGGCGCCTGTGGCTTGCGTCAAAACAACATCATGACAGCGCGATCAGCGCCGCAGCAACCCCCGCCGTTGCGTCTCGTCCTGCCCCCATGCGGCGATGGCATCGGCCAGCGCGCCCACCATGCGCCCCTGCCATTCCGGGTTCAGGATATTGGCGCGGTCCACCGGGTCGCTGATAAAGCCCAGTTCCAGCAGGACCGAGGGGATATCGGGCGATTTCAGCACCGAAAACGCCGCCCCCTGCACCGGACGGCCATGCAGCCCGATCCCCGCCCGCGCGAGGTGAGAGGTCAGGAATCCCGCCATGTTCTCGGACCGGGGATGGGTATCCGTGCGGGCGAAATCCATCAGCACCGTGGCCAGCGCGTCGTCATGGCCGGTCAGATCGACCCCCGCCAGCAGGTCGTCGCGGTCGTGGCGTTCCGCCAGCAACCGCGCCGCCAGATCGTTCGAGGCCGGGTTCCAGACATAGACCGTCGCCCCCGCCGCCTGCCCTTGCGGCAGCGCATCGGCATGCAGCGACAGCAGCAGATCGGCCCCCGCGTCGCGGGCGATGGTCATGCGCGATTCCAGACTGACGAAACGGTCGTCGGAGCGGGTCAGGTGAACCTCGATCCCGCGCGCCTGCAATGCGCCGCGCAGGTCCAGCGCATAGGCCAGCACCAGATCGGCCTCGCGATGGCCCTCGGCCTGCGCGCCCGGATCGAAACCGCCGTGGCCGGGATCCAGCACCACCGTCAGCGCCTCGCTTTCCGACTGCGGGGCAGGCGCGACCGGATCGGGCAGATTGCGCAGCGCCGCCGTCGCGCTGGGTCGGGGGGCGAATTCCTCATCGGAAACCGGGCTGATCGAGACATGGATCTGCGGCTCTGGCGCGCGGCTTCGCAGATAGGCCTGTTCGATCCGATAGGGGCCGGGCAGTTCCAGCACGATGCGCGACCAGTCCTTGCCGAACCGGCCCCAGCGCATCGCGGGCACCAGATCGGCGCCGAACATCTGGTCCGGACTGTAATCGCCGAAATCCAGCCCCTTCACATCGACGATCAGCCGGATCGGATCGGCCACCAGAAACGCCCGCCACGCCGCCGCCTTGCTTAGCGTCAGGCGCAGGTCCATCGGTCGCGGCCGGCCTCGGTCACGCCCCTCGGCCGTCAGGGTCGAGGCGCCGATGACCAGTTCCGGCCCCGCTGCCGTCCCCATCTGGGCCATGCCCCGCTGCGGCACCGCGGTCAACAGCACCAGCAGCATGGCGAATGCGGCAAGCCACCTCATCGCGCCGACATGAACTCCGTCAGGCGACGCAGCCCCTCGGCGATGTCTTCGGTCGCGCGGGCATAGGAAAAGCGCAGCGTCCGCCCCCCGCGATCAGGGTCGAAATCCAGCCCCGGCGTCACCGCGACCCCGGCGCGTTCCAGTATCTCGGCGGCGAAGGCCAGCGAGTCATCGGTCAGATGCGACACATCGGCATAGATATAGAACGCGCCTTCGGGCGGCGCGATGCGGTCGAAACCGGCCTTGGGCAGCCCCTCCAGCATCAGGCGGCGGTTCTCGGCATAGACGGCCAGATTGGCGTCGGCCTCGTCGGTGCAGTCCAGCGCCGCAAGCGCGGCAAGCTGGCTGGCATGGGGCGGGCAGATGAACATGTTCTGCGCCAGCCGTTCCACCGTGCGGATATGGCTGTCGGGCACGATCATCCACCCGATCCGCCAGCCGGTCATGGAAAAGTATTTGCTGAAAGAGTTGATGACGAAAACCTCGTCCGTCACCTCAAGCGCGGAATGGCAGCGGTCGCCATAGGACAGCCCGTGATAGATCTCGTCCGAGATCAGCGCCATGCCCCGCGCCTGCGCCGCGCCCGCCAGCGCCGCCAGTTCGTCCTTGCGCAGCACCGTGCCCGACGGATTGCCGGGCGAGGCCAGGATCAGCCCCTGGCAATCGCCCGGCAGATCCTGCGCACGCGGCTGATAGCGGTCCTCGGCCCGGGTCTGGATGCCTACGGGCTCCAGCGACATGGCCCGCAGGATCTGGCGATAGCTGGGATAGCCGGGAACCCCGATCGCCACCCGGTCGCCCGCATCGAACAGCGCCGAGAAGGCCAGCAGGAAGGCCCCGCTGCTGCCCGGCGTGACGATCACCCGGGCCGGGTCCAGATCGACGCCATACCAGCGGCGATACAGATCCGCGATCCCCTGCCGCAGCGCGGGCAGACCCAGCGCAACGGTATAACCCAGCGGCTGATCCAGCGCCCCGGCCAGCGCGCGGCGCGCGCCCGCGGGGGCGGGGGTGCCGGGCTGGCCGACCTCCATATGGATGATGTGGCGCCCGGCGGCTTCGGCGCGGGCAGCGGCATCCATCACATCCATGACGATGAAGGGATCGACCTGTCCCCGAACGGATTGTCGCATGGCTGTGCCTCATCTTGACGTGCTGTTGCTGTTGCGCGTCTTTAGCGCGTCGCTTCGGCAGGCTCCACCTCTATGACATCTCTCACGCAGAGGTGTGGCGGCCCGTCTTGCCAAGCCCCGCCCCCCCGCTATGCTGCCCGCGACCAAACGGCCCGAGGATCCCCATGAAACGCCTGATTGCCGCGCTGCTGCTGAGCGCCAGCCCCCTGCCCGCCCTTGCCTTCGACATCTCGGCCATGTCCGATGATGAAAAGGCCGCCTTCGGTCAGGCGGTGCGCGACTATCTGGTGGAAAACCCCGAAGTGCTGGTCGAGGCGATCAGCGTGCTGGAACAGCGCAATGCCTCGGCCGAGGTGGAAAACGACCAGCAACTGGTCGCGACCCATCACGAGGCGATCTTCAACGACGGTCACAGCTGGGTCGGCGGCAATCCCGAGGGCGATCTGACCATGGTCGAATTCATCGATTACCGCTGCGGGGTCTGCCGCCGCTTCAATCAGGAAGTCCATGACATTGTCGAGGCTGACGGCAATATCCGTCTGGTCCTGAAGGAATTTCCGATCCTCGGCCCGGACAGCGAGGCCTCGGCCCGCTTTGCCGTCGCGATCCGTCAGGTGGCGGGCGACGATGCCTATTTGCAGGCCCATGACGAGTTGATCACCCTGCGCAGCGACGCCAGCGAAGAGGCCCTGCGCGGCGTGGCGGACCGCATCGGCGTCGATGCCGATGAGGTCATCGCCGAGATGCAAAGCGAAACCGTCACCGCCGTTCTGCGCGACAACCGCCAGCTGGCCGAGCAGATGGCGATTCAGGGCACCCCCACCTTCGTGATCGGCGAGCATCTGCTGCGCGGCGTGCCCGGCGCGGGCCTGACCGCCACGGTCGAGCAGATCCGCGCCGAGCAATCCGAAGGCTGAGCCCGACCGGGGCGCAGACCCCGGCCGATCGCATCATTTCAGCGAAGCCGCGACCAGATCGGCCAGCGGGGTCGAGGTCAACCTGCCCGGGATGCTGGAGCGCGCTGAATGGCGAAGGGGCGCGCCGGTGGCTGGGACGGATGCCTCCGGCGGGGATATTTATGCACCAAAGATGGGGTGGTTGCGCGTTATTCGGCGGCGGTGGCGGGGTCTGCGGCCTCTTCGGCGGCGATCTGGGTGGCGCGTTCCTCGACCAGTTCGACGATATGGTCGATCATCTGTTCGTTGCTCATCTTATGACTTTGGCGTCCGGCCATATAGACCATACCGCTGCCCGCGCCGCCGCCGGTGAAGCCGAAATCGGTCATCAGCGCCTCGCCCGGGCCGTTCACGACGCAGCCGATGATCGACAGGCTCATCGGGGTCTTGATATGTTCGAGACGCTGTTCCAGTTTTTCCACGGTCTTGATGACATCGAAGCCCTGGCGGGCGCAGGATGGGCAGGAGATGATCTGCACGCCGCGGGTGCGCAGGCCGAGCGATTTCAGGATCTCGTAGCCGACCTTGACCTCTTCCACCGGATCGGCCGAGAGCGAAACGCGGATCGTATCGCCAATGCCCATCCATAGCAGGGTGCCAAGTCCGACGGCGGATTTGACCGTGCCGCCGACAAAGCCGCCGGCCTCGGTGATGCCCAGATGGATGGGGGCGTCGGTCGCCTCGGCCAGTTGCTGATAGGCCGCGGCGGCAAGGAACACGTCGCTGGCCTTCACGCTGATCTTGAATTCGTGGAAATCATTGTCCTGCAGGATCTTGATATGGTCGAGACCGGATTCCACCATCGCATCCGGGCAGGGTTCACCATATTTGTCCAGCAGGTGCTTTTCCAGCGATCCGGCATTGACGCCGATCCGCATCGAGCAGCCGTGGTCGCGGGCGGCGCGGATGACCTCGCGCACGCGGGCCGCATCCCCGATATTGCCGGGGTTGATACGCAGGCAGGCAGCGCCGGCCTCGGCGGCCTCGATCGCGCGTTTATAGTGGAAATGGATGTCGGCCACGATCGGCACCGGGCTTTCGCGACAGATTTCCTTCAGCGCGCGGGTAGTTTCCTGATCGGGGGCCGAGATGCGGACGATATCGGCCCCGGCATCGGCAGCACGGATTACCTGATCCAGCGTGGCGCGCACGTCATGGCCGTCGGTATTGGTCATCGTCTGCACGCTGATCGGCGCATCGCCGCCCACGGGGATATTGCCGACCATGATCTGGCGGGACTTGCGGCGTTCGATATTGCGCCAGGGACGGATCGGGTTCAGCGACATGGCATGGCCTTTCGGGTTCATGCCTGAAATACGCCATCGCAGGGGTGGCGGCAACCGGCGCACGGCTCTGTGATCGCGCGGATCAGGGATGCGGCAGTTGCAAGGCGGCCATCACGGTGGCCAGTTCCTGTCGCGGCAGCATCACCAGCATCGGGCCGTCGATATGCAGCGTAACCGGCCCGGTCGCGCGATTCGAGGTGCCAATGCGGCTGTCCGGGCCAAACGCGATCCCGTCGACGGGCCATTCCAGGCCGCTCGACACGCCTTGCGCAGACCCCATGGGAAACAGCGACAGCCGGGTGCCGGGTGCCAGAGGCAGGCTCAGACGGGGCGGCGCGACAAAGACCAGATCATCCGAGGCCAGCATGATCACCGGCACCTGCCCAAAGCGCAGCATGCTGTTCAGCGCCGCCAGCGTATGATCCAGCCGCCGCCCGGCAAAACCCACGGCGATGATGAAGGGCGCCGCGATCCGGGTCAGACATTTGGTGAAATCGGTGCTGTCCTGCTCGGCCAGATGCAGGATACGATCCGTCCCGATCCGCGCGTGCGCCGCATCCGACAGGCTGTCCAGATCACCGATCACCCGGTCAGGCAGATGCCCCAGCGCCAGCGCCTGATCCGCCCCGCCATCGGCCGCCACCAGCAGCGGCGCGACATCCAGAGCCAGCACCAGATCGTCTGGCTGCACAAGCCCGCCACCAATCACCGTCACGCCATGATCCGCGATGACCACCGGCCGGTTCATTCCCCGCGACCGACGCCGGTAAAAACCCGCTTGAAGGGCAACGTCCACAATACCCCCAGCACGATATAGACCAGCAGCTCGACCCAGATCGGCTGCCGCCCCCAGCGCGCATCCATCCAGTTCACGAGCGTAACCGCCACCACGATATAAAGCGGCAGCCCGACGACAAGGATCAGGATCGCCAGCCGCTTGCGGGCCTTCAAATTCATCTCCTCATCCCTCTCATCTTTGGTGTCCAAATATCCCCCCGGGGGTCTGGGGGATGGGAAATCCCCCAGCACGCAGCACGCGCCGCACGCCGCAATGGCGCCGTCAATCCGCGAAAGGATCAGTCACCAGAATCGTATCTTCACGCTCGGGGCTGGTCGAAAGCAGCGCGACCGGGCACTGGATCAGTTCCTCGACCCGGCGGACGTATTTCACTGCCTCGGCGGGCAGATCCGCCCAGCTGCGCGCGCCCTCGGTCGATTGCTGCCAGCCCTCCATTTCCTCATAGACCGGCTTGACCTTTGTCTGCAGCGCAGCCGCAGTGGGCAGATAGTCGTAACGCTTGCCGTCGATCTCGTATCCCACGCAGATCTTCAGCGTCCTGAACCCGTCCAGAACGTCCAGCTTGGTCAGCGCGATGCCATTGGCACCAGAGATCGCACAGGTCTGGCGCACCAGAACCGCATCGAACCAGCCGCAGCGGCGCTTGCGGCCGGTGACGGTGCCGAATTCATGGCCGCGCTCTCCCAGCCGCTGACCGTCCGCGTCGTCAAGCTCGGTCGGGAACGGACCTTCGCCGACACGGGTCGTATAGGCCTTGACGATGCCAAGCACGAAATCGATCGCCCCCGGCCCCATGCCCGTGCCCGAAGCCGCAGCCCCCGACATGGTGGTCGAGCTTGTGACATAGGGATAGGTGCCGAAATCGATATCCAGCAACGAGCCCTGCGCGCCCTCGAACAGGATGCGTTTACCGGATTTGCGCGCCTCGGCCATGACTTTCCAGACCGGCTGCGCGAATGGCAGCAGTTTCGGCGCAATTTCCATCAGCTTCGCGCGCAGATCGGCGCGATCGATGGGTTCGGCGCCCAGGCCCTGACGCAACGCGTCGTGATGGGCCAGCAGCCGGTCCAGACGCGCGTCCAGCGTCTCCTCATCGCCCAGATCGGCGACGCGGATGGTGCGGCGACCGACCTTGTCCTCATAGGCCGGACCGATGCCGCGGCCGGTGGTGCCGATTTTGGCCTTGCCCGCAGCCTCTTCACGCAACTGGTCCAGATCCTGATGCAGGGGCAGGATCAACGGGGTGTTTTCCGCGATCATCAGATTTTCGGTCGAGATGGCGACGCCCTGCGCCGTCAGCTTGTCGATCTCGGAAAACAGTGACCAGGGGTCCAGCACGACGCCATTGCCGATCACCGCCAGCTTGTTCTTGCGCACGATCCCCGAGGGCAGCAGCGACAGCTTGAAGACCTGATTGCCGATGACCAGCGTGTGGCCGGCATTGTGGCCGCCCTGAAAACGCGCGATCACATCGGCCCGCTCGCTGAGCCAGTCAACGATCTTGCCCTTGCCCTCGTCGCCCCATTGCGCGCCGACAACCACCACATTGGCCATGAACAGGTCCTTCCCGTGCCCGAAATTCGTCCCGCGCAGGGTCTATCCTAAGCCATGCCCGGGGAAAAGCGCCATTTCCACCCTTGCGGGGCACAGGAGGGTGAAGCAACGCCCCACCTTCCCTCTTATCGCGACGGTCCGAGGGCGTCCGGGGGCTCTGCCCCCGCGCAAACCGGACCCCTCGATGGGGTCCGGCTTGCGCTCCCGGGATATTTTCTGCACCAAAGATGGGGTTGGCATGGAAAGGGCCGGGCGTGGTGCCCGGCCCGGTTCAGGTCGTGGCGCGGATCAGTTCAGCGCCTTGTTCAGATATTCATCGACCTTTTCCAGATAGCCCATCGTGGTCAGCCATTTCTGGTCCGGGCCGACCAGCAGCGCCAGGTCCTTGGTCATGAAGCCGTCCTCGACCGCCTGTACGGTGACCTTTTCCAGCGTTTCGGCGAAGGTTTTCAGCTGGGCGTTGCCGTCCAGCGTGGCGCGGTG
This sequence comes from Paracoccus alcaliphilus, assembly GCF_028553725.1. Classification (NCBI taxonomy): domain Bacteria; kingdom Pseudomonadati; phylum Pseudomonadota; class Alphaproteobacteria; order Rhodobacterales; family Paracoccaceae; genus Paracoccus; species Paracoccus alcaliphilus. Next base: position 3,288,941 of record NZ_CP067124.1, read on the forward strand.
CTTGAGGCCGCCGGTCCAGGCGAAGATCGACGCGATCGAGTTGGTCGAGGTCGCGTTGCCCTTCTGGTGTTCGCGGTAATGGCGGGTGACGGTGCCGTGGGCAGCCTCGGATTCCACGATCTTTCCGTCCGGCGTCATCAGCACCGAGGTCATCAGCCCAAGCGAACCGAAGCCTTGCGCCACCGTGTCGGACTGCACGTCGCCGTCATAGTTCTTGCAAGCCCAGACATAGCCACCCGACCATTTCATCGCCGAAGCCACCATATCGTCGATCAGGCGGTGTTCGTAATGGATGCCGGCCTTCTTGAAGCGGTCCTCGAATTCTTCCTCATAGACCTTCTGGAACAGGTCCTTGAAGCGGCCGTCATAGGCCTTGAGGATGGTGTTCTTGGTGGACAGATAAACCGGTACGCCGCGCACAAGGCCATAGTTCATGCTGGCGCGGGCGAAGTCGATGATCGACTGGTCGAGGTTGTACATCGCCATCGCGATCCCGGCCCCGGGGGCCTGGAAGACCTCGTGCTCGATGGTTTCGCCGTCATCGCCGGTGAATTTGATCGTCAGCTTGCCTGCGCCGGGGAAGCGGAAATCGGTGGCGCGATACTGGTCGCCGAAGGCGTGGCGGCCGACGATGATCGGCTGGGTCCAGCCCGGCACCAGACGCGGCACGTTCTGGCAGATGATCGGTTCGCGGAAGATCACGCCGCCAAGGATGTTGCGGATCGTGCCGTTGGGGCTGCGCCACATCTTTTTCAGGCCGAACTCCTCGACCCGCGCCTCGTCGGGGGTGATGGTGGCGCATTTCACGCCGACGCCGTATTGCTTGATCGCCTCGGCCGCGTCCACGGTGATCTGGTCGTCGGTGCGGTCGCGCTCCTCGATGCCGAGATCATAGTATTTCAGGTCGATATCCAGATAGGGCAGGATCAGTTTCTGCTTGATGAAGTCCCAGATAATCCGGGTCATCTCGTCCCCGTCGAGCTCGACGACGGGATTGGCGACCTTGATCTTCGACATGGGTATCCCCCTTTTGGCGTTGGATTGGTGCTGAGCGCGCTATAGCGGGAATCGCAGCGGAATGAAAGACGGTATGCGATTGTATGCCGATTTCATTCCGCAGATCCGTCAGCGGGGGCCGAAATAAACCCGCGCGCTTTCATCCAGCCATTCCCAGATCCGTGGCGCACCACGCGCGACGCGGTTTCCGACCCGTTCGACCAGTTGGACATAGGTCACCTGATATTCCACCCAGCTGCCGCCGCCGCAGGCGATGTTCTGCATCACCGGCTGCGCCCGGTCCAGCGATTTGGCGAAGATCGCGTCGGGGGTCTCGTTCGCCTCGAACTCGGTCCACAGCGCATGGAATGCGGCGCCCTCGTCCCCGGGCAGCAGGCCAAACAGCCGGGTGGCGGCGGCCTGTTCGGCGGCCATCTGGGCGGCGGCGGAATGGGCCGCGCCATTCCGGGAATGGATGGGCACGTCGCCCGCGTCGATCTCGACCAGATCATGCAGGATCAGCATGCGAATCACCCGGCCGATATCGACCGACGGCCCCGCCTGCCCGGCCAGCACCAGCGCATAGAGCGCCAGATGCCAGCTGTGTTCGGCGCTGTTTTCACGTCGCGAGGCATCGCAGAGCAGGCTGGCACGGGTCACGGATTTCAGCCGGTCGGCCTCGGCCAGAAAGCGCAGCCGGGCGGCAAGATCGCCCTGAGGCGTGCCGCCATCCAGCAGGGTCTGCGCGGCAGTCATCGCCTCGGGCCATTCCTGCCACAGCCGCGCGGCGCGGCCCGACTGCATGTTCCGGCGCACGATGGCGACATGCTCCGGCAAGGGGTCGGGCGCGAACAGCACCTGAAACAGCGGCTGGACGTGATCCATGCGCCGGGCCATGCGGGCGTCATCAGTCTGGCCGGATTCGAATTCATGCCACAGCGCCAGCAGCGCATCGCCACCGGGCAGCATGGCGAAAAGGCGGCGGGCGGCGGCATCCTCGGCCGCCTGCACCACGGCCGCGTCATGGGGCAGATGGATCGGATGGTCGCCCACGTCGATTTCCACCAGATCATGCAGCAGCAGCATCGCGATCACGCGGTCCGATGCGCCGAACACCATCGCGTAAAGCGCGACATGCCAGCTGTGTTCGGCGCTGTTTTCACGCCGCGACAGATCCATCAGCACATTCGCCCGCTGAACCGATTTCAGCCGGTCGGCCTCATTCAGGAATGCGAAACGGGCGGCAAGATCACTCATCGGCACAGGGTTATGGCATAAGGAAAGGGGCCGGTCGGGCCGGCCCCGGATGCGCTTTTATCGGGTGGTTTCGGTCAGGCGGCGCCGGACATAGCCCTGCATCAGATCGATCATCGGCTTCATATGCGCCTCGTCGTCGCGGAAGAAGTGGTCCGCGCCCTCGATTTCCTCGTGGGTGACGGTGATGCCCTTCTGCTCGCGCAGCTTGGCCACCAGCGTATGGGTATCCTTGGGCGGCGCCACCCGGTCGGCGGTGCCGTTCACGATCAGCCCCGAGGACGGGCACGGCGCAAGGAAGCTGAAATCATACATGTTCGCAGGCGGCGCGACCGAGATGAAGCCGGTGATCTCGGGGCGGCGCATCAGCAATTGCATCCCGATCCAGGCGCCGAAGCTGAAGCCAGCAACCCAGCAATGCTTGGAATTCGGGTTCATCGCCTGAAGGTAATCCAGTGCCGAGGCGGCATCAGACAGTTCGCCGATGCCCTGATCGAATTCGCCCTGACTGCGCCCCACGCCGCGGAAATTGAACCGCAGTACGGTAAAGCCCATATTGTGGAAGGCATAGTGCAGGTTATAGACAACCCGGTTGTTCATCGTGCCGCCATATTGCGGATGCGGATGCAGCACGATGGCAATGGGCGCGTCGGGTTTGCCGGGCTGAGGATGGTAACGGCCTTCAAGACGACCTTCGGGTCCGGGGAAAATCAGCTCTGGCATGGTGTTCCTTCAAGGCGGTTGAGTTTCTTGACCTATTGGCCTGCGGCTTCTAGTCAGCTATCTGGGAAGCCTGCACGACCTGCGCAAGAAACTAGCCTAGGCGAGATAGCGCAGCCGGATGCCAGCCGTCAATGCACAGGTCCGGAATGACCGATCAAATGCGGAGAAAACGCAATGAAACTGTCCACCAAGGGGCGTTACGCGATCATTGCGCTGGTCGATCTGGCCATTGCGAAGGGGGATGAGCTGACTTCGCTGGCCGAGATCTCGAAGCGGCAGGACATCTCGTTGCCTTATCTGGAGCAGCTTTTCGTCAGGTTGCGGCGGGCGGGGCTGGTGACCTCGGTGCGCGGTCCCGGCGGCGGCTATCGTCTGGCCCGCACCCCCGAGACGATCCGCGTGGCCGAGATCCTGGAGGCCGTGGACGAAACCGTCAGCGCCATGCATGTCGGCGCGGGGGCCTCGGGCGGGGTGTCGGGATCGCGGGCGCAGACGCTGTCGAACCGGCTGTGGGAAAGCCTGTCGGCGCATGTCTATGTGTTCCTGCATAACCATTCGCTGGCCGATGTGGCCAAGAACCAGCTGCTGCCCTGCCCGGCGCTGCCGATGATCCTGAACGTGGTGGACGAATAGGCCGGGTTCAGCCCCGCCGCACCGCCGCCCGCCGGGAATAGCGGTCGGCCAGCTGCGCCCGCCACGGTCGCGTCAGCAGGGTCAGGCGCATCAGTTCCTCGGCCAGATCGACGATGCGGTCATAGCAGGCCCCGGCCCGCATCCGCCCGTCGGGTCCGAATTCGTGATGCACCCGCGCGACCGAGCATTGATGCGGGATGGTCAGCATCCGCATCGAACGCCCCATCACCCGCATATTGTTCAGCGCGTTGAAGCTTTGGCTGCCGCCGCAAACCTGCATCAGCGCCAGCACCTGCCCCTGCGTCGGGCTGATGCCGCCTTCGTCCAGCGGGATATGTTCGACCTGCGCCTTCAGCAGCCCCGACATCTGGCCGTGGGTTTCGGGCGTGGACCACAGCATCGCATCGGCCCATCCGGCCTGCGCGCGCAGCTCGGCAATGGCGGGGTGGCCGTCCTTCTGCTGATCGGGAAACGGCAGGTCCGAGGGATCGAAAATCCGCGCCTCCGCCCCCATCCGCAACAGCAGCCGCGTGGCCTCTTCGGCGGCAAGGCGTGAAAAGCTGCGTTCGCGCAAGCTGCCATACAGCACCAGCACCCGCACGGGCGGATCGGCGGGCGCCAGTTCCGGCAGGGCGTCGGGGTCCAGCGCCGGGAAAACCTCGGGATCCGGCAGGGTCCGCAGCCGCATCACCCGCCCTGCCCCGGCAAAAGATCGAAGATCCTTTCCTTGGGGCGACACAAGGCCGCACCCCGTGGGGTAAAGACGACCGGGCGCTCGATCACGGCGGGATGGGCGGACATGGCGGCGATCAGCGCGTCATCGCTCAGCCCCGGATCGCCCAGGCCCAATTCGTCGTAAGGCGTGTTCTTGCGACGCAGCAATTCACGCGGCGACAGCCCCGCAGCCGTCAGCGCCGCATGCAGTTCGGCGACCGAGGGCGGGTCCTTCTGGTAATCGCGCACCACGGGCTCGATCCCCGCATCGCGCATCGCCGCCAGCACGAAACGAGAGGTCGAGCATTTCGGATTGTGCCAGATGATATGGTCGGACATGCGGCCCCCTTCGGTCATTGCCGGGCAACCTAGCCCGAGGCCTCGGCTATGGGAAGCGCGCTTGATGCCTTGATTTCCTCCATCGACAACAGGGCGGTGACGTTGTGGATCTTCACCTCGCCGATCAGCGACTGATAGAAGCGGTCATAGGCCCGCGCATTGCGCACCTGCACCTTGAGGATATAGTCGATATCGCCCGCCAGCCGGTGCGCCTCGACCACCTCGGGGCGTTCGCGCAGCGCGCGCAGGAACCGCGCCGCCCATTCCTTGTCATGTTCGCTGGTGCGGATCAGCACGAAGAAACAGGCCTCCAGCCCCAGCGCCTCGGGGTCCAGAATCGCCACCTGCCTGCGGATCACGCCCGCCTCTCGCAGCTTGCGGATCCGGTTCCAGACCGGGGTCTTCGAGGCCCCGACACGGTCCGCAATCTGGTCCAGCGACAGGCTGGCATCCTGTTGCAGCAGGGACAGGATTTTGCGGTCCACGTCATCCAGCCGGACAAACGTCTTGTCGCCATCGGGTTTGTCAGGAATCTGTTCCGTCATTTCCACTTTCCTAGTCCATTCATCCTTATTTTCAGGAAGCTATCGCAAAAATACAGAACAAAATTCTATATTACACCTACGAGATTAACGAGGTTCGACAGATGAGCAAAGCCTTCATTCCCAGTGCTGCAAAACCCGGTGTCATCACCGCCAACGATCTGCGCGAAGGCCACAACGTCTGGATGTGCGAGGATGGCTGGACCGCCGATCCCGCGCAGGCGACCCTGTTCGAGGACGAGGCCATCGCCGAGCTGGCGCTGCTCAAGGCCATCGGTCAGGCCGATCTGGTCGTCGGCCCCTATATGGTCGAGGCAAGGCGCGGCCCCAACGGGCCCGAGCCCACCCATTTCCGTGAGGCGTTCCGGCAGACCGGACCCTCGAACTATTTCCACGGCATTCAGGCCGAGAAGCAAGCCGAGGCAAGCCATGTTTGACGCCCGCCCCGTTGATACCGACTATGTGCGCCACCGTGCGGCCCAGTTCCGCGCCCAGGTCGAACGACGCCTGGACGGCAGCCTGACGGAAGAGGAATTCCGCCCGCTGCGGCTGATGAACGGCGTCTATCTGCAACTGCACGCCTATATGCTGCGGATCGCCATTCCCTATGGCACGATCCGCCCCGACCAGATGCGCATGCTGGCCCATCTGGCGCAGCATTACGACAAGGGCTATGGCCACTGGACCACCCGCCAGAACATTCAGTTCAACTGGCCCAAGCTGGTGGATATTCCGGATATGCTGGATCATCTGGCCTCGGTCGGGATGCATGCCATCCAGACCTCGGGCAACACGATCCGCAACACCACCACCGACGCCTTCGCCGGGGCCGCCCCCGACGAAATCGCCGATCCCCGCCCCTATGCCGAGCTGCTGCGCAGCTGGTCCACCGACCATGCCGAGTTCCAGTTCCTGCCGCGCAAGTTCAAGATCGCCATCTCGGGCGGTGCCCGTGACCGCGCCATCGTGGCCGCGCATGATATCGGCCTGCGTCTGGCCCTGCGCGACGGCAAGATCGGCTTCGAGGTCTGGATCGGCGGCGGTCTGGGCCGCACGCCGCTGCTGGGTCAGGTCGTCCGCGACTTCCTGCCCGAAGAGGATCTGCTGCCTTATGTCGAGGCGATCGTGGCGACCTACAACCTCGCCGGGCGTCGCGACAACAAATACAAGGCGCGCATCAAGATCACGGTTTCGGAACGCGGCATCGACACCATGCGGGCCGAGATCGAAGAGGAATTCCTGCGCCGTCGCCGCGACTTCCGCGGCGTCGATCAAGAGGCGCTGGCGCAGTTCCGCGACCGTTTCGCGCCCCCCAGCTTCCGCAATGCGCCGACCGACGATTACGAGGCCGAACGCGCCGCCAATCCGGCCTTCCGCAGCTGGACCGACACCAACCTGCACCCGCACAGGGTCGAGGGCTATGCCAGCGTCATCGTGACCTTCAAGGCGCATGGCAAGACGCCGGGCGACGCCAGCGCCGAACAGATGCGGCTGCTGGCCGATCTGGCCGAGGAATACGGCCATGGCGACATCCGCATCAGCCACGATCAGAACGTGGTGCTGCCGCATATCCACAAATCCGGCCTGCCCGCGATCTATGCCGCGCTGCGCGAGGCCGGGCTGGCCGTCGCCAATGCCGGGCTGACCAGCGACATCATCGCCTGCCCCGGCATGGATTACTGCACGCTGGCCACCGCCCGCTCGATCCCCATCGCGCAGGAAATCGCCACGCATTTCCGCGATGAGGGGCTGGAGGACGAGATCGGCAAGATGAGCATCCGCATCTCGGGCTGCATCAACGCCTGCGGCCATCACCATCTGGGCCATATCGGCATTCTGGGGCTGGATCGCGCCGGGGTCGAAAACTATCAGATCACCCTTGGCGGCGACGGATACGACATTCCGGCCATCGGTCAGCGTGCCGGGGCGGGTTTCCCCGCCGAAGAGGTGGTCCCGGCCATCGACCGGCTGATGCGGGCCTATCTGGAACTGCGCGAGGAGCCCTCGGAACGGTTCATCGACGCCTATCGCCGCCTCGGCCCCGCGCCGTTCAAAGCCGCCCTTTACCCCGCCGAGGCCGCCAATGCTTGATGACACGCTGGACAACCGCGCCGAGCGGCTGAACCAGCGCTATCGCCACCACGCCGCATCCGAGGTGCTGCGGCGGGCGGTCAACGACCCGGATCTGGGTCGCGTGGCGCTGGTGTCAAGCTTTGGTGCCGAATCGGTGGTGCTGCTGCATATGGTCTCGGTCGTGGCACCGGGGCTGCCGGTGCTGTTCATCGACACGCAGATGCTGTTTCCCGAAACGCTGGACTATCAGCGCGAGGTCGCGGCACAGCTGGGCCTGACCAATGTGCAGGTGATCCGCGCCAGCCAGCAGGAGGTCGCGCTGACCGATCCCGACGGCACCCTGCACAGGACCAGCCCGGATGCCTGCTGCAACCTGCGCAAGACCGTCCCGCTGGAACGGGTGCTGTCGGGCTATGACGCCTGGATCACCGGCCGCAAGCGGTTTCAGGGCGGCGAACGCAGCGTGCTGGAGTTCTTCGAGCCCGAGCCGCCGACCCGGCTGCGCGTCAATCCGCTGTCGCATTGGCGGGCCGAGGATGTTCAGGAATATATGGTTGAAAACAACCTGCCGCGTCATCCGCTGGTCGCCAAGGGCTATCCCTCGATCGGTTGCGCGCCCTGCACCTCGCCCGTGAAACCGGGTGAGGATCAGCGCGCAGGCCGCTGGCGCGGCTCGGAAAAAACCGAATGCGGCATTCACTTCATCGGCGGACGCATGGTCCGCGGAAAGGTATCGGCATGAGCGAACAGATCGTCGCCCGCGACGACGGCTTTCACCGCGTGTCCGACACGGCCGGCGTGACGCTGGCCCCGGACACCGACCCCACCGAGCTGTCGGAACATCTGCATCACGAGTTGATCGACATCGAGTTTCCCGCCTTTACCGACGGGCGCGGTTTCTCGCTGGCGCGGCGGCTGCGGGAACTGGGCTTTCAGGGCCGACTGCGCGCCACCGGCAGGCTGATCGCCGATCAATATGCCATGGCCCGCCGCGTCGGCTTTGACGAGGTCGCCGTGGCCGAGGACATCGCCGCCCGCCAGCCCGAGGAACAATGGCTGGCTCGTGCCGACTGGCAGGACTGGAACCACCGGTCCCAGCTTTCCGGCTGACCGCCCCTTTCGTCCGACCGCCATTGCGCCTAAAAGACTCAGGAATTTTGACATGACGCTGGATATCCCCGTGGCCGAAGCCGCTCAGAAACCCGTGAAGACCCTGCCCGATGCGCAGCTCGTGACCTCGGTCAAGCACTGGACCGACCGGCTGTTCTCGTTCCGGGTGGCGCGGCCGCAATCGCTGCGCTTCCGTTCGGGAGAGTTCGTGATGATCGGCCTGCTGGGCGACAACGGCAAGCCGCTGCTGCGCGCCTATTCCATCGCCTCGCCCAACTGGGACGAAGAGCTGGAGTTCTATTCGATCAAGGTGCCGGACGGGCCGCTGACCTCGAAACTGCAACATATCCAGCCGGGCGACGAGATCATCCTGCGCCCCAAACCCGTGGGCACGCTGGTTCTGGACGCGCTGCTGCCGGGCAAGCGGCTGTGGTTTCTGGCCACCGGCACCGGCATTGCGCCCTTCGCCAGCCTGATGCGCGACCCCGAGACCTATGAGCGGTACGAGCAGGTGGTGATGATGCATACCTGCCGCACCGCGGACGAACTGAACTATGGCCGCGAACTGGTCGAGAACCTGCGCCACGATCCGCTTCTGGGGGAACTCTATGGCGAGGATTTCGCCAGCCGGCTGCTGTATTACCCGACCACCACGCGCGAGGAATCGCCACTGATGGGCCGGATCACCGACAACATGACCTCGGGCAAGGTGTTCGAGGATCTGGGCCTGCCCCCGATCAGCGCCGAGACCGACCGGGCGATGATCTGCGGCAGTCTGGCCTTCAACGTCGATGTGAAAGAGGTTCTGGAAGGCTTCGGCCTGCGCGAGGGCGCGAACTCGGAACCCAAGGAATTCGTTGTGGAAAAGGCTTTCGTCGGCGACGGGATCTGATCCTTCCCCTTTTAAGTGCGGAAAATTTTACGGGCGCGGGAATAAATCCGCGCCCTTTTCGTTATTTCTGAACCTCTCCGCGCCATCACGGCGGGGTCACGCGCTTGTTTGGAACCGCCCCACGCAGCGGATGTTATGGAATACGGCAGCGTCACGCCGCCCAGAGGAAAGGAGCACTCATGCGCCGGATCATTCACAACAGCACCGCGATCCTGGCCTGTCTGGCGATCCTCGGCCCGGATATTGCACAGGCGCAGGTGCCGATGCCGCAAATCCAGCTGGCCCAGAACGAGGGCCGGTTGCAGGAAACCGAGCAACGCCAGCGGGAACGCCGCCGTGAACAGCGCCAGCCACAATCCGACCGGCAGGAACGCCGCCAGCAGCAACAGCGCAACGACAACCAGCAGCAACAGACACAACAGCGCGAGCAGCGCGAACAGCGGCAGCAGCAGCAAGCCCAGCAACGCCAACAGCAAGAACGCCGCGAACAGCGTCAACAGCAGCAGGCCGAGCAACGACAGCAGCAGGAACGCCGCGAGCAACGGCAGCAGGAGCAAGCCCAGCAACGCCAGCAGCAGGAACGCCGTGAGCAACGAGAGCAGGAACAGGCCCAGCAACGCCAGCGCGAAGAACGTCAGCGTGAACGGCGCGAGGCGGATCGGGAACAGGCACAAGAACGGCGCGAACGGCAGGAACGCCGCGAGGAACGGGCCGAACGCCAGCAACAAGAGCGACGCGAACAGCGTCAGCAGCAGCGCCGGGACCGCCCCGCGCTTGCCTCGGGCGACACCGCGCGGCAGCGGGCCAGCAACATGCCGGGGCTGCATGGCGTGCTCAGCCGAGAGGTGGATGACGGGCTGCGCCTCGATCAGCTGCGTTGCCTTGGCGGCGGCCGCGCGCCTTGCGCCAATGACGCGCCGATGGTGACGCCGCGCGGCGTGGTGGTGAATACCAACCCGCGCGGAGAACTGGTGCTGGCCCCCTCGGGCCGCCAGATGAACCGTGTCGATGGCGATGGCCGGATCGTGCGCCGCGCCGCCGAAGAGGATACCCGCCGGACCCAATCCGCGATCGAGGCCGCGCTGGAACGCAGCGCCCGCCGCGCCAACGCGCTGGACGATCGCCGTGGCGGCGGCCTGTTCGAGCAGCTGATCACCGAAGGCAACAGCCGCCGCTCATCGCAGGAATTCGGCACCAGCCTGCGTGATGCGCTAAGCGGGAATGACCGCCGCGACCGGCGCAACGACTGGCGCCGCAGCAATGACGACGACGACAGCGGCAGCGACCTGACCAAGGCGCTGGTGCTGGGGCTGGGCGCGCTGGCGGTGGGCAGCATGCTGAACAACAACCGGCAGGTCGCGCTCAGTTCGCCCGACCGGGTGGTGCTGACGCGGCAGGATGGCAGCCAGGAGGTCATCAAGGACGAGGTGGCGCTGCTGCGTCAGCCCGGCTCGACCGTGGCGACCGAAAATTTCGACGACGGCTCGTCGCGCACCATCGTCACCCGCCCCGATGGCAGCAAGGTGGTCACCATCCGCGACGCCGATCTGCGGGTGCTGCGGCGCACGCTGGTGACACCCGACGGGCGCAGCACGCAGCTGATCGACGACACGGCCGAGGTCGAGCCGGTCGATATCGCCTCGCTGCCCGCCCCCGCGCCGGTGCCCGTCGATACCTCCAGCATGGACGAGGCCGCGCTGGCCGCCGCCCTGCGCCGCGAGGCCGATGTGAACCGCAACTTTACCCTTGGCCAGATCCGCAACATCCCCGAAGTCCGCGCGCTGGTCGCCCCCATCGATATCGACGCGATCACCTTCGACACCGGCTCGGCCGCGATCACGACGGATCAGGCGCAGCAACTGTCGGTTCTGGGCCGGGTGATTCAGGACGCCATCGCCGACAACCCGCAAGAGATCTTTCTGATCGAGGGCCATACCGACACCGTGGGCTCGGACGCGATGAATCTGGCGCTGTCGGACCGCCGCGCGGAATCGGTGGCGCTGGCGCTGTCGGAATATTTCGACGTGCCGCCGGAAAATCTGGTCGTGCAGGGCTATGGCGAGCAGTTCCTGAAGGTCCGGGCCGAGGGCGATATCCGCGACAACCGTCGCGCCGCCGTGCGCCGAATCACCGACCTGCTGCACCACGAGGGCTGATCCGGGGGCCTGACCGGCATCACCTGCGCAAGAAAAAGGCCCCTGCGGGGGCCTTTTTTGACGCAAGGCATTTTACAGAAATCGTGGAAATTCGATCTTGGGGCAGCGATCCTGGATCACCGTCAGACCCTGCGCGCGGGCCTTTTGCGCGGCTGATTCGCTGGTAACGCCCAGTTGCGTCCAGATCACCTTCAGCGCGGGCAATGACGCCAGCGCCTCATCCACGATCTGCGGCACGGCCTCGGACCGGCGGAAGATATCGACCATCTGCACCCCCGCCTCGGTGGGGATCTGCGTCAGATCGGCATAGACCACCTCGCCCAGAATCGACTTGCCCGCATGGCCCGGATTTACCGGAATGACCCGATATCCCTGCGATTGCAGGTAACGTGCCACGCCCCATGCCGGGCGCGCCTCGTTCGGCGACAGCCCGACCATCGCAATGGTCCTGACAGTGTGGGCGATTCTTTCGATATCCTCATCTTCCGTGACGGCAGCATCCATGATGGGGCCTCCCTACCTCATCCGTAAGTTGCAACAACCTGTCATAGAAAAGGCGCCCGGTCCAGAAGCTGGCCGGGCGCAAGTCGCGGAACGAGGGACAGTGATCTGAACATGACCGTTCCGTGGTCATGTTCACAAAGATAAATGTGCATCACCGGCAGAAAGTTCCAGCCCCTTCGCGATTTCGTGATTCACAGTCGCGGGAACGAGAGGTCTAGCGCATCGTTTCCCAGACCGCCGCTGCCCGCGCCAGAACCGCATCGCTTTCCACCTCCATCTGGCGCTGCGCCTGCGCCGAGCGCATCAGATAGAGCGTGCTGCCCACAACCATGAAGTAACGCGGATCGCCGCGTTCCATGCGCCCCTCGGACAATGAGACCGGGCAGTTTCCGGCGAAACCGGGGGCATAGCCCTGCGGGTCGGCCTCGAACCTTGCGCGATTGTCCTCGCTGGCGAAATGCCAGATCTTGCCCTTCCACATGGTGGCAATGTCGCTGCGGCCCGGAACCGGGCGCCCCTGCGCGACATAGCCCACGGGGTCATAGCCTTCCAGCGCCCAGTCCTGCGCCACCGCAGCCAGCGGGCAAAGCAGAAGCGCCGTCACAAGAAGAAAAAAGGATCGCATGGCATCCGGAAGGGTGAACGTCAGCCTAGATAGGCGCGCGGGCGACCGATTCTCAATCATCACAGCCATATGTCGCAAGGATTTGATGTGTCACGCCTGCGACGCGGCATAAAGTGCCACCGCCGCCGCGTTCGACACGTTCAGCGACCCGAAGTCGGCGGCAAAGGGTATCCGCGCGATGTGATCGCAGCTTTTCATCGTCAGTTCGCGCATCCCCGGCCCTTCCGAGCCCAGCACCAGACAGATCGCCCGATCCGGCATCTCCGCCAGCACCGCCGGCAGATCCTGCTGCCCGGTCCCGTCCAGGCCGATCAGCGTGAACCCCATGTTCTTCAGCTGTTTCAGCGCCTCGGCCAGATTGGGCACGCGCAGATAGGGCTGACGCTCCAGCGCGCCCGAGGCGGTCTTGGCCAGCGCCCCGGTTTCCGGCGCGGAATGGCGGGCCGGCGCGATCACCGCCCTTGCCCCGAACACTTCGGCCGAACGCAGGATCGCCCCGATATTATGCGGATCGCTGACCCGGTCCAGCGCCACCAGCAGCGGCCGCCTCTCGCCCGGGGCCTCGCGCAGCACGACATCGCTGAGTCCGCCCCATTTCAACGGCCGAACCTCCAGCGCGGCGCCCTGATGAACGCTGTCGGGGGCCAGCGGCACGGCCTTGGCAAAGACCCGCGGATCGGTGATCTCGGGCACGGCGCCATGCAGATCGCCCAGCCGGTCCAGCGCATTCTGGGTGATGACCAGCCGCAGCTTTTCCCGGGCCGGATTGGCCAGCGCATCGCGCACCGCATGCAGCCCGAACAGCCAGACGGTCTCGGCCGCCGAGGCCCGGCGCCCGCGTTCCTTGTCGATCACCCAGGTCGGTTTTCTGGATTTCTCCGGTTTGTCGGACATGCCACGATCCCTTTTCTGCGCAATTCTCTCTGCGCGTCGAAAAGCTTGGACGCAAGCCCCGGAAATGCGCTTGACGCCCCGCTCTTGGACGGATAATCACCCCCCACGCCGATGGTGAGGCGGGCGACGTGCTGCAAGGTGCGGCAGCGGACTGTAACTCCGCCGGGGAGACCCATGCCTGGTTCGATTCCAGGGTCGCCCACCATTCTTTCAAATCAAAGACTTAGGTGGAACTTCTCGAAACAGTTTAGGCTGTTTTGGACGCGCCGTGTAAGCAATATGTAAGCAGGATGCTTAGATTTCTCGCGAACATGTGAGGGCTGACAGATTGACTATGTATCACGCCGCGATACATTGAAGCCATGTTACAAAGCACCAGAGGAAAGCTGGCCGCCGATGCGGTAAAGGATCGGTTCGGCAAGGGCTTCCCTTCTGATCTGGTGAAGCGCACCCGTGCGATGCTGTCGGCGCTTCATGCGGCCACTGTGCTTGAAGACCTGCGGTTTCCTCCGGGAAACCATCTTGAGGAACTGAAAGGCGACCGGGCGGGGCAACATTCCGTCCGCATCAACAAACAATGGCGCATCTGCTTTGTGTGGACGGAAACCGGCCCCGCGGATGTCGAAATCGTGGACTACCATTGAAAGGGGAATGCCGATGATCGCTCTTACCAATCCGTCGCACCCCGGCGAAGTGCTTGCCGAACTGTTCCTGCAACCGCTCGACATGAGCGCGGGCGCGTTGGCCAAGCGTCTGGACGTCCCGCGCACCCGGATAGAACGGCTTGTGAAGGGCGTGACGCCCGTCACCGCTGACACGGCGCTGCGGCTGTCGGCGTTCTTCGGGAATACCGCCGAATTCTGGATGAACCTTCAGCGTGCCTATGATCTCACCGAAGCGCGCGGCCATGTGGACGTTTCCGGTATCAAGCCGCTGCAAGCGGCCTGACGCCTCCAGCGCATCGGAAATGAAAACGCCCGACCGAAGCCGGGCGCTCATGCGTTGTGTCGGGCGCCGATCAGTCGGCCATCTCGCCACAGATTTCTTGCCCCACGATCAGCAGCCGGGCCGCCGCGGCGTCCGCGATCGCCAGCACCGCTTTGCACTCATCCGAAAGGGCGGCCAGCGTGTCCGACAGATCGGTCAGGGCTTCCGGGTCGTCCTCGAAGTCGCGGCGCAATTCGTCTTGCGTCTTTGCGACCGTCAGGGCCGCCATGCGGGCCCGCGCACCGAACAGTCGTTCGCGATCTGCGCTGAATGCCCCCGCCTGCATGGCGACGGCATCGAAATGGGGCTTTTGTGCCTGCGCGCCGGTGCTTCTGGTTTCCTCGGGCGTGCCGTGGGTGGTATGATCGTTGGTAGCCATTCGCGATCTCCTGTCGATCGGGTTTCGGTTAGGGCCGGTTAAGAGGGGCAAACTCTTGCCCGGCCCGCTTCGATCTACTACACTCTCCAACATAATACAACAACATTGTTGGAGAACGTAGTAGATGGCTAAGGGCGCCCCGATCGGGTTTCGCATCGACCCCGAAATCAAGGCGGCGCTTGAGGCCGCCGCGAAAGCTGACGATAGATCGGTTTCGTCGCTGGTGACGATCGTCTTGCGCGACTGGCTGCGCGAAAACGGCCATCTGCCGAAGGACTGACGCTGCCCCGCGGCCTTAGCGCGGTTCGTCGATCAGTTGCAGCGTCCCGTCGGGCAGCGGCCGTTGCATGTCCGGCGCGGGATGCCCCGCCAACCATGCCCGCCATTCGTCCGGCCTGGTCAGGATCACCGGCATGGCTTTGGGATGGACGGCCTTCACCTCGGAGTTCGGCTCGCAGGTCAGGAACGCAAACAGGTCGTCCTTCGTCTCGCCGTCCTTCACCTTCCGCACCGATCGCCAGTCCCGAACCTCGATGCCGGCAAAGAACATCTGCGCGTCAGGATCGGCCGCCGCAAACCATTGGTTGCCCCGGCCCTTTCCCAGCGGCTCGGCGAAGCTGGTCAGCGGAACAAGACAACGGTTGTCCGGCCCCAGCCATCGGCGCCAATGGGCAGACCCGAGATTGCGCACGTTCGTCACGCCAGGATCACGAGCGGTTTTCAGGACGCTGGGCGGTGACGGCATGCCCCAACGCGCTTTGACCAGTTCCGGCCCGTCCGCGCCGTGCCTAACGATCGGCGCCATCTGGTCGGGATAGAACATGCCCGGTTGCAGGTTGCCCGCTTGATCGGACAGGCTTTCAATGATCCGGCGCATGGCCTCTTGCGTGGACGTGTTGGAATAAAGATTGCACATGCGGTCACGCCTTTTCGTCGCGCCATATCCAGCGTTCGACCTTGCGAACAGGACGGCGCACGGTCAAGCCCTCGACCAGTTCGGCCGCCATCGGGTAATGCCACCGCATCACCATGTATTCCTTCGTCCGGCAGCGCGAACAGGGCCACAGCGGTATATGCGCCTGATGGTCAGGATTGGGGGCCACCTTCACCAGATCGGACGCCCAATAGTTGACCTGTCGGCGGCAGCCATTGCAGCGCATGACGATCATGAGGCCGTCATGCGCGCATGTGCGGATCGTTCTGTTGACCGTAGGATTGTTTGACGGGACCGCGGGCATGGTGCTGACAGATTACCGGAAGCGTTCAACCGGCCAGGTTTCTGTAGCGTTGGCCCGGACCTTCTCCAGCGCATGTTCGATCGTATCGACCTGGCCGGAAGCGCGTTCGTCGGTGATCGTCTGCCATAGCCATTTTAACCCCTTGTCGGGGATATTCTGCAACCGGACACGGCCCACAACCCAACCGTCGCGCTTGACCAACCAGTCATCGCCTATGACCCGCCCGTCGATGGTCATCTTCCTGCGCGTCCACTTCGCCATGCCTCGATTCCTTTCGAGGCAATGAGAACATAGAGGGAACACTTAGGCAAGGCGCCCGGTAATCAGGTCTTCGCGATTGCGCCGGTTGGGACTGACGGGTGGCGGGGAAGCGGCAGATTTTGGGGTGTGTTCATCGCGAGGCGCTACCAGATAAGCTTGATGCCTGACATCACGAGTAGAAACGACAATATCCCGCGCAGCCAGCGGTCAGATAGAAAACGGCTGCCGATATAGGCCCCGATGGTCCCGCCAGCGGCAACAGCAACGAGCCATGCGGGAAGCGATGAGGGGATATGATCCCAAGCGGCATACGCCCCGATTAGCGCCGCGAAGGAGTTTATGAGATTGTAAACTGCCGTAGTGGCGGCTGTCTGCCGCGCCGTTCCCCAGTTCATCGTCAGGATAATGGGGGCTAGGAATACGCCGCCGCCTGTGCCGGTCGTCCCCGAGACGAAACCGATGATTGCCCCCGTGACTAACGCCGCCGCAAAAGGGGGCGTGGCAGGCGCATCCGATCCAGCAGCTTTGCCCATAAACGCTGTTCGGGCCATCTGAAGCGCAGAAAGGATCAGAACCGCCCCGACCACCGGAAAATAGACGTTCTCGGACAGGTGAACTGCGCCGCCCAGCATCGAGAAGGGGAAGCCCAGCACAGCGAAGGGCCAGACATTTCGCCATGATAGCCTTCCCGCCCGCAGGAACAGGGCGGTGCCGATGCCGGCAACCAGCAGATTCAGAGAAAGGGCCGTCGTTTTCATGGCAAGGGGCGCAAAACCTGCCAATCCCATGATGGCGATATAGCCCGAAGCCCCGGCCTGCCCGACCGCCGCATAGATCAGAGCCGTGGCCAGAAATGCCATCGAGAGCAGAAGTGTTTCGCTGTTCAAAGTATTCCCTTAGCCTGCGACAGTCCCACTGTATGCCCCCTGTGAAGGTTTGCGCCAAGGGCAGATACTGGGTTGAAAGCTACCACCCACAGCAGCGCCCCGCGCGGGATGGACGAAATGGCCTGCTGACCGGCCCCGCGTCACGGGGGATCGGGCTATTCGGGCTCGGGCCCAAAGTTCCAGAAAACGGCAATTTTGTGCGGGCATGGCACGGCCGTTTTCGGGGTGAATTTGGAGTGATACCGGGGGGGGTGGGTCCGGGGGTGCGGCCCGGCCCTTCCCGCCTGGGCGCGCGCCGCGATCATTGCAGAATGGCTGGTGCCTCATGCGTCGGTGCAGGTCTGGCGGCAATCGCCCGCTGGGCCAGGTCGTGCAGATCGCCTTCAATACAGATGTTGTGGCAGGCGTTGCGCAGCCATCTGGCGATGATCGGCGCCACATGATCGGCGACGTCCGGCCTCGGCCCCCGGTCCAGCTTGCCCCACAGCGCCGCCATATGCACGGCGCCGCTTATGCCCTTGCTGGCCATGTTCCGCTGTGCGGGATCGGGAAACATCGCCAGCACCGGACTGTTCACCAATGCCAGAGCGCCGATGATCTGCAACGCCCATTCCTTGGATATGCGCCCGCGCTCATAGAGCC
This sequence comes from Paracoccus alcaliphilus, assembly GCF_028553725.1. Lineage (NCBI taxonomy): Bacteria > Pseudomonadati > Pseudomonadota > Alphaproteobacteria > Rhodobacterales > Paracoccaceae > Paracoccus > Paracoccus alcaliphilus. The sequence goes on from NZ_CP067124.1 coordinate 3,306,790, forward strand.
GATCGAGCGAACAGAGCGCATGGGAAACATAATACGCTGTGTTATCGCCCGCTGCGGCGCGTTGCAGAAAGCCGATGATCATCCTGGCCCGTTCGTCCGGCGTCATACGCGCGCCGTGGTTTATGGGAAAGCCTGTTCTCATTTCTCTGCCTATTGCTGAAGATGTGCCGCGCCCTGATCCGGGTCGGTGTTCAGGCGCCTGCCATGTCGTTTCAAGATCAGCCCCGACATATCGACCAGCCCCGCGATGTAGCGTTGCCGCAGCGCCCGGCCATCAATTTCGGCCAGCGCCGCGACGGTCAGCAACTCGGGACTGCGCCGCAACCATATGTCCGCATGGCGCCGGACGGGCTCGCGTTCCCCCGCCGTCAGGCCGGTGCCGTATCCTGTGGCGTCCAGCAACGCGGTTTCGATCACCCGCGCCCATAGCTGACGACAAGCGGCTGCCTCGACGGGGATCGGTGAAACCGGCGACGCGGGCGGCGCGCGCCGGCCGATGCCCCGGACAGGGACGGCCCGGCCCGATCGGGCGGGGCCGCCGGAAAGATCAATCTGCACCGATAAATTCATCGAACGCCTGGTCCGCTTCGCTGTAACCGCCCAATTCCTCATTCACGATGTTGGCAAGCTGCGGCACGCGCAGCCCATGAGAGCGCAGGAACCGGCGGCCCATCAGTTGCGCATCATAGGGGTTATGTTTGCGCAGCAGCGCGGCGGCCAGCGTCGGGTCGTCCATTGCCTTGGTCATCAACTCGTTGATCGCGGCGGCCTGCACCTGCCGGGACCGGCCCCGGACCCAGCCCGCCAGCAGGTGGATGCCTGCGATCGGTTTGGACATCTGGCCGCGCTGGACGGAACGCAGCGTCGAGGAAACCGACGTGGCGGTAAGCGCCGGGTCGATCTTGCCTTGCAGGCTGATCGAGGCGGTGCCCGACGATGCCGGGGGCTTGGCGCGCAAGGCGCTTTCGCTGTCGATCAGCGCAGAACCAATCTCGCGCAGGTTCTTCAGGTGGGTTTCGCTGCCCTGCCACAATTCGTCCATGACGGCCTGAACCTTCGGGTTCTTCAGGAAACCATCCAGCACGCGACCATTCCAGACGATATTGCCCGCCGCGTCGTGGCCGGAATTGGTGGTCGTCCGGGCCATGTCCTCGAAGAAAGCAGCGCGCGCGTTCTTCAGGTTCTGCGGCGATCGTCCGGCCGTATCCAGAACCTCCTTGATCGCCTGCCGGGGCTGCGCAGACTTCCACACGCCCCGCATGGCGTCCGCAACGCCCGTATCATCGTGGCGGGTGAACCGGCCAACGGGGGAATTGCTGCCCGGTGCATAGCGGCCTTCCTGCGCCTTGACGAACGCCTCGGCCTGATCCAGTTGCGTGCGGCTGACGCCTGCGGCCTCCAGCGCGGCGCGGGCATCGGGGAAATCGTCAAACTGATAGGCCCGCTGGGTCAGAAAGCGGTTCAGGCTGTCCTGATTGCGCAGCGCGCCGGCGTTGCCCGCATCGGCCAGTATCTGGTCGCGAACCGCGCCGCGCGTGCCTTCGCGGGTGCCGGTCAGGCGCATCGTGTCGCGGTATCCGGTTTCGCTGCCGGTCACACGCGGCCCGATGGCCTCTGTCGCCAGTTTCGGCCGATCATGCGCGGTCTGGTCGAGAATGCGCGACGGCAGGTTGCCGTCCTCGAAATCGGCCGCCACCGACCGGCGCAAGCCGCGCGCGGTTTCATCCAAGGCCCGCGTCTCGGGCGACATGGCGCCGTCAATCTCGCGGCGCAGCGCATCGTTCATGCGTGAAATGGCGCGATGTTCCGGCGCGCGCCCGGCGGCCAATGCCTCGCGCTGGCGGGTCGTCAGCCCATGCCGCAATGACAGCGCCTCTGACAGCGGGATTTCTGCGGCGACGTCGGGCTGACGCATGACCGGGGCGCCGAACATATCGACCAGTCCTGTCGCCTCGGGCGATGATGCGTCCGGGGCGATCCTGCGGGCGGTCCCCATGACATCGGCCGGCACATAGGCGTCCTGTTCATAGGCCGTCATCCGGTCGGCCTCGCCGCGCAGCGCCCGATATGGCGCCCCGGCCTCGATCCGGTCATTCGCCATTGCAGCGTCGCGGGCCTCATAGGCCTGACGGTATTCGGCGGTGCGCTCGCCGTGCAGGTTCGTCATGTCGTCGCGGATCATCTGGCCGCGGTCGATCGGCTGCATCCGGGGGCGCACGGCGTCCAATGCGTCATCCAGTTGCGCGCGGGCGGTGCCTGCGGTGCCGCGGGCGCTGTCGATGATCGCGCCTGCACTGTCGCGCACGGTATCCAGAAAGGCCGGGGCGTTCCCATCGGGGATAAGGCCGCGGATATGATCGCCAACAGCCGACATGTTCCGTTCGCGGCGCATATTGGCCGCTCCCGGCGCCAGCGCCTCGGTGTTATAGGCCAGCGATCGGATGCCGCTGTCGCCCGCCCTGTCGGCCGTGCCAGCGCGATAACCGGGCACCAGGTTCTCCAGCGCGGTCGGGTTGTCCAGCCGATCGGCCAGAACATCCGCGTCCAGCGGCCTGCCCGCGAAACGTTCCGCCTGCATGGTGGTCGAATTGTCCACCAGCCTGTCGGCCACGGCCTCGCCCGCAATGCTTTCCTGAAAGCGGGGCGATCCGCTGACATGACGGCCGATATTGGCGACAGATCGGCCGATGCCTTCGGCGGCGCCTGCGATACCCAGCCCGCCAAGGCCGCCGACAAGATCGGTCCACCACGTCCCGCCGTCGCCGCCGGTGGCCGCGTCATGGGCCATATTGGCCGCTGCGGCGCCCGATCCTGCGGCCACGGCGCCCGCCATCTCTCGGGTGACTGCGGCGCGGGGGTTGCGCACGAACGGTTCGACCAGGTTGCGGATGCCCTCATGCGTCGCGCGGCGCACCGCAGGATTGCCGACGAAGTTTTCGCCATAGCGCAGCGCGGCGCCCACCGGCAGGGCCGATGCGCCGACCTCATTGCCGACGCGTTCCGCGAACCGGCCCGTCTGGGTCTGGGGCTCATAGTCCAGCGCCCCGAAGCCATTGGTGAAGTCCTGCAACGTGACCGGCGCTGTCCGGGTGCCCTCGGGAACGGAAAAGCCGTCGCCTGCAATCCAGTTATCGAAGGCCGCCCCCGCATCGGTGATCGAGCCGATATCGGGGTAAGCGTCTTCCATGCCGGGGATCAGTTTCGGCAGGTTCAGCACGCGGGGCAGATTGTTGATGCCATGCACGGCAGCATCGGGAATGGCCGTCACCCCGTCACGAACGCCCTTGGCCCCGGATGCGGCCACGTCCAGAAACCAGTTGTTGACCGGGTCGTCATCGGTCGCGCCGGGCGCCACGGTGCCATCGGCATAGATCGGCGGGGCGATCAGCGCGGCCTCTTGCTCCAGCGCGGACGGCTCGGCGGGTGCCGGTGCGGCCTGCGGCTGGTCGCGCAGCGTTATCGCGATTTCCAGCAACCGGCGCGCATCGTCCGCTTCGCCCGCGGCATCGGCCTGCCTTGCGGCGGCCATCACTTCGTCAAAGTTCATGGCTGCAATCCGTATTTGCGGAACAGATCGTCATTGCCGCCGGCCTGGTTGGCCGGGGGCGGCGTGGTCGTGCTGCCATCGCCCAGACCCGGAACCGGGCCGGTGCTGGCAACGGAGTTCTGTTCGAGCGACTGGCGCAAGGTGGCCTCGCGCGTGTTCAGCATGGTGATAGCTTCATCCAGCGCATTGGTGCCCCGGAAGGCGTTGCTCAAACCGCCGTCGAGGCCCAGCGATTGACGCCAGTTCTTGACGTCTTCATTCGACAGCCGTTCGCCAGACTGAACCTTTGCGATCTGGTAGACGAACAGGTTTTTCAGGAAGTCGATACGGGGCAGCGCCGGGTTCAGCACGCCGCCCGCCCCGATCAATCCGGCATCTGCGACGCCGTTCTGGATGTCCTGGAAAACGTCGTGATAACCATTGCCGAACAACTGGCCGATTTCGCCGCCGGTGGAAATCGCATCCTGCGCGGTCCCCTGCAACCAGCCGACCGCGCCCAGCGCACCGGGGTTTTCTTGCAGCAAAGGCAGAAGGCGGTTCGCCGTGGATTTTGCCGCCTCGACCTCCAGGAGGTCGGTTTGAATGCGGTTCTGTGGCGTCCGGCCCAACCCCATTGCATCGGCGTCGCCGGTCGCATTGGCGCTGAACGGGATCGTGCCTGCGGGCAGCGGGTTGCCGGTTCTTGCCTCGACATAGCCGCCGTGATCCTCGACCGCGCCGGTCACGCGGCCATCGGGCGTCCGCACGGATTTGATGCCGGGGATTTTCGATCTGTCCTCATAGACCCCCATTCCTGCGGCTTCATGCGGCCGGGCCAGAATGGCATTGCCGTCAGCATCCACCGCGTTGACCGGGTCTTTCGAGCCGCCCAGAACCCAATTCGCAAAGTCCGGGTCGTCCAGTGCCGCCTGCCCGAGAAGCTGACCCTCGACCTCTGTTTTCGACAAGGGTTTGGGCGCGCCGGCCTGGTCGATACCGCCGACATTGCCGCCGGTCGCCCATGCCGCGACGTCGTCCGGCACCTGTCGCACCTCGCCTTGCGCCAGCGGTGCCGAGACATGGCCGAAGATATTGCCCTTCAGGGTGTTGTCGCTGGTGTATTTCGTTCCGGCCAGTGCCTGATCGTGGCCGTAAATGGCTGCTTCCCGCGTCAGGTCTTGCCCGCGCCGATTGGTCGCGTCGCCCATCTGCACCGCGCCCCAGGATTGGTTCGGCGTGTAGAGCCCCGCCGCGATGCCGGCGCGGTCGTCGATCGGGCCCTCGCCGCTGGCGAACATGTCGATCAACGAAAGCTGTTGCGCCTGCCGAGCGGCCTGCTGCCGGTTCAGATCGGCCGCCGCATAACCGGCCACGTCCGATCCGCTCATCGGGGCGAACATGCCCGCAAGGCTCTCGAACGCGGCGCCCAGCGACGGATCGTTATATCTGTTGGCCCTGATATTCATGCGTCACTCCTACAGCCCCGCGTGTGTGGTGTTATAATACCACAATGTCAGCGAAAAACACCCTGAAAATCAGATGAAACGATGAAAAACTGCACTGAATTTGCGCGGAAATGATCGCGATACGGTATCTGATTACCTCACCTGCGACAGGATAACTCGACAGGGGGTAAAGCAGGTGCGGATTGGGCGCCGCACACGGCAACGGCCGATGCGGGACAGCAACCGGCGTTGGCCTCGACCCCTAACGACGGAGGCGGCCAAGTCGCTCGGCGACGGCGACGCGGGCCGGTCAGATGAGTGAAGGTGCCCCGCGCACGGGGAAAGCGCGGGGCGGGCAGTAACGGCGCACCGGAAGGCAGCGCGCCGGGTTGGTAATATTCGCGCGCCTGGAATGTTCCCAGGTTGCTGCGGGTCATCCAGTGAAGCGGCAAAGGAAGTTGGATATTTGCACGCTGGGCGTTTCCTCTGTCAGAAACAGGCTGAAAGTGTTCAACTCGACGCCCCGCAACGTTCGTCGGTCAAGGACGATCGCCGTCGGCCCATATCCGCAAGTTATGGAAATGTGGTTCTCTGTGCAGATTTGCTTGCCGCTGCCGATCTGCATCCAATCCGCCCAGCGGGAAAGCGAAATGTCGGATAACGCCCGGCCGTCGGTCCACATCGTGAATGTCGGCTTGTGGTCACCGCCCAGCGGGATTTCCCGAACCTCGGGGTTTGCAGGGTCGTCATACGTCAATTCACGCGATGCGCCCCATTCGCAAGTCAGTTGGCGCGCCGGGGCTTCCGGCAGCGGCAGCATGACCTGTTCTGCGCTGACCGTGCCAACATGGCCGGCAAAAAGAACGTTAGCGCATATCGCCCAAAGCTTCGCTGTCCTTCGCATCGCCCCTCACCGCGTTACGCCGGCTTGATCGTGCGGCATCCGATATGCGGACGCAACGAATCGCGGACACATTTAGGCGCATGACCGATTGCACAGCGGCCAATCTCGCGCTCGCCGATGGCGCAAGCACGGGGCGACTGTCTCACTGACCAAGCCCAAGCGGGATGTCTCACGGCGAATGCAGATATGTCTCAAAAGAATGGTGTTGACGCATTGAGACAGTTCACCCTATAACGTCTTAGAACCTGTGAGACAGTATGAGGGATGGTAAAATGCTGATTGGATATGCCCGCACATCGACCCTGGACCAGAAGGCCGGACTGGACGCGCAAAAGCGCGATCTGGAAGCGGCAGGTTGCGAGCGCGTCTTTATCGAGGAAGTTTCTTCCGTGGACGTGGCGAAGCGTGAACAACTGGCCGCGGCTCTGGCCTTCGCCCGTCAGGGCGATACGTTGATTGTCACGAAGCTGGACCGGTTGGCGCGATCAGTCGCGCATCTGGTCGAGGTGCTGGCCCTTCTGGAAGGCAAGGGCGTGGCCTTGCGCATCCTCGCCATGGGCATTGATACGTCCACCCCCACCGGCAAGCTGATGTTGACCATTCTGGGCGGCGTTGCCGAGTTCGAGCGGGAAATCATGCTGGAACGCCAGCGCGAAGGGATCGCGAAGGCCAAAGCCGAAGGCAAATACAAGGGCCGCGCCCCGACCGCCCGCGCGAAAGCTGATGATGTGCTTGCCCTGCACCGCGATGGCATCGGCGGAACGGAAATCGCCCGCCGCCTCGGGATCGGCCGCGCCAGCGTCTACCGCATCCTGAACGATACCGCGAACGCCTGACACGCCCTCTCGATCGACCGCCACCCAATAAAAGGACAAAGCCAATGCACGACGAAAACCAATCTGCCGCACGCCGCGAAGCCTCGACCCTTCTTACCATCATGAACGAATTGGCCGAAGCAAAGGCCCAGCGCGATCAACTCGAAATCTGGTGGTCATTGGAAGACTTGGCCGGCTTGGCGCTGGACGCCAGCAATGCGTCCATTCGGAACCGCGCGCGTCGGATGCTGGACGGTTACCGCGATCAATACCGGGTCGAGGGTTGCACCGATCGCTTCAAGGCTCTCGACGTCTTCTGGAACCTGCCGCCCGCACCGTTCCCATATATCGAACCGGCAAACGACGATGCGGCACCGGGGACATGGGCCCTGTAGCGCGGCCCCTGCGCGGCGCTGGGCGGTTCCGCGGCCGCCTTGCGCGATCCTCGGCGCCCTCGCGTCCTGCGCCCTGCTGGGCGGCCCTGTGGCAGCTATGGCGCCGCCGCGGGGAAGGATTATCCGAACAGACCGTCTTCGCCGTCCTGGGCCTCCGCATCGAGCGCAGCCGACTGCTTTTGCAGATTGGCAATGTGCGCCTCGCCGTTGCGGATGAATTCGGCCAGTTCATCGGCCGTCATATCGCCCGGGTTCTTGTCGAGGCCGCCGCCGCCGTCCTTGGTATCGAACAGACCGGCGGCGCGGAATAAGGCCGAGCCGCAGGCCGCGCGCGCGGGCGCCGGGGCCTTCGGATCGCGGCAGACCTCCAACATCGCCTGAAAGGCAGCCGGGACGCCCTCCAGGTGGATGCGGTCCATGATGTCGCGCTTGGCGGCGCGGGGGGTTTTCTTTGCGGTCATCCGAAAATCCAATCTTCTGCAAGGTGGTCGTCAGCCACGGTTTCGGGTTGTGCCGGCGCCGTGCTGGCGGCTGCGGCTCGATCGGCGGCCTTGTCGTGTTCCGCCCACCGCGCGCGCGTCTCTGCGTTCTGCTGGCGCTCCAGCTTCTTGCGCTGGCGATACTCGGGCGTGCCCAGCGGCCGGTCGCGGTGCCATTTGTCATGTGCGGCCCGTTCCTCGGGCGTCATCCGGGCCAGTCGCTTTGCGCGGGCTTCCTGATCCTTGCGGGCCTTCCACAGCTTTGCCTCTGTTTTCGGCCATGCGTTCGGCGCGGATTTGTCCGGCAATTGCATCCGGTGCCAGTTCTTGCCTTTCGGCGTCTTGCCGCCATGATATTGGCAACGCCCATTCGCCAACGCCAGATGCCGGCAGGGCTGGCCGCTGTGTTTCGCGATGGCCCCGCATTTGGGCATCAGGTGCCGCTGGGCCGCCCGGCGGCGCAGAACTTCCCGGCCCGCAGCGATGAGCGCGGGCGGCGCGCTTTTCTTCTTTCGCTCTGTCATCCGTCGGCGTCCCTCGATGCCATAAAATAGAAACAATCTCATGAGGTATAACTATACCACACCGCTGGCGGCCATAGGAAGCCTTATGTTTGTTCGGTGCTGCGCGCCCAAATGACGGCCATGTCCCATCCCTTGCCAGCGGGTCCGAAAATCAACCAGTGGCCGTCTATCAAACCGATAAGATATGATTGGGCGCAGCCGCACTGGGTCGGGGGGCCTCTCTGGGGTAGCGAAGCGACCCCGACCCGGTGCGCGCAAGCCATCTCTTATATAGGGCAGCTTGCACTTGTGTTTGCAAGTCGGGGCTTTCTACTTGTTTAAATAAAATCAATAACTTACAAAGGAACTTGTTCTACTTGCAGGCCACTTGCAGGCCACTTGCACTTGCACTTACTTGCACAATGAAATCAATGACTTAGCCTAGGTCCGAAATCTACTTGCAGGCGACTTGCACGACATACAAACCTTAAATCGGCCTAAGATTTGTATGTCACAACGCTAAAATCCGCCCACAGAACGACGATCGCCGCGACGATGGCGGGAACCATCGACGCGGCGCATATCGCCTTGAAGGTGGTGGCGTGCGCTCCTGCGATCAGCCGAATACGCCCACGTCATCGAAAACACTGGCCGGATCAACCGGCACGAACTGCGGCACCAGCACTTTTGCCCGCTGACCTGGGCTTGTTTCGACGGTCACGATGCCTTCGGCCACCCAGCCATCAACCATTTCCTTTGCCCGATCGGCCTTAATGTCAAAGGCCCGGGCCATGATATAGCGGAAGCGCCGGGTGCGGTCGGTAACATTGTTCGCGTATAGCCATCCGCGCCCGGCGTCGTAATCGGCCTTCATAAGCTTCAGAACTTCCGGCGCCTGATCGGGACCGCCCTGCGCGGAAGCATCGGGCTTTCCCTTGTCGATCTGGTCTGTCCCGATATGGTCGAACACCAGCGACGACGGGATTTCGCCGTCTTCGTCGGCGGGTTCGTCCATGAGGACATGGTGGATCAATCTGTAAGGATAGGCGATGTTTTCGGGGCCATCCTTCTGTTTCACGACGGTTATAACACCTTCCAACGAACCTCGGGCACTTTCCATCCGTAGGGTGAAATCCACATCATTCCCGAAGGTGCCAGACCCCCGCATATTCTTGCTGTCATTCTTTGAGGGGTGATGAACAGCCATCACGCAACCGCCCAGATCACGTTTAAGCCGTCCGCAAGCGTTCACGAACAAGGATGCATCTGCCTGGCTGTTTTCATCCGCGCCGGCCATCGACTGCGACAACGTATCTACAATTATCAAGCTGGGCCTTGCCGACAAGCTTCTGGCGGTCCGTATCAGCCTGTCTATATTCTTGCTGTCCTTGAAATTAATCGCCATGTCGATGACGAACAATTTTTCATCCTGATAATCAGTAACGCCCCGTGCTTGTAGCCAAGCCTTGATCCGGGGTTTCAGCCCGGACGACCCTTCACCGGCGATATAGATGACGCTGCCGTCACCTGCCGGTTTGATCCTTCGGCCATGCCATTCCTTGAATTCGTGGACGATCGACATAGCCAAGTCGAAAGCCATGAATGACTTTTTCGACCCGGACGGCCCGAACAGTATCCCGACGCCTTCTTTAGGCAAGAATTCTTTGACCAAGAAAACCGGGCTCGGCCGGGTAATAATGTCGCTGATCCGCTGGACCGGATAGACGTCTTCGCCATCCTCGACGTCGGGGGCTCGATCCCGCTTCGCGATCTGGTCGAAGACAGTGGCCAGCGCCGTGTCGTCGGGGTCGTATTTCGCGGGGAACGGAATGGCGTTTGGGTTTTCGATCACTTCGAACAAGCCAATCACGCGTTTCGCCTGGTGCTTGTGCGACAACGCGGCCAGATCGGCGCCGGCTTCCTTCGCCAGTTTGAACAGTGTCGCCGCGGTTACGGGCGCGTGCTGCGAAACTTCAGACTTTCCAAAGCCGGCGAATTTCTCATAGACCAGACCTTCCTTGTAGCGGTGCGGCGCGCGGGCGCTCCATTCGTCCGCTATCGACACGCCCTCGTCGCCAAACTCATGGTGGATGGCCATCAGCACCGGATACCAATCGTCGTAAGAGACATCCGCGCTGATATGGGACAGGGCTTCCTCGACCTCGGCCATCGACCGTCCCGACGTTCCGTTCGGGTTGCCGAAAGTCTCGGCCGCCGTGCGCTCGGGGCGCTTCAGCCATTCCGGCGCCTGTGCGGGCGTCATATCGTTCTGAAACCGATAAACGCCCCCTTCAAATGCGGACGGCTCTGCGAGGATATAGCCCTGATGCTTGCCATCCACGCCTTTGCAGGGCTTGTCCCGGTAACGGGCGCCCGGCTCGGCCCGGAATATCAGATGCGTGCCACCACGGGCGCTGCGTTGCTCCAGTGTGGCCGGCACATCGCGACCGACGGCGAAGGTCGGCCATTCGCAATCATCCTTGTAAGCGTCGATGTCCACGGCCACCAGACCGGACAAGGAAAGCGCCAGCCCGATATTGGCATCCGGCCATCGCGTCCACCATGCCTTGATCTGATCGGTATCGGTGGACGCATCCTTGTAGCCGTGCCGTGTCAGCGGGCCCTTGGCGTTGGGCTCGACGGGCAAGACGTGGTAGCCGCGTTCGGCATAGGCCAGTGCGGCGGCGGCGAGACGATCTTCCGGCGTGACGTCGCCGGGGGTTTCATGCGGTTCTGCTGTATCAGCCATGTTATTCTTTCCGCGCCGGGCCGCAATCGCGCGAACCTCGGTCAGTTATGGTTTCGGGGCTTGGGCTCGGGGCGGTCAGATTTCAGGGACGGGGTTCAACCCGTCTGGGGCAGGCCATCGACGTCAAGGATTTCCAGCAGTTCCACGCGGGCCTTTGCGCCTGCCATGCGGGCGGCTTCGGCGTCAGCCATCCGCTTGATGCGCGCCGGCATCTTGCGATGTTCCACATAGCCCATGCCCTGAATGGCGTAAGCGCCGCAGCCTGCCGCATCGAGGCCAACAGCCAGCGCATAGACCGTGTTCGCGACATGTGGCTGTTGACCGGGGAAGCCCAGCGCCTCGCGCTCTGAAACCTGCATGACGAATGATTTGCCGCCGCGGCGGATCAGTTGCGCAAAAGCCCGTTCCAGGGCGCCGCGCGCCCGGCGGTTGTCCACCGTCACATTCTTCCCGGTTTCATCGCGACCGTAGCACGCGGCGGCCGCCAAAGACGCGGCGGTTTTGATTTGCGCACCGGAAATCCGGCGTTCGTTTCTATTGAGCATTTCTTGCCTCTTTACTTGCGGGCAAGGTGCAAATGGAATATATCAGCATCAGGAACACTGATAATGGCCGCCGCTCCTTGTCCCAGGGGTGGCGGTTTTCTTATTTTGCGGATTGCAAGTTCGCTTCTATAAAAGCGGCGACATCGCTGGCGCGATAACGGACCAGACGGCCAAACTTGACGTAGGGAATTCTGGCGCCGACCCAACGGTCACGCTCGAACCACTTTTCTGACAAGCGCGTATACTCTGATACCTCTTTCTGCGTCATCAGCCGCGGCACGGTTACCGTGGCAGGGTTCAGAGTTGCGGTTTCCTGTTTCATTTTTGTGCCCTTGCTGATTGCCCGTAATGGGCGGATGGCAGCATAAGGACATTTAGTTTCTAATTTGGGAACGTGGGGGCTGGTCAGGTTTCGGTCAGGTTTCCGGATGGGGTTTCCGCGCGAGAAACTCGGCTGTCATTTGTTTTTCAGCCTTAGAGGATCGCCCGCCAGAACGGGGCAATTGAATTTCTTCGGCTATCGATCGCCAGAATGCCTCGAAACTTTCGTCTGACGCGCCTGGGTAGCTGCGTCGATATTCTTCGGACACCAGGTCGCGCGTCGGTCGGCCGCCTTGCTCTCGCATTTCTCTGACCCAGAATTTGATTTCGTCACCTGTTGCGCGGCGGCCGTGGCGCAATTCATAAAGATCAGTTTTGCACGCCTGCCGGTCAAGCACGATCGGGCACCCGATAAAAGGACCGTGGCGGGCCGCGTGCTGAACTTCGCTTTCGTCCAGCCAATCTTCGGGTCCGCTGAAATCCTCCGGCTCGACCGCCCAACGTGCGGAACCAACCGTCCCGATTGTCAGGTCAAGCGCCATACCGACGGGCTGGGCCGGTTGGCACACCGTAAAGAGGGAAGGCCAAGCGGGAACGGTTGCGCCGCTGCCCAGCAGCACCCACGCGCGCCCCTGCGCGTGCTGCTGCACCAGGAAGGGCCAGACACGTTCGCAGGCCGACGCGGACAATGCGTGCTCATGTGCCTCGCGCGCTGCACATGCCGCGAAAATGTTGTCTGTCTCCGGTTCCTCGAAGGGCCGCGTATCGCGCAACGCCTCGATCACGCTTTCCATGAATTGCTGAACGTGAACCCATCCCGTTGCGCCCGTCATTCCTCGGCCTCCGCTTTTTCCTCTGGTGCCCGCAGCATGTGGTTTTCGATCTTCTGCATGGCCTCGCGCAGATCATCGAATTCCACATCCACATAGTCCGCGGTCACATCGTTGCCGCTGATGTGGTTGGTCAGACGCTTCACCTTGTAGGACGATATGTCCAGCTTGCTGGCGATGCTGGCGAAGGTGCGGCGCAGGTCATGGGCCGTCACCCATAACCCGGTGGCCGTCTCCAGTCGCTTCAATGCCGGCCGCAAGCTGAACGGCAAGGTGCCATCGGCCGCGCTGAAAACGAACTCGGCCCCAGCCCGCTTCTGGCGGTCCTTCAGCAGCGCCCTAAGCTGCGACGGCAAGGGCAATTCGTGATCCAGCCGGTTCTTGGTATCGGGGAACGTCACCTTGTCCTGTCGGAAATCCACGGCCGACCATCGCAAGGGCTCGTATCCGTCCGGTTTCGAGCCCAGCAACTCGCCGATGCGCGCGCCGGTCAGCAGCATGAACAGCAGCGCGTCGCGCATCTCTGATCCATGCGCCATGTCGTCCAGGCCGGTTTTCACGGCCTCGACCCACTCGGGAATGATCCGATCGGGGATGCGGCCCTTGGCCGGGCGCACATCGGCCCATTGGTTCGTCCGGTTCAACCGCGTGACCGGGTTGGTCTTGACGATCGGCGCCGCGCCTTCGTCGGTATCTGCGATCAGGTTGTTGATGGCCGCGCGGAAATACCGGAATGCCAGATTGGCCTGTGCCGGGCTGTCCTTGGCAATTTCCGCATGCCGTTCCTTCACCATGCTTTCGGTGATGTCGGTGACGGGCCGGGCCATCCAGTCGGGAAACTTGCGCTGCATAACCACGCGGATGTCGCGCTGCGTGCGGGCCTTCTTCAGCGCGCCCTTGCCGACCCCCTTCTTTTTCGGGGCGGCGATATAGGCCTCCATCGCTTCCGCCAGCGTGGTGGCCGCTCGGGCCTTGGCATCCCGCGCCTGCACCGGGTCCACTCCTTCCGCGAACTCGGCCGCCAGCACCGTGGCCTTCTTGCGGGCCGCCTCGGCGCTCATGTCGTCGGCCCGGCCGATCGTGACGCGGCGGGTCTTCGCCCCTGCCCTGCGCTGCATGATATACGCCTTCACGCCGCCCGGCGCGACGCGCAGACCGAAGCCGCGAATTTCGGTATCCCAGACCAGCACCTGCCGGGCGCCGTCCGCCTCGATCGCGGCCACGCTGGCCTTGGTCAGCTTCATTCTGTTTTGGCTCATGCCGCCCCGCGTGTAAGCAATTTGTAAGCACGATGCAGAGAAACAGCGCGTGCTGATGGCTGATACTTAGAACAAAAACAGACGCAATATCAAGATAATAAGTGCTTACACGGCGCCCAAAGTAAGCTTGAGAAGCCATAGAAAACGGACTGTAACTCCGCCGGGGAGACCCATGCCTGGTTCGATTCCAGGGTCGCCCACCATTTTCCCTAAAATCAAGTACTTAGATACTGCTTTCGCTTGGTGCGCCACACAAGTGAGCCACAACATGCGCATTACAGCGTATCTCAGCCGATCCCGGCACAGGGTGTTTTACTTCCGCTGGCCGATTCCTGCCTGCCTGCATCCTGACCAGAAGTGCAGCCATGTTCGGCTGTCCCTACGAACAAGATGCCCGGCCACCGCACAGCGGCTATCCCGTGCATTGGTGCTAGCTGGACAATCCGGCGTGACTTCGGCAATTGCTAAGAACATGCGATACGCAGAGATCAGGCAGCACGTGCTGGAGCATTTCAGGGGAATGCTGGAACGGTTCAAGGACGGCATTGCCGATGCCGGGCCGATAGAGGCAATGCGGCTGGATGCGCTCAAGGCGTCGCAGAGCCTCGCAGACGTCGATACCGATAGCTGGGCTGGGTTGGTGCATCCTGACGGGGCAGACGGCCTGCTGCGCGAGTTCTGCGCCTTGCGGGGCATCCCCGAGGATGATCTATCCGCAGACAATCGAGCTTGGCTGCTGGACGCTATGCGGCAAGGCCATCAGGCATTTGCTGATCGCGCCTTGGGGCATGTGGATACGCTCAACAGGTTCGATCTGGATATGCCGCCCCCGGATGCCGCCCATAGCAATGCTGATCCCGCCCCGGCAGTAGACAGCGCCAGTTATCACGATGTGCAAGACCAGTATTTCACGGAACTGGACAGGACGGGGCAGCTTGCTGCCAAGACAATGGCCTCCAAGCGCGAAGCACTCGCACTGCTGGGTGAGATCACAGACCACAAGCCCATCGCGGCCATGACCAAGGCTGACGCACGGCAGGTTAAAGATATCCTGCTGCGATACCCGAAGAACCGGAACAAGCTAGCTGCTACCAAGGACAAACCCCTGTCCGAGATACTGGACTTACCCGGCATTGAGACTATCGCACCCCGCACGGTGAATGCGAGTATCAGCAGCCTACAGACATTCTTTGGTTGGGCGGTATCGAACGGCCATGCTTCCGAGAACATCTTTGACGGCACCAGAGGACTCTGTTGCACAAATCGGGTGATGGCCGAGGTTCCCCCTTCCCCGGACGGACTTATCCCACAGCTTCCGTGACGGGTATGCCGAGCGCGGTGTAACCGTTCAGGACAGCGATACGGACCTGGAGTTCGGCGACCTGGCGGTCGAAGTCCCGCGCCATGAGGCGCTGGCCCAGCAGTTTCACACAATGCATCTTTGTTTCGATGCGGCTTCGGCGGTGATATCCGCTCCATCGTCGCCAGAGGGTGCGCCCCAGATATTTCGCGGCGCGAAGGGCTTCGTTTCGGGCCATGGCTCCGGCTGTGATAGCTTTCCAGGGCTTCGCGTTCTTGCGGGGCGGGATGACGGCATGAGCGCTGCGGTCGGCGATCGCATCGTGGCATTTACGCGTGTCGTAAGCGCCGTCGGCGGTGACGCTGCCGATCTCCTGGTCCTCCGGGATTTGACTGAGAAGATCGGGCAGAACGGGCGCATCACCGATGTGGCTCCCGGTGACCTCGACAGCCCTGACCTCCAGCGTTTGCTCGTCGATCCCGAGATGAATCTTGCGCCAGACACGCCGCTTCGGGCCACCGTGCTTGCGCGCATGCCACTCGCCTTCGCCCTCGACCTTGATGCCGGTGCTGTCTATCAGCAGGTGCAACGGCCCTTTGGAACCACGATACGGGATGTTCACGGCGAGGGTCTTCTGACGGCGGGACAGCGTGCTGAAATCCGGCACTGCCCAGTTCAGGCCGACCAGCTGCAGCAAGCTCTCGACGAACCCGGTCGTCTGCCGCAAGGCCATGCCGAACAACACCTTCATCGACAGGCACGTCTGGATCGCGGCATCGCTGTAGCTCTGCTGGCGGCCACGCCTGCCTGACGGCGCGGCATCCCAACTCATCTCGGGGTCAAACCAGATCGTCAGCGAGCCGCGGCGCTTGAGCGCTTCGTTATAGGCTGGCCAGTTCCTGGTCTTGTAGGTCGGGGGCTTGGGTCTGCTCATGAATCACAGCTACCACACTGGATTCACAAGATGAATCCCTCACGGGATTTGTGCAACAGAGCCTCATAGGTCGCTGAAAAGCGGAATCCATTTTGTCAACATAGCTTAAGCCGGCTTGCCCACCATGCGGCAAGAAAACCAATCCTGCAGGGCGAAGCGGAAACGGCCTGAAATTCGGCCGTTTCGCGGAACTCGGATATCATTCAGCCGATCACCCACGGAAGCCGGGGACGTGCCCTCTCATCCGCGCAACAGCCGGAACCTGCGGGCCAGCTCCCTTGTCGAGGCGTCATGTCCTACTGCGTCCTCACCCTTCAGCAGGGGCTCGACCTTCAGGGCCAGTTCCTTGCCCAGTTCCACCCCCCATTGGTCGAAACTGTTGATCCCCAGAATCACACCCTCGACAAAGACCCGATGCTCGTACAGCGCCACGATCTGCCCCAGCGCAAACGGCGTCAGCCGCTCGATCAGCAATGTGGTCGAGGGGCGGTTGCCGGGAAAGACCCGGTGGCGGGCCTGCCGCTCCAGCTCGGCCCCCTCCAGCCCCTTCGCCGCCATCAGCGCGCGGGCCTCGTCCAGCGAGCGGCCGCGCATCAGCGCCTCGGACTGCGCAAGGCAATTCGCGGCCAGCAGGATATGGTGATGGTCCAGCGCGTCCTCGTGCCCGCGCGCGGCAAGGATGAATTCGCAGGGGACCGGGGTCGTGCCCTGATGGATCAGCTGATAAAAGGCGTGCTGGCCGTTGGTGCCCGGCTCTCCCCAGACCACCGGGCCTGAAGGCAGGGTCAGATCGCTGCCGTCCATCGCCACCCGCTTGCCGTTCGATTCCATCTCGAGCTGTTGCAGATAGGCGGGCAGACGCAGCAGGCGGTTGTCATAGGGCAGCACGGCGCGGGTCGGGTATCCGCAGATCTGGTGGTGCCAGATGCCCACCAGCGCCAGCAGCACTGGCAGGTTTTCCGCCAGCGGCGCGCTGCGGAAATGCGCGTCCATCGCGGCACCCCCGGCAAGGAATTCGTCGAAGCGTTCCGGCCCGATGGCCAGCATCAGCGACAGCCCGATCGGGCCCCAGACCGAATAACGCCCGCCGACCCAATCCTCGAAACCGAAAACGCGCGAGGGGTCGATGCCGAAATCAGCCGTCCTGTCCAGCGCCGAGGACAGTGCCACGAATTGTGCCGCCGGGTCAGTGACGGACCCGGCCATCCAGTCGCGCGCGGTCGCGGCATTGGTCATCGTCTCGATGGTGGTGAAGGTTTTCGAGGCCACGATGACCAGCGTCGTGGCCGGGTCCAGCCCCTTCAGCTTGTCATGGATGTCGGCGCCGTCCACGTTCGACACGAAATGGCACCGCGGCCCGTCATGGTAGGGCGCCATCGCCAGCACCGCCATATAGGGGCCAAGGTCCGATCCGCCGATGCCGATATTGACCACATCGGTGATCCGCCCGCCCTGCCCCGCAAAGCGGCCCTCTCGCAGATCGCGGGCAAAAGCCGCCATGCGGTCATGGGTCGCGCGCACACCCCCGATCACGTCCTGACCATCGACCTGAACCGACGCCGACAGATTGCGCAGCGCGGTATGCAGCACGGCGCGGCCCTCGGTCTCGTTGATCTTCGCGCCGCTGAACATCGCCTCGCGCCGCGCCTCGACCCCGGCGCCAGCGGCCAGTTCCAGCAGCAGATCGCGTGCCCCCGCGTCGATCATCGTCTTCGACCAGTCCAGCAGCAACCCATCCGCGCTGGTCGAAAATTCTTCGGCGCGGGACGGGTCGGCCTGAAACAGCGACTCCATTCGCGTCTCGCCCTGCGCTGCACGGTGATCGGCAAGGCGTTCCCAGATCGTCGTCATGCGATCATCCTTCCTTCGTCAGATGGCACTTGTCGGATGGGCCTATTCGGCCCAATGCACGGTGGCGGCGTCCAGAAAGGCCCGGATCGGGGCCTCCAGCGGGTCCAGCTTCTGCGCCCGTTCCAGCGCCTCGCGCTTTTCCGGGCCCATGATCAGCAGATGCAGATGGATCGCCTTCGACAGGACCGGCCGGGTCAGGGTCAGGCGCGGCTCTTCGGCGCCCGGGGCGTGGATCGCCATCAGCGGCGGCGCATCGCTGGCCAGCGCCTCGGCCAGACGGTCGCCACCCGGAAACAGGCTGGCGGTGTGCATGTCATTGCCCATGCCCAGCAGCGCCACGGTGATCGGCAGATGCTCTGTGATCCGCTGCGACAGCGCGTCCGCCGCATCCTCGGGCCGCTCATCGCCGGTATAGAGGTCGATATGGCTGGCCGCCGCCGCCCGGTCGCGCAGCAGATGCCGCCGCAGCAGCCGCCCGTTCGAGCGTTTATGCTCGCCATCGACCCAGCGTTCATCGCCCAGAAAGATCGTCACCCGGTCCCAGTCGATATCCGCCCCGCTGAGGGTTTCGAAAACCGGAATCGGGCTGGTCCCGCCCGGCACGCAAAGCGAGGCCGTGGGGCTGGTGCGCAGATGCTGTCCCAGCTGCCCCGCGATCCGGTCGGCCACCGAAAGGGCCAGCATTTCCCGATCGGGATATTCCTTGAATTCCATGCTCATGCGCGGATCTCCCTCCATCGGCGGTTGTCGCGATGCATCAGGCGCAGCGCCTCTTCGGGCCCGGAAGAGCCCGCATCGTAAGGTTCGGGGCGCTGTTTGCCCTCTTCCCAGGCGGCGATGATGGGATCGGTCCAGGCCCATGCGGCCTCGACCTCGTCGCCGCGCATGAACAGGGTCTGGTTGCCCCGGATCACATCCATGATCAGCCGCTCATAGGCGTCCGGCATGTCCTGCCCATCCGGCCCCAGCGCATCGGCGAATGACATATCCAGCGGCACCTGCACCAGACGCATCCCCCCCGGACCCGGTTCCTTGATCATCACCTTCAGGTTCATACCTTCGTTCGGCTGCAACCGGATGACAAGCTCATTGGCCTTGGGCGTGCCGCTGTCGTCAAAGATCGAATGCGGCGGCTCCTTGAAGGTGATGGCGATCTCGCTGGTCCGTGCCCGCAGTTTCTTGCCGGTGCGCAGATAGAAGGGCGTGCCCTGCCAGCGCCAGTTGGAAATCCGCACCTTCATCGCGACATAGCTTTCGGTCCGCGAATGGCCGTCTCCCGCGTCCTGCGGATAGCCCGGCTCGTCCCCGTCGGCCTGATACTGGCCGCGCACGATATCGCCCGGCGCCAGCGGCTCCAGCGCACGGATCACCTTCAGCTTTTCATCGCGCACGGCGTCGGGATCGAAGTGATAGGGCGGTTCCATCGCGATCAGGCACAGAAGCTGCATCATGTGATTCTGCACCATGTCGCGGATCGCGCCGGACTTGTCGTAATAGCTGCCGCGCCCGGCCACGCCCACGGTCTCGGCCACGGTGATCTGCACATGGTCGATGAATTGCGCGTTCCACAACGGCTCGAACAGGACATTGGCAAAGCGCACGGCCATCAGGTTCTGGACGGTCTCCTTGCCCAGATAATGGTCGATGCGATAGATCTGATGTTCGTCGAAATGCTGCGCCAGCGTCTGGTTCAGGGCCTTGGCGCTGGACAGATCGCGGCCAAAGGGCTTTTCCACCACGATGCGGCTGTCGGCATCGGCGATCCCGTGCCCGGCCAGCCGTTCCGCAATATCCCCGAACAGCGCCGGCGCGACCGAGAAATAGAACGCCTGCACCACGCCGCCGCGCATCTTGCCCTTCAGCGCGGACCAGCCGCCCTCGCCCTGCGCGTCGATCGCGACATAGCTCAGATGGCGCAGGAAATCCTTCAGTTGCGGATCGTCGCGGGCCACGCCGCCGAATTCCGCAATCGCCGCCGCCGCCATGTCGCGAAAGGCCGCATCATCCTGTTCGGTCCGGGCGGCGCCGATGATCTGTGCCGATTCGGGCACCTGCCCCGCGACATAGCGTTTGAACAGCCCCGGAAGGATCTTGCGATGCGCCAGATCTCCGGTTGCGCCAAAGATCACAAGGTCGAAATCTTCGACCGGGATCACACGAGAGACCATGCTGTCCTCCTTGTCTGCTGGCCCCCGCATATCGTTTGTTAGCGATAACAACAAGTCCCTACCCCTTCAGCGCGCGCGCCAATCTGGGCAGTCGCGCCTTTTTCAGCATGCCGGTCAGATCCATCTCGCCGCCCAGCCGCGCCGCCTTGTCACGCGCCTTCTGCGCCGCGTGACGGACGGCTGCCGGGTCCAGATCCAGCAGGAAAGCATCGGGATGAACCGCCCTCAGCCCCAACCCGGCCATCAGCCCGCGCGGAAAGTCGCGCAGATTGGCGGTGACGATCAGCCCGGCGCGGCCCGCCAGCGCCGCCTCGACCACATGCGCATCCGCCGGATCGGGCAGATCCAGGCCCAGCACGATGCCCGCCGGATCGACACAGGCATCGGGAAAACGGTCCTGCAACAGCGCGATCTCGGCCCCCGCGACCGATGCGATATCGGGGCCGGAACGGGCCGCGACATGACGCCACTCGTCCAAAATGCGCGGCGACCACAGCGGCTGATACACTCCCGCCGCCGCGACATCGGTCAGGATCTCTCGCAGGATGGTTGGGAACAGGACATTGGCGTCCAGAACCGCCCTCATCCGTCCAGCCGGAAGAACAGCGCCTTGAGATATCCGGTCTCGGCCAGTTGCGGCAGGGTGGGATGGTCCGGGCCGGCCTGCCCGCTGTGGATCAGCACCCCGCGCCGCCCGCCACGCCCGATCCCGCGCGCGCTGACGTTGCGGAACGCGCTCAGATCGGCGGAATGGCTGCAACTGCACAGCGCCAGATAGCCCCCCGGCGCCACCAGCGGCGCGGCCAGCTTTGCCACCCGCTCATAGGCCCGCAACCCCGCCTCCAGTGCCGGTTTCGAAGGCGCGAAAGCAGGCGGATCGCAGACAACCAGATCAAAGCGGCGACCCTCGCCCGCCAGTTCCTCCATCGCGCCAAAGGCGTCCGAGCGCATCACCGCCAGTCGCGCGCCCACCCCCATCGCCTGCGCGCCCCCGGCGGCCAGTTCCAGCGCGGCGGCGCTGCCATCGACACAGGTCGCATGCTCTGCCCCCGCCGCCAGCGCGGCCAGCCCGAAGCCGCCCACATGGCTGAACACATCCAGCACCCGCGCACCCTTCGCCAGACGCTGCGCAAATGCCTGGTTCGGCCGCTGGTCATAGAACAGCCCGGTTTTCTGCCCACCCATCAGATCGGCCAGATAGGTCGCGCCATTCATCGCGACCTGCACCGGTCCCGCAGGGGCCTGCCCGCGCAGAACCTCCATCCGCTCGCCCAGCCCTTCCAGCCCGCGCGCCCGCCCCTGCCCGTTCAGGATCACCGTCCCGACCCCGGTGATATCGGCCAGCGCCCCGGCAATCTCCTCGGCCATTCCATCGGCCCATGCCGCATTGGGCTGGATTACGGCCGCATCGCCGAAACGGTCGATCACCAGCCCCGGCAATCCATCCGCCTCGGCATGCACCAGCCGATAGAAGGGCGCATCATACAGCCGCTGCCGCATCGCCAGCGCCCGCCCGATCCGCGCCCGCAGCCAATCGCCATCAATCCGCGCGCCCTCGTCCATATCCATCATCCGCGCGACGATCTTCGACAGCGGATTGACCGTGACCAGCCCCAGCGGCCTGCGCTCCGCATCCTCCAGCATGGCGAAACTGCCCGGCGGCAGCCCGCGCGTCCGCCGGTCCAGCACCACCTCATCGGCAAAGACCCAGGGAAAGCCGTGACGGATCGCCTGCGGCTTCGATTTCGGACGCAGACGGATAACGGGCAATTCGCTCATGACAGATTTCCTTTCCCCGCCGATCTGACACGCCCCCCGCCCGCATACAAGCCACCTGCCCCATCTCTGGTGTCCAAATATCCAGCCGACAGGTCAGCCCCCCAAAACCCGCCGCCCATTTTCAGCGTCGAACCGGATCACGCCCCAAAACATCAGGGAATGGTTGAACCGTTATCGCTAACGGTCTATATTCCGGCGCAAGAGCCAGAGGAGCCAGCCATGTCCCTTCACGCCACGATCGACCGCGTCACCGACAGGATCCGCGAGCGTTCGGCGAAATCCCGCAGCGCCTATCTCGCCAAGATCGCAAGGGCCGCCGAGGAAGGCCCGCGCCGCGCCCATCTGTCCTGCGGCAATCAGGCCCATGCCTATGCCGCCATGCCCGACAAGCAGGACATGGCCACCACCCACAAACCCAATATCGGCATCGTCACCGCCTATAACGACATGCTTTCGGCGCATCAGCCCTATGAGCGCTTCCCCGACCTGATCCGGCAGGCGGGTCATGCAGCGGGCGCGACGGTGCAGGTCGCGGGCGGCGTGCCTGCCATGTGCGACGGCGTTACGCAGGGCCGTCCGGGGATGGAACTGTCGCTGTTTTCCCGCGACGTGATCGCGCTGGCAACCGGGGTTGCGCTCTCGCATGACTGTTTCGACGCGGCGCTCTATCTGGGCGTTTGCGACAAGATCGTGCCGGGGCTGGTCATCGCGGCGGCGACCTTCGGCCATATCCCCGCCGTCTTCATCCCGGCAGGGCCCATGCCCTCGGGCCTGCCCAATGACGAGAAATCAAAGGTCCGCCAGCAATTCGCCACCGGAGAGGTCGGCCGCGATGCGCTGATGGCGGCCGAGATGGCCTCCTATCACAGCCCCGGCACCTGCACCTTCTACGGCACCGCGAACAGCAACCAGATGCTGATGGAGTTCATGGGCCTGCACCTGCCCGGCTCCAGCTTCGTCAACCCGAACACGCCCTTGCGCGACGCACTGACGGTGGCCGGGGTCGAACGCGCCGCCGGCATCACCCGGCTGGGCAATGATTATCTGCCCGCGGGCGAGGTGCTGGACGAACGCGCCTTCGTCAACGGCATTGCCGGGCTGATGGCGACGGGCGGCTCGACCAATCTGGTGCTGCATCTGCCCGCCATTGCCCGCGCGGCGGGCGTCCTGCTGGATATCGAGGATTTCCACGACATCTCGGAATCGGTGCCACTGATGGCGCGGGTCTATCCCAACGGTCTGGCCGATGTGAACCATTTTCACGCCGCAGGCGGGCTTGGCTACATGATCGGCCGGTTGCTCGATGCCGGGCTGCTGCATCCCGACGTGAAAACCATCAACGGCACCGGACTGGACGGCTATACCGCCGAGCCGAAACTCGACGGCACCCGCATCCGCTGGGAAAAGGGCGCCCGCGAATCCCTGAACGACCGGATCCTGCGCCCCGCCACCGACCCCTTCGCGCAGACCGGCGGGCTGAAGCAGCTTCAGGGCAATCTGGGCCGGGGCGTCATCAAGGTCAGCGCCGTCGCCCCCGAACGCCATATCATCGAGGCGAAGGCCCGCGTCTTCAGCGACCAGGAACAGGTCAAGACCGCCTTCAAGGCAAACGAATTCACCGAGGACACCATCGTCGTCGTCCGCTTCCAGGGGCCGCGCGCCAACGGCATGCCGGAACTGCATTCGCTGACCCCGACGCTGGCGGTGTTGCAGGATCGCGGCCTCAGGGTCGCCCTGCTGACCGATGGCCGCATGTCGGGCGCCTCGGGCAAGGTCCCCGCCGCCATCCATGTCTCGCCCGAGGCTTCGGTCGGTGGCCCGCTGGCCCGGCTGCGCGACGGCGACCTGATCCGCCTCGACGCGATCACCGGCCAGATCGACTGCCTCGCCCCGGATTTTGAGAGCCGCCAGCCCGCCACGTTCGATCCCGCCACAAGCAGCGAAGGCATGGGTCGCGAACTCTTCGCCGCCTTCCGCGCCGTCGCCGGCCCCGCCACCGAAGGCGCAGGCGTCGTCGTCTGATCCTGCCTATCACTGGTGCCAAAATATCCCGGGGGAGCGAAAGCCGCCCCCATCGAGGGGGCGGCTTTCGCGGGGGCAGAGCCCCCCTGCCTCAGGCCGCCGCCGCCACCTCGCATACCGCACGTCGCAGATAGCCAGCAAAATCGGCCGCCTCGCGCCGGGCGGGACCATCTGCGACATAGACGTTCAGCCAGGTCGGCGGCAAAGGCGGCAGCGCGCCGCCATGATCGACCGGCGCCAGACCCGATTGCGAAATACCGCGCGGCAGGATGGTGATCCCCAGATCCGCCGCCGCGCTGACCTTCCATGTGTCGCTGCCGCCTTCGGCCACGCCCTGCGCCCATTCGATCCCGGCGCGATCCAGCGCCGCCATCCCGATCGAGTAATAGGCGCAATGCGGCGAGTTCGCGATCGGCAGCGGCCGCTGCGTCCAAGCCTGCCCTCCGATCGCACCGAACCACGCCAGATCGACCTTGGCCAGGTGGATCGCCCCCGGCGGCGCCTCGAATTCCGTGGTCAGGATCACGTCATGCTCGCCCCGCTTCATCTGTTCGCGCAGATCCTTGCTGCGGGCATCGTTGATGATCAGCGCAACTCGGGGATTGTTCTGGCGGAAATCCCGGACCGCCTGCGCCACCTTGGCAAACAGCCAGTCGCTGGTCAGCCCGACACGCAGCCGTCCCTCGGGCCGGGCATCGGTAAACCGCGCCAGAATCGCATCGTTCAGCGCCACCAGCTTGCGCCCCTCGATCAGCATCTCGGTGGCGAAATCCGAGACGATCACGCCGCGCCCCTGCTTGATCAGCATCGCCTCGCCGAACAGCTCCTCCAGCCGCTTCATCTGCATCGACAGCGCGCTTTGCGTCATGTTCAGCGCCTCGGCCGCGCGGGTGACCGAGCCATATTCGGCCACCGCCTGCAACGACCGGATCGTCGCGATATCGAGATTTCGCATCCTTCAATCCCCCTGATGGTTCGGATCAAAATCATTCGTTTCACAAATATCACTACCCCGCCTATCTATCAACAACGCAGATGATACGCACACAACAAATCATCACCATTGATGATATCCATCATCGGAGTTGAACCATGGCACAGAATTCCCTTGCCGCCGCACATCCCGCGACCCGTCCGGGTATCCTGCCGCGCAAAGGCTGGCGCGCGCGCCTGCTGACCATGCTGGATCTGCGGCGCAGCCGTCTCGATCTGGAACATCTCGAAGACAGCCGGCTCGGCGACATCGGCCTGACCCGCGACCAAGCCCGGGCCGAGGCCGGACGCCCCGTCTGGGACGTGCCCGCCAACTGGCGCCGCTGAGGCCCGCGACAGGAAAACCCCACCCGCTATCTGGACGGGGTGGCACCGCCCGCGCTAGGGTCGCACCGCACGAAACACGCGCCTTTGGCGCAGGGCGCGGACGGGCCGGATGTCAAATCAGGGACGCAAACTGGAACAGGCGGCACGGGCGGCGTGGCTGTCGCATGTCGCGGGCAGAACCCAGGACGAAATCGCCGGGCTGATGGGCATTTCGCGCCAGACAGCACAGCGTCTGATCGCGCAGGCCATGGCCGAGGGGCTGGTCAAGATCCGCATCGATCACCCCTTTGCCCATTGCCTCGATCTGGCGCGCGACCTCTCGGCCCGCTGGAACCTGCGCCTGTGCGAGATCGCCCCCGCCGACGCCCCCGAATCCGGCGTCGCCCATCTGCTGGCCGATGAAATGGAGCGCTGGCTGCGCAGGCCAGAGCCGCTGACGCTGGCCATTGGCACCGGGCGCACGCTTCGCGCCGCGCTGGCCGAGCTGCCGCATATCGACTGCCCCCGGCACCGGATCGTATCGCTGACCGGCAACATCGCGCCCGATGGCTCGACCGCCTATTACAACGTGCTGTTTTCGCTGTCGGAACTGGTTACCGCCCGCAGCTTTCCGCTGCCTTTGCCGGTAATCGCCCCTTCCTCTGCGGAACGCGCCGCCATCACCGGTCAGCCCGGCATCCGCCGCGTGATCGAAATGTCGGCGCTGGCCGAGGTCGCCTTTGTCGGCATCGGCACGCTGGACCGGAATGCGGCGCTGATGAAGGACGGATTTCTGAGCGCCGACGAACTGGCCGCGCTGGTCCATGCAGGCGGCGTGGGCGAGATCACCGGCTGGGTCTATGACGCCTCGGGGCGGCTGATCGAGGGGCAAAGCAATGACCGCGTGGCCTCGGCCCCGATCCCGCCGCGAGACAGAACGCTGGTCGTCGGCGCCGCCTTCGGCACGCAGAAACTGCCCGCCATCCGCGCCGCCTTGCGGGGCGGCCTGATCAGCGGACTGATCACCGACGCCACCACCGGCGCCGCGCTGCTGGAATAGTCATTCCCAACGGAAGTTCGGCGGATTGCCCTTTGACAGGAACGCCTGATCGAGGCGAGGACTTCATCGGTGGTCTCCGAAAATTTCGATGTCACCGTCCTTTTCAGCTCCTGTCCCAGCTGGGAAACGGCAGCCGAGATCTCCAGCGTCAATCGGGCCGGTTTTCAGCAGGAAGGTCACTCCCGCTATCGCAGCACCCGTTCGATCAGACCGTGCAGGATCGCGCGGGCGGCGTCGCGGTCCGAGAGGCCCGGTGTCCATCTTGCCAGATCGCCCAGCAGCATCTTGCTGGCCACGCCATAGGCATAGGTGTGGGCGATGGCGACCAGCAGTTGCAGATCCTCGTCCTCGGCGATCGCGCCGGCGGATTGAGCGCGCGCCAGCATCCGCAGCATCACCTCGTGGATGGATTGCTCATACCGCGTCAGCGTCTCGTTTCCCTCGAACTGGCCGGCGGGCATCGAGCCGATGAAGCGGAACTCTCGGGGGTTGTTATGGGACCACTCGACATAGGCGTCGGCCAGCGCCGAAAACTGCGCGATCGGGTCGCCCGCATCGGCCGCGACGACCGCGCGCGTGCATTCGTCATGCAGCAGGATCATCGCATTCTCGGCCACCACCATCAGCAGATGACCCTCGTCGCGGAAAATCCGTCGCAGGGCATCTTCGCCGACCGACATGGATTTTGCCAGCTCTGCCAGGCTGGGCACCTGCCCCGTCCTGTCCATCAGGCTGGTCATGGCCTCGATGGCATCGGAACAGATATTGCTGCCGGGACGCGTGGCGGATGGCATGGCAGGGTCTCCAGTAGGTCTTGCCGGCCAAGGCCGGACGGCGAGCAAACCACACACCAGAAACGGACGAAAGACTGAACCGTACGGAACAGACGCAACGTTTCCACAACCATGCCGCCACGGACCGATGATGCAAGACAAATTGTTCATAACGCAATTGGTCGGGAACGATTGCGGCATGTCGTCCAATGATCCTGTCGGGATACGCCTTTTCAGGGGTGCGGAATACCTGACCAAAAAGTCAGGCTGACATAACGAACAAAAGTTAAGATAAGACTGACATTCCCTAGGGTGTGGGAATAAGTTGGACGGATTGCGGAGCGGTGATTTTCTTCCCATCCCCGGGTGAAGAGTTGGTTACGAGTGCTCTGTTCGTATTGAGTGACCGCGTTTCGCAATCCGTCCGCTGTTTCACGACCATTCCTGTTCGCGACGATTCCAGCTGTCTGGCAAAGTCAACGCGCTGAACAACGCAAGCTGTTGATAATACGTCATATTCGTATGGAAGCCGGGGGATCTTTGATGGTACCGCCTCCCCGGCTTGAACGGGGGACCTCTGGATCCACAATCCAGCGCTCTAACCAACTGAGCTAAGGCGGCACGGATGCGTTGTGTAAACCTGCCGCGTCCGGGTTGCAAGCCCGACTTGCCGGGATTTTGACAACAGGATAGAGAAAACCTGTCACAACAAGGAAGCGATCCGTGGGTATCAACAGCGAAAGCGAAATCGCCGCCAATCTGCAGGTCGGGCCGACCGATCAGGGCATGGTGCGCATCTATGTCGAGGCCCCGGGCGTCGATCTGCCGCTGGATTTCGACGCGGATGAGGCAACCGAAATCGCCGAGGAATTGCTGGCCGCCGCCGAAGTCGTCCGGGGGATGGGCAAAAAGGGCGGCAAGCCTAAAAAGCCCCGCCGCTGACCCCTTGCGGGTCCTGCAACCGGTGCAGGCGCAGGGCCGCCGCGCGCCCGAAATCCCGCATCAGCCGGTTGCGTCTTGCGCCGGCCAGTCGCGCCTCGGGCGCCATGCGCTGGATCTCGGCGCCATAGGGATCGGCCAGAATCAGACCGCTTTCCCCGGGCAGAAGTTCGGCCGGAAAATCGCAATCGACCGCCCAGAAATAGCGGTCGCACCAGTCCAGATAGCCCTGCCACTTGCGGTCCCCGGCAAAATCGGCGCGGCAACTTTTACATTCGATGATCCAGATCTCTCCCTTCGGGCCAAGGCTGATCAGATCGACGCGCAACCCGCGTGCGGGCACGAATTCGGGCAGAACCGCGTGATCCAGGCCGGCCAGCATCCGCGCCACGCCGCGCGCCAGCCTTTGTCCGGGCAAGGCCGGCAAGGGGATGGGTGGTTCATCGCACATGCCCGCATCCTAGAACAAACAGGAAACGTCAGACAAGGCTTTGCAGGTGCTTGAAAGCCCGGCGCGCGGGCCTTATCTGCATGCTTGGCGGGCTTCTGCTCTTCTCGCGTGCGGCCATTTTTCCACTGGCCTATAACTTTTCCGAGGGGGCTGGCTCTGACGTGACCCTGGTCTCGTTACCTGGCGCCCACCTGGTACTCCAGGCTTTCGGGAAATCTCGTGCCGTCGCGGTTGCTGCGGTTCCCGCCACCCTTCCCCACCATCGGCGCATACGCAAAAGGGCGACCCAAAGGGCCGCCCTTTCGAGAGAGACTCTGATCGAGGGAAGATCAGAAGCCGTAAACGATCGACACGCCCAGCTTGTTGTCGGTGCGGCTGGAAGCCCCGTCGGTGGCTTCCGTGTACTCGGTCAGATAGCTGACACGGGTTGCCAGCTGCTCGGTCATCGCGAAGTTGACTCCCAACTCGTTGGTCAGGCGGTAGGGCAGATCCCCGCCGGAATCCAAGTAGTCGGTGTCGTTGGTCAGGAAGATATTCTCGTTGAAGCGGTGATAGAGCCGCGACGAAACGATCCAGCCAAATTCCGAGTACGAGTCGCCGTTGAATTCCGGGCCGGTTTCGTATTTGCCATAACGGACACCTACACCACCCTGAACACGCCATGCGGTCGTGTCGTTGTTGATGACCCGGTAGCCCGGACCGACTGCCAGAATGCCGTCGCGACGCAGTTCATCGGGGCTCGCGATACCGTCGATGTTAAGGCTGCCCAGACCGAAGGCGTAGAACTGGTCGTTGATGTAATACATCGCGTCATAGATAGCCTTGACGCTTTCTTCTTCCTTGCTGCCGTCGTCGTTCTCAGTGAACTCGATCAGCAGGCCGACAGTCTGCGCCCATTGCGGCGTAGCGTAGGACACGCGCCCACCGATCAGCAAATCCTGGTTGTCGGTACCTGACTCAGAGTTGCTGCTGCGGCCGGTATAGCTCAGCGACATCGAGCCCGACAGGCCCTGACGACGCTCGGCCGGACCAAAGCGGTAAGCGTCGCCGCTGCGGGCAAAATCGTCCTCGACATCGTCCTGAACGTCGGTGATGGCGCGATCAACGTCGCCAAGGCCGGTCACATTGCCGCCGGTGGCGAATTCGGTTTGCGCGTAGGCAGGCACGGACAGAGCGGCCAGAATGGCGGCAGTGCCAAGAAGCTTCACTTGTTTCATCTCGTGTTTCCTCATGAACTCGAGTTTCGTATTGGTGGCCTTGTCAGTGCCACTGCATCGCTGCTGAGGGATGAATTAATCCGAAGCCCGTCCGGTTCAAAGGCCTGCGAAAAACACGGAAAACTCGCAAATTCGTGAGAGATCGGGCGCGGCTGTAACAACGGCGGGAAAGCGCCGAAATATATTTGTGATGGCCGTTTTCGGAACTTGCTTGACCCAAAGGTAAGTCCAGAGAAACGGCTGATAAAATCGCGACATCAAAACCGCGCCGTTCAGGGGCTGAATCGCATGCTAATGAAACAATTGCGTGACTGGTTAAAATTTAGGCAGTCTTAGCATGGCGCGGAAGGCACAATTCTGTTGCACAATCGACACGGCGCAGGGGCGTTATCGGCACGCTCTCACAGTTCAGCGATCCCTGGAACGGGTCGCAGGCACGCGGATCGCCAGCGCCGGCGCGCCCATCCGGGGCATGCGTTGCCGCCGCCCGCCCCGGGGAGGGGGCGAATCGGCCATGCGCATGATGACGAAAGCGAACTGGACCCCGGAAAAGACGATGCCGTTGAAGATCACCAGCATCGCCACCGCCAGCCAGCCGATCAGGGATGACAGGATCAGATGCCGCAGGTGCGCGACATCCAGCCAGATCAGCAAGGCGGTGAACAGTGCCGCAAGGGCAAAGCCCAGAACGATACTGCGGATATAGAGGCGGACCAGCGGCTGCATTGCACGGCTCTCCGAACAGGGGGAAAAGCCATGATAGCGCCGCGCGGCCCGGTGGGAAGGGGTCATTCCGTCACGGAGGGAAAGGCGTCGGGGCGCATCTCTCGTGCGACGTGATCCAGCACCGCATTGACGAATTTCGGCTCGCGGCCTTCGGGAAAGAACGCTTCGGCCAGCCGCACATATTCGGTGATGACCACCTTGGGCGGGGTGGATGGCCGGGTCAGTTCGGCCCCGGCGGCCCGGAACAGCGCCCGCAGCACCGGGTCGATCCGGTCGATGGGCCATTTCGCCACCAGCCCGCGATCCGTCGCCTGATCAATCTTCGACTGCCACGTCACCACATCGTCGATGATGCGCGAGAACAACGCCTCATCGGCCTCGGGGTGGGGGCCGGATTCATCCTCGACCCCGATGCGATAGCTGAGGAATTCACGCTGGACGCGATCGGCGCCCTGCCCTGCGGCCTCCATCTGGAACAGCGCCTGCACAGCATAGAGCCGCGCGGCGGAACTGAGCGCGCGACGATCAGGGCGGGTCGGTTTTCCGGTCGTGGTCATGCCCGTCCCGGTCCTTCCAGTTCTCCGGCCAGCCGGATCAGGTCGGTCTCCTGCGGCGGCGCGGTGTCGCGACCGCGCCCCGTCCAGCGCCGTTTCAGCGCGATCAGATGCAGCGCGGCGGCGGCAGCGCCCCCGCCCTTGTTCTGCCCGGCGGGATCGGCGCGAACCTCGGCCTGCGCCTCGTTCTCGACCGTCAGGATGCCGTTGCCGATGGCCAACCCCTGCAAGCCCAGAAGCGTCAGCCCGCGAGAACTGTCGTTGCAGACGGTGTCATAATGCGTCGTCTCGCCCCGGATCACGCAGCCAAGCGCCACGAATCCGTCGTAATCCGCCTGCCGCCCGGCGATACCGATGGCGGTGGGGATCTCCAGCGCGCCGGGAACCTCGACCAGATCGACGGTCGCGCCTGCGGCCTCGGCCACGGCACGGGCACCGGCAATCTGATTGTCGGCGATGGTCTTGTAATAGGGCGCAACCACGATCAGCAGCCGCACCGGATCGTCGAAACGGGGCAAGGGCAATTCGTGATGCTGGGTATTCGAGGCCATGTCTCAGTCCTTCGGGATAGGCCGGGTGGAATGGATCGAAAGTCCGTAGCCGTCAAGCCCCACGATCTTCACCGGCACCGAATTGGTCATCAGTTCCAGTTCAGACAGGCCAAGCGCCGACAGGATCTGCGCGCCGACGCCATATTGACGCAGCGTATGGGGGCCGGCCTCGCCACCCGGACCGATGGTGTTGTTCAGGTCGCGGATCAGCACCACGACGCCGCGCCCCTCGGCGGCGATGGCGCGCATCGCGGCAGGCAGGCTGCCGGCATCCTCGCGCCCGATGCCCAGCACGTCATGCAGCGGGTCCAGCGCGTGCATCCTGACCAGCACCGGCCCCGGCGCGGCCAGATCGCCCTTGGTCAGCACAATATGTTCAGCGCCCTGAATCTCGTCGGCAAAGATGCGCATCATCCATTCGCCGCCGTGGATCGAGCTTACCGCCTGCTGCTTGCGTTCCGCGATCAGATTGTCATGGCGGCGGCGATAGCGGATCAGATCGCTGATCGTGCCGATCTTCAGCCCGTGCCGCTGCGCGAAGGCGATCAGGTCGGGCAGCCGCGCCATGGTGCCGTCCTCGTTCATGATCTCGCAGATCACGCCCGAAGGGTTCAGCCCGGCCAGCCGGGAAATATCGACGGCGGCCTCGGTATGACCCGCGCGGACCAGCACGCCGCCATCGCGGGCACGCAGCGGAAAGACGTGACCGGGCGAAGCGATATCCTGCGGCCCGCTGCCCGGATCAATGGCAACACCGACGGTGCGGGCGCGGTCATGGGCGGAAATGCCGGTGGTCACGCCTTCGCGGGCCTCGATGGACATGGTGAAGGCGGTCTCGTGACGGCTGGAATTCTTCGGGCTCATCAGTTGCAGCCCCAGCGCGTCGATCCGCTCGGGCGGCATCGCAAGGCAGATCAGCCCGCGACCATGCGTCGCCATGAAATTGATCGCATCGGGCGTGGCCATCTGGGCGGGGATGACCAGATCGCCCTCGTTCTCGCGGTCCTCGTGATCGACAAGGATGAACATCCGGCCATTGCGGGCATCCTCGATGATCTCTTCGGTCGAAGAAATCGCGTCCGACATGTCACGCTCGACCGGACCGGGTTTTTCATACTGCATCTGGCATTCCTTCGAAATACTGTCGCCCCCTGCCGCCGCCGGTCACGACGCCGCGCCCATCTCGGCCAGCCGCGCGACATAGCGCGCCAGCGTGTCGATCTCCAGGTTGATGCTGTCGCCTGCGCGCGCATCGCCCCAGGTGGTGACCTCTTGCGTATGCGGGATCAGGTTGATGCCGAAACGGTTGCCCTCGACCTCGTTCACCGTCAGCGAGGTGCCGTTCAGCGCCACCGAGCCCTTGGGCGCGATGAACCGCGCCAGTTCCGGCGGTGCGGCGAATGTCAGGCGCAGGCTGTCGCCCTCGTCATGCATCTCGACGATGGTGGCCACGCCATCGACATGGCCGCTGACGATATGGCCGCCCAACTCGTCGCCGACCTTCAGCGCGCGTTCAAGATTCACGCGCTGCCCGACCGCCCAGCCATTCGCGCCGATATTGGTTTTCGACAGCGTCTCGGCCGAGACATCGACATCGAACCAGTCCGCGCCCTTGGCCACCACCGTCAGGCAGACGCCGTCGCAGGCGATCGAGGCGCCGATGGCCACGCCCTCCATGTCATAGCCGCAACCGATCCGGGCGCGCATGTCGCCCCGCGCCTCGACCGCCATGATTGTGCCGATATCGGTGATAATTCCCGTGAACATCCGCTGCCCTCGTATCCTTTTCCCGACCTAGGGCATCCACATGCCCCGTGCAAGCGGTCAGCCGCTCATGCAGCCGCCCTGTCCAAACAGACAGCATGGTCATCGCGATGTTATGCTGGCATTATCCCTGATTGCGAGTCATTCCCTGTTTTTGCGCCGCCGGTTGGCGCGTCACCGGAACCGACCAGTCAGGACCCGAGTCTGCGCATGTTTCACACGCCTGTCGCCACCCGGCTCGAGGACGCAGGATCGGCCATGACCGATGCCCCGGCGAATGGGTCACGAGTCTTTCTGATGTTGCAGGGGCCGCACGGGCCGTTCTTCAACCAGTTGGCCGGGCTTTTGCGCGATGCGGGGGCGACGGTCTGGCGCTGCGGCTTCAACGCGGGCGACGAGTTCTTCTGGTCCGACAAGGAAAAATTCATCCGCCACGAGGGCACGCAGGACGACTGGCCCGACCATCTGCGCCGTATCGCCGACGACAAGGGCGTGACCGATATCGTGCTTTATGGCGATGTGCGCCCGATCCATGCCGCCGCCCGCGCGCTGGCCAGCGCGCGCGAATTGCGGCTGCATGTGTTCGAGGAAGGCTATCTGCGCCCCTACTGGATCAGCTATGAACGCGGCGGCTCGAACGGCAATTCGACGCTGATGCATATCCCGCTGTCGCAGATGCGCAGCGTGCTGCGCGACACATTGACCGAGATCCGCCGCCCGCCCGCCAAATGGGGCGACATGCGGCATCATAAGTTCTATGGCGCCTTCTATCATTTTCTGGTGCTGGTGGCGAACCGGCGTTACCGCGCCTATCACGGACATCGGGCGATTTCGGTACTGCAAGAGTTCCGGCTGAACCTGCGCCGTCTGGTGCTGGCGCCGGTCTATAGCGTCCAGCGCTCGTTGCAGTGGCGCCGATTCCGCCGCAGCGGCTCTCCCTATTCGCTGGCGCTGATGCAGTTGGAGCATGATTCCAACTTTCTTGGCCATTCCAGCTTTCGCCACAATTCCGAATTCATCGAGATGGTGGTCGAGGAATTCGCCCGTTCCGCGCCGCATCACCATCACCTGCTGTTCAAGGCCCACCCGCTGGAGGATGGCCGCGCCCGCAATCTCAGTTCGATCCGCAACGCCGCCCGCCTGCATGGCATCAGCGACCGCGTGCATTACCTGCGCGGCGGCAAGCTGGCCGAGCAGCTGGGGCAGGCCCGTTCGGTGGTCACGGTCAATTCCACCGCAGCCCAGCAGGCGCTGTGGCGCGGCATCCCGGTCAAGGCGCTTGGCAATGCCGTCTATGACAAGCCCGGCATCGTCTCGGATCAAAGCCTGCGCGATTTCCTGATCCGGCCCAAGACGCCCGACGCACAGGCCTATCGCTGCTTTCGCGACTATCTGTTGCAGACCAGCCAGATTCCGGGCGGGTTCTATTCCGCACGCTCGCGTTCCCATGCGCTGCGTCTGGTCAGCGATCTGATCCTGGCACCCGACGACCCGTATGAATCGCTGGCTTCGGGACATGCGACCCATCGGCATCAACTGGCGGATTCCGAAAACTGATCGCATGATATTATGGAAACCGGGGCGAAGTCGCGCTAAGGTCCGGTTCATTAATAAAAACAGACTTCCATGGACAGGAGATCTTGAGGTGACAGCGCTGATGCCCCTGGGCGGGCTTTACCGATTGACGATGCTGGCTGCGCTCTGTCTCGTCACTGCCTGCGGTCTGCCGCGTTCCGGCCCGACCAAGAAAGAGATTTATTCGGGCGCCGTCGAGCGGGGCGGGAATACCCATGTCATCTATGTGAATGACCATGTGGCCCGGGCCAGCAATTTCGCCGCCTCTTATGGTTTCTCCAACAGCTTCCGGCAGGCGGCGACCGTGGGCGCCGACGAGATCCGCGCAGGCGATGTGCTGGGCCTGTCGATCTGGGAAAACGTCGATGACGGGCTGCTGACCTCGCTTGGTACCAGTTCGACCGACCTGACCGAGATTCAGGTGGACAGCGGCGGTTATATCTTCGTGCCCTATGCCGGGCGCATCCGGGCGGCAGGCAACACGCCCGACCAACTGCGCAACATCATCACCGAACGCCTCAGTTCGCAGACGCCCGACCCGCAGGTCACCGTGGCCCGCGTGGCGGGCGACGGCGCGACCGTGTCGGTGATGGGCAAGGTCAACGGACAGGGCGTCTATCCGATCGAGCGTCCGACCCGCAGCCTGTCGTCCATGCTGGCGCGTTCCGGCGGTGTGTCGATCGAGCCCGAGGTCGCGGTCGTCACCGTCAAACGCGGCAATGATTCCGGCAAGGTCTGGCTGACCGATCTGTATGCCAGCCCCTCGAACGACATCGCACTGCGCCCCGGCGACGTGATTCTGGTGGAAGAGGATCAGCGTTCCTTCACCGCCATCGGCGCCCTTGGCGGCCAGACCCGCGTGCCTCTGGGCAACGAGATGATCAACGCCATCGAGGCCGTGGCCATGGTTGGCGGGCTGAGCACCAACCTGGCCGATCCCACCGGCGTCTTCATCCTGCGCGACGAGCCGGAATCGGTCGCCAGCCGGGTGCTGGGCAAGCCGGTCGTGGGCTCGCAGCGCATGGCCTATGTGCTGGACCTGACCCGTCCCAACGGGCTGTTCCTCGCCCGCGACTTCCTGATCCGGGACGAGGATACGATCTATGTCACCGAAGCGCCCTTCGTTCAGTGGAACAAGCGTCTCTCGGCGATCACAGGCGGCATCAGTTCGGCCGATTCCGTGGCATCCTTCGGCAATTAAGGTCGTCATGCCGCCGACAACAGATCCGGTCGCCGGGGGGATTCCCCGGCGGCTTTTCGTTTACAACGGCGGTTTCTGGACCAAACCCCGGCTGCGGCGGATCCTGTCGCTGGCCGGGTGGCAGATCGCCGCCGGCCTGCCCCGACGCGGCGGTGCCATCGGCATCTGGGGGGCCAGCCCGACGGCTTGGCGCGGCCGCCATATCGCGCAGCGGCGCGGCGTCGATCTGGTCACGGTCGAGGACGCCTTCCTGCGATCCGTCCTGCCCGGGCGGGCCAAGGGTGCGCTGGCGCGGCGCGGTCCTATCGGATTGCTGATCGACCCCCACGGGCTGCATTTCGATCCCGGCCGCCCTTCGCTGATCGAGCATCTGATCCACGATCCGCAAACCGCCACCCTGACCGATCAGGCACGGCTGGGCATCGACCGGCTGCGGGCGCTGGATCTGTCGAAATACAACGCCCACCGGCCCGATCTCGATCCGCCCGGCAGCGGCTATGTGCTTGTGATCGACCAGACGCGGGGCGATGCCTCGCTGATGGGTGCGGGGCGCGATCTGTTTCTGCGCATGCTGGCGGCGGCGCGGGCCGAACATCCGGGCAAGCCGCTGGTGATCCGCAGTCACCCCGAAACCGCCGCCGGTCTGCGCCTCGGCCACCTGACCCCCGCAGACCTGCAACCGGGTGAAACCTTTTGCGACGGGCCCATCTCTCCATGGAAGCTGGTCGGCCAGGCGGCGGCGGTCTATGCCGTCAGTTCGCAACTGGGATACGAGGCGCTGCTGGCCGATCATCGTCCGCGCCTGTTCGGACAGCCCTTTTACGCCGGCTGGGGCCTCAGCGATGACGAATTTCCGCTGCCCGCCGACCGCCGCGGCCGGGCCACACCCGAATTGCTGTTCGCCGCCAGCCATCTGCGCGCGCCGGTCTGGTATGATCCCTGCCGCGATGCGCTGACCGATTTCGACGGCGCGCTGAACCAGATCGAGGCCGAAACCCGCGCCTTCCGGCAAGACCGCGACGGCCATCTGGCCTATGGGATGCGGCTGTGGAAACGCCCCTTCATCGCCCACATCTTCGGGAATGGGCGCGGCGTGCGCTTTACCCGCCGCCCCTCGCCCGATGTGACGCTGGCATGGGCGGGCAAGGCCGCCGAGACCCCCGGCGCGATCCGGGTCGAGGACGGCTTCCTGCGCTCTCGCGGGTTGGGGGCGGCGCTGATCCCGCCCCTGTCGCTGATCGCCGACGATCTGGGCATCTATTACGACCCGACCCGCCCCAGCCGACTGGAGCATCTGATCGCCGCCCCGCCGCCTCCGGGCGCCACCGGGCGCGCCCGCCGCCTGATCGACATGATCCGTCAGGCGCGGCTGTCGAAATACAATCTGGTGGGCGACCCCACCCCGCTGCCGCCCGGCGATGGCCCGCTGATCCTCGTGCCCGGTCAGGTCGAGGATGACGCCTCGATCCTTCTTGGCGCCGGGGTCGAGCGCAGCAATCTGGCGCTGCTGGAACGGGTGCGGGCGGAAAACCCCAAGGCACGGGTGATCTACAAGCCGCATCCCGATGTCGAGGCCGGGCTGCGTCCCGGCGCCGTTCCGCCCGCCGATCTGGCGCGCCTGACCGATGCGGTGGCCCGCCATGCCGACCCGATGGCGCTGCTGGATCAAATGGATGCGGTCTGGACAATGACCTCGACGCTGGGGTTCGAGGCGCTGCTGCGCGACCTGCCCGTTACCACACTTGGCGCACCCTTCTATGCCGGTTGGGGACTGACCCGCGATCTGGGTCCGGTGCCCGAACGCCGTCAGGCGCGACCGGGGATCGAGGCGCTGGCCCATGCCTGCCTGATCGCCTATCCGCGCTATTTCGATCCGGTCTCGGGCCTGCCCTGCCCGGCTGAAATCGCGGTGCTGCGGCTGACCGACCCGGCGCTGGCGGCAGGCGGTCCCGCGCTGCGTTTGCTGGCCAAGGCGCAGGGGCTGATGTCGGGGCACAGCTGGATCTGGCGGCGCTGACCGGGCCGAAGGTCCGGGCCGCGGTGGCGGCCCCCTCGATGGGGGCCGTCAGCGCGATCCGGCCTGCCAGCGATGGAACAGATCGCCGCCGATGCACCGCGTCTCGATCAGATCGAAGCGCGGCGCATCTGCCAGCCGCTCCAACCCCATCGCCGCCACCGCCGCGCTGCCATCGCCACCCAGCGCAACCCCGGCGGTATAGCCGACCAGCTGATCCACCAGCCCCGCCTTCAGCAGCGATGCGGCCAGCATGCCGCCGCCCTCGCAAAACACCCGCGTCAGCCCCCGCGACCCCAGTTCCGCCATGAAATCCGCCGGATCGCCCGCGACCTGCCACAGCGGGCCATGCGCCGCATCCTCGGGCGGCAACGCAGGCAGGGGCTGCGCCGACACGATCACCCGCACCGGCTGCCGCACCGCGCCGAAACCCCGCACGTTCAGCGCAGGCAGGTCGGCCCGCGCCGTGCCGCCGCCCACCATCACCGCGTCATGGGAAAACCGCAGCGCATGGACATGCGCACGCGCGGCGGCTCCGGTGATCCACCGGCTTTCTCCTGATGCCGTCGCGATGCGTCCGTCGAAACTGGTCGCCAGCTTCAGCGTCAGCAAGGGCCGCCCGCGCGTGATCCGGCCAAGAAACCCGGCCTGCAAGGCCCGCGCCTCGGCCTGCCGCACGCCTTCCGTCACCTCGATCCCCGCCGCGCGCAGGATCGCGTGGCCACGGCCCGCCACACGCGCATCCGGGTCGGTCAGGGCCGAGACCACCCGCCTGATCCCCGCCTGCACCAGCGCCTCGGCGCAGGGCGGTGTGCGGCCGTGATGGGCGCAGGGCTCCAGCGTGACATAGGCGGTGGCGCCGCGCGCGCCCTGCCCCGCCTGATCCAGCGCCATCCGTTCTGCATGGGGTCGCCCGCCGGGTTGTGTCCAGCCGCGCCCCACGATCCGGCCATCCCGGACCAGCACGCAGCCCACCGCCGGGTTCGGCCAGACATTGCCCAGACCCCGCCGCGCCAGACGCAACGCATGGGCCATATGGCGCGCGTCGTCGTCAGACCGGGGCATCACCCGCTGATATGGCTGGGACGCAGTTCCGATACGAACTTGTCGAAATCGTCCGCATCCTGAAAGTTCTTGTAAACGCTGGCAAATCGCACATAGCCCACGTTGTCGATCCGCGACAGCGCCTCCATCACGATCTCGCCGATCATCTTCGAGGGAATGTCGGTTTCACCCGTGCTTTCCAGCCGCCGCACGATGCCGCTGATCATCTGCTCGATCCGCTCAGGCTCGACCGGGCGTTTCTGCATGGCGATACGGATCGAGCGGGCCATCTTGTCGCGGTCGAAATCCTCGCGGCGGCCATTCGACTTGACCACGACCAGATCGCGCAGCTGCACCCGTTCATAGGTGGTGAAACGGCCACCGCAGGCAGGGCAGAAGCGACGCCTGCGGATTGCGACATTGT
The DNA here is from genome assembly GCF_028553725.1 of Paracoccus alcaliphilus. NCBI lineage: Bacteria > Pseudomonadati > Pseudomonadota > Alphaproteobacteria > Rhodobacterales > Paracoccaceae > Paracoccus > Paracoccus alcaliphilus. The sequence continues at coordinate 3,346,207 of NZ_CP067124.1, forward strand.
CCTCGGCCGGTCGGGAGTCCTTGACCTGCGAATCGACGTTTCCGCAAAACGGGCAGCGCATGTTCTTGTCCCTTCGGCCCTGATATCCGCAGCGACTATAGGAGGGACCGCATGGCTTGGGTAGCCTTATCCACAGGCCACAAGATAGGCTGTCACGAACCTGTGACCTGAAAGTCGCGTTGAGACCGGCAAATCCGTCGCAAGATCAAGCCATTGCCGCCCGGGCCAGCCCAAATCAGCCGCGTTTCCGCGATCGCTTGTTGCCGCCGCGCTGCCCGGCCCTGCCCGCCGTCGAACGGCCCGAGGCGCGTGTGGCCTCTTCCGCTGCCGCCTCGATCGCGGATTGGCGGGCCAGAGGGTCGTCGGCCACGGCCAGTTCGACCGCCTCCAGCCGCTTGACCTCGTCGCGCAGACGCGCGGCTTCCTCGAATTCCAGATTCTCGGCGGCCTTGCGCATCTGCACCCGCAGCGCCTCCAGATGCGCGGCAAGGTTGGCGCCGACCAGCGGCTTGTCCACCCTGGTGGTGATGCGCGACTGGTCGGTATCGCCCTGCCACAGCCCCGCCAGCACATCATCGACATTCTTGCGCACGGTCTGCGGCGTGATGCCGTGTTCGACGTTATACGCCATCTGCTTGATACGCCGCCGTTCGGTTTCGGCCATGGCACGTTCCATGCTGCCGGTGATCTTGTCGGCATACATGATGACGCGGCCATCGACGTTCCGCGCCGCCCGGCCGATGGTCTGGATCAGCGAGGTCTCGGAGCGCAGAAAGCCTTCCTTGTCCGCATCCAGAATGGCCACCAGCCCGCATTCGGGAATATCCAGCCCCTCGCGCAGCAGGTTGATGCCGATCAGCACGTCGAAGGCGCCCAGACGCAAGTCGCGCAGGATCTCGATCCGCTCGATCGTGTCGATGTCGCTGTGCATATAGCGCACGCGGATGCCCTGTTCATGCAGATATTCGGTCAGGTCTTCGGCCATGCGCTTGGTCAGGGTGGTGACCAGCGTGCGCATTCCGGCGGCGCTGACCCGGCGCACCTCGTCCAGCAGATCATCCACCTGCATCTCGACCGGTCTGATCTCGATCTGCGGGTCCAGAAGGCCGGTCGGGCGGATCACCTGTTCGGTAAAGACGCCGCCGGTCTGGTCCATCTCCCATTGCTGGGGCGTGGCGCTGACAAAGACCGATTGCGGGCGCATCGCGTCCCATTCCTCGAATTTCAATGGCCGGTTGTCCATGCAGCTTGGCAGGCGGAAGCCATGTTCGGCCAGCGTGAACTTGCGCCGGAAGTCGCCGCGATACATGCCGCCGATCTGCGGCACCGAGACATGGCTTTCGTCGGCGAATACGATGGCATTGTCGGGGATGAATTCGAACAGCGTTGGGGGCGGCTCGCCCGGGGCGCGGCCGGTCAGGTAACGGGAATAGTTCTCGATGCCGTTGCAGACGCCGGTGGCCTCCAGCATCTCCAGATCGAAATTGGTGCGCTGTTCCAGCCGCTGCGCCTCCAGCAGCTTGACCTCATCAGTCAGCTGCTTCAGCCGCTCGGCCAGTTCCTTGCGGATGCCCTTGATCGCCTGCTGAAGCGTCGGGCGCGGGGTGACATAGTGGCTGTTGGCATAGATGCGGATCTGCTTGAACGTGTCGGATCTGGCGCCGGTCAGCGGGTCGAATTCGGTGATCGATTCCAGCTCGTTGCCGAAGAAGTCGAAACGCCATGCCCGGTCTTCGAGGTGGGCAGGCCAGACCTCGACCACATCGCCGCGCACGCGAAAGCCGCCGCGCTGGAAGCTGGCGTCGAGGCGGCGGTATTGCTGCGCCACCAGTTGCCCCAGAAATTCGCGCTGGTCATAGCTGTCGCCCACGACCATGTCCTGCGTCATCGCCGAATAGGTCTCGACCGAGCCGATGCCATAGATGCAACTGACCGACGCCACGATGATCACGTCGTCGCGTTCCAGCAGCGCCCTTGTGGCCGAGTGACGCATCCGGTCGATGGCCTCGTTGATCTGGGATTCCTTCTCGATATAGGTGTCCGAGCGCGCGACATAGGCTTCGGGCTGGTAATAGTCGTAATAGCTGACGAAATATTCGACCGCGTTTTCGGGAAAGAAGCCCTTGAATTCGCCGTAAAGCTGGGCCGCGAGGGTCTTGTTCGGGGCAAGGATGATGGCGGGGCGCTGCGTCGCCTCGATCACCTTGGCCATGGTATAGGTCTTGCCGGTGCCGGTCGCGCCCAGCAGAACCTGATCGCGTTCACCATCCGTCACGCCCTTCGCCAGTTCGGCGATGGCCGTGGGCTGGTCGCCCGCCGGCTGGAATTCGCTGTGCATGACGAAGCGTTTGCCGCCTTCAAGCTTGGGGCGGCTCACTTCTGGAAAGCGCGCTGTCGGCGCATTGGTGTTGTTGTGAGCCATCGGGCATCCTTCATGCGACAGACCCTAGAAGGTGTGTCCGCGCGCGCGAAAGTCAACCGGGCTGCTGACGGAAAACGTCAGCAGATGTGACGCAAGCAAGGGGGCTGCCTGCCCCCGTCGCCGTTCCGGCGACTCCCCCGGGGATATTTGGGCACCAAAGATGGGGATCAGGTCTGGCGTTTGAAGCGGGCGGGTTGCATTTCCGCCCAGCCCGGCGCGCCGTCGAGTTCTTCGGCAAGGATTTCGGCGGTGACCGGGCCGAGGGTGAAGCCCTGATGGCCATGGCCGAAATGCGCCCAGAGGTTGGACTGGTCCGGGACCCGGCCGATCACCGGCAGCATGTCGGGGATGCAGGGGCGGCGGCCGGTCCAGGGTTCGGCCTCGACCGGGGCGCCGATGTCGAAGAGTTCGCGGGCGGCCTTTTCGCCGTGGCGCAGTTGCGGCGGGGTCAGGCGCGGGTGGCTGGTCAGTTCCGCCGCCGTGGCGATGCGCAGGCCCCGCCGCATCGGTGAGAGGACGACCGAATTGCCGAAATCGGCGATCGGGTGATTGGGCGGCGTCTCCATCCGGTAATGGCGGTGATAGCCGCGTTTGAACACCATCGGCACCTTCAGCCCGTAACGCGCCAGCAGCATCGGCGACCAGGGGCCAAGCGCCACGACGGCGTGTTCACCGGTATAGTCATCGGCCCGCCAGCCCGCGCCCTGACGGTGCAGATCGCCCGCATCGCCGTTCACGATCCGCCCGCCGCGACGTTCGAACAGCGCCGCATAGGCGGCGACCAGCCCGCCGGGATCGGTGCAGGCCCAGGCATCGGCCCAATGGGTCGCGCCCTCGACCTCGATCTTGATCGTCGGTTCCAGCGCGCGCAGTGCCTTGCCGTCGATCAGCGTGGCCTCGACCCCGAATTCGTCCAGAAAGCGTTTGGCGGCGGCGCGGGCCCTGGCCATCCGGGCGGGGGTGCGATGCACCTCGATATAGCCGTCGCGGGTGATGATGTTGTCGGCGCCTGCCGCCTGCACCAGCGGGGCATGGGCCTGGGTCGATTGCCGGATCAACTTGCCCCATGTCAGCGTCGCCCGGCGATGCCCGGCAGGCAGCGAGTTCAGCGCATAGGTCCAGACGGCGCTGACCTGCGACAACAGCCCCGGCAGGTTCCATTTCACGTCATAGCCCCGGCCAAGCGCGATCTGGATCAGCGCCGCGGGCGAGAGCGGCATGGCATAGGGTTCGACCGCCTCGGTCTGGATCAGCCCGGCATTGCCATAGCTGGTTTCACGCCCCGGAATGCCGCGTTCGATGATGGTGACATCATGCCCGCGCGCCTGCAATGCAAGGCCCGTGCTGACGCCGACCATACCCGCACCCAGAACCAGAACTTCAGCCATTATCACCTCCTGACCGATCTGCGGTCAGGGATGCAGATGCTGTTCAATCCGGCAAGAATTTTCGCGCATTCTTCGGCATCTGCCGAAAACTTTGCAAGATTCAGGCGAAAAGCTCTCGGCAGAAGCTCAAAGCTTCGACAAGCGCATCCACTTCTTCGGTGGTGTTGTACATGGCGAAAGAGGCCCGTGCGCTGGCGGTGATTCCATAGAACTCCATCAGCGGCATGGCGCAATGGCTGCCCGCGCGCACGGCGATGCCGCGCTTGTCCAGAATCGTGGACAGGTCATGGGCATGGGCGCCCTCCATCGTCATGGAAAAGATCGCCCCCTTGTCCGGCGCGTCGCCCTGCACGTTCAGCCAGTTCAGGCTGCGCAGCCGGTCGCGGGCATGGTCGCGCAGGGTGCGTTCATGGGCGGCGATGTTCTCCATCCCCAGATCCATCAGATATTCCAGCGCCGCGCCAAGGCCGATCTGGTTGACGATGCCGGGGGTGCCCGCCTCGAATCGCAGGGGCGGGTCGGCATAGTCGATGGCGTCGCGCGTCACCGTGCGGATCATGTCGCCGCCGCCCATGAAGGGGCGCATCTCGGCCTGACGTTCCTTGCGGATCCAGATCGCGCCCGAACCCGAGGGACCATAAAGCTTGTGTCCGGTGATGGCGTAGAAATCGACGCCAAGCGCCCCGACATCGACCGGCATATGGACCGAGGCCTGAGAGCCGTCGGCCAGCACCGGCACATCGGTTCCGCGCGCAATGGCGCCGACATCGACCACGGTGCCGGTCACGTTCGACATATGCGTGACCGCGATCAGCTTCGTTTTCGGCCCGACGGCGGCCAGCACCTTTTCCGGCGGCAGGCTGCCATCGGCTTCGGGTTCAACCCATTTCAGCGTCACGCCCTGGCGTTCGCGCAGGAAATGCCAGGGCACGATATTGGCGTGATGTTCCAGCACCGACAGCACGATCTCATCGCCCGGCTGCAAGCGCGGCGCGGCCCAGCCATAGCTGACCAGATTGATCCCCTCGGTCGCGCCCGAGGTGAAGATCACCTCGTCCTCGTGCGGGGCATGCAGGAAGCGGGCGATGATCGCGCGGACGCGCTCGTAATTCTCGGTCGCCAGATTGGACAGGAAATGCAGACCGCGATGGACGTTGGAATATTCGTCCTCATAGGCGCGGGTGATGGCCTCGATCACCTGACGCGGCTTTTGCGCGCTGGCGCCGCTGTCGAGATAGACCAGCGGCTTGCCATTGACCTGACGCGACAGGATCGGGAAGTCCTTGCGGACCTTTGCGACATCAAAGCTCATTGCGGCATCTCGGGCAGAAGGCCGAAACTGGCGGCCATGATTGACAGGACGAAACCAAGCGCGATGGCCGTGGCGAACAGCCCGACCAGAACCTTGAATCCGCTGGTGAAGCCATGCAGCTCTTTGGTGAATTGCACGGTCAGCCAGAAAAACAGCACGATCGCGATTACCCCCAGCATCGAGGCCAGCGCGGGCAAAATCAACATCAGAAGGATCTGCAGGGTCTGAATGACCAGCAGCACGACCTCGATCCAGACGGTCAGCAGCAGCGCGTCCTCGAACCGGCCATGACCGCCGAACAGCCGCCCCACCCCGGACATCAGCCCTGCCGCGATCACCACCGCCGCCAGCTGCATCCCGGCCATCGACAGCGGCTGCGACACGGCGTCCGAGAAGGGGCTGCGCATCTCGGCCGGGACGGGGGCGATCTGGCCCGCGATCCAGGCCAGCAGACCCGAGACGCTGACCGCCAGAACCAGCGCCATCCAGCGCGTGGACATGGGCAGGCCCAGCCCGATCAGCAGACGCGCCACCTGCGCCGGGTCGCGCAGGGTCAGCAGCAGCAAGGCCTTGAGATCGTTACCCGTCATGTCCGCTCCGCCGCCAGGGTGAAGATCCCGGCCCCCCAAATCACCAGAAAGCCGATCCCGGCCAGTGCCTGCGTCAGGGTCAGTTCCAATCCCGGCCCGATCAGCCCGCCGACAACCCCCGACAGCAGCATCGCCGGACTGACCGCCAGCAGCGCCCAGAACAGCGCCAGCCGCGAATCCTCGTGGCTCAGCCGCCAGGGCGTCAGCCGCGACAGCGCCGCCACCAGCCCTGCCAGCCCATAGACCAGAACCGGCATCAGGAACATGACCGCCAGCAGCGATCCGCCCATCCGCGCCCCCAGCGGGATCGACGGATCGACATAGGCCGCCCGCGCATGGCCGGGCATCTGCGCGATCAGAAAGATCAGCATCGCCAGCATCAACACGACCAGCTTGACCCGTTCGGGCATGTCGCGAAGGCCCCGCACCACCCGGCGCGGAGCCCACCAGCTTTGCACCACGCGCGGCAGGATGCCGCCCGATGCACGGCCCATGTCGCGCCCTAGCCCTGTGCGCGTTCGGTCAGCCATGCATCCAGACGTTCATAGATCCGCTCGCGCAGTTCCTCGCTCTCGACCTCTTCCAGCGCGTCGGCAAGGAAGGACAGGACCAGAAACACGATCGCCTGCGCCTTCGGCACCCCGCGCGAACGCAGATAGAACAGCGCCGTCTCGTCGATCGCGCCGGTGGTCGAACCGTGAGAGCATTTCACGTCATCGGCATAGATTTCCAGCTCTGGCTTGGCCAGAAACTGGCTGCGCTCATCCAGCAGCAGCGCCTGACTGATCTGATAGCCGTCGGTCTTCTGCGCGCCCTGCTTGACAAGGATCTTGCCCTGGAACACGCCCTCGGCGCCGTTCTTCAGCACCTTCTTGAACACCTGCCGGCTTTCGCAACGCTCGGCGCCGTGGGTGATGAAAACGGTGTCGTCCTGATGGAACGGTCCGTTATCGCCATCGCCCAGCACGGCAGCGGCGATATGGGCCACCGCGTCGTCACCCATGATGTCGATCACGCTTTCCTGCCGCATCAGCGTGCCATTGACCGACAGCGCAAAGCTTTTCAGCTCGGACCGCTCGGCCACCCGCGCGAAGATATGCGACAGGCCGACCCGCGGATCGCTGGCCCGTTTCGAGGTGATGTGATGCAGACGCGCACCCGGCGCCAGATCGATCTCGATCAGCCCGTTCGAGCGCGCACCGCTCATCCCCGTTTCAAGGAAGGTCAGCTCGGCCCCTTCCTCGACGCGGATGACATGGTGCCAGATCGCGTCGGCATCGGCGCGGGCGCGGCGATGGATGACATGGACCGGGCGCGACGGTTTGCCCGTCACCCGAATCAGCACGCCATCACGCGCGGCCACGGTGTTCAGCGCGGCAAAGGGACGGCGCACGGGCTTTTGCCCGGCAGCCTCCAGCGTGCCGAACAGCGAAGCCGCCCAGTGATCGCCGGATTCCGCCGCGGCCAGAATGTCGATCTGCACGCCATCCAGCGCCAGATCGTCCGAGGCCGCCGCATCGAATGCGCCATCGACAAAGACCAGCTTCAGCCGGTCCACATCGTCGAACAGCGCCGGAGCCGAATCGTCACCCAGCGGCAATGCCTGCGGTTTCGACGCATTGAACGGGCGTGGATCGGTATAGCGCCAGTATTCGTCGCGCGGCCCCGGCAGGCCCATCTCGCGCAGACGCGCCAGCGCGTCACGCCGGGCGGCGGCGGTAAAGCCACCCTCGGGCGGCGACAGCGCGGCCAGATGCTGGGCCAGCGCGTCAGGCGCGGCGCCCGAACCGCTGACCTGCGGGGTCACGTCCTTGGTCTTGACTGCAACATCCGACATGTCAGCCGGCCTCCGCCAGAAGATCGCCGTAACCTTCTTCTTCGACCCGCAGCGCCAGATCCGGTCCGCCGGTCTTGATGATGCGGCCCTCGGACAGGATATGGACGACATCGGGCTGGATATGGTTCAGCAGCCGTTGATAGTGGGTGATGATCAGGAAGGCCCGGTCGGGACTGCGCAGCGCGTTCACGCCATCGGCCACCAGCCGCATCGCATCCACGTCGAGGCCGGAATCGGTCTCGTCCATGATGCACATGCGCGGCTCCAGCATGGCCATTTGCAGGATCTCGTTGCGCTTCTTCTCGCCGCCCGAAAAGCCCACATTGACCGGCCGTTTCAGCATGTCGGCGTCGATCTTCAGTTCTGCCGCGCGGGCGCGGACCAGCTTCAGGAACGCACCCGAGGACAGCTCTTCCTCGCCACGCGCCTTGCGCTGCGCGTTCATGGCGGTGCGCAGGAAGGTCATGTTGCCCACGCCGGGGATCTCGACCGGATACTGGAAGGCAAGGAACAGACCGGCGGCGGCGCGCGCCTCGGGCTCCATTTCCAGCAGATCATGGCCATCGAGCGAGGCAGCCCCCTCGGTCACCTCATAGCCGTCGCGGCCCGACAGCACATAGGACAGCGTCGATTTTCCCGAGCCGTTGGGGCCCATGATGGCATGGACCTGACCGGCGGGAACCTCCAGCGACAGACCCTTCAGGATCTGTTTGTCCTCTTCTTCAAGTTTAACGTGCAAGTTATCGATTTTCAGCATTTTTTCCTCATCAGATGGTGGCGGCGGTGCCGAAGCCCGGCACCATCATCAAATCCGTTACTGCGCGGTCAGCCGACCGAGCCTTCCAGCGAAATCGCGACCAGCGCCTGTGCTTCCATGGCGAATTCCATCGGCAGGGCCTGCAACACCTCGCGGCAGAAACCGTTCACGACCAGCGCCACGGCCTCTTCCTCGTCCATGCCGCGACTGCGGCAATAGAACAGCTGGTCATCATCGACCTTGCTGGTCGTGGCCTCGTGTTCCACGCGGCTACTGGTGTTCTTGACCTCGATATAGGGCACGGTATGGGCGCCGCATTTGTCGCCGATCAGCAGGCTGTCGCATTGGGTATAATTGCGGCTGTTGGTGGCACGCGGATGCATGGTCACCAGCCCGCGATAGGTGTTCTGCGCCCGGCCCGCGGAAATCCCTTTGGAAACAATGCGAGAGCGCGTGTTCTTGCCAAGATGGATCATCTTGGTGCCGGTATCCGCCTGCTGATAGTTGTTGGCGATGGCGATCGAATAGAACTCGCCCTGCGATTCATCGCCGCGCAGGATGCAGGACGGATATTTCCAAGTGATCGCCGATCCGGTCTCGACCTGCGTCCACATCACCTTGGCGCGCGGGCCACGGCAATCGGCGCGCTTGGTCACGAAGTTATAGATGCCGCCCTTGCCTTCCTCGTCGCCGGGGAACCAGTTCTGGACGGTCGAATATTTCACCTCGGCATCGTCCAGAATCACGATCTCGACGACGGCGGCGTGCAACTGGTTGGTGTCGCGCTTGGGCGCGGTGCAGCCTTCCAGATAGCTGACATAGGCGCCCTTGTCGGCGATGATCAGCGTACGCTCGAACTGACCCGTATTCTCCGCGTTGATGCGGAAATAGGTGGACAGCTCCATCGGGCATTTCACGCCTTCGGGCACATAGACGAAGCTGCCGTCGGAAAACACCGCGCTGTTCAGCGTGGCGAAGAAGTTGTCCGATTGCGGCACGACGCTGCCCAGATATTTCTTCACCAGCTCGGGATGTTCGCGGATCGCCTCGGAGATCGAGCAGAAGATGACCCCGGCCTTCGCCAACTCGTCCTTGAAGGTGGTGCCAAGGCTGACCGAATCGAAAACCGCATCGACGGCCACCCGGCGCGCGTCGGCGGGCGCATCCTCGGCACCTTCGATTCCGGCCAGAATCATCTGCTCTTTCAGCGGGATGCCCAGCTTTTCATAGGTGGCCAGCAACTTGGGATCGACCTCGTCCAGCGACTTCGGCTTCACTTCCATGCTTTTCGGGCGGGCATAGTAATACTGATCCTGATAGTCGATCTCGGGATAGTTCAGCATCGCCCATTTCGGCTCGATCATGGTGGTCCAGCGGCGATAGGCCTCAAGCCGCCATTCCAGCATCCATTCGGGTTCTTCGTTCTTTTTCGAGATCAGACGAACGATATCCTCGTTCAGCCCCTTGGGGGCATAGTCCATCTCGATCTCGGTATTCCAGCCGTACTTATAGCTGCCCATATTCTGCACGGTCTCGACCGTTTCGCGGTCAACACCCTCGCGAACGTCAAGATCGATGTGAGAAGTCATTTCTTGTCCTTCCTCGGTAGGCGAGCCCGTCGCTCAGCCGTTCCTGTCGCGCCAGCGTGAATAAGCCTTTTGCCACGCATCCGCAAATTGGTTCAACTCATCATCACCCAAAGCGGGGCTTATCGAGACGCGGATCGCCGATTGCGCCTGCTGATCGCTGAATCCCATGGATTGCAACACTCCGCTGGCGCGCACCTTGCCCGACGAGCAGGCCGAACCGGCCGAAATCGCAAACCCGGCCAGATCCATCTGCATGACCTGCGTCTCGCCTTTCCAGCCCGATGTAAGAATGCAGGTCGTGTTCGGCAAGCGCTTTGCGTCTTTTCCGGCGATAACTGCGTCCGGTGCGGCCTCCAGCAGCCGGTTTTCCAGCGCATCGCGACGTTTTGCCACCTCATCCCACAGCCCGGCCGACAGATCACGCTGCGCCGCCGTGGCCGCCGCGGCAAAGCCTGCGATGCCGATCAGGTTCTCGGTCCCGCCGCGCCGGCCCTGTTCCTGCCCGCCGCCGCGCAGGATCGCCCCGACCTCGGTGCCCTTCCTGACGATCAGCGCGCCGATGCCCTTGGGGCCGCCCAGCTTGTGCGCGCTGACAAAGCCCGCCGTGATCCCCAGCCAGTTGAAGGCGAAGGGGACCTTGCCGAACGCCTGCGTCAGGTCGCTGGAGGCCAGCCCTTCGGGCAGCTTCTGGATCACGCCGGTCTCGTTATTGGCCAGTTGCAGGCTGGCGCGTGCGGGGTCGGGCACGGTCACGACACCGTCACCATCCACCGCCAGCACCTGATCGCACCAGACCTTGACGGCGCTGTGTTCCACCGGCGCGCATTGGATGTCCCGCCCCGGCAGCACCATCGCCGCCGCCTCGGTCGCGCCCGAGGTGAAGATCACATCCGCCCCCTCGGCCCCCAGCGCGGTCGCGACGGCCTCACGCGCGCGTTCCAGCAGCATCTTGGCGGCGCGCCCCTCGTCATGCACCGATGAGGGGTTCCCGGCCACATCCATCGCCTCGATCATCGCCGCGCGCGATTCCGGGCGCAGCGGGGTGGTGGCGTTCCAGTCCAGATAGGTGCGGCTCATGTCAGCTCCTTCGCGATGCGGCTGGCAAGGATGCGGGCGACGGCGGGCTTGCCCATGCGCGGCCATTCCTCGGGACCTTCGGCGGTGATCAGCGTCACGGCGTTTTCCGCCCCGCCCATGATGCCGGTCGCGGGGCTGACATCATTGGCGACGATCCAGTCGCAGCCCTTGCGCAGCCGCTTGTCGGTGGCATGGGCGGTCACGTCATTGGTTTCGGCGGCAAAGCCCACCACCAGCTTCGGGCGGCGCTTGTTCAGCTTGCTGACCCAGGCGAGGATATCGGGATTCTCGGCCATCTCCAGCGCCGGGGGGCGGCCCGATCCGTCCTTCTTCATCTTGCGTTCCGCCGCATTGGTGACACGCCAGTCGGCCACCGCTGCCGCCATCACCGCCGCATCGGCGGGCAGCGCGGATTCGACCGCATCGCGCATCTGGCGCGCGGTCTCGACCCGGATCACGTCAACGCCCTCGGGCGCGGGAACCTGCGCCGGGCCGGTCACGAAACTGACCCGCGCGCCCAGATCGCGCAGCGCCGCCGCGATCGCCGTGCCCTGCGCCCCGCTGGATCGGTTGGCGATATAGCGCACCGGGTCGATCGGCTCATGCGTGGGGCCGGATGTCACGATCACATGCCGCCCGGCAAGGGGGCGGGGCTGCACCTGCGCCTCGGGCAACAGCTTCAGCGGACCGGCACCCGCCAGCGCGTCGCGGATCGCGCCCAAGATCGCCTCTGGCTGGGCCATCCTGCCGGGGCCGTATTCGCCGCAGGCCATGTCGCCCTCGTCGGGGCCGACCGTCAGGATACCATCCGCCCGCAACATCGCCAGATTGCGCTGCGTCGCCGGGTGCTGCCACATCCGCACATTCATCGCGGGCGCGATCAGCACCCGCTTGTCGGTCGCCAGCAGCAGGGTCGAGGCCAGATCATCGGCCAGCCCACCCGCCATTTTCGCCATCAGATCGGCGGTCGCCGGCGCGACCACCACCAGATCGGCGGCGCGCGACAGCTGGATATGGCCGATCTCGGCCTCGGTCGATATGTCGAACAGCCCTTCATGCACCGCCTCGCCCGCCAGCACCGACAGGGTCATCGGCGTGGTGAACTGCGCGCCCGCACGGGTCAGGACCGGCGTCACCGCCATGCCCTGCCCCCGCAGCAGCCGGATCAGTTGCGGGATCTTGTAGGCGGCGATGCCACCACCGACGATCAAAAGGACGCGCTTGCCGTTCATCTTCACCCCCAAGAGTGCTTCGCGACAGATAGCCATGCTTGCGCCCACCCGCAAGGAAAGCCCGGTTAACCAATTCTTAAGGCTCGCCGGGTTAGACCTGTGGCAAAACCGGGGGCAGGAAGAAAAATGGTCGCAGTCGCCTATTCGGTCGCCTTTGACGGGATCGAGGCAAGGCTGGTCGAGGTTCAATGCGCCGTCTCTGCCGGGCTGCCGGGATTCGCCATTGTCGGCCTGCCCGACAAATCGGTCAGCGAGGCACGCGAACGGGTGCGCGCGGCCTTTGGCGCAATGGCGGTGGCACTGCCGACCAAGCGGCTGACGGTGAACCTGTCGCCCGCCGACATCCCGAAAGAGGGGTCGCATTTCGATCTGCCCATCGCGCTGGCCGTGCTGGCGGCGCTGGAGGTGATACCGGGCGACGAATTGGCCCGCTATGTCTGCATGGGCGAATTGGCGCTGGACGGGCGGCTGCTGCCGGTGACGGGCGCCCTGCCCGCCGCCATGGCCGCGGCCGAGGATGACCGCGCCCTGATCTGCCCGCGCGATTGCGGGCCCGAGGCCGCATGGATCGACCGGGTGCCGGTGCTGGCGGCATCCTCGCTGCGTCACGCGGTGGATCACCTGACCGACCGCGCGCCACTGGCCCGCGCCCTGCCCGGCCAGTTGCAGGATCCCCCACCCATCGGCTGCATGTCCGAGGTGCGCGGTCAGGAACGCGGCAAGCGCGCGCTGGAAATCGCCGCTGCCGGACGTCACCATCTGCTGATGGTCGGCCCGCCCGGCGCGGGCAAGTCGATGCTGGCCGCCCGCCTGCCCGGTCTGATGCCGCCGCTGAACCCGGCCGAGGCGCTGGAAAGCTCGATGATCCATTCGCTGAACGGCAGCCTGCCGCCCGGCGGGCTGATCCGCCATGCGCCATTCTGTGACCCGCATCACAACGCCTCGCTGCCCGCGATGGTCGGCGGCGGACGGCGGGCGCAGCCCGGTCAGGTCAGTCTGGCCCATAACGGCATCCTGTTTCTGGACGAATTGCCCGAATTTCCCCGGCAGGTTCTGGAAACCCTGCGCCAGCCGGTCGAGACGGGCGAGGTCGTGGTGGCCCGCGCCAATGCCCATATCCGCTATCCCTGCCGTTTCCTGCTGGTGGCGGCGGCCAATCCCTGCCGCTGCGGCCATCTGGGCGATCCGGCCAGCGCCTGCACCCGCGCGCCGGGCTGCGGCACGGACTATCTGGGCCGCATCTCGGGGCCGCTGCTGGACCGCTTCGATCTGCGGCTGGAGCTGCCCGCCGTCAACCTGTCCGATCTGGACCTGCCCGCCAGCGGCGAAACCACGGCGCAGATCGCCGAACGTGTGGCGCGCGCCCGCGATATCCAGTCGCGCCGCTTTGCCGATCATCCCCGCATCCGCGTCAATGCCGAAGCCTCGGGCGCGGTGCTGGACCAGATCGCCAGCCCCGATGCCGAGGGCCGCGACCTGCTGATAAAAGCCGCCGAAAAGCTGCGGCTCAGCGCGCGCGGCTATCACCGCATCCTGCGCAGCGCCCGCACCATCGCCGATCTGGACGGGGCCGAAACCGTCCGCGCCCCGCATCTGGCCGAGGCGATCAGCTATCGCCTGCCATTCGTCGCAGGAGGATAGCGCCTCTGGACGCGGGGGGCCGGATGGGGTTCTCTGTCCGGCACAACCGATGGTGGAGGCCCCGATGGACGATCTTGAAACCCGCATCGCGCAGGCGCGCGGCGACATGCCCGCCGATCTGGTCCTGCGCGGGGGACAGGTTTTCGATCTGGTCACCGGAACGATGATCGCGGGCGATGTGGCGATCTGCGGCAGCCATATCGCCGGGATCGGTGCCGGTTACGACGGCCAGCGGGTGATCGACGTCAGCGGGCTGGTGCTGGTGCCGGGGTTCATCGACACCCATCTGCATGTCGAAAGCAGCCTTGTCACGCCGCATGAATTCGACCGCTGCGTGACCCCGCGCGGCATCACCACCGCCATCTGCGACCCGCATGAGATCGCCAATGTCATCGGCACCGACGGCATCCGCTGGTTCCAGCAGGCCAGCGCGCATCTGCTGATGGATCTGCGGGTGCAGCTGTCCTCTTGTGTGCCATCAACCGAGATGGAGACCTCGGGCGCGCGGATCGGGGCCGGGGATCTGGCGCCGCTGATGGGCCATCCTTCCGGCATCGGGCTGGCCGAATTCATGAACTATCCCGGCGTGATCCATCGCGACCCGGATGCCATGGCCAAACTGCGGCTGTTCGCGGGCGGCCATATCGACGGCCATTGCCCGCAACTGTCGGGGCGCGACCTGAACGCCTATATCGCCGCCGGCATCCGCACCGAACACGAGGCCACCACCGCCGAAGAGGCGCTGGAGAAGCTGCGCAAGGGGATGCGGGTGCTGATCCGCGAGGGCTCGGTCAGCAAGGATCTGGAGGCGCTGCAACCGATCCTGACCGAGGCGACCAGCGCGTATCTCTGCCTGTGCACCGACGACCGCAATCCGCTGGATATTGGCGAACAGGGGCATCTGGACCATATGATCCGGCGGCTGATCGAGCTGGGCACGCCGCCGCTGGCGGCCTATCGCGCGGCCTCGCTGTCGGGGGCGCAGGCCTTCGGGCTGACCGATCGCGGGCTGATCGCGCCGGGGCTGCGCGCCGATATCGTGGCGGTGGACACGCTGGAGGGCTGTCATGCGCAACTGGTGCTGGCAGGCGGACGGGTGGTGGATGACGCGGCTTTCGCGGCCCGGCCCCCGCTGCCCGGGATCGGCCGCCGCTCGGTCAGGGCGCCGCGTATCGGCGCGGATGACTTCCGCCGCCGCGCCAACCGGCCCGAAACCGATGTGATCGGCATCATCGAGGGCAAGATCATCACCGACCATCTGCGCGAGAACATCGCCATCGAGGATGGCGACCAGCGCCCCGACCCCGCCCGCGACCTGATGCGCATCGCGGTGATCGAGCGGCACGGCAAGAACGGCAATATCGCCACCGGCTTCGTGCGCGGTTTCGGAATGCAGGCGGGGGCCATCGGCTCGACCGTCTGCCACGACCACCACAATATCGCGGTGGTGGGGGCCGATTACGATGACATGGCACTGGCCGCGAACCGTCTGGCCGAGATCGAGGGCGGTTTCGTCGTCACCCGCGACGGCGCGGTTCTGGCCGAACTGGCGCTGCCGGTTGCCGGGCTGATGAGCCTTGAGCCCTTCGAGACCGTGCGCGAACGCCTTATCGCCCTGCGCGAGGCCGCAGGGCAGTTGGGCGTGGTGCTGGAAGAGCCGTTCCTGCAACTGGCCTTTCTGGCGCTGCCGGTGATTCCGGCGCTGAAGATCACTGATCGCGGCATGGTGGATGTCACGAAATTCGAGATCATCGCGCGGTAATCACCGTCGGCAGGGATATTTGTGCACCAAAGATGGGATCAGCGCGGCAAGAGGCGTTCGACCTCGGCCATGGCGGCGGCGATGGCGTCGCCGATGCTGAGCGTGCTGGTGTCGAGGATCACCGCGTCGGGGCTGGGCTTCAGCGGCGCGGTGGCGCGTTCGCTGTCGCGGCGGTCGCGTTCGCGCAATTGCGCCAGCACCTCGGCGGGGTCGGCGCCCAGTTCGGCGGCGCGGCGGGCGGCGCGGACCTGATCCGAGGCGGTGACATAGAGTTTCACCTGCGCATCGGGGCAGATCACCGTGCCGATATCTCGGCCATCCAGCACCGCCCCGGGTTCCTGTGCGGCGAATCGGTGCTGAAAATCGACCAGGGCGGCGCGCACCTCGGGGATGGCGGCGATCCGGCTGGCGGCCTGACCGGCCTCGGCGCTGCGCAGATCATCGCGGTCCAGATCCTCGGGCGTCAGGGCGCGGGCGGCCCGGACCGGATCCCCGCCCCTGGCGCCGGTGGCACGATAAAGCAGGCCGGTATCGAGGTGATGAAAGCCGTAATGGCGGGCAAGGGCGCGGGCGATGGTGCCCTTGCCCGATGCCGCGGGGCCGTCGATGGCGATGATGAAGGACATGGGTGCGTGTCTGGCCCGTTACGAAAATACCGCTGCGTCCCTTCGCACAGCATCGCCCCGAGGTCCAGTATTCGGGCATTTCGAACCGGACGGTTCATGGGCGGCAATACGCCGTGAAAAGCCATTTGTTCATTTCGTTCTTGGCATTCAATTCTGCGTCAATTTCAGTTAACGTCATCGTGTTTCTTATGTGTGTCACTGGGTTCAATGTTACTTAATCATATGGAGCGCCTTGTTGGGGCGCAGTCTGTTGTCGATATCCGGGATATCTACTTCAAGGCGATTGGCGATTACGGATACCCGCATGTCGTGTATGCCGCGTCATATCAATCGAATTTCCCCGCCGCCGTCATTCGCGAAGAGGCGCAAATTTATTGCAATCTTCCCGAGAGTTTCGGCCAGGAGCTGGAAAAGAGTTTCCAGTTCTCTTCTCTTCCCTGGGTTGATTGGGCACGGCATAACCAAGGCAATATCAGGCTGTCGAAATTGACGGCGGAGTTGCGGGATCGCCCCGATATCGTGAAGGCCTACGGGATTGCACAGCGTCACGGGCTGGGGGCGGCGCGTCTGATCAGCCTCAGATGCCGAGTCGCGCGGGCCGAGGGTGTGGTCGCGATCTGCCCGGCCATGAGCACCAGCACCGACGCAGAGGAACTGCTGTGGGCCAGGGTCCGGCGCGAAATCAGCACGCTGACCTATGTCGCGCATATGCGGCTGGCGACAATTGCCGGCAGTCCGTCGGGCAGCAGGCTGACGCCACGCCAGCGCGAGGTTCTGGAATGGACATCCGCGGGCAAGACCGTGGCCGAGGTCGCGACCATTCTGGGCCTGACGCCCGCGACGGTCGAAAAGCATCTGCGGCTGGCACGGGATGCACTGGATGCGGGCAGCACTGCTCATGCCATTCTCAAGGCGCATATCACCCACCAGATTTTCCAGCAGAACTCTGCGTGATTAACGCAAGGTAAGGCATACCTGACTTTCAAATGGGCAAACAAATTAGATTAATGGGTCTGTTCCGTGAGTGGTGGCACAAATCGTGTCAGGAACAGGGTGCCTCTGAATCCGTTTGTTGCCCGGATCAGGTGCCAGCCGGAGTAATCCGGAGAGGTTCTATCGAAGGCATTTTTGCTTTTCGGTAGAACCTTCTGGGCAACCTTCCTTGAAATTTTATGAAACTTCGGGGTCGCGTGAAATCTGTCGCATTCATAAAAAGCGCCGACCCGCGGGGGGCCGGCGCTGATCTTGTCTGATCGAAGGGGAATCAGTTGCCGCTGAGGGTCTTGGCGACCTCGGCTGCGAAATCCTCTTCCTTCCTCTCGATGCCTTCGCCAACCGCGACGCGGGCATAGCCGGTCACTTCGACGCCCGCCTCTTTCGCGGCTTCGGCGACGGTCACGTCCGGGTTGATGACGAATTTCTGGCCCAGCAGGGTCACTTCCTCGAAGAACTTCTTCATCCGGCCTTCGATCATCTTCTCGATGACGGCTTCCGGCTTGCCCGATTCGCGGGCCTGTTCGGTCAGAACGGTTTTCTCACGCTCGACCAGCGCGGGGTCCAGATCGGCTTCGGACAGCGAGGCGGGCGAGGTCGCGGCGATATGCATGGCGATCTGCTTGCCGATCTCTTGCGCCTTGGCCTTGTCACCGTTCAGCGCGACCAGCACGCCGATCTTGCCCATGCCTTCCGCAGCGGCGTTGTGGACATAGGACACGATGGTGTCGCCTTCCAGAACATGCATCCGGCGCAGGGTCATGTTCTCGCCGATGCGGGCGATGGCGTCGGTCAGCACGTCACTGACCGGGCGGCCGTTCAGATGGGTGGCCTTCAGCACCTCGACATCCTCGCTGACGGTCAGCGCGACGTCGGTGATGTCACGGACCAGCTGCTGGAAATCGGCATTCTTGGCAACGAAATCGGTTTCCGAGTTCAGCTCGACCGCGACGCCCTTGCCATCGGTGACGGACACGCCCACCAGACCCTCGGCGGCCACGCGGCCCGATTTCTTGGCAGCCTTGGCCAGACCCTTGGTGCGCAGCCAGTCAACGGCGGCTTCCATGTTGCCGTCGTTTTCGGTCAGCGCCTTCTTGGCGTCCATCATGCCTGCGCCGGTCGTCTCGCGCAGTTCCTTCACCATCGCGGCGGTGATTGCCATCTGTCGTCTCCTTTGATCAACGCATCAGGCGGGGCATATCCCCGCCTGACGACAATTCGGTAAAATCCGGAAAAAACGGGCCGGTCAGGCGTCGGCGGTCGCTTGCTCGGCCGCTTGCGCCTCGGCCTCGCCCTCGTCCAGGATTTCCTCGGGGGCGTCCGACAGCGCGCCAAGATCGACACCGGCAGCGCCCATCTGCGCGGTCATGCCGTCCAGAGCCGCGCGGCTGGCCAGATCGCAGTAAAGCGCGATGGCGCGGGCGGCGTCGTCGTTGCCCGGGATGATATAGTCAACGCCATCGGGCGAGCAGTTGGTATCGACCACGGCCACGACCGGGATGCCCAGCTTCTTAGCTTCCAGAATGGCCAGATCTTCCTTGTTCACGTCGATCACGAACAGCAGGTCCGGCAGGCCGCCCATGTCGCGGATGCCACCAAGGCTGGCTTGCAGCTTGGCCTGTTCCCGCTCAAGACCCAGACGCTCTTTCTTGGTCATGCCTTCGGCGCCGGCTGCCATCGTCTCGTCAATGGCCTTCAGGCGGCTGATCGACTGGCTGACGGTTTTCCAGTTGGTCAGCGTGCCGCCCAGCCAGCGGTGGTTCATATAGAACTGCGCGGATTTCTCGGCGGCTTCGGCGACGGCCTTCTGGGCCTGACGCTTGGTGCCGACGAACAGCACGCGGCCACCCTTGGCGACGGTATCGCGGATGACCTGCAGCGCCGCGTCCAGCATCGGAACGGTCTGGGTCAGGTCAACGATATGGATGCCGTTGCGGTCACCATAGATGTATTCGCCCATGCGCGGATTCCAACGCTGGGTCTGGTGGCCGTAGTGAACGCCAGCTTCAAGCAGCTGACGCAGCGAAAATTCGGGAAGCGCCATGTCTTTTCCTTTCCGGTTTGCGCCTTGGCAGGGGATCTCAGGGCGATTGCCCCAACCGGTGGACCTTTTGCGGATGTCTCCCGCAAGGGCCCGCCCCTGCCTGTGAAGTGAGCGCGCAAATAGACGCTGCCCGCGCGGAATGCAAGTCCTTTCGCGACGGGCCGCTGACGCTTTGCGCGCAGGCCCCATGTCGGTGTTCGCCCGTCCCGCGTCAAGTCCGGCTTGACCTGTGGGCAAAATGCGATAGCGGTAACAGCGGCTTTCCCGCGCGACAGGGGGCCTTGCATCCCCGGCCCGCCGGGACCAACCTGAGACCGATCCGGCAGAAAGAGGTGGCCATGACCCCCGAGCTTCAATCCCGACAGACACGCAGCCTGTGCCAGCTGGCGCCGGTCATTCCGGTCATCGTCATCAAGGATCTGGCCCGCGCCGAAGGGCTGGCGCA
The DNA here is from genome assembly GCF_028553725.1 of Paracoccus alcaliphilus. Classification (NCBI taxonomy): domain Bacteria; kingdom Pseudomonadati; phylum Pseudomonadota; class Alphaproteobacteria; order Rhodobacterales; family Paracoccaceae; genus Paracoccus; species Paracoccus alcaliphilus. Next base: position 3,365,922 of record NZ_CP067124.1, read on the forward strand.
GGCGCTGGTCACGGGCGGGCTGCCGGTGCTGGAGGTCACGCTGCGTTCCGAGGTCGCGCTGGACGCGATCCGCGCCATGTCGGCGGTCGAGGGCGGCCATGTCGGGGCGGGCACCGTGCTGACCCCCGATGACGCAAAGCGCGCGTGCGATGCGGGGGCGCGTTTCGCCGTCTCGCCCGGGCTGACCGACCGGCTGATCGACGCCTGTCAGGAAATCGGGCTGCCGCTGCTGCCCGGCGCGGTGACGGCCTCGGAGGTGATGCGGGCGGTCGATGCGGGCTATGACATGCTGAAATTCTTTCCGGCCGAGGCCGTGGGCGGAGCGCCCGCGCTGAAATCGCTGGCCGGGCCCTTGCCCAAGGTCAGCTTCTGCCCGACGGGCGGGGTCACGCCGAAGAACGCGCCGGACTATCTGGCGCTGCCGAACGTGGTCTGCGTGGGCGGCAGCTGGATCGCCACCGATGCCGATACCGGCGCGGGCAACTGGGCCGCCGTTCAGGAAAGGGCCAGCATCGCCGCCGGCCTGACGCGCGCCTGACAGGCCGCGGACGGAGACCGGTGATGGACAGGGCAAGGCGCAACGTCGCGGTTCTGGTCGCGGCCCAAGCCATTCTGGGCGCGCAGATGTCGATCAATTTCATCATCGGCGGGCTGGCCGGGCAGATTCTGGCACCGAACCCCTGTATCGCGACCTTGCCGCTGTCGATGATCGTTCTGGGATCGGCCCTTGCGGCACAGCCCCTGTCGGGATTCATGCAGCGTCACGGACGGCGGGCGGGTTTCCTGCTGGCGGTGGGTGCCGGGGCCAGCGGTGCGGCGCTGTCGGCGGCCGGGCTGTGGATCGGTTCCTTCTGGCTGTTCATGGCCGGATCGCTGCTGACTGGCATCTATATGGCGGCGCAGGGTTTTTATCGCTTTGCCGCCACCGACACGGCGCCGCCGGACTTTGCCGCCCGGGCGATCAGCTGGGTGATGGCGGGCGGGCTGCTGTCGGCGATCATCGGCCCCGCCGTGGTGCGGCTGACCAATGACCTGACGGCGGTTCCCTTCATGGCCAGCTATGCCGCGGTCATCGTGCTGAACCTGACCGGGCCGTTCCTGTTCGCCTTTCTGGACATCCCGAAACCGCCCGCCCCCGGCGTGGTGGGGGAAACGGGGGGACGGCAGTTGCGCGAAATGCTGCGCGTGCCGCAGATCGGCGTCGCGATGATCTGCGGCATGGTATCCTATGCGCTGATGAATCTGGTGATGACCTCGACCCCGCTGGCGGTGGTCGGCTGCGGTTTCGCCCCCGAGAATGCCGCCGATATCGTCAGTGCCCATGTGTTGGCGATGTTCGTGCCCAGCTTTTTCACCGGCCATCTGATCGTCCGTTTCGGGGCCGAGCGCATCGTCGGTCTGGGGCTGATCATCCTGACGCTGGCCGGGGCCGTCGCCCTGAGCGGGGTCGAGCTGGGCCATTTCTTCGGCGCCCTGATCCTGCTGGGGGTGGGCTGGAACTTCGGCTATATCGGCGCGACGGCCATGCTGACCCGCGCCCATCGCCCCGAAGAGCGTGGACGGATCCAGGGCGTGAACGACTTTTTCGTCTTTGGCGGGGTGTTTCTGGCCTCGCTGTCCTCGGGCGGGCTGATGAACTGCCTTGGCGGCTCGGTTCAGGCGGGCTGGAATGCGGTCAATCTGGCGATGCTGCCGTTCCTGTGTCTGGCCGGAGCGGCGCTGATCTGGCTGATGATGCGTCCCGAGGAAAGCTGAGCAGCGGGGGCGCTTCGCCCCCCGCACCCCCCGAGGATATTTGGGCACCAAAGATCAGAACAGGGATTTCTGTTCCGGTGGTTCGGATTTGCGGGATTTGGGTGCGGCATCAGGGCGGGCCGGGAGGCGGCCGTCGGTGAATTCGATCTCGAATCGCGTGGACTGGCGGGCGGCCTCGACCGAGGTGATCAGCCCATCGGAGCCATGGATCACCGCAAAGCCGCGTTTCAGCGTTTCGCCATAGCCGAGCGTCTGCCGGGTGCGGTCCAGACGCAGGAGGGTTTCGCGCCGGATGATGATTGCACGCTGGCCGGCCTTGGTCAGCCGCGATTGCAGGATTTTCAGTCGTTCGGTCTGGGTGAGAATATCGCGGCGTGTGCTGCCGGTAATTCGCGCCAGCGAGGCATCCAGCCGCTCTTGCAACACGATCAACCGGTCGCGCGGGCGCTCCAACCGTCGGGTGCGGGCCAGATCAAGCCGGGTGCCTGCCCGGTCCAGCAAATGACGCTTGGCGGCGGTGAACTGGCGCAGGGTGGCGGCGGGCATCGGGCGCGAGGCCAGTTGCTGGCGGCGGTGGCGGACCAGCGCGCGCAGGGCCGGTTCCAGCCGTGCGCCCCAGAGGTCGAGCCGCTGCCGCGCGCCCTCGGTCAACGCGCCGGGGCGGCCAAGGGCCCGCGACAGATCGTGCAGGCGCTGACGGGGGCGGTCGATCCGCTGGCTGCTGGCGCGGGTCATGCGGGCACCGGCCTCGGCCAGCCTTGCGGCCAGATCGGCGCGCACCGGCACCGCCATTTCGGCGGCTGCGGTGGGTGTGGGGGCGCGGCGGTCGGCGGCGAAGTCGATCAGTGTCGTGTCGGTTTCGTGCCCCACCGCCGAGATCAGCGGGATCTGGCTGCTGGCGGCGGCACGCACCACCGATTCCTCATTGAAGCCCCAGAGGTCTTCCAGACTGCCGCCGCCACGCGCGACGATGATCAGGTCGGGGCGCGGCACCGGCCCATCAACGGGCAGCGCGTTGAGGCCCCGGATCGCGGCGCTGACCTGTGGCGCGCAGGATTCGCCCTGCACCGCCACCGGCCAGATCACCACCCGCGTCGGAAAGCGGTCGCGCAGCCGGTGCAGGATGTCGCGAATCACCGCACCCGAGGGCGAGGTCACGACACCTATCACGCGCGGCAGGAAGGGCAGCGGGCGTTTGCGCGAATCGTCGAACAACCCTTCGGCGGCCAGCACCTTGCGGCGTTTCTCCAACATCGCCATCAGCGCGCCGATCCCGGCAGGCTCGATCTGATCGACGATCAGCTGGTATTTCGACTGGCCCGGAAAGGTGGTCATGCGGCCGATGGCGATCACCTCCATGCCCTCCTCGGGACGTTGCGCCAGACGCGCCGCCTGCCCCTTCCATGTCACCGCCGCCAGCACCGCCCGGTCATCCTTGAGGTCGAAATAAAGATGCCCCGAGCCCGGCCGCGACACCCGGCCGATCTCGCCACGCACGCGGACGCGGCCGAACTGGTCCTCGATCGAGCGTTTCACCGCGCCCGACAGTTCGGATACCGTGAATTCATGGGCATTGCTGCCCGGCGCGTCTTCCAGAAGGTCCATGGATCTTGTTCCCTTTCCCGCGCCAGACTAGAACGCCGCCATCAGAAGCGAAAGGGCGGCAGATGAACATCCTGATCCTCGGTGGCGGCGGGCGCGAACATGCGCTGGCATGGGCCATCCGGCAGAACCCGAAATGCGACCGCCTGATCGTCGCGCCCGGCAATGCCGGCATCGCCCATGTCGCGCGCTGCGCCGATATCGACATCACCTCCCGCTCGGACGTGCTTGATTTCGCGCAGGAAAACGCCATCGACTTCGTGGTTGTCGGCCCCGAGGCGCCACTGGCCGCCGGTGTCTCGGACGCCTTGCGCGATGCGGGCTTTCTGGTTTTCGGCCCCTCGCAACAGGCAGCCCAGCTTGAGGCGTCAAAGGCGTTCACCAAGGAAATCTGCGACGCCTGCAACGCACCAACGGCCAGCTGGGCCCGCTTTACCGACGCCGCCAGCGCCCGCGCACATGTCACGCAGCACGGCGCCCCGATCGTGGTCAAGGCCGACGGGCTGGCCGCAGGCAAGGGCGTCACCGTCGCCGAAACCATCGAGCAGGCGCACGAGGCCATCGACCTGATCTTTCAGGGCGAATTCGGCGACACCTCTGTCGTGATCGAAGAGTTCATGGCGGGCGAAGAGGCCAGCTTCTTCGTCCTCAGCGACGGCACGAACTGCCTGCCCATCGGCACGGCACAGGACCACAAGCGCGTGGGTGATGGCGATACCGGCCCCAATACCGGCGGCATGGGCGCCTACAGCCCCGCCCCGGTGCTGACCGACGCCATCCAGACGCAGGTGATGGACCAGATCATCCGCCCCACCATCGCCGAAATGGCCCGCCGCGACATGCCGTTTCAGGGCGTGCTCTATGCCGGACTGATGATCCGCGACGGCCAGGCCCGGCTGGTCGAATACAACGTGCGCTTCGGCGACCCCGAATGTCAGGTGCTGATGATGCGGCTGGGCGCGCAGGTGCTGGACCTGCTGCTGGCCTGCGCGACCGGAGAACTCGACCGGATCACGGTCAACTGGGGCGAGGATCATGCGCTGACGGTAGTGATGGCCGCCAACGGCTATCCCGGCAGCTATGACAAGGGCAGCACCATCAACGGGCTGGAAAACGCCGCCGAATCCAGCTTCCAGATGACATTCCACTCCGGAACCAGCGAACGCGACGGCCGCATCATCGCCACCGGCGGCCGCGTTCTGGCCTGCACCGGCCGCGGCGTCACCCTGGCGCAGGCCCATCAGCGCGCCTATGCCCTGATCGACGGCATCGACTGGCCCCAAGGCTTCTGCCGCCGCGATATCGGCTGGCGCGCCCTCTGATCAACGGGCCGGTTTCAAACCCGGCCCTCATCTCTGGTGCTGCAAATATCCCCGCCGGAGGCTCCGACGGGGCCGCCGGCTCCACCCTCAGCCGGCTTGCAGTTACCCATATGTCTCGGATGATGGTGTTTCGGCGATGCGAGCGCCTTCGACAAGATCGGCGAGGCGTGAGAGGCCGCGCCATATGACGGTGGTTCCTGGTGGCGCATCGGAGGTCCGATCGAGATAGCCGCCGAGCCGCGCGACGAGTCTGACATAGAAATCGAGGTCACGCGGAAGCTTTTGCTTGCTCTCGGGCGCTGTGCGCTCGAGCAGTTGGCGTTCGGCGTCGGTGAAGACGGCAGCAGGCGATGCTTTCGGCACCTCTCGGCCGAGCATCGTCATCCATGACACGCGCCAGGACACGACGCAGCACAACGCGATACAGTTTGCCAGTCGATCAGCCGTGGCCAGGCGCAGCTCTTCGATCCGGCACCCGGTCTTCAGGGTCCGGAAGAATGTCTCGATCTTCCAGCGCAGCGCATACCATTGGAGCTTGTGGATTGCGTCCGCGTGGGTCGCCACCGGCAAGTTCGTGATCAGCTTCCAGAAGACGGGCACCCGGCCTTCCGGCGGGTCAAGCTCCTCGGCATGGATGATCTGAAGATTCTGATGCCGGTATTTCCGCTGCTTTCCGATCGGCGGGCGGACCGTCATTGTAGCGTGCCGGACCGAGAGCACGGCGCAATGATCCTTGCCCTGCGCATCGCGGAACCGGACCTCGTGGGTGCCGCTGGACTGCACCTCTGCCATCACCTTGGCAATGGTCGTGCCGCCATCCTCCGCCAGACGGTCGACGCAGCTGCGGACGAGGAACCCGGTCCCGAGTTCTTCGGACAGGCAGTAGAGTTCGTATATGTCGCTTTCCCGATCACCGATATGCACGCAGCGCTCTGGCACCCCTGTCAGTTCGGTGGACAGGCGCAGATTGTCGAGCCAGCGCATGCTTTCCTTCTGTTCGATCGGCACCCGGGTCGGATTGATCTTCCGTTTAAGAGCGGCGGTTCCCTTGAACTTGCTGCGCGACCAGAACTTGGCCGCCGTCAGGCCGAGCGGCAGCCCATCCGGCGTGATGGCCATGCTGGCATGCATCAAAAGCCCGCAGACCGCATGTTTCTGATAGCGACCTTCCTTCAGTTTGCGTCCAGTCGACACCGTCGTGAACCCCACCTTCTCCGGAGCCGAACGCTTGAAGGAGAATTCCGTGGTGTCCTGCAGGATCAGGATGGGACCATCGGTTGCCCGGATGCGCAGGGCAGAGGCAGCGAAATGGCCCTCGAGGATCTTGTCCTCGCTGACATTGCCGTTAGCAAAGAAGCGGTAGGCGGCCTTGGTATTCGACCAGTCCTGGAATGCCGTCGGCAGCGATTTTCCCGGCCGTTCCCCGAGGGCCTCGAGCATTGCCTCAAGCCGCCTGTTCAGCCTGACATCTCCCAGATCGCATCCGGCCGTTTCCGTTTCCACCCAACTCTGTCCCATGTCTGCACCTCAATTATTCGGTGCCACATGACGAATCATGATCGCTTGTGCTCAGGCAAGGCCAAGTCTGGTGGGTGAATCAATTCGCCGCACCACTTGTGGGTAACTGCAAGCTCAGCCGGTCGTATACAGACCTTCATAGATCGGCAGCAGCGTATCGGTCTCGAACAGGCTGGAAACCGACGTCCCGTTCCAGATGTTCAGGATCGCCTGCGTGAACATCGGCGCGGTGGGCACGATGCGGATGTTCGGCGCCGACTTGGCCGCCTCGCTCGGCTGGATCGAATCGGTGATGACCAGCGATTTCATCACCGATTTGCTGACCCGCTCGACCGCCGGACCGGACAGCACGCCATGGGTGATATAGGCGTGAACCTCGGTCGCGCCGCGATCGGTCAGCACCTGCGCCGCCTTGACCAGCGTGCCGGCCGTGTCGCAAATGTCATCGACGATGATGCAGGCCTTGCCCTCGACATCGCCGATCACGGTCATCTCGGCCACCTCACCCGCCTTCTCGCGGCGCTTGTCCACGATCGACAGCGGCGCACCGATCCGGGTCGCCAGTTCCCGCGCCCGCGCCACTCCGCCGACATCGGGCGAGACCACCATCAGATCGCCCATCCGGCCCTTGAAGTGATGCTGCACATCCAGCGCAAAGACCGGCGCGGCGTAAAGGTTGTCCACCGGAATATCGAAGAACCCCTGAATCTGCGCCGCATGCAGATCCATGGTCAGCACGCGGTCCACACCCGCCTTGGTCAGCAGATTGGCCACCAGCTTGGCCGAAATCGGCGTGCGCGCCTTGGCGCGGCGATCCTGCCGGGCATAACCGAAATAGGGAATGACCGCCGTGATCCGCGCCGCCGAGGACCGCTTCAGCGCGTCCACCATGATCAGCAGTTCCATCAGGTTGTCATTGGCCGGATTCGAGATCGGCTGGATGATATACATGTCCTCGCCGCGGACATTCTCGAAAACTTCGACAAAGATCTCCTGATCGTTGAAGCGTTCGACGCGGGCATCGCACAGGCCCACATTCATGCCGCGATGCATGGACATGCGGCGGGCGATGGCGGCGGCCAGCGGACGGTTGGCATTGCCGGAAATCAGCTTGGGTTCGGTCATGACGGGCATGGGGGATGGCCTTTACGGGATTCGTCAGATTGCACCCGCCTTAGCACCGGGCTAGCCTGCGGGCAAACCAAGAAGGACCGCTCATGGCCAGCATCGACTTCTATCTCAGCACAATGAGCCCGTGGTGCTATCTCGCAGGCGACCGGATGCAGCAGATCGCCACCCGGCACGGCGCCTCGGTCAGCTACAAGCCGCTGGACGTGCTGCAACTGTTCGACCGTACCGGCGGCACCCGGCCCGCGAACCGCCATCCCTCGCGCATCGAATACCGCGAACAGGAATTGCGGCGCTGGTCGGCGCATCTGGACCTGCCGCTGAACCTGAAACCCGCCTTCTTCCCGGTCAATACCGCGCCCTCATCCTATGCCGTCATCGCCGCGCAACAGGCGGGCGGCGGCGATCCGGGCGGGCTGGTCCAAGGCTTTCTGCGTGCCGTCTGGGCCGAGGATCGCGACATCGCCGACGACGCCACCATCCGCGACATCCTTGCCGCAAACGGCTTCGATCCCGATCTGGCCGACAAGGGCCTGTTCATCGGCGCCGAAACCTATGGCCGCAATCTCGACGAGGCGGTGAATGCCGGGGTATTCGGCGCGCCCTTCTACATCATCCGCGAAACCGGCGAACGGTTCTGGGGACAGGACCGGCTGGAATTTCTCGACCGCGCGCTGCAATCCGCATGAGCGGACAGATCCACCAGCGCCACTGGCCGGGCGATCCCGACCGCCCCGCGCTGGCGCTGCATTGCATGCTGGGCAGCGCCGGATACTGGGGGCCGATCGCCACCCGGCTGAAGGGACGGGTCGACCTGAGCGGCTTCGACATGCCCGGCCACGGCCGCAGCGATGCCTGGCATCCCGGCCCCGACAGCCCCGACTATCACACCACCGTCACCCGCATCGCCGCCAGCTATATCCAGCGCCCGCTGGACCTGATCGGTCACTCGATGGGCGCGACCGTGGCGCTTCGTATCGCCGTCGCCGCCCCCGATGCGGTGCGCAGCCTGACCCTGATCGAGCCCGTGCTGTTCGCCGCCGCCCCCCATCCGGCCCAGTCCGCCCTCGACGCCGAGATGCTGACCCACCTGAACGACGGGCGCGAGGCCGAGGCCGCCCGCCTCTTCCTCTCGGTCTGGGGTCATTACGGCTATGACGAGATGCCGCACCCGATCCAGAAGCAGATGCGCGACCTGATCCCGCTTGTCACCCGGACGAACGACGCCCTGAACCATGACAGCGCCAATATCCTGCGCGATGGCGGGCTGGAAGCCATCGACGCGCCGGTGCTGATGATCTCGGGCGCGCAATCCCCGCCGGTCATCAGCGACATCGCCGAGGCGCTGGCCGCCCGACTGCCCGATGTCGGCCGCGCCACCGTCCCGGACGCCGCCCATATGCTGCCGATCACCCATCCCGCCGCCGTGGCCGAACTGATCGCCCTCAACCTCGACCGGGCCTGACCCTCAAACCAAAGCCATGCCCCCTCGCACTCCTGAAAAATACCTTGGGGGTGAAGGCCCGGCACGGGCCGAGGGGGCAAAGCCCCCTTCCCCGTTCCCACCCGACACATCAGATGTGAAAATCATCCTCATAACGCACCGGCCCGATGGCCAGCCACTCGGCACGGACCCTGGCGACGCGGGTATCGTCCCAGGTGCGAAAGACGATCTCGAACCCCTCTTCGGTGATACGGTCGGCGCTGATATCGCCGCGCTGGTTATGCCCGCCCGCCATATCCCACATGCCGACGCTGACATGCACGACCGGCGGTTCCATGAACCGCTCGTCAAAGTGGACCCTGACACGCTCGACCCGCGGCCCGGTGCCCGTCCACATCGGCCCGCCATCCTCGAAGGCGGAAAACAGCATCACCGCGCCGCGCGTCACGCCCACCATCGACTGACTGAAACGCTTCATGACTCCTCCATATCGTCCTCAGGATAATCCAGGAGTTATGCGAAGGCAGCCTCAAAGCCGACCCCTTCGGGACAAAAAAGGCGCGGCATCGCTGCCGCGCCCATTATGGGATCGTGTTTGCGCCGGATCAGTCCGGGAAGGACGCCTGATTGGGGTCCAGCCCGATATGGGTGCCAAGGGCCTCCATATCGGCAAGAAGCTTGACCGCGGCGGTCACGACATCCTCGCCCACCTGCGCGCGACGCTCTTCCAGCGACCGCTTGCGGCGATGGGCGTCGGTCAGCATCTCGTTGAAGACCTCCTGCGTCACCTCTTCGCGCGGATGACCACGTTCGGCCAGCAGCGTGACGGATTCCGCGTTGATCTCGACGAAGCCGCCGGTGACGGCGAATTCGCTTTCGCTGCCATCGGCGGCCACCAGCGTGACCATGCCGGGGCGCAGCGTCACGATCGCGGGCGCATGGCCGGGCATGGCGGTCAGATCGCCCTCGCTGCCCGGCAGGCGCACCTCGCGCACGGAAACAGAGACGAGGCTCCGTTCCGGCGACACGAGGTCGAACTGCATGGTATCAGCCATCTCGCCCCCTTATGCGGCTTCAGCCGCAAGACGCTCGGCCTTGGCCTTCACATCCTCGATATCGCCAACCATATAGAAGGCACCTTCCGGCAGGTGGTCATATTCACCGGCAACCACAGCCTTGAACGAGGCGATGGTTTTTTCCAGCGGCACCTGAACGCCGTCCGAACCGGTAAAGACCTTTGCCACGTCGAAGGGCTGCGACAGGAAGCGCTGGATCTTCCGGGCGCGGGCCACGGTCAGCTTGTCCTCTTCGCTCAGTTCGTCCATGCCCAGAATGGCGATGATGTCCTGCAGCGATTTGTATTTCTGCAGGATCCCCTGAACGTCGCGGGCCACCTGATAATGCTCTTCGCCGACAACCGCCGGGTCGAGGATCCGCGAGTTCGAGTCCAGCGGGTCCACGGCCGGATAGATGCCCAGTTCCGAGATCGCCCGCGACAGAACCGTCGTGGCGTCAAGGTGGGCAAAGGTCGTGGCGGGCGCCGGGTCGGTCAGGTCGTCGGCCGGAACGTAAACGGCCTGGATCGACGTGATCGAGCCGTTCTTGGTCGAGGTGATGCGTTCCTGCATCGCGCCCATGTCGGTGGCCAGCGTCGGCTGATAGCCCACGGCCGAAGGAATACGACCCAGCAGCGCCGACACCTCGGACCCTGCCTGCGTAAAGCGGAAAATGTTGTCCACGAAGAACAGAACGTCGGTGCCCGAGGCATCGCGGAACTGTTCGGCCAGCGTCAGACCGGTCAGGGCAACGCGCATCCGGGCTCCCGGGGGCTCGTTCATCTGACCATAGACAAGGGCCACTTTGCTTTCGACAAGGTTGTCAGGAACGATAACGCCCGATTCCACCATCTCGTGATAAAGGTCGTTGCCCTCGCGGGTCCGTTCGCCAACGCCCGCGAACACCGAGTAACCCGAGTGCACCTTGGCGATGTTGTTGATCAGTTCCATGATCAGAACGGTCTTGCCCACGCCGGCGCCGCCGAACAGCCCGATCTTGCCGCCCTTGGAATAGGGCGCCAGCAGGTCGATGACCTTGATGCCGGTGACAAGGATTTCCGAGCTGGTCGCCTGCGCCGCGAAATCCGGGGCCGGCTGGTGGATGGCGCGGGTCTCGGTCGCCTCGATCGCGGCGCCCTCATCGACCGGCTCACCCACGACGTTCAGGATGCGGCCAAGCGTGACATCACCCACCGGAACCGAGATCGGCCCGCCCAGATCGCGAACGGGTTCGCCGCGAACCAGACCCTCGGTCGAGTCCATGGCGATGGTGCGGACGGTGTTTTCGCCCAGATGCTGAGCGACTTCCAGCACCAGCCGCTTGCCGTTGTTTTCCGTCTCCAGCGCGTTCAGAATCGCCGGCAGGTTGTCTTCGAACTGCACGTCAACGACGGCGCCGATCACCTGCGTGATTTTGCCCCTTGATTCTGCCATGTCATCAACTCCTTGGCTTTTATTTGCGGTCAGACCGGACGGCAAACCGATCTCGCGTTCATTTGCTGACGTTCCGGACAGTATCCGAAGCGTATACATTCCTCTTGAGATAGTCCCAGCGGCTTTGCGGGGTCTCGTTCCACCCCTCGCGCAGCCCGAACAAACCAAACCTGAACTCGGTCACGGTCGCCTGCAGATTCCGGCCGATGAAATAGCGGCGATATTTGCGGGCAAACCGCTCGCGACAGGGCAAAAAGCTTTCATCGATCTTGCCGCCGCTGTGATGCCGTAACAGGAACGGGATGACATAGGCGCGACCGCCCATGATCTCGGAAATCCTGCACAGGTCACTGGCATAAAGATGAAACCCTCTGAGGTCATACGAATTCAGCACCGGGCGATCACGGCGGATGATGAAGAAATTTTCATCCAGCGTTTCAACCAGAACCGGCGCCTCAACGCGCATTCCCAGCTGATGAGGATCGTCGATATGCTGCGTAAGGTAATTTTTGCCGCGCCTGTAGCGGATGCCGCCTGAATTACCCGCAATCGTCCAGTCCGGATCCAGCGCGCTCAGTTCCCCCAACCGCGCTTCCAGCTCTGCCGCACCGTCCCGATGAAACTCCACATCGTCATGGGTAAAGACGATATAGCGCCCCTTCGCCTCGACGACAGTCCGGCGCATCGCATCGTAACCATCGAACTGATTGCCGTTGCGGTTGTCCAGCGCCAGAAACTCCGAATTATCTGGGTTGAAACCCCTGCCCTCGGCCGATTCAAGAAACCGATCGTAACTGTCCTGGTTGGCGACAAGTGTCACGAAGGAAAACAGGATGTCGTGATCGACGGGTTCCGTCAGATAACGGACCCCAAGCCGACCTGCGACATCCTGATTTCCCCCATTCACTATCATGTCAAAGAGCCTCGGCCCCCGCGATGATCTCGACCAGTTCGGTCGTGATCGCAGCCTGACGCGAACGGTTGTATTGGGTCGTCAGACGGTCGATCATGTCGCCGGCGTTGCGCGTGGCGTTGTCCATCGCGCTCATCCGTGCGCCCTGTTCCGAGGCCGCGTTTTCCAGCAGCGCCGCAAAGATCTGCGTGGCAACCGAACGCGGCAGCAGATCGGTCAGGATCCCCTCTTCACCCGGCTCGTATTCATACAGAGCCGAGGCGGCCAGCGCCTCGTCTTCGGGGGCTTCGGCAGGGATCACCTGACGCGCGGTCGGAATCTGGCTGATGACCGATTCGAACCGGTTGTAGAAGATGGTGGCGACGTCGTAATCGCCGGTCTCGAACCGGTGCAGAACCTCGTCCGCAATGCTGCGGGCGTTGTCATAGCCGATGCGCTTGACCTCGGACAGATCGACGTGATGGACGATCTTGTCGCCGTAATCCCGCCGCAGCTGTTCGCGACCCTTCTTGCCGACGGTCAGGACCGTAACGGTCTTGCCTTCCGCCGCCAGCTTTTCGGCATGCTGCCGGGCCAGCTTGACGATCGAGCTGTTGAAGGCGCCCGCCAGACCACGCTCGGCGGTCATCACGATCAGCAAATGGCGCTGATCGCTGCCGGTCCCGGCCAGAAGCGGGGGCGCGGACGAGGAACCGGCCGCATTCGCGGTCAGCCCCGCCATCACCGCCGCCATCCGGTCGGCATAGGGGCGCGCGGCCTCCGCAGCCTCTTGCGCACGGCGCAGTTTGGCTGCGGCGACCATTTGCATCGCCTTGGTGATCTTCCGCGTGTTCTTGACGCTTTCGATCCGGTTCTTGAGATCCTTGAGGCTGGGCATCTATATCCCCTCTCAGGCGCGGGTCTTGTTGTATGCGTCCAACGCCGATTTGATCGCGTCTTCCAGATCGCCCGCCACTTTGCGGTCGTTCTTGGTCATGTCGTCCAGCAGGTCGCCCTTCTGGTTGCGCAGGAACTGGATCAGCCCCTCTTCCCAGGCGACGATTTCGCGCACCGGAACGCTGTCGATATAGCCCTTGGTGCCGGCATAGATGACAATGACGATCTCGGCATTGGTCAGCGGGCGGTATTGCGGCTGCTTCATCAGCTCGGTCAGACGCGCACCACGGTTCAGCAGGCGCTGGGTCGCGGCGTCCAGATCCGAACCGAACTGCGCGAAGGCCGCCATCTCGCGATACTGCGCCAGTTCCAGCTTGACCGGACCGGCGACGGATTTCATCGCCTTGGTCTGGGCGGCCGAACCCACGCGGGACACCGACAGGCCGGTGTTCACGGCGGGGCGGATGCCCTGGAAGAACAGCTCGGTTTCCAGGAAGATCTGGCCGTCGGTGATCGAGATCACGTTGGTCGGGATATAGGCCGACACGTCGCCCGCCTGCGTCTCGATGATCGGCAGCGCGGTCAGCGAGCCGGAGCCGTTATCCTCGTTCAGCTTGGCCGAACGCTCCAGCAGGCGGCTATGCAGATAGAAAACGTCGCCCGGATAGGCTTCACGCCCGGGCGGACGGCGCAGCAGCAGCGACATCTGGCGATAGGCCACAGCCTGTTTGGACAGATCGTCATAGATGATCAGCGCGTCCATGCCGTTGTCGCGGAAATATTCGCCCATCGCGGTGCCCGAATAGGGGGCGAGGAACTGCATCGGCGCGGGGTCCGAAGCGGTCGCTGCGACAATGGTCGTATAGGCCATGGCACCGGTTTCTTCCAGCTTCTTCACCAGCTGCGCCACGGTCGAACGCTTCTGGCCGATGGCGACATAGATGCAGTGAAGCGTCTTCATGCCTTCGGCTTCGCGACCGTTATAGGCCTGCTGGTTCAGGATGGTGTCCATCGCGATGGCGGTCTTGCCAGTCTGGCGGTCACCGATGATCAGCTCGCGCTGGCCGCGGCCAACGGGGATCATCGCGTCCACCGATTTCAGGCCGGTGGCCATCGGCTCGTGCACCGATTTGCGCGGCATGATGCCCGGCGCCTTGACATCGGCGATGCGGCGCTCGGCGGCCTCGATCGGGCCCTTGCCGTCGATCGGGTTGCCAAGGCCGTCCACGACGCGGCCCAGAAGGCCCTTGCCGACCGGAACGTCCACGATCGAGCGCGTGCGCTTGACGGTGTCGCCTTCCTTGATCGAGCGGTCGTCACCGAAAATCACGACGCCGACGTTGTCGGTTTCCAGGTTCAGCACCATGCCCCGGATCCCGCCGGGGAATTCGACCATCTCGCCGGCCTGCACCTTGTCGAGGCCATAGACGCGCGCGATACCATCACCAACGGACAGCACCTGGCCCACTTCGGCCACCTCGGCCTCCTGACCGAAATTCTTGATCTGATCCTTCAGGATCGCCGAAATCTCGGCTGCCTGGATTCCCATTATCCGACCTCTTTCATGACATTCTGGAGGGAGGCGAGCTTCGAGCGGACCGAGGAATCGATCATCTTCGAGCCCAGCTTGACAATCATCCCGCCGATGAGGGCCTCATCGACGCGCGTATTCAATTTGACTTTCTTGCCTGATTTCGCGGCCAGCGTCTCGGTCAGGCGTTTTTGCTGGTCGTCGGTCAGGGCGATGGCGCTGGTCACATCGGCGGTGACTTCGCCGCGCGCCTCGGCGATCAATTCGCGCAGCCGTGCCACCAGCTGCGGCAGCACGAACAGGCGACGGTTGCGGGCCATCAGTTGCAGCGTATTGGCCAGCGTGGCGGACAGCCCCATCCTGGTGGCCAACGCGGCGATGGCGCGGCCCTGATCGTCGCGGGTATAGATGGGCGATCCGATCAGCGACCCCAGATCGGCGCTGTCGTGCAGCGCGGTTCCCAGCTCGTCGATCTGCCGGGCCAGATCATCCAGCCCCCCCTCTTCGCTGACGATGTCGAATACCGCCTGCGCATAGCGCCCGGCGATGCTGTGGGACATGGAAGCAGAGTTGGCCACGGTCATCCTTTACGATTTGCGCATACCCCGCCGGCGGGCCGGCTTACAGCGGTCAGTCGCGGGGTGCGGGTCGCGGTCGCACGGCTTTTGGAGGGCCGTCCTGATTTCTGCGGCGTCTCTAGCAGGTCGTTTTGCTTGCGGCAACCACTTAGGACACGGAAATGAGAGCCCTACGACCATCGTTTTGCGACGTTAGCGGGCAGCAACGCGGTCCGCGCGCGGATCACCGCGCAACAGCTGCGACAGCCTGTCGCAGGCTGGCCCGAAATCGCGGTTTGACCTGTCCGCCCGACCGCCTTTGCCGCTGACAACTGCGCACCGATTCTGTCCGGAATCCCCCACCTCACGACCCGGCATCAACACCCCGCCGCTTGACCGGACTGGCGGCCAGCCGACCGCCGGGTTTGGGCCGCGCCACGCCGTCCAGAATGTCCAGCGGGCTGGGTACATGGACCCGTGCGGTCGGTCCCACGGCGCCGCGCACCTGCTTGGACAGTTCGACCAGCACCACCCCGGCAATCAGCACCCGGCTGATGCGCGCGCCCGTGCGCTCCCACATCTGCGCGCTGCGCAGCCAGAAGCGCCGGTCCGAGGGCGGGATATAAACCGCCGAGCCATGCCATTCGCCGACAAACCCCGCCGCGCGGGTCTGGGCCTGGATCTGCCCGGTGGTATAGCTGCGGCCAAAGCCGAAGGGCGTCCCGTCCGAGGCCGCCCACAGGCCCGAGCGGTTCGGCACCATCACCATCATCCGCCCCCCCGGCCCCAGCGTGCGCCATGCCTCGGCCAGCAGGGCGGCGGGGTGGTCGCTGGTCTCCAGCCCATGCAGCATGACCAGCCGGTCGAGGCTGCCGGTCTCGATGGGCCATGCGGTCTCGTCGCACATGACGCTGTGATTGGGCAGACCGGCAGGCCATGCCATCACCCCCTGCGGGCCGGGCATCAGCGCCGTCACCCGCCGCGCATGACGCAGATAGGGACGCAGCATCGGCGCGGCAAAGCCATAGCCCGCCACGTTCATCCCGTGACAGCTGTCGGGTTCCCACCGCGCCATCAGCCGGTCGCGCAGAATACGCTGAACCACGCGGCCAAGCGCGCGTTGGTAATAGAATCGCCGCAGATCGTCGATGTCGTGGTGCATTGCGTCGGCCGCCCGGGTTTGTCACCCTGACCACAGCACAGGATAAGGAATTTGCCAATGCCGCTGGAACTCGTCACGTTGCGCTGCCTGCGCGACAATTACGCCTATCTGTTGCATGGCGATGCCGGAACCGTGCTGATCGACGCCCCCGAAGCGGGCCCGATCCAGACGGCATTGCGGGAACGCGGCTGGGGACTGGACGCGATCCTGCTGACCCATCACCATGCCGATCACACCGATGCGGTCGCGCCTCTGGTGCAGGCGACGGGGGCCAGGGTGATCGGCGCCGCCAGCGATGCCCATCGCCTGCCGCCCCTGGATACCCGCGTCACCCCGGGCGAGCCGGTCGAGGTTCTCGGCGAACAGGTGTCGGTGATCGACGTGTCCGGCCACACCGTCGGCCATATCGCCTTTCACTTTCCCGAAACCGCCGCGGCCTTCACCGCCGACAGCCTGATGGCACTGGGCTGCGGCCGCCTGTTCGAGGGCGACGCGGCGATGATGTGGGACAGCCTGACCCGCCTGAACGCCCTGCCCAAGGACACGCTGATCTGTTCGGGCCACGATTATTGCGCCGCCAATGGCGCCTTCGCACTGTCGGTCGATCCCGACAATCAGGCGCTGAAGGACCGTCTGGCGGGGGATCTGCCCTGCTCTCCGGTGCCGCTGACGACCGAGCGCGAGACCAATCCCTTCCTTCGCGTGGCGCAACTGCGCGACAGTCTGGGCATGGCCGGGGCCACCGACGCGCAGGTCTTTGCACGGCTGCGCCAGATGAAGGATGCGTTCTGAAGGTTGAAAAACGCCCATCCGCATATCACATCTGCATCAAACGTGGGAAAAACTGTGCATCCTTCGCATTTAGGGCTTGATGCCAGCCGCAATCCACCAAATCTTAACTGTATCATGACAGTCTGGGCAGGTGGGTGACCGAAGACGCCCATACCGCCAGCCGACTGACAGGAGACGACCGTGCCAAGTTTCTCAACCACTCTGGAACAGGCCATCCATCAGGCGCTTGCGCTGGCCAACGAACATCGCCACGAACTGGCGACACTGGAACATCTGCTGCTGGCCCTGACCGAAGAACCCGACGCGGTCCGGGTGATGCGGGCCTGCAATGTCGAGCTGGACGAATTGCGCAAGACGCTGATCGACTTCATTGATGACGACCTCTCGACCCTGATCACCGATGTCGAAGGGTCCGAGGCGGTGCCGACCGCCGCCTTCCAGCGCGTGATCCAGCGTGCCGCGATCCATGTCCAAAGCTCGGGCCGGCAAGAGGTGACGGGTGCCAATGTGCTGGTCGCGATCTTTGCCGAACGCGAATCCAACGCCGCCTTCTTTCTGCAGGAAATGGACATGACCCGTTACGACGCGGTCAATTTCATCGCCCATGGCGTCGCCAAGAACCCTTCGTTCAGCGAGGCCCGCAAGGTCGCAGGCTCGGATGAACCGGTCGAGGCCGCGCAGGCCCCGCAGGCCGAGGAAGCACGCGAGGAAACGGCGCTGTCGAAATATTGCGTCGATCTGAACGCCAAGTCGAAAAAGGGCGATGTGGACCCGCTGATCGGCCGCGAGGACGAGGTCGAACGGGCGATCCAGGTGCTGTGCCGCCGCCGCAAGAACAACCCGCTGCTGGTCGGCGATCCCGGTGTTGGCAAGACCGCCATCGCCGAGGGGCTGGCGCTGAAGATCACCCGCGGCGAGACGCCCGAGGTGCTGGCCGGTGCGACGATCTTTTCGCTGGATATGGGCGCGCTGCTGGCGGGCACCCGCTATCGCGGCGATTTCGAGGAACGGCTGAAGGCCGTGGTCAAGGAACTGGAAAACCATCCCGACGCGATCCTGTTCATCGACGAAATCCATACCGTGATCGGCGCAGGCGCGACTTCGGGCGGGGCGATGGACGCCTCGAACCTGCTGAAACCGGCGCTGGCGGGGGGCAAGCTGCGCTGCATGGGTTCCACCACCTACAAGGAATATCGTCAGCATTTCGAAAAGGACCGCGCCCTGTCGCGCCGTTTCCAGAAGATCGACGTGAACGAGCCTTCGGTGCCCGATACGGTCAAGATCCTGATGGGGCTGAAGCCGCATTTCGAAAAGCACCACGACCTGCGCTATACCAATGACGCGATCAAATCGGCGGTCGATCTGGCCAGCCGCTATATCAACGACCGCAAACTGCCCGACAGCGCCATCGACGTGATCGACGAGGCCGGGGCGGCGCAGCATCTGGTCGCCGAAAGCAAACGCCGCAAGACGATCTCGCCCAAGGAGATCGAGGCGGTGGTGGCCAAGATCGCCCGCATTCCGCCGAAAAGCGTCAGCAAGGATGACGCTCACGTCCTGCGCGATCTGGAGGTGACGCTGAAACGCGTGGTCTTTGGTCAGGACGCGGCGATCTCGGCGCTGTCCTCGGCCATCAAGCTGGCCCGCGCCGGTCTGCGCGAACCCGAAAAGCCCATCGGCAACTATCTGTTCGCCGGGCCGACGGGTGTGGGCAAGACCGAGGTGGCCAAGCAACTGGCCTCGACCCTTGGCGTAGAACTGCTGCGTTTCGACATGTCGGAATATATGGAGAAACACGCGGTCAGCCGGTTGATCGGTGCGCCTCCGGGCTATGTCGGCTTTGATCAGGGCGGACTTCTGACCGATGGCGTCGATCAGCACCCCCATTGCGTGCTGCTGCTGGACGAGATCGAGAAGGCGCATCCGGATGTCTATAACATCCTGTTGCAGGTGATGGATCACGGCAAGCTGACCGACCATAACGGCCGTCAGGTGGATTTCCGCAACGTGATCCTGATCATGACCTCGAACGCGGGCGCCTCGGATATGCAGAAGGCTGCGATCGGCTTTGGCCGCGACAAGCGCGAAGGCGAGGATACCGCCGCGATCGAGCGGACCTTCACCCCCGAATTCCGCAACCGTCTGGACGCGATCATCAGCTTTGCGCCGCTGTCGCGCGAGGTCGTCGTGCATGTGGTCGAGAAATTCGTGCTGCAGCTGGAAGCCCAGTTGATGGACCGCAACGTCCATATCGAACTGACCCCCGAAGCCGCCGACTGGCTGGCCGAAAAGGGTTACGACGACAAGATGGGCGCGCGCCCCCTTGGCCGGGTCATTCAGGAAAACATCAAGAAGCCGCTGGCCGAGGAATTGCTGTTCGGCCGCCTGACCAAAGGCGGCGTGGTCCGCGTGAAGATCGAGGACGACAAGCCTGTCTTCGACATCACCGGCCCCGACGCCCCGCGCATCGGCAAATCATCGACGCCGCTGCTGACGGCGGAATGACAGAAGACGGGGGCCGGCGGCCATGTCGCCGGTCCTTTTCCCGATCCGGCACCGATCCTCGACCTCAGGCAGGCTCGTCCAGCGGATGCAGCGGCGGACCAAAGCGGTCGATCATCCGGGTCATGATCTGATCGCGGCTCTGGCGATAGGCTGCCAGTTTGGCCTCGCGCCCCTCGGCCAGCCCGGTCGGGTCCATGATCGGCCAGTATTCCACATCCAGATGAAACACCCGCGTCAGCTCCAGCGCCAGCCTCTGGCTGGCCGGTGACAACGCCAC
This sequence comes from Paracoccus alcaliphilus, assembly GCF_028553725.1. Taxonomy (NCBI): domain Bacteria; kingdom Pseudomonadati; phylum Pseudomonadota; class Alphaproteobacteria; order Rhodobacterales; family Paracoccaceae; genus Paracoccus; species Paracoccus alcaliphilus. Next base: position 3,385,793 of record NZ_CP067124.1, read on the forward strand.
GATCAGATCGAACCCACCCAGATCATCGCCCCAGGCCGTCATTTCCTCGAACGAGCGGGAACGGTGATTAGCGATCACCACCCCGATCTCGGCGCAGACGGCAATGGCAAAACCGTCCACCTCCATATCGTTCTTGACGCCCGCCGACTGGATATAGGCGCTGCGGCCATACAGCCGCTTCATGATGCCTTCAGCCATCGGGGAACGGATGGCATTGTGATCGCAGCAGAACAGTACCGAGGTGGGAAGGCTCTGCGTCATCGGTCAGCTTTGCGGAATCACGGCGCAGATCAGCGTGAACAGCCGCCGCGAGGTGTCGATATCCAGTTCGACCTTGCCCTCCAGCCGTTCCTGCAAGGTCCGCGCCCCTTCGTTATGGATCCCGCGCCGCGCCATGTCGATCGCCTCGATCTGGGCCGGAGGCAGCCGCTTGACCGCCTCGAAATAGCTTTGGCAGATCTGGAAGTAATCCTTGACCACCTGCCGGAACGGCCCCAATGACAGGTGGAATTCGGCCACCTTGGTCGCATCATCTGTGGTCACGTCAAAGACCAGCCGTCCCTCGCGAATGGCAAGGTCCAGCGCAAAGGGGCCTTCAGGCGCGGGCTGCCCGTCGCGACCCGGAATGACAAAGCTGTTATCCTCGATCAGATCGAAGATGGCGACCTTGCGCTCTTGCTCCATCTCGGCGGTGGTGGGGGGGATCGCGCTGTCGTCGATCTCGATCCGCGTCAGTCGGCTCATTCCCCCCTCCTGACATTCAACTGCGCCAGCCGGGCCTCGACCGAGGCGCCGTGTGCCTGCAACCCCTCGGATTGCGCCAGCCGCACCGCCGCCGGACCGATCGCGGCCAGCGCCCCCGGCGACAGCCGCGCCAGGGTCGTGCGTTTCAGGAAATCCAGAACCGACAGCCCGGACGAGAACCGCGCCGACCGCGCGGTGGGCAGAACGTGATTCGGCCCGCTGACATAATCGCCAACGGCCTCGGGCGTATGGGCGCCCATGAAGATCGCCCCGGCATGAACGCATTTCGCGGCCAAAGCCTCGGGGTCGTCCACGCACAGTTCAAGATGCTCGGGCGCGACACGGTTAGACAGGGCAGCGGCCTCATCCAGATCACGGGCGATGATGACAGTGCCGTAATCGCGCCAGCTCGCCCCGGCCACTTCCGCCCGCGCCAGTCCCGGCAGCAGTCGCTCGACAGCCGCTGCGACGGCCTCGGCCAAGGCCGGATCGGTGGTGATCAGGATGGATTGGGCATCTGCGTCATGCTCGGCCTGCGCCAGCAGGTCCAGCGCCAGCCAATCGGGGTTCTGCGCCCCTTCGGCGATGATCAGCACCTCGGACGGACCGGCGATCATGTCGATGCCCACCCGCCCGAACACCTGCCGCTTGGCCGCCGCGACATAGGCGTTGCCCGGCCCGGTGATCTTGTCCACCGGCGCGATGGTCTGCGTGCCATAGGCCAACGCGGCGATCGCCTGCGCCCCACCGATGCGATAGATTTCATCCACCCCGGCCAGCTCGGCCGCCAGCAGAACCAGCGGGTTCACCACACCATCCGGAGTGGGTACGCAGATTACCAGCCGTTCAACCCCCGCCACCCGCGCCGGGATCGCATTCATCAGCACCGATGACGGATAGGCCGCCTGCCCCCCCGGCACATACAGCCCCGCCGCCGAAACCGGCGTCCACCGCCAGCCAAGCGTGGCGCCATCGGGATCGGTCCAGCTGGCATCCTCGGGCATCTGCCGGGAATGATAGGCGCGGATGCGTTCCGCCGCCAAAGACAGCGCCGCGCGCTCGTCATCCGTCACCCGCGCGACATGCGCCGCAATCTCGTCCGGCGAAAACCGCAGCCCGTCCGGCGTCAGCTCCAGCCGGTCGAACCGCGCGGTCAGGCGGCACAGAACCTCGTCGCCCCCGGCCCGCATATCGGCGATGATCCCGGCCACGGCCTCGTTCACATCGGCGGAATCCTCGCGCTTGGCCGACAGCATCCGGACAAAGCGGCTCTCGAAATCGGCATCCTGGGTATTCAGCGTGACCGGCATGGCATCCCCCTGCAATCGCGCCTTGTTAGCGGCAAGCCGCAGCAGCCTCAAGCACCCGCATTCCCGCGCTCCTTGCAAATACCTGCGGGGTGAATTGGCCGCAGGCCAAGAGGGGGCGGCGAGCCCCCTCCCCGCCTCAGTCGGGATGGCGCGGAATCTTGCCCGACGGCGCGACATAGGGCCGGGTCACATCGCGCAGTTCCAGATTGATGCATTCGACCTCGGCCGCCAGGGTCCCGTCGCCCGCGAATTCCAGCAGCAGCCGCCCGGTGCCGTCATCGCCCGGCTGCCATGTCAGCGCCAGCAGCTCCAGCACGGTATCCTTGTCGCGGTCGATGCCGTCGCTTTGCAGGCGCAACACATCATGCACGATCAGCAACGCGCGCACCCGCTCGAACGGACGACGCTCGGCTCCGGCCTGCTCGACATCCTCCCAGCGGAACCGGTTCAACAGCAGCGCCAGACGCCGCGCCTTCGGGTCATATCCGATCTCGCTGGCGGGCAGGACCGCATCCTGCACCAGCGCCGAGATGATGCGCAGATCGGTCTCATCCTCGGCCATCAGCGTCAACGGACGCGGGTCGGCATCCGCGAAACGGGCATCTTCGGCCATGTTCATTCCTCCTTGATACGCTCGATCCTGGCTCCGACGCCGCGCAGCTTGCGCACGACATGCTCGTATCCGCGATCGAGGTGATAGACGCGGCTGACGGTGGTCTGTCCCTCGGCGGCCAGCCCGGCCAGAATCAAGCTGACCGAGGCGCGCAGATCAGTCGCCATGACCGGCGCGCCGCGCAGCTTTTCGACCCCGGTGACGGTGGCGTGGCCGCCATGAACCTCGATCCGCGCGCCCATGCGGGTCAGTTCCGGGGCGTGCATGAAGCGGTTCTCGAAGATCGTCTCTTCCAGCACGCTGGTGCCTTCGGCCACGCACATCAGCGCCATGAACTGCGCCTGAAGATCGGTCGGAAAACCGGGGAAAGGCTCGGTCGTGACATTGACGGCCCGGACGCGGCCATTCTTGCGGCTGACCTTCAGCCCGCGCGGGGTTTCCTCGACGCTGATCCCGGCCTCGTCCAGTTTCTCGCAAAAGGCCGACAGCAGATCGATCCGGCCGCCCAGACATTCGACCTCGCCCCCGCAGATCGCCGGCGCCAGCATATAGGTCCCCAACTCGATCCGGTCGGTGACCACCGGATGGGTCGCGCCGTTCAGCGTATCCACGCCCTGAATGGTAATGGTGCCGGTGCCCTCGCCTTCGATCTGCGCGCCCATGCGGCGCAGGCATTGCGCCAGATCGACGATCTCGGGCTCTCGCGCGGCATTCTTCAGCACCGTGGTCCCCTTGGCCAAGGTTGCCGCCAGCAGCGCATTCTCGGTGGCCCCGACCGAGACGATGGGAAAATCAACCACTGCCCCGCGCAACCTGCCCGATGGGGCGCGGGCAAAGACATAGCCGTCGCGCAGATCCAGTTCTGCCCCCATCGCCTCCAGCGCCTTCAGATGCAGATCGACCGGACGCGCGCCGATGGCACAACCACCGGGCAGCGACACCTCGGCCCGGCCATCCCGCGCCAGCATCGGCCCCAGCACCAGAATCGAGGCCCGCATCTTGCGCACGATGTCATAATCCGCGCGATGGCTGGTCAGCGCATGGCTGGACAGCGCCAGCACCTGCCCGTCCTGCAACGGCGCGACCTCGGCCCCCAGACTTTGCAGCAAGGCCGTCATGGTGCGGATATCCGACAGCCGCGGCGCATTGGTCAGGGTCAGCGGCTGATCGGTCAGCAGCGTCGCCGGCATCAGCGTCAGACAGGCATTCTTGGCCCCCGCAATCGGTATCTCACCCTGCAGAGGGCCATTACCCTGAACAATGATCTGGTCCATCCTAGCTGTCGTCTCCGCCTGTATCGTCTTTGTTGTCGTTATTGCCGATCGTCTTTTCCGCCCGGGCCCTTGCCTGCTGCTTGCGCCGCTGCAGATTTGCCCGCAAGGCGGCTCGCAGCCGCTCTTCGCGCCCCGCCGCGCCCTTGCCGGACGCGCCTTTGCCATCTTTCGAACGATCAGTCATCCGATCCTGTTAGCCTCCGCATGGCGGACAGTCCAGCAAAGCCCGGGCACTCCCCCCCGTTTTACCCGACGCGGCACCAGAATTTACACGATCACCTGCGATCCCCGAACGAGTGTGATGGTGCCCTATGTCGGAAGTACCATTTCCATTGATCGATGCCGATGCCTGACATGGCTTTATATTCCAGTTAGCGGCGGTGTCTAATCGACGGGTGGGTCGGCCATGGCGTGGTTTTTGAGGACCGCGTTCGCGATCGTGCCCAGGCTGCGCGCGACTGCAGCGATGATGAGCTTGTGCGGCTTACCGCGCCCTTTGAGGCGTTTTGTCAGCGGCTTCAGCACCGGTTGTGACATGCGGCGGCGGGTGCTGCCTGCAACAGAACGTGCCGCAGATCTCACCGTCCTCCGGCGATCACGCGCTTGTCGCGCATTGTGCCGATGTTTCATGGAAATATCCCCTGTTCGTGGAAGACGGTGCCCAAGCTGGGTGGGCGACCCCGCCAGAAAGGGTGTTTCAGCGCTTCAATGGGCGAAGCGATGGCAGCCTCCGACAGCTTCCGCCGCTGGCCTTGGCGACGGACGAAGTCTACAGGTTCCGCGAAGCTGGGATTGCGCATCATCAGAGGCAGGCAGCGACTGAGCAGCGCTCCTGGATCCGCTCGATTGCCATAGCGCGAAGTGCGTCGGGCGATGTGCGGCGCCCGTTGGGCATGGTCCCCCTGCGCCGCGCCTGATTCGAGTCCCCCAAGAAGGTATTTGGCAGGAGTGCGAGGGAGGCGCGACCTCCTGTATCCTCGCACTCCTTGAAAATACCTTGGGGGAGTCGCGCAGCGACGGGGGCAAAGCCCCCTTCTGCCAACTCCGATAAGATCACGCTTGTCTTTGTTGCGCCTGTTCAACGTAACGGCCCGATTGTTCTTGCAGTTACCCATATGTCTCGGATGATGGTGTTTCGGCGATGCGAGCGCCTTCGACAAGATCGGCGAGGCGGGAGAGGCCGCGCCATATGACGGTGGTTCCTGGTGGCGCATCGGAGGTCCGATCGAGATAGCCGCCGAGCCGCGCGACGAGTCTGACATAGAAATCGAGGTCACGCGGAAGCTTTTGCTTGCTCTCGGGCGCTGTGCGCTCGAGCAGTTGGCGTTCGGCGTCGGTGAAGACGGCAGCAGGCGATGCTTTCGGCACCTCTCGGCCGAGCATCGTCATCCATGACACGCGCCAGGACACGACGCAGCACAACGCGATACAGTTTGCCAGTCGATCAGCCGTGGCCAGGCGCAGCTCTTCGATCCGGCACCCGGTCTTCAGGGTCCGGAAGAATGTCTCGATCTTCCAGCGCAGCGCATACCATTGGAGCTTGTGGATTGCGTCCGCGTGGGTCGCCACCGGCAAGTTCGTGATCAGCTTCCAGAAGACGGGCACCCGGCCTTCCGGCGGGTCAAGCTCCTCGGCATGGATGATCTGAAGATTCTGATGCCGGTATTTCCGCTGCTTTCCGATCGGCGGGCGGACCGTCATTGTAGCGTGCCGGACCGAGAGCACGGCGCAATGATCCTTGCCCTGCGCATCGCGGAACCGGACCTCGTGGGTGCCGCTGGACTGCACCTCTGCCATCACCTTGGCAATGGTCGTGCCGCCATCCTCCGCCAGACGGTCGACGCAGCTGCGGACGAGGAACCCGGTCCCGAGTTCTTCGGACAGGCAGTAGAGTTCGTATATGTCGCTTTCCCGATCACCGATATGCACGCAGCGCTCTGGCACCCCTGTCAGTTCGGTGGACAGGCGCAGATTGTCGAGCCAGCGCATGCTTTCCTTCTGTTCGATCGGCACCCGGGTCGGATTGATCTTCCGTTTAAGAGCGGCGGTTCCCTTGAACTTGCTGCGCGACCAGAACTTGGCCGCCGTCAGGCCGAGCGGCAGCCCATCCGGCGTGATGGCCATGCTGGCATGCATCAAAAGCCCGCAGACCGCATGTTTCTGATAGCGACCTTCCTTCAGTTTGCGTCCAGTCGACACCGTCGTGAACCCCACCTTCTCCGGAGCCGAACGCTTGAAGGAGAATTCCGTGGTGTCCTGCAGGATCAGGATGGGACCATCGGTTGCCCGGATGCGCAGGGCAGAGGCAGCGAAATGGCCCTCGAGGATCTTGTCCTCGCTGACATTGCCGTTAGCAAAGAAGCGGTAGGCGGCCTTGGTATTCGACCAGTCCTGGAATGCCGTCGGCAGCGATTTTCCCGGCCGTTCCCCGAGGGCCTCGAGCATTGCCTCAAGCCGCCTGTTCAGCCTGACATCTCCCAGATCGCATCCGGCCGTTTCCGTTTCCACCCAACTCTGTCCCATGTCTGCACCTCAATTATTCGGTGCCACATGACGAATCATGATCGCTTGTGCTCAGGCAAGGCCAAGTCTGGTGGGTGAATCAATTCGCCGCACCACTTGTGGGTAACTGCAAGCCGGTTGCCACCGCCTTTTGATCTGGGTCTCGGACCTTAAGCTACGTCGTTATTGACGTCCTTACCGACGTCGTATCGGGGAGCTGAGATCTGTGGGTCATGTTGGGGTTCTGGGACGGGAGCGTCGCCGTAGATGGTCGGATGCCGAGAAGATTTCGGTCCTGGAGCGCGTGGGTGTCAACGGCAGGACGGTGACGGATGTCGCGCGCGAGGCCGACCTGACGCGGCAACACATCTATCAGTGGCGCCAGGAGATGCGGCGCAAGGGGCTTTGGCCTGTCTCGGGTTCGGCGCTGTTTGTGGCGGTTGACGAAGATGCCGCTGGCCGCAGCCAGCCCCTGGCACCCGGGTCGGTGCCGATGATCGAGATATTGCTGCGCAACGGTCGGCATGTTCGTTGCGCCGAGACGATCGATGACCGATCTCTTGCGCGGCTGATCCGTGTGCTGGAGGCCGTATGATCGGACCAGTTGATCCAGGCCCTGCGGTTACGCATCGCCAGGCTGAAGAAGCAGGTGTTCGGCCGGTCCTCGGAAAAGATCGAGCGCGAGATCGAGCAGCTTGAGCTGGCGCTGGAGGATCTGCTGATCGCGACGGCCGAAAGCGAGACTTCGGTCCCGGCTGACGGTCAGGGCGATGATACGCTGGAAACGTCAGCGACCGATGGCGTCTCTGACCGCCCCTCCCGCCGCCGCCCTCGGGTCTCGGACAGCACGCCGCGCGAGCGGCAGGAACTGGACCCCGGCAGGTGCTGCCCCGATTGCGGTGGCGATCTGCGTCTGGTGGGCGAGGATGTCAGCGAGATGCTGGATCTGATCGCGGCACAGTTGAAGGTCGTGCAGATCGCCCGGCTCAAGAAATCCTGCCGCCGCTGCGAACGCATGGTGCAAGTTCCGGCCCCCAGCCGCCCGATCCCCGGCAGCGTGGCAGGCGCGGGCCTGCTGGCGCATATCCTCGTCTCCAAGTTCGACGACCATCTTCCCTTGTATCGCCAGCACGAGATCTTCGCCCGGATGGGAGCGGATATCCCCGACAGCACACTGGTCGACTGGTGCGGTCGCGCCATGAAGGTGCTGGCCCCGTTGATCGAACGGATCGAGGCGGACGTGATGACCAGCGACCTGCTGCATGCCGACGATACACCGATCCGGGTGCTGGATCGTGTGGGCCGGGACAAGGGGCTGGGCAAGGGCGTGAAGAAGGGCCGGATCTGGGCCTATATCCGTGACCAGCGGCCTTGGTCGGGTGCCTCGCCCCCCGGTGCTGTCTATGCGTTTGCGCCGGATTGGAAGGAAGAACACGTCCATCGCCATCTGGCCAACACCCGCGGCATCCTGCAGGCCGATGGCTACAAGGGATATGCAAAGCTCTATGCTCCACAGCCGGATGGGGCGCACCGCCTGCAAGAGGCAGCGTGTTGGGCCCACCTGCGGCGCGACTTCCATGACGAATGGGACAAGACCAGATCCGCGATCGCCCGCGAAGCGCTCGACCGTATCGGCGCGCTCTACGACATCGAGCGGGAGATCACCGGTCATCCCGCCGCGATCCGTCTTGCCGCGCGCCAGAAGCACAGCGCCCCGAAGGTCGAGGCCTTCTTCGCCTGGTCAGAGAGCCAACTCTCGCGGATCCCCGGCAAGGGGGATCTGGCCAAAGCCTTCCGTTATGGGCTGAGCCGTCAGGACGCCTTCAGCCTGTTCTTGTCCGATGGGCGCGTGGGCATCGATAACAATCCGGCCGAGCGCGCCCTGCGCCCGATCGGCGTTGGCCGCCGTAACTGGCTCTTCGCGGGGGCCGATACCGGAGCCGAAACGTTGGCCCGGGCCATGACCATCGTTGAGACCGCCAAAATGAATGGCCTGGACCCGCAGGCCTATCTGGCCGACATTCTGGCCCGTATCCATGATCACAAGATCAACCGGCTCGACGATCTGCTGCCCTGGAACTGGTCGCCGCTGCCCTCCGCCCAGCACGAGGCCGCCTGATGGCAACCGTCACCCACGTCTGCACCCTCGACTACGTCGCAAAGATGCTGGGCGAGGACCCCGAGCTTCTCGAAGCCATCGTCTACAACGATGACAACCTGACCTACGGCGCGATCATCAGCGTCTATACCGGCCCCGATGACACCGTCACCGCCCTGACCGATGACGGTATCGACGAACTGAAAGACATGCTCAGGGACGCGCGCATCACCACCGAAACCTGGCACGCGTTCCTCGACGACCTTGTCGATGACACAGAACTCGTCGCCCGCATCAAAGCCCAATCGCTGCGGTAACAATCGGCTTGCAGTTACCCACAAGTGGTGCGGCGAATTGATTCACCCACCAGACTTGGCCTTGCCTGAGCACAAGCGATCATGATTCGTCATGTGGCACCGAATAATTGAGGTGCAGACATGGGACAGAGTTGGGTGGAAACGGAAACGGCCGGATGCGATCTGGGAGATGTCAGGCTGAACAGGCGGCTTGAGGCAATGCTCGAGGCCCTCGGGGAACGGCCGGGAAAATCGCTGCCGACGGCATTCCAGGACTGGTCGAATACCAAGGCCGCCTACCGCTTCTTTGCTAACGGCAATGTCAGCGAGGACAAGATCCTCGAGGGCCATTTCGCTGCCTCTGCCCTGCGCATCCGGGCAACCGATGGTCCCATCCTGATCCTGCAGGACACCACGGAATTCTCCTTCAAGCGTTCGGCTCCGGAGAAGGTGGGGTTCACGACGGTGTCGACTGGACGCAAACTGAAGGAAGGTCGCTATCAGAAACATGCGGTCTGCGGGCTTTTGATGCATGCCAGCATGGCCATCACGCCGGATGGGCTGCCGCTCGGCCTGACGGCGGCCAAGTTCTGGTCGCGCAGCAAGTTCAAGGGAACCGCCGCTCTTAAACGGAAGATCAATCCGACCCGGGTGCCGATCGAACAGAAGGAAAGCATGCGCTGGCTCGACAATCTGCGCCTGTCCACCGAACTGACAGGGGTGCCAGAGCGCTGCGTGCATATCGGTGATCGGGAAAGCGACATATACGAACTCTACTGCCTGTCCGAAGAACTCGGGACCGGGTTCCTCGTCCGCAGCTGCGTCGACCGTCTGGCGGAGGATGGCGGCACGACCATTGCCAAGGTGATGGCAGAGGTGCAGTCCAGCGGCACCCACGAGGTCCGGTTCCGCGATGCGCAGGGCAAGGATCATTGCGCCGTGCTCTCGGTCCGGCACGCTACAATGACGGTCCGCCCGCCGATCGGAAAGCAGCGGAAATACCGGCATCAGAATCTTCAGATCATCCATGCCGAGGAGCTTGACCCGCCGGAAGGCCGGGTGCCCGTCTTCTGGAAGCTGATCACGAACTTGCCGGTGGCGACCCACGCGGACGCAATCCACAAGCTCCAATGGTATGCGCTGCGCTGGAAGATCGAGACATTCTTCCGGACCCTGAAGACCGGGTGCCGGATCGAAGAGCTGCGCCTGGCCACGGCTGATCGACTGGCAAACTGTATCGCGTTGTGCTGCGTCGTGTCCTGGCGCGTGTCATGGATGACGATGCTCGGCCGAGAGGTGCCGAAAGCATCGCCTGCTGCCGTCTTCACCGACGCCGAACGCCAACTGCTCGAGCGCACAGCGCCCGAGAGCAAGCAAAAGCTTCCGCGTGACCTCGATTTCTATGTCAGACTCGTCGCGCGGCTCGGCGGCTATCTCGATCGGACCTCCGATGCGCCACCAGGAACCACCGTCATATGGCGCGGCCTCTCCCGCCTCGCCGATCTTGTCGAAGGCGCTCGCATCGCCGAAACACCATCATCCGAGACATATGGGTAACTGCAAGAACAATCGGTCGGTTACGATTTATGAAAACATGAGGTCTTTGCACCGTTTACCTTGAACCGGGTGATCTGATGCGACAACTCCGCGGCAAAGCCCATGATCTTGCCGACGGTCTCATCCTCAAGCAGGTTCTACGGCCTGATCATCACGATCCCGTCAGGGATCGTATGCGGGGTGAGCTCAGTATAGGGCACTGGAGATCTCCTGATTGCCGAGGACATTCAAAGCGTTTGCGATTGCGGTCTGGACCTCCTGTACTGGCAGGTCGTTTGCCCCATTTCGCCACCCTTATCGGGTTGGTGCCCAGCTCCCGGTATCGCGATCGAAGCTTCCGATCGCTGTATTGTTGCTCGGATGGCGTGCGTGGTCTTGGCGCTCCAGGGACGAACCTGGTCCATACTGCTTCCTCCCATTCCCGAGAAAGGATCGCGCCAGCAAATCGGAGCATCAGGCAACTACGTTGGAACAACGAAACAATGGTGTGACATGTCAGACTGAAGCCTGAGGCTGACATGGCCTCAGCTTCCGGCGATGTCCTGGATCGGGACAACCCGCATCGGTGTGATTTGCACCGCAGCCGTGGGTGTTTGCCTATCGTCGGGACAGTCGCGCTGCTTTGGCAAATCGGGAGTGCGAAGATAGACCCATATCGCACAGCCCAACAGCGTCACCGAACCCGCCCCCATATAGATCAGCGGAATCGCCCACCACGGGACACCCAGTAACAGTGCCCCAACAGAGCATATGATCGCAGCGACAACTCCCATGATCGCCAAAGCCATAATGATGCCTTCCTGTAAGGGCGGGCCGGGGTCGGTATATTCATCCCATATAGTGTAATACATGGAAACCGCTTGATGCAATCACTGGGAGAACCAAGTTAATGACATTCTTCTGCAATTTGCGCCGGACAGATAGCCTGAAGAAAGCAGCCCGGCGATGACATGGCGAACGCCGGCAAGGCTGCGTTAAGCCCATTCATATCAAATGGCGGGTGGTCAGTACGACCGTGCCGGCAGGCCAATGGCGTCAACCACGAGGTAGAGCCTGATCGGACAGCTCAAGCCACAATGTCGAGAAGCCGGGCATCACCACGGCCTGAATCTGACGGCTGGATCCTCCCCCGCCATTGGCGATTTGCGACAAGGGCGGTGCGGTCGGTTGGAATGCCGCTCTGCCCCCATTGAACGCGCCGCGTGGCGCGGATAGCCTGCCCGCAACCCTGTCCATGGAGGCAAGCCGATGACCAAACCGCAAAGCTGGGAAGCCCGCGCCGACGAATATTCGCTGTATGGCTTTACCGATCTGCCAAGCGTGCATCAGCGCGGCGCGGTGGTGGTGACGCATGGCGAGGGGCCCTATGTCGTCGATGTGAACGGCAAGCGTTATCTGGACGCGAATTCCGGCCTGTGGAACATGGTCGCAGGCTTCGACCACAAGGGTCTGGCCGAGGCCGCCAAGGCGCAATACGACCGCTTTCCCGGCTATCACGCCTTTTTCGGGCGCATGTCCGACCAGACCGTGATGCTGTCGGAAAAGCTGGTCGAGGTGTCCCCGTTCGAGCGCGGCAAGGTTTTCTATACCAATTCCGGCTCCGAGGCGAATGACACCATGGTCAAGATGCTGTGGTTCCTTCACGCCAGCGAGGGCAATCCGCAGCGCCGCAAGATCCTGACCCGCTGGAATGCCTATCACGGCGTCACCGCCGTTTCCGCCAGCATGACCGGCAAGCCCTATAACGAGGTGTTCGGCCTGCCCCTGCCCGGCTTCATCCACCTGACCTGCCCGCATTACTGGCGCTTTGGCCATGAGGGCGAGACCGAACAGCAGTTCACCGCCCGGCTGGCGCAGGAGCTGGAGGACACCATCCAGCGCGAGGGGGCCGACACCATTGCGGGTTTCTTTGCCGAACCCGTGATGGGCGCGGGGGGGGTGATCCCGCCCTCGGCGGGTTATTTCCAGGCGGTGCTGCCGGTTTTGCGCAAATACGGCATTCCGGTGATCTCGGACGAGGTGATCTGCGGCTTCGGGCGGACCGGCAATACATGGGGCTGCCAGACCTATGATTTCATGCCGGATGCGATCATCTCCTCGAAGAACCTGACCGCCGGACTGTTCCCGATGGGCGCGGTGATCCTTGGGCCGGAACTGGCCGACAGGTTGCAGGCGGCGGTCGAGAAGATCGAGGAATTCCCGCATGGTTTCACCGCCTCGGGCCATCCGGTCGGCTGCGCCGTCGCGCTGAAGGCCATCGACGTGGTGATGAACGAGGGGCTGGCCGAAAACGTCCGCCGCCTTGCCCCGCGGCTGGAGGCCGGGCTGCGCGCCATCATGGAGCGCAGCGACCATATCGGCGAATTGCGCGGCGTGGGCTTCATGTGGGCGCTGGAGGCAGTCAGGGACAAGCCCACGAAAACCCCTTTCGACGCCCATCTGTCGGTCAGCGAGCGTATCGCCAATACCTGCACCGATCTGGGCCTGATCTGCCGCCCACTGGGGCAGTCCATCGTGCTGTGTCCGCCCTTCGTCCTGACCGAAGAACAGATGGACGAGATGTTCGACAAGCTGGAACAGGCGCTGAAGAAGGTCTTTGCCGAACTGGCATGATGGATATGGGCGGGCTTCAACGGGCATGACGCCCGCCCCACGGCACCCGCCCCAGATGGTCGCGGGTCGAGGTGATCCGCAGCCCGCCATCCGCCGGATCGACGGCCAGCGCGCCCGTGTCGCGCAAGGCCCAGGGGTCAATCAGCCCGCAGGCCGCCATGCCGTCGCGCCGCGCGTTCGGGACGGGTTCTGACGCAATCACGATCCGGCCGGGCTGACAGGCCTGCAAGGCCCGATCCGCCGACCCCTTGCCGGTGAAATGCCAGACGCTCAGCCCGGCCTCGGGCCAGTCGATCCAGCGGTCGCGCCGGTCGCCCTGCCAGCCCGCCCGTGCCGCCGCCTGTTCCTGCGTGGCGATATCGCCATCCTCCAGCAGCCATGTCGAGACGACGAAACTGCCCCCCGCCGGTTTCGACAGGGCGCGTCCCGCGGGCGTCATCAGCCCCACCGCCTCGGCCTCGGGCGCGATCAGCAGCGCCGGGCGAGAGGTTCCCAGCCACAGCCCGCCCGCCCCCAGCAGCATCAGCCAGCCGGCCACAAAGCCCGCGAAGGGCGGTGTCACCCGCCGCCAGCCCTGCCCGGGCCGCCAGCACAGGATGGTCAGCATCGCGCCGAAACACATCAGCGGCAGCACCTGCCACGGCGGCAGCGGAATCGCGGTGACGGCACCACCCAGCCCGGCGACGCGATCCGCCACGATCAGCATCCATTTCGTTCCGATCCCCATCACCCACAGCGCCGGTGCGGCCAGACCCAGCGGCCCCAGAATTGCCGCGATCACGCCGGCGGGCATGACCAGCGCACCCATCACCGGCACCACCAGCAGATTGGCGATCAACCCGTATTGCGCCATCCGGCTGAAATGCGCCGCCGCGATGGGCGAGGTCGCCATTCCCGCCACGAATGACGAAATCACCAGCATGCACACGGGCCGCAGCCACCAGGGCACGCGCCGCGCCACTTTCATCCACGGCCCATAGCTGAGGATCAGCGCGACCGTGGCGGCAAAGCTCATCTGAAAACCGGGCGAGGTCACCGCGTCGGGGCTGTAGATCAGGATCAGCACCGCCGCCAGCGCCACGGTTCGCAGCGAGATCGCCCGCCGGTCCACCAGAATCGCGCCCAGCATGACGGCAACCATGATGAAGGACCGCTCGGTCGCGACCCCGCCGCCCGACAGCCACAGATAGATCGCGGCAGCCATCATCGCCGCCGCCGCCGCCAGCTTGTGCGTCGGCCCCGGCAGCAGCACCCCCAGACCGCCCGCCAGCACCAGCGCCAGCCGCAGCGCGTTATAGACGAAACCCGCCAGCATCCCCATATGCAGCCCGGAAATCGAGATGATGTGGTAAAGGTTCGAGGCCCGCATGATCTCGTTCGTGGCCTCGCTGATACCGGACCGGTCGCCGGTCATCAGGGCCGAGGCCACCGCCCCCTCCTGCCCGCCGATATGGTCCTGAATGGCACGGCTGATCGACATCCGCGCCCGGTGCATCCCCCACATGCCGCCCTCGGGCGGGGCGACGCTCATCACCGGATTGCGGGCGTAACCGACCGCGCCCAGCCCGCTGAACCACGCGAATTGCCGAAAATCGAAACTGCCGGGAGAGGCCGGACCGGGCGGCGGTCCCAGATGGCCGGTCAGCATGATCCGCTGACCCAGCGCGGGCATGTCACCCGTCGCCGCCGCGCCCATCAGCGACAGGCGGACACGGCGCGGCACCCGCTCGGGCGCGGTATTCTTCAGCACCACCTGATCCAGCGTCAGCCGGATGCGGTCACGCGAAGAGCGGTCGATCACGACCAGCCGCCCCTCGACCGGGCCGTAATAGCGCCACTCCATCACCGGGGCCGCGACCAGCGCCGAACGGGTGGCCGTCAGCCCGACCCCCGCCACCGTCAGTGCCACGGCGGCCGCGATCATCCGCAGCATATCCGCCGCCTGCCAGCCCAACCTGCCCCGCAGCGCCAGACCCGGCGCCAGCGTCAGAACCATCAGCGCGGCCAGACCCGTCAGCCCGGTCAGCGCCAGCATCTGCACCGACCAGAAGCCCGGCGCGGCGAACCACGCCGCGATTCCCGCCGACATCCAGACCGGCACCCACAGGAACAATCCCGCCCGGTTGGTGGCCGCAGGCCGGGGCCGGCGCGGAACCGCCGCCGCCAACGCCTTTGGACGTGCGGACGGGATCGCAGGCTGGATCGCTGGTGGGGCCATGCCTGACGTGGCAGACATTCTTGTTCTTTCCGGACCGCTTCTCTATCACTCGGCCCCGAGGATGACAGGCAACCCTTACGAAATGGTTAACCGCGTCCACCCCTATAAGACTCAAGAAGGCCGCGATGACCCAGACCCGTCCCGTCGTCACCCGTTTCGCCCCCTCGCCGACCGGCTATCTGCATATCGGCGGTGCCCGCACGGCGCTGTTCAACTGGCTGTATGCACGCGGAAGGGGCGGCAGGTTCCTGCTGCGGATCGAGGATACCGATCGCGCGCGTTCCACCCCCGAGGCCACCGAGGCGATCCTCAAGGGCCTGAAATGGCTGGGTCTGGACTGGGACGGAGAGCCGATCAGCCAGTTCGCCCGCAAGGACCGCCATGCCGAGGTCGCGCATCAGATGCTGGCGGCAGGCACGGCCTATAAGTGCTTTTCCACGCCCGAGGAAATCGCCGTCTGGCGCGACGCGAACCCCCGCCAGCCGTTCCAGAGCCCGTGGCGCAACGCGACCGATCTGCCCGACGCCCCCTTTGCGATTCGCCTGAAGGCCCCGCGGACGGGCGAAACGGTGATCCAGGATGCGGTGCAGGGCGATGTCCGCGTCGCCAACGATCAGCTGGACGACATGGTGCTGTTACGCAGCGATGGCACACCCACCTATATGCTGGCCGTCGTGGTGGACGATCACGACATGGGCGTGACGCATGTGATCCGGGGGGATGACCACCTGACCAATACCGCGCGGCAGATCCAGATCTATGATGCGATGGGCTGGCCACGCCCGGTCTTTGCCCATATCCCGCTGATTCATGGCGAGGATGGCAAGAAGCTGTCGAAACGCCACGGTGCGGTCGGGCTGCATGAATTCGCCGCGCTGGGATATCCGGCCAGTGCGATGCGCAACTATCTGGCGCGTCTGGGCTGGAGCCATGGCGACGATGAGCTGTTCGACGACGATCAGGCCCGCGAATGGTTCGATCTGCCGGGAATCGGTCGTGCCCCTGCCCGGCTGGATTTCAAGAAGCTGGAGCATGTCAGCAGCCACCATATCGGCGCGATGGACGACCAGGCGCTGCTGAAAACGCTGGAGGATTTCCTGAAGGAAACCGGCGCCCCGGCGCTGACCGAACGTCAGAGGGAACGCCTGACTCTGGCGCTGCCCGCGCTGAAGGAAAAGGCGAAAACCCTGCCTGCGCTGCTGGATCAGGCCCGTTTCGCGCTGATCGACCGGCCCGTCGAGGTCGATGAAAAGGCGGCTAGATCGCTGGATACGGTATCCCGTGGTATGCTGAAATCGTTGACTGCCGCATTGCAGCATGCTAGCTGGCAGCGAGACGAGCTGGAGCAGGCGGCCAAGACGGTTGCCGATGAAAATGGCGTCGGGTTGGGCAAGATTGCGGGGCCCCTGCGCGCCGCTCTGGCCGGACGGACCGCCACCCCCAGCGTGTTCGACATGATGACGGCGCTAGGCCGCGATGAATCGCTGGCCCGGCTTCAGGACCAGACCGAATTGGCAGGCTGATTGCCTGTCCCCACATGCCAGGGCCGCCCCGAGCGTTATGACGGATGGCCTGGCGCAAGCCGGAAAGGACGTTTTTGATGGCCGAACCGAAACAGGCGACAATCAAGGTGAATGGGGCCGAATACGAGCTTCCGATCCTCAAGCCCACCGTCGGACCCGAGGTCCTGGATATCCGCAAGCTTTATGGTCAGGCGGATGTCTTTACCTATGATCCCGGCTTCACCTCGACGGCAAGCTGCGATTCCACCATCACCTATATCGATGGCGACAAGGGAGAGCTGTGGTATCGCGGCTATCCGATCGAGCAGCTGGCGGGCAAGTCGCATTACCTCGAAGTCTGCTATCTGCTGCTTTACGGCGAATTGCCGACCGAATCGCAGATGATCGATTTCGAGAACCGCGTCACGCGCCACACGATGGTGCATGAACAGATGCACAACTTCTTCCGCGGTTTCCGCCGCGACGCCCACCCGATGGCAACCATGGTTGCGGTGGTGGGCGCGATGTCCGCATTCTATCATGATTCGACCGATATCAACGATCCGTGGCAGCGCGAGGTCGCCTCGATCCGGCTGGTCGCGAAACTGCCGACCATCGCCGCGATGGCCTATAAGTATTCGATCGGCCAGCCCTTCGTCTATCCGCGCAACGAGCTGGATTATGCCAGCAATTTCCTGCATATGTGCTTTTCGGTCCCGGCCGAGAAATACGATGTCGATCCCGCCCTGGCCCGCGCCATGGACCGGATCTTCACCCTGCATGCCGATCACGAACAGAACGCCTCGACCTCGACCGTGCGTCTGGCCGGATCCTCGGGGGCGAACCCGTTTGCCTGTATCGCGGCGGGCATCGCCTGTCTGTGGGGCCCGGCCCATGGCGGCGCCAATCAGGCCTGTCTGGAAATGCTGCGCGAGATCGGCAGCGTGGACCGGATCCCCGATTTCATCCAGAAGGCCAAAAGCAAGGACGATCCGTTCAAGCTGATGGGCTTTGGCCACCGGGTCTACAAGAACTTCGATCCGCGCGCCAAGGTGATGAAGGAATCCGCCGACGAGGTGCTGGGGCTGCTGGGCGTCCAGAACAACCCGACGCTGCAGGTCGCCAAGGAACTGGAAAAGATCGCGCTGGAGGACGAGTATTTCATCGAGAAGAAGCTCTATCCCAACGTCGATTTCTATTCGGGGATCATCCTCGAGGCGATGGGCTTCCCGACCTCGATGTTCACGCCGATCTTTGCGATGTCGCGCACGGTCGGCTGGATCGCACAGTGGAAAGAGATGATCGGCGATCCGCAGAACAAGATCGGGCGCCCGCGCCAGCTGTATGTCGGTTCGGACAAGCGCGACTATGTGGATGTCGCCAACCGCTGATCGCGGCGGACGGCGGACGACGAAGGCCCCCTTTGCCGGGGGCCTTTTCATTGGCGGCCTCATGTTGGCTGCGGCGACAAGACGGCTTGCACGCGCAGCCGGGCTTTGGCATGGGGACGGGCATGAACGATACGCATCAGGAAAATCCGGCGCAGAAACTGGCGCTGGTCACCGGCGCCTCGCGCGGGTTGGGGGCGGCGCTGGCCGAGTTGCTGGCGGCGCAGGGATATCACGTCCTGGCCGTCGCCCGCACCGTCGGCGGGCTGGAAGAGCTGGACGACCGCATCCGCGGGCTGGGCGGCAGCTCCACGCTGGCGCCGATGGATGTGGCCGAGGCCCCGGCCATGCAGCAGATGACCGAGGCCATCGCCAGCCGCTGGGGCGGGCTGGATCTGTGGGCGCATTGCGCCATCCATGCCGCGCCCCTGTCGCCCGCGCCGCATATCGACGGCAAGGACTGGTCGAAATCCATGCTGGTCAATGTCGAGGTGACACGCGGGTTGATCGCCCTGCTGGAACCCTTGCTGATCGCGCGCAAGGGCACGGCGCTGTTCTTTGACGATCCGCGCGGCGGGGCCAAGTTCTTTGGCGCCTATGGCGCGACCAAGGCGGCGCAGATCGCGCTGGCCCGCAGCTGGCAGGCGGAAACGGCGAAGATCGGCCCCCGGATCGTCATCGCCGAGCCCGCCCCGATGCCGACCGCCACCCGCGCCCGGTTCTTTCCGGGCGAGGACCGGACCGCCCTGACACCCTGCAAGGACGAGGCCGCGCGGATACTGGCCGGGCTGTGATTGCGTCCCGCGACGGTGGGGGGCTGCCTGCCCCCCACGCCCCCCGGAGGTATTTTCGAGGAGTGCGAGGGGCGGGTTTCAGGTCAGCGGGGTAGTGGCGCGGTCCAGCCAGTTCTGGCTGTCGGGGTCGAGATGGGGGCCGAGTTCGGTTCTCACGCGGGCGTGGTAGGTGTCGAGCCAGGCGATTTCCTCGGTGGAGAGCGCGTTGGTGTCGATCAGGCGGCGGTCGATGGGGCAGAGGGTCAGGGTCTCGAAACCCAGCATATTGCGGCCGGGTTCGGCCTTGACTTCGGTCGTCACGATCAGGTTCTCGATGCGGATGCCGAAGGCGCCCGCGCGGTAATAGCCGGGCTCATTCGACAGGATCATGCCGGGTTCGAGGGGTAGATCGCTGGCGCGGCTGATCCGTGCCGGACCTTCATGGACGCAAAGCGCCGCGCCGACTCCGTGGCCGGTGCCGTGGTCGTAATCAAGCCCCTGCTGCCACAGGAACTGCCGGGCCAGCGCGTCGAGATGGCCGCCGGCCACTCCTTTGGGGAAGCACGCGCGACTGAGGGCGATCATGCCGCGCAGCACGGCGGTATAGGGCGCAATGGCTTCAGGCGGCGGCGTTCCGAGGGCGACCGTGCGGGTGATGTCGGTGGTGCCATCCGCATATTGGCCGCCGGAATCGATCAGCAGCAGGTCCGAGGCCGCAAGGCGGCGGTTGCTGGCATGGGTGACGCGGTAATGGACGATGGCGCCGTTCGGGCCCGCGCCGCAGATCGTGTCGAAGCTGATATCGGTGATCCCGGCCTCTTGCCGGAGAGCTTCCAGTCGCCGGACCACGTCGATCTCGGTCAGTTGCGCCGGGTCCTGCGTATCGAGCCAGGCCAGAAGCCGGACCATCGCCACGCCGTCGCGCTGATGGGCGGCGCGCATCCCGCTCAGTTCGGCGACGTTCTTGCGCGCCTTGGGCAGCACCGCCGGATCGGGGGCGCGGGCAATCCGGGTGCCCGCGGCCTCGATCAGGCGGAAGGCGGCTTCGGGGGCCGTTGCCGGGTCGAGGCGCACAGGGCCTTGCAGGTTGCCAAGGGCGGCGACCAGCCCGTCGGGAGGCAGGATCGTCACCTCATTGCCCAACCGCGCCCGCAGCTGGTCGTCGAACTTGGCCGCATCGACAAACAGCGCGACATGCCCGTTATCGGACAGGATCGCGAAGCCCTGCACCACCGGGTTCTTGGGCAGATCGCTGCCGCGGATGTTCAGCAGCCATGAAATCGAGTCGGGCAGCGACAAAAAGGCCGCCGCCTGCCCCGCATCGACCAGCATATCGGCCAGCCGGTGGCGCTTGGCATGGGCGCATTCCCCGGCCAGATCCTCATCATGGGCGCGGGCCGGACCGATGGGCCGCGCGGGGCGATCGCTCCAGACCGCGTCCAGCGGGTTTTCGTCCAGCCCGATCAGGCCGATGCCAGAGCCAGCCAGCCCCTTTTCCATCGCCTCGATCTCGGCCCGGGTGTGCAGCCAGGGGTCGAAACCGATGCGGCCGCCTTCGGGCAATGCCTCTTGCAGCCATGCGGAAGGGCGTGTCTCGGGCCAGTCCACCGGGGTAAAGCAGCCCGTGTCGATCTGGGTGCGGACCTGAAGGCGATAGCGGCCATCGACAAAGACCCCGGCGCGATCATGGGTCAGGATGCAGAACCCCGCGCTGCCGGTGAATCCGGTCAGCCATGCCAGCCGCGCATCGGCATCGGCCACATATTCGCCCTGATGGGCATCGGCGCGCGGCACGATGAAGCCGTCCAGCGACAGGTTCCGCAGGCGCGCCCGCAGCGCGGTCAGGCGGGCGGCGTGATCGCCCCCGCCAGCCGGATCGTCAAAGCTTTGATACATGATGGATCACAGGGCGATGGGCGCAAGGACTTCGGGCTCGATCACATCGACGCCGGGCAGGCCGGATTTCAGTGCTTCGGCCGATTGTTCCAGCAGCGGGAAGGTGCGGTAATGGCAGGGGATCACCGTCTTGAAATCGAAGTACTTCTTCGCGGCGAAGGCGGCGCGCTTCATGTCCATGGTGAAATGGCCGCCCGCCGACAGGATGCCGATATCGGGCTGATGATATTCGCCCATCCAGCCCATGTCGGCCATGATGTCGGTATCGCCCGAGACATAGATCACATGCCCCTCGCCCGCGATCATATAGCCCGATTCGTGGCCCGCATAGACCGGCCCATCGGCACCGTCCAGCGAACTGGAATGGCTGGCATTGACCATCGTCACCTGCGCGCCGCCCAGATCGATGGTGCCGCCCTTGTTGAAGCCGATCCCCTCTATCCCGTCGCGGCTTTGCCAGAAATTGATCAGGTCATAGATGCCGGCAACGGGGATCTTCAGCTCTCTCGCGATGGTCTGCGCATCGCCGGTATGATCGCCGTGACCATGCGTCAGCAGGATATGGGTCGCGCCGGTGATCGCCTCGGCCCGCCGGTCTTCGGGAAACATCGGGTTCCCCGACAGCCACGGGTCGATCAGAATCACCGCCTGTTCGATTTCCAGACGAAAGCCGGAATGTCCAAGCCAGGTCAGTTTCATCGCTGCCTCCTGTTCGAATATCGGGGGCAGGTTAGCGGCAGGTCGCGGCGGTGACCAGCACCGACCTAGTGGTCGTCATGCGCGTGGTCGCGGTCGATCACGAAACGCTTGTCGCAATAGCCGCATTCGACCCAGCCGGTATCGCGCGGGATCGGCAGCCAGACGCGGGGATGGCCCAGCCCGCCGGCCTCATCGCCGTCGCAGGCGACTTTCCAGGTGGTGACGATCTGGGTTTCGGGCGCGGCGTGTTCCGGGCTGGCGGCGGTCATGGCGGTTCCTTGAGCTTTGACGCGAAACGCGGGATATGTCGGGCCACGATATTAGCCGGGAGACAGGCCGGATGCCAGACGGATCGACAGCAGGAAACGCAATCGAGATCACGGGTTTGCGCAAGACCTATGCAGCCAGCGGCAATGCCCCGGCCAAACAGGCGCTGATGGGAATCGATCTTGCCATCCCGACCGGCAGCATCTTCGGGCTGCTGGGGCCGAACGGCGCGGGCAAATCGACGATGATCAACATTCTTGCCGGGCTGGTGAACAAGACCGCCGGGCGGGTGCGGATCTGGGGTTTCGATCAGGATGTGAACCCGCGCCAGTCCCGCGCGGCCATCGGGGTCATGCCGCAGGAACTGAACATGGACCCGTTCTTTACCCCCCGCGCCAGCCTGGAGGTTCAGGCGGGCCTTTACGGCGTGCCGAAACGCGAACGCTGGACCGACGAGCTTCTGGAACTGGTCGGGCTGACCGAGCAGGCCAATGCCTATGCCCGCAACCTGTCGGGCGGGATGCGGCGGCGGCTGCTGCTGGCCAAGGCGCTGGTGCATCGCCCGCAGATCCTTGTGCTGGACGAGCCCACGGCGGGCGTGGACATCACCTTGCGCGAAATGCTGTGGGCCAATATCCGCAGGCTGAACGAACAGGGCATGACCATCATCCTGACCACGCATTATCTGGAAGAGGCCGAACAGATGTGCGACGAAATCGCCATCATCAATCATGGCGAGCTGATCGTGCGCAAACCCACCCGCGAATTACTGGACGGTATGGACGGCAAGACGCTGGTGATCGACGCAGGCGGGCGGGTCGAATTGCCCGCCCTGCCCGAGGGCGCCCATCCCGAATGGCGCGAGGACGGGCGGCTGGCGATCACCTATCCGCCCTCGCGTATCCGCGCGGATACGCTGTTGGACGCGCTGCGCGGTGCGGGCGTGCCGATTCTGGACGTGGCCAGCGAGCAGCCCGATCTGGAGGATGTGTTCGTCGAACTGACGCGGGGTTAGGCCCCCGCGTCGGGTTTGGTCGCGTGGGCGTCAGTCGCGTCCGCTTCAGTCGCGCAGCGCCAGCATCGGGCCCATCACCCGCCCGCCCATGATGTGCAGATGGTAATGCGGCACTTCCTGCACGCCGTGGACGCCGGTATTGGCCACGGTACGGAAGCCCTGCCCGCCACTATCCAGCCCGACGCCTTCCTTGGCGATGGCCTCGGCGCACAGCCGGGTGAAGCCGACGATCTCGGCATCCGAGGCATTGGCGGCGAAATCGTCATAGCTGACATAACGCCCCTTGGGGATCACCAGCACATGGCTGGGCGCCTGAGGCCGGATGTCGCGAAAGGCCAGCGCATGTTCGTTCTCGGCCACGGTGTCGTTGGGGATTTCGTTGCGCAGGATCTTGGCAAAGATGTTGTTGTCATCATAATCGAAAGCCATCGTCGGCTCCTTTCGTCAGTCGGCGAAGAGATGGGGAATTTCGGCAAGCTGCTGCGCGGTCTCGGGCGGCACGTCCAGAAACCGCTGAATGGCCTCGGCATTGTGGTCGGTGGTGCGCTCGGGCGAGATCACCTCGAACCGGGCGAAATCCATGTCGCGCAGCCGCTCGGCCTCGTGTTCCAGATCGCCGCGCACGACCGGCAGCAGGCGGTCCACGACCTCGGACGGGGTGCCGACACTGACCAGCCCCACGCGGATCATGTGGCCGCGCAGGTAATCGTCGTCAAAGGGGCTGTCCACGAACAGGATCCGCGTCTCGGCCCGGTCCGACGCAAAATCCGCGATCAGCGACAGCGCCGACGGATCGAGGCACAGCACCAGATTCGGCGTCTCCATCTGGTCGAACAGCATCTTGACCAGCGCCCGGCGATGGCGCTGCCGCTTGTCCAGCGTCGAGGCGACACCGCCCATATCCGGCAGATTGGCCGCAAGCTCGTTGAAGACGTAATCGACGGCGGGAATGTCGGTCGTGGCGCGGATGCCGTCGGTCAGTCGCTTGGCGATGTGCCATTTCTTGGCCACGATCAGCAGCACCATGCGCGACCGGCCCAGACTGCCCTCGGTCTCCCAGAAGCGGGGGGCAAAACGGCGCCCGACGCGGCCCCGACCGACAAGGAACTGAAACAGCCGCGGCCCCTCGCCCGACAGCGGAAACTCCATCCCGGTTTCCTGCCACAGCGCACCCAGCCTGTCGCGCAGCTCAAGCGACTCGGGGCTGATCTTGCGCGCGAACAGATAGTCCTGACGCAGCAGCAGATCGTAATGGTCGTTATAGAAGGTCACCGGCATGCCGTAATCGGTGAACATCAGGAAGGTCAGTGTCCGGGTGCGGATCTGCCGTCGTGGCACCAGATGGGCGACCAGCGTCTGAAAGAAGGTCTCGTCCGGGATCCATGTCGTGGCAAAGAAGCGCATCACATCGGGGCGCGATTCACAGAAGGTCATCACGCTTTCGACAGTCTCGCGCCGCAGGCACCACCATTGCGACCCGATCATCATGCGGATGTCCTTGGGGATGTCCCGCGTCAGGCCGAATCGCTGCTGCAACCCCATGCTGGCATAAAACAGCCGCTTCTGGGTGCGTTCGTTGAACCAGTGGCGATAGATCAGCCGCTCGGCCTTGATGCCGGTCTTGATCCAGTCGCTTTCGAAGAAGTCGAAGCTCTCGATATAGTCGAAATCCTCGGCATCCAGAAAATTATGCACATATTCCGCCGACTTGATCGGCAGGCAATCGCCCGACAGCATATAGAAATGCGTCGCCTGCGGAAACGCATCGGCGGCGGCCTTCAGCGCCTCCAGCGTGGCGGCCACCAGCGACCACTCGCCCCAGCCGCATTTCAGCCGCTTGCGCGCGAAGGTGACACCGGGATCATCGGCCAGCGCAGTGCGGATGGCGCGGAAATCGTCGGAATTCGCGCGCGCATCGAAATGGATCGCGACATAGTCGCCCGCGGCAGTCAGCCGCCGGGCCTGGGCAATGACACCCTTGGGATCCTTGTGCGTCAGCAGGATAAAGGCAATACGGGCCATGTCTGTGCTGTCTGTTCCGGCTGGTTTCCGACAAAGCAACGGAAGGCGTTGATAATCACGCCGCGATTTGCTTTTTGTCTGTAGCAATTTTCAACGCACGGGCAACCCATCGGGGGAAAATTCCCCGGATGGTCATGTGCCAGACTAACGGAAGGTGAGAAGACATATGGCATTTCCCGGCGTGTGGATGACCGAAAGCGAAAGCATGATCTATCGGGTCGTGCCAAAATGTGCCTGCTCGACCATTGGCCAGATCATGTTCTATTCCGATCACGGGCGGTTCTTTGATGGCGACATCCATGATTCGACCGACGGTCTGCACAAGTGGTCGCAGGAACACAGCCAGAAGGCAATCGAGCAGGCCGTCCGTCACAGCAAGGCCCCCAGCTTTACCGTGGTGCGCAACCCCTATGCCCGCATCCTGTCGTCCTTCTTCGACAAGATCGCCGGCATCCAGCGCAACGGCCGCCGTTATCGCGGCAATCTGGTGCCGCAGCTGACGCAGCGTTACGGAATCGATGTCGGCAGCCCCGAAAACGGTTTCGAGTTCGATCAGGTCGCCAGCTTTCGCCGATTCCTGCTGTTCGCCCGCGATACCATCCGCTGGCGCCGCCCGATGGAGCCCGACATCCACTGGTCGGCCATGTCGGGCCATATCTCGACCTTCATCGTGAATGGCGGCCATTACGACCAGATCTTCTATACCGAGACGTTCAACGAAGGCATGCAAAAGCTGCTGGACAGCGCCGAAACCCCGGTCAAGGTCGATCTGGCCTCGGTGCCGCGCTTCAACGAATCCGAAGGTCACGGGCCCAAGCGCGCCTTCAAGGTCAGCGATTATTTCGACGACCTGTCGCGGCACCTGATCTGGGAAATCTACAAGGATGATTTCCAGCTGTTCCGCTATGACTTCGACGATCCCGACAACAAGTTCCCGGTCGGAGAGATCGACCTGGCCGAAGTCCACGCCAAACTGGGCCGCTGAACAGGCAACAGGGGCAATGCCGGACATGGCATCGCCCCCTTTTCGGTCACATCACGCGCGCCTGCGGGCTGCGGTCATTCCAGATGGCTTTCCAGGAACCACAGATCCTTGTCGGCGGTCTGTGACGCGGCGGTAAAGATATCCGCCGTATTGGCATCCCCGGCCTCATCCGTGGAATCGATGGCGGCGCGCAATTTCTCGCCATGATCCCGCATCCGCGCGCAGATCTGGCGGATATGATCGGCGGATTTCGTCAGATCGGTCGGATAGGCCTTCAGCGTGCTGGTCTTGGCGACCACTTCCGCCGTGCCCTCGGCCACGCCGTCCAGTTGTTGCACACGCTCGGCAAACACATCCAGATGCGCTTGCAGATTGGCATAGACCGTGTCGAACAACTCATGCACGGCGATGAAATTCGGCCCCTTCACGTTCCAATGCGCCTGCTTGATCGCCAGCGCCAGCGCCAGCCCATCGGCCAGTCGCGCATTCAGTTCGGAAATCGCGGTCTTGCGGGCATTGTCTGTCAGCCCCTTTACGTCAACAGCCATGTTGGTCTCCTTTTGCGGCTTTGCCACATCAACCATCTCACGGCGCTGTCAGTTCCCTGCGCATGACGGCCATGCCGCTGCCGCATGGATACGCACAAAAAGAAACGACGCCTCACCGAGGCGCCGTTTCCGCATGCCGTTGATCGGCCAGGGGCTGCTCTGGATCAGAGCGCGCCCTTGATGAAGGTCACCGCGTCGCCAACCGTCTGGATGGTCTCGGCGGCGTCGTCCGGGATCTCGATGCCGAACTCTTCCTCGAAAGCCATCACCAGTTCCACGGTATCGAGGCTGTCGGCACCCAGATCGTCGATGAACGAGGCGGATTCGACCACCTTCTCTTCATCCACACCCAGATGCTCCACCACGATCTTCTTCACGCGATCAGCGATATCGCTCATGTCATATCCTCACATTCGCGGGCATCCGCCCAAATTTTGCGCAAGCCTCCGGCCTGCATCAGCACAGGGCGGTTTCCCTGCTGCCAAGCGCGGGGATATAGCACCGATAAGCGTTCATGCAACCGCTTTTCAACGCTTTTCCATGCCGAGTTGCCCCCACGCCCGACCGGTCACAGCATGGCCATGCCGCCGTTGACATGCAAGGTGGTGCCGGTGACATAGCCCGCCTGCGGGCTGGACAGATACCGGACCGCCGCGGCAATATCCTCGGGCCGCCCCATCACTCCCGCCGGAATCTGCGTCAGGATCCTGTCCTTCTGCTCGTCACTCAGCTTGTCGGTCATGGCGGTGGCGATAAAGCCCGGCGCCACGCAATTCACGGTAATGCCACGGCTTGCGACCTCATAGGCCAGCGATTTCGACATGCCGACCAGCCCCGCCTTGGCAGCGGCATAGTTGCCCTGCCCCGGATTGCCGGTGGCCCCCACAACCGAGGTGATGTTAACGATCCGCCCCCAGCGCGCCTTCATCATCCCGCGCAGCACCGCGCGGCTCAGCCGGAACACGCTGGTCAGATTCACCTCCAGAACCTGCGCCCATTCCTCGTCGGACATGCGCATGAACAGATTGTCGCGGGTGATCCCGGCATTGTTGACCAGAATATCGACCGACCCCATCGCCTCGGCCGCCACCTTCGGCAGCGCCAGAACCGATTCGGCATCCGACAGATCGGCAGGCACCACATGGGCGCGGCTGCCCAGCTTCCCCGCCAGCTCCTGCAAGGGCGCCTCGCGCGTCCCCGACAGGGCGACCGTTGCCCCCGCCGCGTGCAGCGCCTCGGCGATCGCGCCGCCGATCCCCCCCGATGCGCCCGTCACCAGCGCGTTCCTGCCTGTCAGATCGAACATCCCTGCCTCATCTCTGGTGTCAAAATATCCCGGGGGTCCGGGGGCTGGCCCCCGGCCCGTCCTCAGCCCTTCAGCGCCGCAATATCCGCCGGCGCGCCGACATTGCGCACCGTGGCCTCTTTCGTGATCCGCCGGATCATGCCGGACAGCGCCTTGCCCGCGCCGATCTCCCAGAACTCGACCACACCGGCGCCGGCCATATTGGCGATCGATTCGCGCCAGCGCACGGTGCCGGTGACCTGCTCGACCAGCAGGCGGCGGATCGCGCCCGGCTCGATCACCGCCTCGGCGCGGACATTGGCGATCAGCGGCACGGCGGGCGGCTGGATATCAACCCCGGCCAGCGCATCGGCCATCACCGCCGCCGCAGGCTGCATCAGCACCGAATGGAACGGTGCCGAAACCGGCAGCATCATCGCCCGCTTGGCCCCCGCCGCCTTCAGCGCCTCGGCGGCACGCTCGACCGCCTCCCTGTGGCCCGAGATCACCACCTGAGAGGGGTCGTTGTCATTGGCCGCCTGAACCACCTCATCGCCCGCCACCTCGCGCGCGATCCGGTCAACGGTCTCGAAATCCAGCCCAAGGATCGCGGCCATGGCGCCCTGCCCGACCGGCACCGCCTCTTGCATGGCCTGCCCGCGCAGGCGCAGCAACCGCGCCGTATCCTCCAGCGACAGCGCCCCCGCGGCACACAGCGCCGAATATTCCCCCAGCGAATGCCCGGCGACGAAATTCGCATCCAGAATGTTGAACCCCTCGGCCTCCATCGCGCGGAACGCCGCCATCGAGGTCGCCATCAGCGCGGGCTGGGCGTTCTGCGTCAGGGTCAGGGTCTCGATATCGCCGTCCCAGATCAGCGCCGACAGCTTTTCATCCAAAGCCTCATCCACCTGCTCGAAGACATCGCGCGCGGCGGGATAGGCTTCGGCCAGTTCGCGCCCCATGCCAACGGTCTGCGCCCCCTGCCCCGGAAACACGAAAGCCCGCATCAAAAACCCTTTCGTCATGTGACTGTTCCCCTTGGGCATATCGCGCGGCTGGTAACACCGCAACCAAACCCCGCCCGCACATGACGAAAAAGGGGGCCCGAAGGCCCCCGATCATTCCATTTCCGGCCTGAAAGGGCTCAGCCGACCAGTTCAAGGCCCGAGAAGAAGAAGGCGATTTCCTGCGCGGCGGTTTCCGGCGCGTCCGAGCCGTGGACCGAGTTTTCGCCGACCGACAGCGCGAACTCCTTGCGGATGGTGCCCTCGGCCGCATCGGCAGGGTTGGTCGCGCCCATCACGTCGCGGTTCTTTGCAATCGCGCCTTCGCCTTCCAGCACCTGCACGACGACGGGTTCAGAGGCCATGAACTCGACCAGCTCGCCATAGAAGGGGCGTTCCTTGTGGACTTCATAGAACTTGCCGGCCTGCTCGGGCGACAGCTTGATGCGCTTCTGCGCGACGATGCGCAGGCCGGCATCCTCAAACTTGGCATTGATCTTGCCGGTCAGGTTGCGACGGGTGGCGTCGGGTTTGATGATCGAGAGAGTGCGTTCGATAGCCATTGGGGGCCTTACCTTGTTGCTCATGTGGCGGAGAATACCGCCGATTGAAACTGCGCCGCCCGGTTAACAGGCTTGACCGCGCCGGGCAAGCTGCGGCAATGCCTTGGAGCGGGCCGTCTGCATGTCGGGCGGGCAAATTTGATCTGCTGTGTTTTCAGACTCTGTGATTTCGTGATTTCGACATAACTCTGCGCTATGTTGCGCCGGATTGATGCGGGGTGCCGTCTTTATGCAACCGATTGTCAAAGGCCGCTATCGGGGCCGTCTGGCCCAGTCCGCGGCCGATATCCGCGCCGCGCAGGCGCTGCGCTGGCTGTGCTTCGTCGCCCGCAATGGCGATGCAGCCACCCGCGACGATCTTGACCGCGACGATATGGACGACAGTTGCCAGCACATGCTGGTCGAGGATCGCGACAGCGGTCAGCTGGTCTGCACCTTCCGCTTTCTGCCGCTGTCGGGCGGGCACGAGATCGGGCGCAGCTATTCGGCGCAATTCTACAACCTTCGCAGCCTCGAAGGCTTCAACGCCCCGATGGTCGAGATGGGGCGGTTCTGCATCCATCCCGAATGGCGCGATCCGGGCATCCTGCGCATCGCATGGGCCGCCATGACCCGCTTTGTCGATGACAACGGGATCGAGATGCTGTTCGGCTGCTCCAGCTTCATCGGCACCCGGCCCGAGGAACATGCCGAAGCCTTCGCCATGTTGCGCGAACGGCATCTGGCACCGCGCCGCTGGTGGCCACGGGTCAAGGCGCCAAATGTGTTCCGCTTTGCCCGGGCGCTGGCCCGCAGGCAGCCCGATCCGCGCCGCGCCATGGCCGCGATGCCGCCGCTGCTGCGCAGCTATCTGGCGATGGGTGGCTGGGTCAGCGATCACGCCGTGGTCGATCCGGCGTTGCAGACGATGCATGTCTTTACCGGGGTAGAGATCCGCGCCATCCCCGATTCGCGCAAGCGCCTGCTGCGCGCCGATGCGGTCTAGCCCACCGCCGTCAGATCCGATCCCGTCGGGACGCGCAACGCCGCCACCGCTGCCGCCAGCGCCAGTGTCAACGTCATCATCGAGGCCAGGGTGCGAAAGCCCGCCGCCTCGGCCTCGGCCAGCACCAGACAGATCGCGCGGTGACGCAGGTGCATTTCCACCCCCGGATCGCAGACCGCGACCAGCCTTGCATCGGAACGCGGCAGTGAGGTGACGAAACGCCGCAATTCGTCGCTGATCGGAGAGGTCGCGATCAGCAGCAGCGCATCGCCGGCCCGGATCGCCTGCAATCCGGGCAGATCGCCTGCCGCGCCATGCAGCACCTGCGGCACTTCCATCCGGTCCCAGCCATGCGCAACCTGTGCGGCAATCGGAAAACAGCGGCCAAAGCCGATGGTATGGACCAGATCGGCATCGGCAAGCAGTTGTACGGCAGCCTCGAAACGATCGGGCATGATGCTGTCGGCCATGCGATCCAGTGATTCCCGCGCCGCGCCAATGAAATCGGCCAGCAATTGCACCGACTGCCCCTGTCCGCGGCTGCGCAGCTCGGCCAGACGCTGGGTATAATCGGTGCGCGGCATCTCGAAGGGGCTGCGGAACAGTTGCCGCAGCTGGGCATAGCCCGAAAACCCCATGACCTGCGAAAACCGCACCACGGCCGAGGCCGGCACCCCCGCGCCACGAGCGAAATCGGCCACCGTCGCCTGCGCCAGCCGCGCCTGATGCCGGGCGGCGTAATCGGCGCATTGCCGCAAGCGGCGCGGCAGGGAATCGTGAATTTGCCTCAGCCTGTCATTGAACTGATCAGCGCTCAGCGGCGGGCCGCCGTCCATTCCTGCCCCCAAAAACATGAACTCGTTACGTTATGAGCAAGATAGTGCCGATTGCCGTCGCGTGTTACCAGATGATTTAATGCAACCTATTGGCGATCAATGTTTTTCTTCGTTCAATCAATCGGATAGGGTCAGGCTTTGCGCTGCCAGCGGCCCGTTTCCTCGGACCAGTATTCGGCCTGAACCCCTGCCGAGGTCAGCGACCGCCATTGCCCGCGTGCGCGCTGGACCGCCGACGAATCACCACCGTCGAAAATGATGCAGCTGCGTTGCAGGATCTGGCATTCCTCGGGGGCGATTTCGGCCCCGTCCACGGCCATCAGACAGCCCGCCTTGTTGGCCGCCGCGCCATGCCGGCCGGCGATGGTCAGCAGCACCGGCTGGCGGGCATCATGCGGCCCGCCAGCCAGCCCATGCGGCAGGAAACCATCGCCCTGCCACAGATGCTGATCCAGATATTCGGCGCGATCCGGCGCGGCGCTGCGCAGCTCCACCCGCCAGCCCGCCGCCAGCGCCTTGCCGATCAGCACTGGCAGCAGCGCCTCTGCGGGCGAGCGGGTCAGATGATAGAACAGCGCATTGCCCATCAGGTCACTTCGCCTCGAAACGGTCGCGCACCAGACGGTCCAGCGTCATCACGCCCCAGCCGGTCGCCCCCTTCGGCGCCAGATCCGTGGCCGAGGGCGGCAGCGCCACCCCGGCGATGTCGATATGCGCCCATGGCTGCCCCTTGCGGACAAAGCGTTGCAGGAACTGCGCCGCCGTGATCGAGCCCGCCGGGCGCCCACCGGTATTTTTCATATCGGCCAGCCGCGACTTGATCAGCTTGTCATAGGCCGGGGCCAGCGGCAGACGCCATGCGCCCTCGCCCTCGGCCCTGGCGGCGGACAGGATCTGGCCCGCCAGCGCATCATCGTTGCAAAACACCCCGGCATTGTCATGCCCCAGCGCGATGATGACCGCCCCGGTCAGCGTCGCAAGGTCGATCACCGCCGCAGGCTGAAAGCGGGTCTGCGCATACCAAAGCACATCGGCCAGAACCAGCCGGCCCTCGGCATCGGTATTGATGACTTCGATCGTGTCGCCCTTCATCGACTTCACGATATCGCCGGGACGTTGCGCGCGCCCGTCGGGCATGTTCTCGACCAGACCGACCAGCCCGACCACGTTCGCCTTGGCCCGGCGCAGGGCCAGCGTGCGCATGACGCCCGCCACGACACCGGCACCGCCCATGTCCATCGTCATCTCTTCCATGCCGGCGGCGGGCTTGATCGAGATGCCGCCGGTGTCGAACACCACGCCCTTGCCGACCAGCGCCAGCGGTGCCTCGTCGCCGCCGCCGTTCCAGCGCATGACCACCACCTTCGACGGCGTTTCGCTGCCCTGCCCCACGGCCAGCAGCGCGCGCATCCCCAGTTTTTGCAGCTCGTCCTCGTCCAGAACCTCGACGGTCAGGCCGATTTCCTCCATCGCCTTCAGCCGGTCGGCGAAATCGCTGGTGGTCAGGACGTTGGCCGGTTCATTGATCAGATCGCGGGTAAAGAACACCCCTTCGGCCACGGCGGCGGCATGGGTGGCCAGCTTGGCCTGCGCCTCGGGATCGCGGACCATGAAGGTCACGCGGGCGCTTTCCCCCACGCGCAGAGAAGCATCGCCTGCCGCATCCGCTCCGGTCTGCGCATCCGTCAGCCGGGCATCGTCAGCCGCGCCCTGACGCGACACGGCCTGCGGCGGCTCGGCCGGGGTGTCGGTGGCGGTGTCGGGTGCCGGATCATCCGATTCCCCCGCCCCGGTCTGATAGGCCGAAAAATCATAGCCCCGCAGCGCCAGCCCCAGCGCGACATCCTGCGCCCGCCGGTGCCCGCCCGCCAGAACCAGCGTATGCACCTTGCCCAGACGTGCGCCGATGGCGGCACCGGCGCGGCGCGCATCCTGCGCGGTCGAGGAAGGCGGCAGCCAGATCAGTTGCAGCGCCTCGGCCTTCATCGCGGCGGGAAAGGCCAGTTCCAGCACGCCGCCCGGCTTCATCGCCTTGCCCTGTTTCGAGGCCAGCGCCCTCAGCGCGGCCTCTCGTGCGGGGCGGGGCAGACCGGCGGGCAGACGTCCACCCGGCCCCAATATCAGCGCGACCCGCCCTTCATGCCCGGCCAGTTTATCGGTGGCGGTTTCGACGAAGGTGATCTCGACAGGCTGGGTCATCCGAAGCTCCTTACAATGCTGGCGCGAAGCCTAGCCATGTCGCGGACCCTTTTCCAGAGCCGCCCTTGTCGCTAATCAGGGCAGACCACCCCTTGCGCAAAGGCCCCTGTCCCCGCAATGCCCCGGATCGACCGCTATATCCTCGGCCAGATGCTGACGCTGTTTGGCTTTTTCGCGCTGGTGCTGGTGTCGGTCTATTGGATCAACCGCGCAGTCAGCCTGTTCGACGATCTGCTGAACGATGGGCAGACGGCGCTGGTGGTGCTGGAATTCACCATGCTGACGCTGCCGCTGGTGATTTCGGTGGTCCTGCCGGTCGCGGCCTTCGCGGCGACGGCCTATGGCACCAACCGGCTGGCAGGCGAATCCGAGATGGTGGCGATGCAGGCGGCGGGTCTGTCGCCGTGGCGGCTGGCGCGGCCGATTCTGGTCTTTGGCCTGTCGGTCGGGATCATGGTGACGATTCTGGTGCACGGGCTGGTGCCGCTGGCCCGTGAAAGACTGGCCGAGCGTCAGACCGAGATCGCCGAGAACGTCACCGCGCAGTTCCTGCGCCCCGGTTCCTTCCAGTATCCGACCGACGGCATCACGCTGTTCATCCGCGACATCGCCACCGATGGCCGCCTGCTGGACCTGTTCATCGAGGACGCGCGCAACCCCGACAACCAGATCACTTATACCTCGGAAGAGGCGCTGGTGGTGCGCACCGATACCGGGCCGGTGCTGGTGCTGTTGCAGGGCATGGCGCAGACCCTGCGTTATCAGGGCGGGCGTCAGAATCTTGCGGTCACCCGCTTTTCCGAATTCAGCTATGACATCGGCGAGATGATCTCGTCCAGCGACCGGCGCGGGCGCGATCTGCGCGATTATTCGACCTGGCGGCTGCTGACCCCCGATGCCGAACTGCTGGAGGCCACCGGCCGCACGCCCCCCGATGCCCGGCGCGAGGCGCATGAACGGCTGGCCCAACCGCTGCTGGCGCCCATCGCCGCCATGATCGGCTTTGCGACGCTGCTGATCGGGGGGTATTCGCGCTTTGGCGTCTGGCGGCAGGTGTTCTGGGCCATCCTCGGGCTGATCGCGGTGCAGTTTTTGACCAATGCCGCCGCCAATGCCGCCGGGCGCGATCCGGCGATGTGGCCGCTGCTGTATCTGCCTGCAGCCTTCGGGGGGGCGCTTTGCGTCCTGCTGCTGTGGCTGGCGGCGCGGCCGCGACGATTGCCGGGATCTGCGGCTGGCGGGGTGCGGACATGATCCTTGCGCGCTATGTCGCCCGCCGTTTTCTGCGCAGTTTCGGCCTGATCGCCGGGGTATTCCTGCTGGTCCTGCTGCTGATCGACATGATCGAGATGATCCGCCGCTTTTCAGACCGCGATATCGGCCTGTCGGGTGCGGCGGGGCTGGCCGGGCTGAACATCGCCGGCAGCTTCTATTCGATCCTGCCGCTGATGACGGTTCTGGGCGGGATCGCGCTGTTCCTGGGGCTGGCGCGCAGTTCGGAAATGGTGGCGATCCGGGCCTCGGGGCGGTCGGCGCTGCGAGTGATCGCCGCGCCCGCCGTCACCGCCGCGCTGGTGGGGATGCTGGCCGTGGGGCTGCTGAACCCGCTGGTCGCCGTGACCGGCCAGCGCTATGACGAGGCCGTCGCCGCCATCGAAAGCAATGGCCGTCAGACCGTCTCGATCGGCGACAGCGCGGTCTGGATGCGGCAGGCGGTGCTGGAACGCGGGCAGGAATCGGGCCAGATCGTGATCCGCGCCGCCCGCGCCAGCCCGGAAGGCACCACGCTTTACGGCGCCACCTTCACCCTGTTCGACAATGAAAGCGGCCCGGTCCGGCGGATCGAGGCGCGCGAGGCCCGGCTGAAGCCCGGTGAATGGCAACTGACCGGCGTGACCGATTATCCGCTGGATCAGCCCAATCCCGGCGCCTCGGCCCGCAGCAGCGCAACGCTGACGCTGGCCTCGGACCTGACCGCGCAGCGCATCCGCGAGGGCTTTGGCCGCCCCGAGGCAATCCCGGTCTGGCAATTGCCCACCTTCATCGGCGGGATGGAACGGGCGGGCTTTTCCGCCGCGCGCCACAAGGTCTGGTTCCAGATGGAGCTGGCCCGCCCGCTGCTGATGGCGGCGATGGTGGTGATCGCGGCGGCCTTTACCATGCGGCATGTACGCGGCACCAGCACCGGCGGCGCGGTGCTGATGGCCTTCGGTTCCGGGATCGGACTGTTCTTTCTGCGCAATCTGGCGCAGGTTCTGGGCGATAACGGACAGGTGACCCCGATGATGGCGGCATGGGGTCCGCCGCTGGTCGGGCTGCTGCTGGCCCTTGGGCTGATCCTGCAACGGGAGGACGGATGACGGGCCTTGCGCTGAACCGGCTGAGACGCGCCACCGCGCTGGCGGGGCTGACGGCGGCGGCCTTGCTGCCGCCGACCCTGCCCGCCTTTGCGCAGCAGGTGATGGATGAGATCTCGGGCAGCGCCCAGTCGTTGCTGTTCAGGGACGATGCCGAGCCGGCGCTGGCCCCGACCGCCAACCGTCTGGGGCACATGACCTATGGCGACCGCACGCCGACCGCCTTCGATCTGGAAACGGCCGAGCCCAGCCGCAACGTGACCCTGCCCGGCACCCCATCCGGGGAAGGCAGCGCCGCCACTGTTCTGGCCGACAGCGTGACGCTTCAGGGCGACCGCACGCTGATCGCGTCGGGCGGGGTGGTGGTCTGGCATCAGGGCACGCGGCTGGTGGCCTCGCGGATCGTGGTCGATGGCGAAACGCGGGCACTGACAATCGAGGGTCCGATCCACCTGACGCGACCCGACGCGACCGATGCCGATTCCGAGGCGATCCTGATCGCCGATTCCGCCCAGTTGGACGGCGAATTGCAGGACGGCATCATTCGCGGCGCCCGGCTGGTGCTGGCCCGCGAACTGCAACTTGCCGCGCGTGTGGCCGAGCGCAGTCAGGGCGGCCGTTTCACCGAATTGCGGCAGGTCGTGGCCTCGTCCTGCCAGATCTGCGCCTCGGACCCGACGCCCCTGTGGGAAATCCGCGCCAGATCCATCCTTCACGATGCCGAGCAGCGCATGATCCACCTGTCGCATCCGCAACTGCGCGCCTTCGGCGTGCCTCTGGGCGGGCTGCCCTTTACCGTCACCGCCCCCGATCCCACGGTCGAGCGAATGTCGGGCTTTCTGCAACCGCAGTTCCGCACCACCTCGAAACTGGGCTTCGGCATCAAGCTTCCCTATTTCCAGACGCTTGGCGATCACGCCGATCTGACGATCACACCCTATCTGTCGGCCAGCCGCACCCGCACGCTGGAACTGCGCTATCGCCACGCCTTCCAGACCGGCGCGATGGTCTGGAGCGGCGCAGTCACCCGCGACGACATCAATCCCGGCGAAACCCGCGGCTATCTGTTCGGCAATGCCATGTTCGAGCTGCCGCGTGGCTATACGCTGGGGGTGCAGGTGCAGACGGCCAGCGATCGCGGCTATCTGCTGGATTACGGCGTCGCCGATGCCGACCGGCTGTGGAGCGGGCTGACCCTGACCCGCGTGCGCCGCGACAAGATGGTGTTCGGGCGGGTCGGCAATTACCACTCGCTGCGCGATGACGAAGATAACGCCACCTCTCCGGCGCAGGTGGCCGATGTGCTGTGGCTGCGCCGCTTCACCCCCAACCTGATCGGCGGAGAGGCGCTGATGGAATGGTCGGTCCACGCGCATCGCCGCCCCTCGGACGACAACGGTCCAAATGGTCGCGACATGGCGCGGGGGTCTTTCGGGCTGGACTGGCGCCGGTCCGAGATCCTGCCGGGCGGCGTGCTGGGCGCGGCACTGATGGGGCTGGACGCGGATATCTATCGCATCGCGCAGGACAATGACTTTGACGATCTGGTCACCCGCATCGACCCGATGATCGGGGTCGAACTGCGCTGGCCGCTGATCGGTCACAGCGCGGGCGCCACCCATCTGGTCGAACCGGTCGCGCAGATCCTGTGGTCGCCACGCGGTCAGGACGACGACATCCCCAACGAGGACAGCCGCCTGATCGAATTCGACGAGGGCAACCTGTTTTCGGACAACCGCTTTCCCGGCTGGGATGCGCGCGAAACCGGGCTGCGCGCGAATCTGGGCATCAGCTGGACCCGGATCGACCCCGCCGGGTGGTCGCTTGGCATGACCGCCGGCCGGGTCTTTCGCAGCCATCACGAGGAAAACTTTCCCGATGGATCACCTCTGGCCGGGCGCAAATCCGACTGGCTGGTGGCGGCCAATTACGACAGCGGCAAGGGGCTGGCGCTGGTCAACCGCTCGCTGTTCAACGATTCGCTGGAATTTTCGCGCAACGAATTGCGGGTCGGCTGGCTGCGCGAGGATCTGCAACTGTCCGCCGGGCATCTGTGGATCGACGGCGATCAGGACGAGGGCCGCACCAGCGATATCAACGAGGTGACGGCGAATATCGGCTGGCAGATCGCGGATGGCTGGTGGGGATCGGCGGAAACACGCTATGATTTCTCGGCCGAACGGGCGCAGCGGGCTTCGCTGGATGTGACCTATCGCAACGAATGTCTGGCACTCGAGATGGGGCTGAGCCGCCGTTTCACCCGCACCGATACGGTCACGCCGGAAACCAGCTTCGATCTGTCGGTGCGTCTGGGCGGCTTCGGGGCGCAGAAAGTCGGTCCGGGCACAGTGGCGCGTCGCAGTTGCTTGCGTTAGTCTGGCGCGAAAGAACGAATTGGGGGCAGCAGATGCGGCATTTCCTTTCCAGCATCGCCTTGGCGGCGACGATCGGCCTCGGGGCCCCGGCTGCGGGCTGGGCGCAGAACCTGTTTCAGCCGGTGGTCTATGTCAATGACGGCGCCGTCACCCGCTATGAGATCGACCAGCGGGTGCGATTCATGCGGCTGCTGGGCGCGCCCAACACCACCGCGGCCGAGGCCGAAGAGGAGTTGATCAACGACCGGCTGCGCCTTTACGCCGCCCGGTTGCGGGGAATCGAGGCATCGGACGAAAGCGTGCAGCGGGGGCTGGAGGAATTCGCCAGCCGCGCGGGCATGAGCGCGGATGAATTCACCCAGGCTCTGGCCCAAAGCGGGATCGAACGGCAGGTGTTTCGCGATTTCGTCTCGGCCGGGATCGTCTGGCGCGGCGTGGTGGGCCAGACGGTGCTGCCCATGGTCGATGTCAGCGATGCCGAGATCGATCAGGAACTGAAGCGCCGGATCGAAACCCCGATCATCACCCGCGTTCTGTTGTCGGAACTGATCATCCCCGCGCCCGAAGGCCAGGAAGGTCAGGCGATGGAGATCGCCACGGGCATCGCGCGCTCGAACCCGTCCAGCGCGCAATTCGCATCAGCCGCGCAGCAATATTCCGCCGCTCCTTCGGCCGAGGCAGGCGGACGGCTCGAATGGGTCAATCTGGACAACCTGCCGCCGACGTTGCGCCCGGTGATCCTGTCGATGGCCCCCGGCCAGACCAGCCAGCCGCTGACGGTGCCGGGCGCGGTGGTGCTGTTCCACATGCGCGATCAGGCGGGCACGCTGCGCCCGGGCGCGCGCGAACAGGTGCTGGACTACATGACGCTGCGCATGGGTTCAGCCTCCGAGGCCGCCGCACTTGCCGCCCGGCTGCGCTATTGCAACGACCTCTATCTGCAGGTCAGCCCCGAGGCCTCTGCCCAGATCCAGCGCCAGACCCTGTCGCAGAACCAGATCCCGACGCTGATCGCCACGCAACTGGCCTCGATGGACCCCGATGAGGCATCGGTCGTCAATTACGGCAACGCCGCCGATCTGGTGATGCTGTGCTCGCGCCAGCCCGCGCTGCTGGCCTCGGGTTCGGGTGATGACGATATCGCGGTTACTGCCGAAGCCCCCGACGGGGTCGAGGCCGCGGTACCCAGCCCCGACGGCCTGCCCGACCGCGAATCGGTGCGCAGCGAGTTGTTCAACCGCAAGGCCAATGCCGCCGCCGACGCCTATCTGGCCGAGTTGCGCGCCGATGCGGTCATCCGCCGCCCATGAGCCCGGCCCGCCAGCCTGCGACGCCCCGCATCATCCTGACCTGCGGCGAACCTGCGGGCATCGGCCCCGAACTCGCCCCGCTGGCACTGGCCGGCGGGGTCGATTTCCTCTGGCTGGGCGATCCGCGCCACCTGCCCGCAAACACCGCTTTCACCGAGATTTCGAACCCCGCCGATCCGGTTCCCGCAGGCCATCTGCCGGTGCTGCGCCACGATTTTCCTGGCCCCGCCCGCCCCGGCCAGCCCGACCCGGCCAATGCCGCCGCGGTGATCGAGGTCATCGCCCGCGCCACCGATCTGGTGATGCAGGGACAGGCCGCCGCCATCACCACCCTGCCGATCAACAAGCAGGCGCTGAAAGAGGGCGCGGGCTTTGCCTTCCCCGGCCATACCGAATATCTGGCGCATCTGGCGGGCGATGTGCCGGTGGCGATGATGCTGGCCTCGACCACCATCGACCCGCCCTGCCGGGTGGTGCCCGCCACCATTCATATCCCGCTCGAGGACGTCCCCGCCGCGCTGACGCCCGAACTGCTGGAACAGGTGATCCGCATCACCCATGCCGCGATGATCCGCGATTTCGGCATCCCCGCCCCGCGAATCGCGCTGGCCGGGCTGAACCCGCATGCGGGCGAAGGCGGCACGATGGGCAGGCAGGAACAGGACATGATCCGCCCGTTGGCCGAACGCCTGCGCGCCGAGGGCATCACGCTGACCGGCCCCCTGCCCGCCGACACCATGTTCCACGCCCCGGCCCGCACAGGTTACGACGCCGCCATCTGCACCTATCACGATCAGGCCCTGATCCCGATCAAGACGCTGGATTTCGCGGGCGGTGTGAATGTGACCCTCGGCCTGCCCTTCATCCGCACCTCGCCCGACCACGGCACCGCCTTCGATATCGCAGGCCTGGGTCGCGCCGATCCCACCTCGACCATCGCCGCCCTGCGCACGGCCCGCGACATGGCAGCAAACCGCGAATGACCCATCTTTGGTGTAAAAATATCCCGGCGAAAGCTTGCCGCCTCGCGCGACGCCGGCTCGTGCACTCCCCGGCCTTGCCCCGATGAGCACGATCGACAACCTGCCCCCGCTGCGCGACGTCATCTCCCGCCACGAGCTGCGGGCGAAAAAGCAGCTTGGCCAGAATTTCCTGCTGGACCTGAACCTGACCGCCAAGATCGCGCGACAGGCGGGCGACCTGACACAATGCGACGTGCTGGAAATCGGCCCCGGCCCCGGCGGCCTGACCCGGGGCCTGCTGGCCGAAGGCGCGCGCCACGTCCTCGCCATCGAAAAGGACAGCCGCGCCCTGCCCGCTCTGGCCGAGATCGCCGCGGCATATCCGAACCGGCTGACGGTCATGCAGGGCGACGCGCTGAAGATCGATCCGCTGCCGCATCTGACCCCGCCAATCCGCATCGCCGCGAATCTGCCCTATAATATCGGCACCGAATTGCTGATCCGCTGGCTGACACCGCCGGAATGGCCGCCCTTCTGGGATTCGCTGACACTGATGTTCCAGAAAGAGGTCGCCGAACGGATCACGGCCCGGCCCGGCTCCAAAGCCTATGGCCGACTGGCGCTTCTCGCCCAATGGCGCTGCGAGGCAAGGATCGCCATGATGCTGCCACCCGAAGCCTTCGTGCCCGCCCCCAAGGTCCATTCCGCCGTGGTCCACCTGACGGCCCTGCCCCAGCCGCGCCATCCCGCAGATCCGGCGGTCCTGTCGCGCGTCACCGCCGCCGCCTTCAACCAGCGCCGCAAGATGCTGCGCGCCAGCCTGCGCGGCCTGCATCCCGACATCGAGCCGCTGCTCGAATCGGTGGGCATCGCCCCCACCGCGCGCGCGGAAGAGATCGGCCTGCAACAGTTCTGCGCCCTCGCCACAGCCCTGAAACAGGCAGGCCCCGGCGCATCACGCTGACAGCCTGCGCCCCGGCAGAGGGGGCAAGCCTCGCCAACCCCGTCGAGGGGTTGGCGAGGCTGGGGGCAAAGCCCCCGCGCATATCCGCACCCTTTGAGATGACAAAGGCCCGCCGGATCATGGCGGGCCTTGTTATCTGGTCGTTTGGAACCTGGGCGACGCCTATTCGGCAGCCCCGCCGGTCGTGCCGTTTCCGGCGGGCTCGCCCTCGGCGGCCGGTTTGCGGCGGCTGCGCGTGGTGGTGGTCGAAGTGCTGCGCGGCGTACGGGCGCGGGGCGTCCGGCTGCGGGCGGGCTTTTCGCTGGTCTCGGGGGTCTCGACCCGCTCGGGCTCCTTGCTGGGCTCGTCGGCAAGACCGGTAGCCTCGACGGCATCGGGCAAGGCGGCGCTGGTACGGCGGCGGGGGCTTTCCCGGCGCGGACGCGGCGAGGGCTTGGCCTCGGGTGTGTCGGCAGGCTCGGCAGCGGGCGCAGTCTCCACTTTCGGCAGCGGCGTTTCCGCAGCGGCTTCCTGGGACGGTTGATCCGCCACACTCAGATCAAGCTGTTCCTGCGCCTCACGCGAAGCGGTTTCGCGGGGGGCATTCTCGCGCGCGGAGCGGTCGCGGCCATCATTCTCGCGCCGACTGTTTTCGCCGGAACCGCCATCGCGGGCAGCATGGTCACGCTGGCCGTTTTCGCGCGGTCCACTCTCGCGCTGCCCATTCTCGCGCTGGCCATTCTCGCGGCTGTCATTGCCGCCCTCATCGCCATGCTGACGCTGATGCTGATTCTGCTGCGCCTGACGCTCGGCCATCTCGCGCTGCGCCTCGCCCAGCATCCTTGTGTAATGCTCGGCATGCTGCAGAAAGCTCTGCTCGGCCACGCGGTCATTGGACAATTGCGCATCGCGGGCCAGCGCCAGATACTTGTCGATGATCTGCTGTGGCGTTCCACGCACCTTGCCCTCGGGACCCGAGCTGTCAAAGACGCGGTTAACGATATTTCCCAGCGTACGCTGGCGGTTCGACTTGTTGCGCGAACGGGATTTCGATGATCTCATCAGTCTGTCTGTATATGTTCCAGAATTGTCTGGGTTCCAGGAAGGTCTGGACGGCGAAGGCGGCAATGGCGGCATCACCGCGACTTACCGTTCAGCCCGGCTTGAACCTTGCAAGGCGCATTTCGCACCCGTTCGGCATCTGCTGTGTCAGGCTGACTGCGCGGAGGCCCAACGGCCCCGGCACGCGGCTGAATAATCACGCGCAGAGGCACATGACAAGGGAAAACTGCAAAAAATCACGCGATCCTGCAAGAAAACATCCGTTTCAGTCGTCGAACCGCGCCAGAACCACACGATCGCGCCCATCCAGATCGGCGATCAGGCGGGTTCCCGCACCTGCTGCGCGGAATATCGCCTGCACGTCGCGACCCTGCCGATGGCCGATCTCGACCAAAACATGCCCGTCCGGCGTCAGATGATCCGCGACCCCGGCGGCGATGTGGCGATAGGCGCTCAGCCCGTCGGCGCCGTCGGTCAGGGCCAGATGCGGCTCCCACTCGCGGACCTCGGGGGCCAGATCGCCCATCTCGGCCAGCGCGATATAGGGCGGGTTGGACACGATCAGATCGAAGCGCTCGCCGATGGCGGAAAACCAGTCCGATTGCCGGAATGTTGCGCTTACCCCGATCAGATGGGCA
This sequence comes from Paracoccus alcaliphilus, assembly GCF_028553725.1. Lineage (NCBI taxonomy): Bacteria > Pseudomonadati > Pseudomonadota > Alphaproteobacteria > Rhodobacterales > Paracoccaceae > Paracoccus > Paracoccus alcaliphilus. The sequence goes on from NZ_CP067124.1 coordinate 3,428,635, forward strand.
TTGCGCCGCGCCACATCAAGCGCGGCGGGCGAAATATCGCAGCCCAGACCACGCGCGCCCACCCGCGCCGCCAGAAGCGAGACCAGGATTGCCCCGGTCCCCGTCCCCAGATCCAGAACCGAATCCCACGGCAGGTCCAGCGCGGCCCCGATCAATGCCTCGGTCTCGGGCCGGGGGTCCAGCGTGTCGGGCGTAACGATGAAGTCATGGTCCCAGAAGGCGCGGCGCCCGGTGATCTGGCTGACCGGCTGACGCCGCGCGCGCGCATCAATCGCGGCATCAAAGGCGGCGATCAACTCGGGACAGGCGGGTTCCTGCAAATGCGCCGCCAGATGATGGCGCTTGACCTGCGGCCCCAGAACCTGATGCAACACATGCAGAAACAGCGCCGAGGCATCGCGACTGGCATCATCCACGCCCGCCGCCTCCAGCCGGTCCTGCGCCGCCAGACACAATTCCATCCCGGTCGGCATCAGGTTTCGGCTGCCAGTTGCGCGGCCTGGTCATGGGTGGTCAGCGCATCGATGATCTCGGACAGATCGCCCGCCATGATCCGGTCCAGCGCATAAAGCGTCAGATTGATGCGGTGATCGGTCATCCGCCCCTGCGGAAAATTATAGGTACGGATTCGCTCGGACCGGTCGCCCGACCCCACCTGCGAACGGCGGTCGGCGGCGCGTTCGGCATCGGCCCGGCTGCGCTCCATATCGTAAAGCCGCGCCCGCAGAACGGCCATCGCATTGGCACGGTTCTGATGCTGCGACTTCTCGGAACTGGTCACGACGATGCCGGTGGGCAGATGCGTGATCCGCACGGCCGAATCGGTGGTGTTCACATGCTGCCCGCCCGCCCCGCTGGCGCGCATGGTATCGATGCGGATATCGCCGGACGGAATGTCGATATCGACATCTTCGGCTTCGGGCAGCACCGCCACGGTCGCAGCCGACGTATGGATCCGGCCGCCCGATTCGGTCTCTGGCACCCGCTGAACGCGGTGAACGCCCGATTCGTATTTCAGCCGGGCAAAGACCCCCTCGCCCTCGATCCGGGCCATGGCCTCCTTCACGCCGCCCAGCTCGGTTTCGGCCAGTTCCAACAGCTGGAAGTTCCAGCCCTGCGCTTCGGCATGACGACGATACATCGCCAGCAGATCGGCGGCGAACAGCGCCGCCTCCTCGCCTCCGGTGCCGGGCCGGATCTCGACGATGGCCGGGCGCGCATCGGCGGCATCCTTCGGCAACAGCGCGATCCGCAACCGCTGCTCCAGCGCGGGCAATTCGCGATGCAGCCGGGCCAACTCATCCTCGGCCAGCTCGCGCATCTCGGGATCCGCCAGCATCGCCTGAGCCTCGGCAATGCCGTCACGCACCGCGCGCCATTGCCCGATCTCCTCGACCACCGGCTTCAGCCCGGCATATTCGCGGCTGATCCTGGCGATCTGATCGGGCGCTGCCCCGGCATTCAACTGCGCCTCGAGAAACTCGAAGCGGCGGGTGATCTGATCAAGACGGTCTTCAGGCAACATGACCCGGAATTACCGCCGCAGCCCCCGCACGGCAAGAACCAAGCGCCTCTGCCTCATCTCTGGTGCATAAATATCCATAACACGGCGATCACAGCCCCATCACCGCCGGTTCCAGCCATAAAGCGCGATCAGCTCCATCGCCACATGCGCCCCGGCAATCGCGGTCGCCCCATTGGCGTCATAGGGGGCGAGACATCGACCATCCCAACCCGCAAGGTCATGCGGATTGATCCATATCAGGGACGGGGCGGCGGTAACGGACTAACCTCCCTTCGGAACGCGCGTCGCAGACAGGAGTAAGCCATGAAGCCAACTGTTTCCTCGGTGATCGCACTGGCGATCACCGCCCTGCCCGCATTCGCGCAGGACGAGGTCATAGACAGCGCCACATTGCGCGAAGATGCCCGGTTCTATTTCGAACCGATCCCGCAGGAACCCGTCGCCCCCGAAGGCAACGAGCTGACGCCGGAACGGGTCGATCTGGGCGCGATGCTGTTTTTCGATCCGCGCATGTCGCGCTCGGGGCTGTTCTCCTGCCAGTCCTGCCACAATGTCGGGATCGGCGGCACCGACGGGCTGGAGGTCTCGATCGGGCATGGCTGGCAGCAGGGGCCGCGCAACTCGCCCACCATGTACAACGCCATCTTCAACATCGCCCAGTTCTGGGATGGTCGGGCGGGCGATCTGGCCGAACAGGCCAAGGGGCCGCTTCAGGCCTCGGTCGAGATGAACAACACCCCCGAGAACCTGGTCGAGACGCTGCAATCCATGCCCGGCTATGTCGAGGCGTTCGAAGCCGCCTTCCCCGGTCAGGACGATCCGGTCAGCTTCGACAATTTCGCCGTCGCCATCGAGGCATATGAGGCCACGCTGATTACCCCCGACAGTCCCTTCGACCTGTTCCTGAACGGCGATGACGATGCCATGACCGATCAGGAAAAGCGCGGGCTCGCGGCCTTTATCAATACCGGCTGCGTGTCCTGCCATGCCGGGATCAACGTCGGCGGACAGGATTATTTCCCCTTCGGTCTGGTCGAGAGGCCGGGCGGCTCGGTCCTGCCCGAAGGCGACCGTGGTCGGTTCGAGGTGACGCAGACGGTGGACGACGAATATGTGTTCCGCGCCTCGCCGTTGCGCAATATCGCGCTGACGGCGCCCTATTTCCACTCGGGCGTGGTCTGGGATCTGTCCGAGGCGGTCGCGATCATGTCCACCTCGCAGCTGGGCACCGAACTGGCCGAGGCGCAGATTGACGAAATCGTGGCCTTCCTTGGCACGCTGACCGGCAAACAGCCGGAAGTCACCCATCCGGTGCTGCCGGTGCGCACCAGCGCCACGCCGCAGCCGCAGCCGATGTATGCCCAATGATGACTGTCCGGCCCGTCACCCACAGGCCGGACTTCCACCGCGGGGGCGCGCAGGGGCGTCAGTCCCCGCGCGGCGGGGCGAAGTAATCCGCCGGGATCTTGAAATAGCGCCGCCCGTCGGATTCGGCGGCGGGCAACCGCCCGGCCCGCAGATTGACCTGCAACGCGTAAAGCATCCGGTCGGGCAGCGCCAATGTCGCGTCGCGCCGGTCGCGCAGCGCGATATATTCCGCACGTGAAGTGCCGCCGCCGATATGGATATTATCGGCCCGCTGGCGGGCGACGGTGGATTCCCATTCGGGCTGCTGACGGTCCCGGGTGCCGTAATCATGGCCCACGAACAGCCGGGTTTCATCCGGCAGCGCCAGTATCGCCATCAGACTGTCATAAAGCTGCGCCGAACTACCGCCCGGGAAATCCGCGCGCGAGGTACCGGCATCGGGCTGCATGAAGGTGTCATGCACAAAGGCCGCATCGCCGATGACATAGGTAACGGAACCCGGTGTATGCCCCGGCGACAGCATCACCCTGCCCTCCAACTGACCCAGCGCGAAACGGTCGCCCTCGGCAAACAGCCGGTCGAAATGGCGCGACGCATCGAAAGCGCCGGGCATGTGATAGATCTCTTCCCACAGCGCGGCGATTCTGGTCACGCCTTCGCCTATGGCATTGGGTGCGCCGGTCTGCTGCTTCAGCCAGGCCGAGGCCATCAGGTGATCGGCATGGGGGTGGGTGTCCAGTATCCAGGCCAGCACCAGCCCGCGACGTTTGATCTCGGCCAGCGCCCACCGGGCCGCGTCATGGCGGCAAGAGGCGCTGCGCGGATCGAATTCCTGCACCACGTCGATCAGCGCCGCTTCTTTCGTCAACGGGCAGGACACGAGATATTGGCAACTGCCGGTCGCCTCGTCGTAAAAGCCGGTCACATCGGGGGAACCGGCGCCTTGCGAAGGGCTTTGCCTGACCTGCATGATCCACCTTGCTGTTGTCTGTCCCATTGAAACATCATAACCGGGCCCCCGCGCAACCGGTGGTGACGGATGCGGCACCGAATCACCTTGCGTCCCCGGCTTGCGGGGCTATAAGACCGCATCCTTCCGCCGATTTCGCAATCGGCGCGACCTCTCGTGGCGGGATGCGGCAAGGATTGACCCGCCTATGAAGCGCGCCTGAACATGAAAGGGATGCCATGCCTCTTTACGAGCATGTGCTGATCTCCCGCCAGGACCTGTCGAACACGCAGGCCGAAGGGCTGATCGAACATTTCTCGACCGTGCTGGCCGATAACGGCGGCAAAGTGGTCGGCAGCGAATACTGGGGTGTCCGCACCCTCGCCTACAAGATCAACAAGAACCGCAAGGGCCACTATGCCTTCCTGCGTTCGGACGCCCCCGCGGACGCCGTGCAGGAGATGGAGCGTCTGGCCCGTCTGCATGACGACGTGATGCGCGTGATGACCATCCGCGTGGACGAGCACGAGGAAGGCCCCTCGGTGCAGATGCAGAAACGTGACGACCGTGGTGATCGTGGCGACCGCCGCGAACGCCGCGAGCGGAACTGAGGAGACTGATCCATGGCGAACAAACCGTTCTTCCGCCGTCGCAAGGTCTGCCCGTTCTCGGGCGAGAATGCGCCGAAAATCGATTACAAGGACACGCGCCTGCTGCAACGCTATATCAGCGAACGCGGCAAGATCGTGCCCTCGCGTATCACCGCAGTCTCGGCCAAGAAGCAGCGTGAACTGGCCCGTGCCATCAAACGCGCCCGCTTCCTGGCCCTGCTGCCCTATGCCGTGAAGTAAGGAGACCTGATCATGCAAGTCATCCTGCTGGAACGCGTGGCCAAGCTGGGCCAGATGGGCGAAGTCGTGAAGGTCAAGGAAGGTTACGCCCGTAACTTCCTGCTGCCGCAAGGCAAGGCCCTTCGCGCCTCGGAAGCCAATATCAAGGCTTTCGAAGCCCAGAAGGTTCAACTGGAAGCCAATAACGCGGAAACCAAGGCCGAAGCGCAGAAGATCGCCGACAAGTTGGACGGCGAAACCTTCGTCGTCATCCGCTCGGCATCCGACGCCGGTGCGCTTTACGGTTCAGTCACGACCCGTGACGCCGCCGATGCCGCGACCGAAGCCGGCTTTACGCTCGACCGCAAACAGGTCGTGCTGGGCGCGCCGATCAAGGATCTGGGTCTGCACGATGTCGTCGTCGTGCTGCACCCCGAGGTCGAAGCGACCATCACCCTGAACATCGCCCGTTCCGTCGAAGAGGCCGAACTGCAAGCGCAGGGCAAGTCGATCCAGGAACTGGCGGCCGAAGCCGATGCCGAAGCCGAATTCGAGATTGCCGAGCTGTTCGACGATATGGGCGGCGCAGCATCCGAAGACGAGGGCAGCGACCAGAACTGATCCGGTCGAGACCCTGGACTTCAGCCGCGCCGACCCGTTCGGCGCGGCTTCTTTTTGCGATGATGGATACGAACCGGGTTCCGGGGCGTTGAGATCGCGGAACGCGCGTATTCGTTAAGGCCGCCCAATGGGCGCAGGTGACAAGACATGACCAACCTTCTCAGCCGCCTCTTGCAGGAACGTGACTGGATATTGGCCGATGGCGCGACGGCGACGAATCTGTTCAACATGGGACTGACGCCCGCCCGTCCGCCCGAATTCTGGAACGCCGAGGCGCCGGACCGCGTGCGCGGCCTCTATCAGGCGGCGGTCGATGCCGGGTCGGACCTGTTTCTGACCAACACCTTCGGCGGCAATGCCAGCCGCCTGCGCCTGCACGGCGCGGCGGATCGCGTGACCGAGCTGAACCGCCGCGGCGCCCAGATCGCCCGCGACATCGCCGACAGCGCCGGACGGCAGGTCATCGTCGCAGGCAGCATGGGCCCCACGGGCGAGATCATGTCGCCAATGGGCAATCTGGAACATGATCGCGCGGTCGAGATGTTTCACGAACAGGCGCAGGCGCTGAAATCGGGCGGCGCTGATGTGCTGTGGGTGGAAACCTTCAGCTCTCTGGAGGAATTGCGCGCCGTGGCCGAGGCCGCGCTGCTGACCGGCATGCCGTGGTGCGCCTCGATGAGTTTCGAGGCCGCAGGCCGCAGCATGATGGGCGTCACCCCCGCCCAGTTCGCCGCGCAGGCCGAGCGGCTGATGAACCCGCCGCTGGCTTACGGCGCGAATTGCGGCGTCGGCGTCACCGATCTGATGCGCAGCGTCGCCGCCTTTCTGGCCGCCGGATCGGAGCACCCGCTGATCGCCAAGGGCAACGCCGGCATCCCGCATGTCGAGCATGGCCATATCCATTACGATGGCACGCCCGAGTTGATGGCGGAATATGCGGTGATCGCCCGCGATCTTGGCGTGCGCATCATCGGCGGCTGCTGCGGCACCTCGCCCGAACATCTGCGCGCCATGCGGCAGGCACTGGAAACCCGCCCACGCGGACCACGCCCCACCCCCGACGCCATCGCCGAACGGCTGCACCGTTTCGACACCGCGCTGGATCAGGAAGACTAGGGCGTCTGTTCTGTACAACCTGGAACGGTTTGATATTGTGGAATGACCTCTTGGTTTTGTTCAATTTTTCTTGCAGTATTTCGTCATCTGCTCCCAGAACTCCTGCGATTTCGGATTGTCGATCAAGCCCCATTCCCATCCCCCGAACAGGATGACCTTCTGCGTCCCAAGCTGGTGGAGATGATCGATCCGCGCCATGAACTGGTGAAGCTCGCGGCGCAGATCGACCGGGAGTTCTTCGAGCGGGAATGAGGCCCTGAACTGAAAGCCCCTGGTCGATCTCCGTAAGCGCGACGACGAGGTCCTATGCAGCGCGGCTTGACGCTTGGTCGTAGCACCAGGGCATGAGGTCGTCGATGCGGGATCTGGGGCGTCCGTCGAGGATGGCCCGGAGGGCACACCCCGGCACCTGCACTGGAGCAGGTCGCGATCCTGACCGACCAGGTGCCCGATCTCGCCGTCGTCCGCGCCATGGCGTGGGCACCACCAAGATCCTGATCAGCGGCATGCGGCGCGGCATCACGCCGTTACTGGCCAAGCTCCTGAAACGACGCAGCGCCATCGAACCCGAAATCGGTCACATGAAGAGCGACGGACGTCTTGCCAGATGCCCGCTGAAGGGTCGCATTGGCGACGCGGTCTTCGCCGTTCTCTGTGCCTGTGGCCACAATATCCGCAAGATCCTGGCCCATATCAGGGCGCTTTGGGCCGTCGTCATCCGCTTCATCCGCGCCATCGTTGAGCGAACAAACCGATCCCTCCGGGGCTCAGCGCAGCAAAACCGCCTTGTTCAGCGGCGAGTTTTAACCTGCAGGCTCGAGGCCGTGCGGTGTGCTTTCAGATATGTCGCGTCGATCATGACCTATGGCACTGGCAGTCTGGAAAAAGAGATTAAAGATGGGTTGGCGGAATTCAATGGCGCAGTAAGGCTACATGCTCCGGTTGATTTCAAAGCGGAACTTGTGCCTATTAGTCGAACGAAGGCCGATATATTTTTGTCTTGCCACAGGCGGTCTGATACCTCATGTACCTGCTTAAAGGCGTTGAGTTGCGGACTGGAAATGGTGGCTTATCGAAATCTTATGTGGGAAGGGATGAGCGCTAAGGCGGGCTGCGGGCTTGTTGCCCCTCTAGGGAAACAGCGGTTCTTGCTGAAGCAATTGCGAGACGGAACCGGGACCGCAAAGCCCTTCTCCGTGCCGCTGAGACTGGTATTGCCTTTGCGCAAGCACACGATTTCCAAAGAGAATTTTTAGGTAGGATGGTGCACTTACACTCATGCGCATTATAAGCAGGATTTCTATCGATACGCAGTGCTTTATGATAGGATTGTCAGAGGTATACGCGCGGTGACGGACACCATACTCTATCTTGTTTTTGGGAATAAGCGCGAGTTCCAACTGGAGTTGACCTATAGCGTGCTCTCGACGGCCCATTTTCTGCGCTCGCAAGAAATTCGTATTGCCCTTGCCTGTAATCCGGCCAATCGCCGTCCAGATCTGCCCGTCGAGCATTTGGTCGTCTCCGATGCAGAGTTGAATTCTTGGATCACCCAATACAAATATGCGGCAAAGGCGTATGCGCTCGGCCTCGGCTTGGAGCGATACGGAGGCTCGGTGGCCTTGCTTGATACCGACACCGTGTTCACCAGCAATCCTCGTGACTTGTTTCGCCGGGTGGGCCCCGGGCGTTCGCTCATGCAGGCGGAAGATGGTGTCTTGGGCGATCATGCCTGTTGGCGCGACTTACTCGACCAACTGGATGGGCCGGTGGAAGGGTGCGATGTCTCGTCGAAGTCCCGCATGATGAATTCTGGTGTGGTGGCCCTGCACGAGAGTGATAAGGCCGCTGTACCCGCTGCGCTCGGGTTGATGAGTGCGCTTCATGCAATAGAGCCGATCTTCAACATTGAGCAATTTGCCTTCACCGCGGCGCTTGAGCAGCGCGGGGAACTCGCAGCCTGCGACGACGTGATTTGGCACTATTGGGGCCATCAACGTCGGTTCGCGCATGCCCAGTTAGGCGCTCTTTTTCCTGAATTCGATAAAGATACGTTCATTCGCCATCTCGATGCACCGCCGCCGATCGGGATGCCGCCGACGCTGGCGCGGGCGCGAGCGCGGCTATTGCAGCTTGTTCGGCGCTGCGACGGCGACTATCGCTTCGCCTATATCGCATCACTGTGCGCCGTTGGCGAACGCAACAACGAATGGGCGCACGTGACACTTGATGTTCTCGAGGCAATGGAGCACCTCCCAGCAAAGGTCACGACTGATTTTGGTCGGTTCCGTGGTGAACGACTCGACGCCCATGCTTGGCTCAGCAGCGCAGCTCGGCAACGTTGGCAGGCGTTCTGGAGCGCGTATGGACAAGGCCGTAGCGCGATGCATGCCGAGATCGGTTCATGAGGGCGCTCGACCGCGCACGCCCCTTCGTCAACGTCGTGCTCAGGAAGGTCGGTCTTCTCGGTACCCTCGAGGCGCGCGCCATCGAGCGACGTGTGCTGCAGCCCGCGCAGACGGAGCGCGTGCCGCCCGCTATTTTCCTGCCCGGTCAGCTCGAGCGGGCCACGAAGGTCATTAAGGGCGGAGATCTCGCCCGGTCGCGCACTTACCTCGAAAGTACGACAGTCACGCATGGCGAGGTGGTAGAGTATGTCATCCGCGATGCTTTCGTCCACCCCGGTGGAGTGGACCTCTGGGGTGCTCGGCTGTATACGAGCCGCCCGCGCCTCTTGGATATGAGGCCCCTCCGGTATCCCGAGATCGAGCGTGCCGCCTATTGCATGGACGCCGTTTCGCGCGAACGTTTTGGCCACTGGCTGACGGACGCCTGTCCGACGTCGCTGCTGGCGGATGACGGCCAATTACCGATTATCGACGTAAGGCCTACTTGGCCGCACGCGATGGCCTACGCTGCAGCGTTTGGCATCAAGCAAGCCCAAGGGCCGTTCCGAGTGCGCCGCCTGAGCGTATTCGAAGACCTGGCACAGGGCAGTTCGAAGCGGGCACGGTATCGAGAACTACGCCGCCGGCTCGCCGTCGTTCCGCCCCCGCGCGGCGGTGCGAGCCGCATTTACCTTCGCCGTGGAGAGACCGGAGACCGGCGGCTTCTGAATAACGAAGAGGCGGTGATGCGCCGGCTGGAGCAGCGGGGATTTCATACGGTAGACGTGCATAATCTTGAATTGGCCGAGATCCACACTGCGCTGCAACATGCGTCGACTATCGTCAGTCTTGATGGTAGCCACATCACCCACATCTACTATATGGCACCAGAGCAAGCTGTCTTGGTGACGCTGATCCCGGATGATCGATTCGTAGATGTTCACAAGAATTATTGCGATTGTGTTGGGATGGGGTATGGTTTCTTAGTTTGCCGCCGCGCTGGCAGTGGATACGATGTCGATCTTGATGACCTCGAGCGAACTCTCGACCTCATTCCCGCGTAGCCACCAGCGCGCTGATCAGCGGCGCCACCGCCGCGTCTTGCGCCTTTTGGTTTGCTTGCGAGCAGGTCAGCCCCAATCCGATCCGCTGTCCTGCCCCCGATCCTGAGCGCGTGCCTTGCGGTCTGCCATGTCCGGCCCGGCCTCCGCGGCGTTCTGGCGGGCGCGTTCCGCCTAGTGCACATCGGTCAGCAGGGTTTCCGTCCCTTGCCCAAAGGTAAGCGCGCCGCTGATCCCCTCCTGCCGCTGGTGCTCTGAACGGGCCAATCTCCGTGCGCATGAACGTCGGAGGTGTTGGCTTGGAACGAGACGGCAAGATGGGCGGCCATTTGGACGGCCTCTCGGATGGTGGGGTTTCGCGGCTGGAAGTGATGGAGGGGCCGACCGGGCGTCAGCGACGCACGAAGGCGGAGCGGGCGCGGATTGCGGCGGAGAGCTTGGTGCCGGGAACTTCGGTGAACTGACCCGGGCCGTGCCCATCGCGGCGGCCCAGTTCGAGCACAGCCTCGTGCACCGCGAACCCGAAGCCGATCTGTTCCCGGCGGCAAAGGCGCTTGGCCTTGGCATCGTCACATGGTCACCACTTGGGGGCGGCGTGTTGACCGCCAAGTATCGCAAGGGCGAAGCCGGCCGGGCCGAAGGATTCGGCGGGCGGGTGTTCCAGCCCGAGAACTCGGAACAGCGCTCGCGCATCATCGACACGGTTCTCGCCATCGCCGCGGAACTTGAGACCAGCCCGGACCGGGTGGCGATCGCCTGGGCCGGCACACATGGTGCCGTCCCCTTGATCGGCCCGCGGTCCCTTTCGCAGTTCGAGAGCAATATCGGCGTGCTTACACTGGAGCTTTCCGCCGATCAGATCGTGCGCCTCGATGAAGTCAGCGCGCTGGTGGACAAGGCTCCGCCCAGAACACCGATCGCCTGGGGCAAGAGTCCGCTGCCCGGCAAGATCATCGCCTGAAACAGCCACACACTCCGGAAAGGTTCTGTCATGTCCACATGGGAAATCGTCATCGCGGCCCCGGTTCGCACTGCAATCGGAGGCTATAACGGCGCACTGAAGGGCGTGCCAGCCACTGAACTCGGCGCCGCCGTCGTCCGGGAGACCCTGCGGCGCGGGGGCCTCGATGCCGATCAGATCGGCACCGTCGTTCTCGGCAATGTCGTGCAGGCCGGAAACCGGATGAACCCGGGACGCCAGGCCGCCATCGGCGGCGGCGTGCCGGTTTGCGTTCCGGCGCTCACCGTCAACCGCGTCTGCGGCTCGGGCGCACAGGCGATCCTCTCGGCCGCGCTGGAGATCGGCGCGGGCGACAGCAATGCCGCCGTCGCGGGCGGGATGGAGAACATGGACCGCGCGCCCTACCTCGTCGAGGGCGGCCGCTGGGGCTATCGCATGGGGCCGGGCCAGATCCTTGACAGCATGCTGACCGATGGGCTGAACGACGCCTTCTCGGGCGAGCATTCCGGCTGGCACACCGAGGATCTGGTGACGCAACTCCAGATCACCCGCGAGGCCCAGGACGCCTTCGCCGCGCGCTCGCAGCAGCGTTTTGCCGCCGCCCGGGATGCGGGACACTTCGAGGCGGAAATCACCCCGGTCGAGATCAGGGGCCGCAAGGGGCCCGAGTCCTTCGCGACCGACGAGGCGCCGCGCCCCGACACCACCATCGAGACGCTAGCCCGCCTGAAGCCCGCCTTCCGCAGAGACGGCACGATCACCGCAGGCAATGCCCCCGGGCTGAATGCCGGCGCGGCCGCCGCGATCGTGGCCGATCGCGGCTTTGCCGAGAAAGCCGGGATCGAGCCTTTCGCGCGCCTCGCCGGATACGGTGTCGGCGCGGTCGAGCCGGGGCTCTTCGGCCTCGGTCCCGTGCCCGCCGTCAACCGCGCGCTCGACAAGGCGGGATGGAAACTCGGCGATGTCGAGCGTTTCGAGATCAATGAAGCCTTCGCCGCCGTGCCGCTGGCGATCATCAAGGAACTCGGCATTCCGGAAGACATCGTCAATGTCGATGGCGGCGCGGTCGCGCATGGCCACCCGATCGGAGCGACCGGCGCGGTCCTGACCACCCGCTTGCTGCACTCGCTGCGCCGCGACGGCCTGTCGAAGGGCATCGTGACACTTTGCATCGGTGGCGGCCAAGGCATCGCGCTTGCCTTCGAGCGCATCTGAAGGAGGTCACGCCATGCCCGTCTTCAACGCGCATATTCCCGCGGGCCGCTTCTCGTCTGACGAGAAGCGCGCGCTGGCCGATGCCCTCAACCAGTCCCTCGTGCAGGGGCTGGGAATCCCGGAGGGCGACCGCTTCGTGATCCTGAGCGAGCACGGTGCGGATGAACTCTTCATCCACCCGACGTTTTTCGACATGCAGCGCGACCCGGGCAGCGCCATGATCATCACGGTGATGATCGGCGCGCATCGTCCGATCGAGGACAAGCGCAAGCTGGTCGCCGCGATCAACCGCCTGGTCGTGGAATCGGTGGGGGTCTCGCCCGACGACGTGTTCGTCACGCTTGTTCCCGTCCCGAACGAGAATTTCTCTTTCGGCCGGGGCGAACTGCAGTTGGCGGACGCGACGCCTCGCTGGTAGGCCTCCTGGTCAATGCAATCCGCCAGGGAGCCGGGCGCAGAGCGTCCCGTCTTCGTCCGGCGCCCAAGGGAGTAAACCACATGACGACACCCTCGCTCATCAACCGCCGCGTGCTCCTCGCATCGAGGCCGGAGGGTGCTCCATCGCTTGAGAACTTCAGCTTCGAAGACCTGCTCGCCACTGACCCGGCCGAAGGCGAAGTCCTGCTGAAAACCCTCTATCTCTCGCTGGACCCGTATATGCGCGGTCGGATGAGCGCCGCGAAGTCTTATGCCAAACCGGTCGAGGTCGGAGATGTCATGGAGGGCGGCACGGTCGCGCAGGTGCTTCAGTCGCGCCATCCCGGCTTCTCTCGCGGCGATATCGTCCTCTCCTATTCCGGCTGGCAGAGCTTCTCGATCTCGGACGGCAGCGGATTGCGAAAGCTCGACCCGTCGCTGGCACCGGTCACCACCGCGCTAGGTGTTCTCGGCATGCCCGGATTCACCGCCTATTCCGGCCTCCTCACCATCGGACAACCCAAGCCCGGCGAAACCGTCGTCGTCGCGGCGGCCAGCGGCCCGGTCGGATCGCTGGTCGGACAGATCGCCCGGATCAAGGGCGCGCGGGCCGTCGGGATTGCCGGAGGACCGGACAAATGCGCCTTCGTGCACGACGAGTTCGGCTTCGACGCCGTTGTCGATCATCGCTCGGCCGACTTCGCCGCGGAAATCGCCTCCGCCTGCCCCAACGGGGTCGACATCTATTTCGAGAATGTCGGCGGCAAGGTCTGGGATGGGGTCTTTCCGCTCCTCAACGACTTCGCCCGCATTCCGGTCTGCGGCCTGATCGCCCAGTACAACCACGCAGGAGACAGCTTCCCCGGGCCAGACCGCCTACCGGGGCTGATGCGCTCGATCCTGAGCAAGAGCCTCCTGCTGCGGGGGTTCATCCAGCGCGAATTCGTCGCCCAGTATCCGGACTTCCTCCGCGACGTCTCCGCCTGGATCGCATCGGGCGAGGTTCGCTACCGGGAAGACATCGTCGATGGCCTCGACAACGCGCCCGCAGCCTTCATCGGCCTTCTCGAAGGTCGGAACTTCGGGAAGCTCATCGTCCGGATCGCCGAAACCGAAAAGGCCGGCGAGAGCCCGGTTCGGCCCGCCGAGGCGTGGAGACCGAAAGATGGACATCCATCCCGGACCGATCCGCCGCGGTGATCCAGGGAACGGCTGGCTGGACCCAGAGGGCCGGCACGCCGTTCGCCACGACTTCCCGATAGGTGACGCCCTCGGGCTTCGACATTGCCGTTCGCCATCGGGCTCGAACCGATGGCGCCTCGATGGCTCACTCGTTGCCTTTGCCCGGACGGCCGTAACGATCCCGGATCAGGTAGTGCGACAGGAAGCCGGAGATGCGGCTTTCCGGAACAGCGCGTTGCCGTATTTGCGCAGGAACAGCACGGTGGCGACTTCGCAAGCCTCATAGGCGAGTTTCCAATCCCAGGCGCCAGTGGCGTCGGACCTACCGAAAGCGGTTTCCATCGCACTGCGCAGGACCGCGGCATCGACGCGCTGGCCGCGTTCAAGATGGGGCAACAGGAGATTGGCGGCCGCCAGGATTGCGGGCGCGACCGCGAGCGACGTGACCTGATTGGTCACGGGAGACGAGATGTTCATGTCGAGGAACCTCAGGAGAGCGGGAGGGACAAGCCCGGGCGGCGCTCTCTCTCAACTGCCAGGGCTCCCCCTGTCCCGGCCCCCTCTGCCTCTCCCTCACAGGCTCAGCCATTCTACTGCGCACGCAGAGGCGGGGACGTCCGGCCAATCAGGTTTCACATCACTTTATTGAGCGTAATTAAAATTCATGCGACACATCGACATTGAACTGTTCATCAGGACTGAGATCTGAAATTCATGGAGCACGGGCAAAGAAATCCATTTTCAGGGGCCGTAAGTGTTTTTCACGAGCGCTGGCTTCCGGAGCAGGCCACACCAGTGGGCTATGCCGCGTTGATCGATGCCTATGCGCTTCCGGTCCCCCTGCCCCGTACGCTCTCCGCCATCGGCCCGCGCCACAAGATCTACGAGGCCGACGGCTGGCGGCTCTACACGCCACGCCACGCGCCCGAGGCCGGCCTCATCGGTCATCTGACCTTCGCGCTGCGCTACGAGGGGCTGGATCTGGCGGTCCTCAAACGGCTGTTCAGGGCAACCGGACCGGAGACGATCCGCGCGATTGTTGAGGCTGCCCCGACGGGCAGCTACGCGCGCAGGATCTGGTTCCTCTACGAATGGCTCCACGGTGAAGAACTGGATCTGCCCGACGCCGCGCGCGGCAACTACGCGCCGGTGATCGATGCCAAGCTGCAATGGGAGGCAGAAGGCACCCCCTCACCCCGGCATCGGGTCCGCAACAACCTGCCCGGAACCCCGGACTTCTGTCCGATGATCTTCCGTACGGCGGCAATCGAGACCTTCATCGCCCGCGATCTGGCGGCTGAGGCGCGCGCGGTGCTGGCTGATGTGCCTGCCGATCTGCTGGCACGCACCGCGGCATTCCTGCTGCTCAAGGATTCCCGGTCGAGTTTCCAGATCGAGGGTGAGAACCCGCCCCAGGATCGCATCCGCCGATGGGGTCAGATCATCGGCGAGGCCGGACGGCACCCGATCGACCGGGCAGAACTCGAACGCCTGCAACGCATCGTCATCGGCGATGCGCGTTTCGTGCATCTGGGCCTGCGTGCGGAAGGCGGCTTTATCGGGGAGCATGACCGTGCGGCCGGGGCCCCCCTGCCCGATCACGTCAGCGCCCGGCACGAAGACTTGCCCGCGCTGATCGCCGGACTGGAGCGGTTCGACCGCGACATCGCCCCGGGGCTCGACCCCGTTCTCGCCGCCGCCAGCCTTGCCTTCGGCTTCGTCTACATCCACCCGTTCGAGGACGGCAACGGGCGCCTGCATCGCTACCTGATTCACCACGTTCTCGCGGCACGCGGCTTCAACCCACCCGGGCTGGTCTTTCCAGTCTCAGCCGTGATCCTGGAGCGGATCGAGGCCTACCGTCAGGTCCTGGAAAGCTATTCGCGCCGGCTGCTGCCCCATGTCGACTGGCGACCGACGGAGCGTGGCAATGTCGCGGTGCTGAACGACACTGGCGATTTTTATCGCTTCTTTGACGCTACACCCCATGCCGAATTCCTCTTTGCCTGCGTCGCACAGACAATCGACATCGATCTGCCTGCGGAAACCCGGTTCCTGCGCGCCTATGACGGGTTCAAGTCCCGCGTCTCTGGCCTGATCGACATGCCCGAACGAACACTCGATCTGCTGTTCCGCTTTCTGCACCAGAACGGCGGAAGGCTGTCCGGACGGGCCAGAGCCAGGGAGTTCGCCGCTTTGACCGAGGAGGAGACCGACCGAATCGAAGCCATCTATGCGGAGTTGCAGGAGGAGTTCTGAGGCGTGGCGCCCGCTCACCCGAACCGCTGGCCGGCTTCGGTGAAGGTGTAACCGCTGACGATGATGCCCGCATAGACCACCTCGTCCGAAGACAGATAGTCGTATTCACGTTCAAGCCGGCGATAAAGCCAGCGGGCCAGATTGCGCAGTGCGTCGATCACGATTTCTTCGGCATCGGCGGTCATGTCCTGCTCGGTCGGGCTGTCGCGCCCGACCGAGATTGCCATGCAATACGCGTGGCAATAGGGACCGCGATGGCTCGCCTCGGCGCGCAGCTGATAGAAGTTGCGCCGCTGGATCGCTTGCAGGGCAACGGAGCGACGCTGCTGGGCATTCCTCTGGGCCATACGCTGGCCGGCCTGCACGAGGTGCTGGGCGGCTTCGGCAAGATATCCGCGCGCATGTTGAACCGCCGCGGAACCGTTCGTGTCACGGATAAGGATCAGACAATCCCGGTCACCACCGCCGATCAGGTTCTGGTGCAAGGGGCGCTGGAGAGCGGCGCGTCCGGCCATGGCCAGATCGTGCAACTGGCAATCCGGGGCGGCGACGGCGATACGAGCGGGCTGACCCCGCTGACGCCCCCCGCCTCGGCCTATGCGGGCTGGCCGGACAATTCGACCGCCCGCACTGTCGCCCGCCTCTATGCCCGGATCGCGGCAGACATCCGCAAAGGCAAGGTCGCGGCGCTGTTCACCGGCTTCATCACCGATCCCGACGGCACCGCGGGCGGCCTCTCGGGCACGAACACCAATGGCGCGCTGACCGTGGGCATGGAGCCCGGCAGCCTGATCCCGCTGCCGCCCGGCACCGACATCCGGTTTTCCAATCCGACCGAGCACGATGCCTACGCACCCTTCGTGAAGAACCACCTGCGCGCCGTCGCGGCGGGACTGGGCCTGCCCTACGAGCTGGTCTCTGGCGACCTGGAGGGCGTCACCTATTCCTCGATCCGGGCAGGGCTGATCGAGTTCCGCCGCCGGGTCGAGCAATTGCAGCACAACGTGGTCGTGCACCTGTTCTGCCGTCCGGTCTGGGAGCGGTTCGTGCGGCTGGCGGTGCTGACCGGCGATCTGCCCGCGCGGGACTTCGACCGGAACCCGGACGCCTACCTCGGGTGCGAATGGCTGCCGCCGAAGTTCGACTACGTCGATCCGATGAAGGACGTGCAGGCCGAGATCATGGCGATCGGCGCAGGCCTCAAGAGCCGGTCCCAGGCGATTTCCGAGCGCGGCTACGACGCCGAACAGGTGGATGCCGAGATCGCCGCCGACCGCGAGCGCGCGGAGGGGCTGGGGCTCGCCTTCGGCCAGACGGCGACGGCGCAGCAGAAGGAGGCCGCCGATGGCTGACACAGCGACCACCCCGGCACGGACGCGCTCAAACGTCGGGAATGACAACGTTTGCCTTCTGACCCGCCGCGCGACGCTGGCGCCCGCGACCGCCGATCCGGAGGCCCGCACCGTCGAGGTTGTGTGGTCCACCGGCGCGCCGGTGCGCCGCCGCGACATGGCCGGGCAATACATCGAGCGGCTAAGCCTCGCGCCCGAGGCCGTCGACCTGTCGCGTCTCGAAGGGGCCAGTGTACTCGACGCCCATCGCCAGACCGCCGTCCGCGACGTGCTGGGCTCCGTGCGCAGCGCCACTGTGGACGGCAAGCGCGGCACCGCGCTCATCCAGTTCTCGGCCCGACCCGAGGTGGAGCCCGTCTGGCAGGACGTGCTGGCAGGCATCCTGCGCCACGTCTCGGTCGGCTACTCCGTCGAGGACTGGGCCGAGACCGTCGAGAACGGCGCGCGCGTGCTCACCGCCATGCGCTGGACGCCTCACGAGATTTCCCTGGTGCCGACGCCCGCCGACCCCGGGGCCCACATTCGCATGGAGACAGAGATGACCGAGACGACCACCCGAGAGGCCGCCGACGCGGCGCCGACCACCGAGACTCGCGCCGAAGCGAACGCCGAGATCCGCTCCATCGCCCGCATCGCCGGGCTCGACCAGTCCTGGATCGACGGACAGATCGACGGAGGCGCCGATCCCGACACCGCGCGCCGCGCGGCCTTCGAGGCGCTGGCGCAGCGCTCCGCGCCCACGATCCGCACCGAGCAGGTCCGCGTCGAGATGGGCGAGAGCCAGGACGATCCGGCCCTGCGCGCCCGGCAGATGGGCGAGGCGCTCTACGCCCGGATCAACCCGCGCCACGAGCTGAGCGAACCGGCCCGGCGCTACGCCTATTCGACCCCGGTCGACATGGCGAAGGAACTGCTGACTCTGCGCGGCGAGAGCACCATGGCGCTGTCGCCCGCTAGCCTCGTGACCCGCGCGCTGCACACCACCTCGGACTTCCCGATCATCCTCGGGGACACGGTGGGCCGGGTGCTGCGCGACGCCTACCAGGCCGCGCCCTCGGGCATCCGCCGCCTCGGCCGCCAGACTACGGCGCGGGATTTCCGCGCGGTGAACAAGATCATGCTGGGCGAGGCGCCGCTGCTGGAGAAACCGCCCCGCCGCCGGGGTGTTCACTTCCTTCGCCGTGTTGTCCCACGCGACGCGCGCGCCGACCTGCGGGCCTTCGGCGCCCGAGAGATAAGCGAACTCCAGCCCGTCGATCTCGCCGGGTTCGGCGGTGACGTACCAGCGGGTTGCCGAGCTGAGCCGTGGCTCGACCACCAGCGAGAGCGCCCCGGAGAAGGGGTTCACGTCTGCCGCCGTGGCGGGCGCGATGGAGGCCAGCCACTTCTCGGCCGTGGTCTCAAGCGCGGGCGGGACCAGCAGGTTGCGCGGCGTCACGCGGATGGTGCGATCCTCGATGCCCTTCTGCGTCCTGAGCGCCAGCCGTGCGGCCGAGAGCGTCGCGTCGGAGATCACCGCGCCGGTGCCCGCCTTGTTGCCGTGGTCGGCGTGGAACAGCGTCTTGCCGTCCGACAGGGTGGGGCCGTTGCCGCTGCCCGCCTCGAGGAGGGTGACGAGGATTCGCGCCTCGGTCTCGGCGGCGGCCTGGCCCATGCGCCGGGCGAGGTCCGCGAAGGCGCCGAGATCGTCGTTGACCAGCACCTGCCGGGTGATGCCGATCTTCCGTGCCCAGGTCTCGACCTTGTAGGCTTCCCGCGCCTCGGCCATCGTCCCGGCCTTGATCTCGCCGTGCTCGTTCAGCTTCCCATCGGCACCGCGGTCGAGGCGGCCGGGAACGGCGTCACCAGCGTCGCGGTGCGGCTGGATGGCGTGGCGACGGCGGCGGCGTAAGGAGCGCGGCGGTTCAGGTTTTCGTGTTCGGCAGGTGCTTACCGACATGCCCCACGACCATCTTCAATCGCCGTTGGTCGAAGATGAAGTGGATTGACGCACATGAGTTCGGGTCCCCGGCGCCAATAGTGATGTGGGGCTCGAACAGCTGCTTCTTGCCTTGATACTCGAATTCGTAATGGGAGCGGAGCTTCCCGCGGGTCGTATCGGAGATATGCATGCTGCTCCGCTTTCCCCAACCTCGATCACGCAAATGCTGAAGAAGGTCTCCACCGCTCCCCTTCTCATCCCGGCTCTTGCTCCAGACATCGACAATCTCGTCAAGATCGCTCAGCGCCTTGTATATGTCATAGGGGCGTTGGAAGGGACTTGCCGCCGCGGCGGACGTCGCCGTGTCGAGCATCTCCAAGTTCTTGCATCGTAGTGCAGCAGCCTCCACAGCTTCCGCTACGGAAGAGAAAGCGAGTTCTTCGGTTGCTTCGGTCTGGGGGAGTTCTTCGGGGCCTTCGGGTCCAGTGGCAAAGAAGACCTGCTGGTTCGCCCTAAGATTGGCGTTCTCCGCCTCTAGCCCCGCGATCTGCTCCTCTGCCTCCCTGAGCTTGTCGACTGTTTGCTCATAGTCTTCCCAGAATTCGTCACCTGTCGCCCGCTTCTGCTCAAGAACCTTCTGGCGTTCTGCGGCTTCAGCGCGCCGCATTACGTCGGCAATCCTCTTGTCAGGCACATACCGGAACGCCGCGACAGCGAAGATTGCGCGCTCAATTGTCCTCGCGGCGACGACAGGCCCCACCTGCTCGATCCAGGACCCGAAGAACAAGCGGTGGCTTCGCGGATCAGATGCCTTCGAGAAACCGGGCCAGTAGATCCGAGCCGCTCCATTGAAGCAGGACAGTTGCCGACCGACCTCGTCGGCAAAATCCCACGTCAACTCGGGGTCCTCGACCCGCACCACCACCGCGACACCAGCAAGGTTGCGCGCGAGCTTCGCAGGATCGATCTGGTTCGACTCGCCGCGGGCATAGGGCGAAAGAAGAACCACAGGCAGCTTTCGGAGATCACTCGTTAGGAGTGCAAGGAGGTCATCTAGCCCATCTTGCTGCAAGACGTATGGCTCGGCCCTGACCTGCATTTCTTCGATGTAAGCGGGGGCTTTCGTGCAAATATCGCGCACGGCGCGCGGCGACCCAAAGATCAATTTCGCCGGTGCAACGCTGTACTCGACAGACTCGATCGAGATGAGATGTTCGACGCCGCAGCGATCCCCAAACTGACCAACGCGCACTTCGTTCGTAAGCGCGACGCCGATCCCCTCCTGCCATTTTTGAGTTGATGCCTTCATTCTCCACGCACATGTGCGGCGGAGGTTTTGGATTTGGAGAGAGACGGCAAAATGGGCGTCCAATTGGACGGCTCTATAGGCGTCGGGGTCTCGCGGCTTGAGGTGATCGGGGGGCCAAGCGGTCGTCGGCGGCGGACGAAGGCAGAGCGGGCGCGGATCGCGGCGGAGAGCATGATGCCCGGGGTGACGGTCGCAGATACTGCGCGCAAGCACGGCACGACCCGCTGGCAGATTTACGATTGGCGCAAGCAGATACGCAAAGGTAATTTGGTGGTGCCCGAAAGCGTGGCGGCCTTGCCGTTCTTCGCGGAACTGGTGGTTGATGACAGCGCGACTGAGGCTTCGGCGGCCGTCCCCGGGTCTGATCTCGAAATCGTGGTGGGCGACATCGTCATCCGCGCGGGTCCTGGTGTCGACGAGGGCCAACTGACCCGGGCAATCCGCGCGGCACGGGCAGCGGCGTCGTGATGTTCGGCCAGGGCGGCCCGGTGAAGGTCTTCGTGGCGACCCGGCCTGTCGACTTTCGCAAGGGGATCGACGGTCTGGCACTGGCGGTGCAGGAGATGTTCGGGATGGACCCGTTCTGCGGAGCCGCCTTTGTGTTCCGAGCGAAGCGGGCGGATCGGATCAAGCTCTTGATCTGGGATCAGACCGGGATGGTGCTGGTTCACAAGCGGCTCGAGGGCGGCAAGTTCGTCTGGCCACAGGTGCGCGACGGGGTCATGCGCATGTCCGGAGCGCAGTTTGCAGCGCTGTTTGAGGGCGTGGATTGGCGGCTGGTCCGACCCGAACGGGCGCGGCGCCCGCTGGCGGCGGGGTGACTGGCAGGCTGCGTCGAAACGCCTGTTTTTGCTGGCCTGCAAGGGCATCCTGTGATTCACTTCCCGCCATGGAAACAGCTGATCTTGCGCGCGAAAACGCCCTGCTGAAGGCCCGCCTCGCCGAGGTGGAGGCGACGCTGGCCGAGACGCAAGAGGCCAATCGGCGGCTGCAGGATATCCTGCACGCGGCGCAGCGCGAGAAATTCGGCAAGCGCTCCGAAAAGCTCTCGCCCGACCAGTTCAACCTGCCCCTGGAAGATGCCGAATTTGCTCAAGGTGTGCTCGAGGCAGCACAAGAAAAGGCCGAAGCGGCGATGCAGCGGGCGCGCGGGGAAACACCCCGCAAGCCCAAGCGCAACCGCGGGCATCTGCCGTCCCATCTGCCTCGGGTTGAGCGCGTGATCGAGCCTGCCAGCACGCTCTGTCCCTGCGGTTGCGGCGAGATGTCCAGGATCGGGGAAGACGTGTCCGAACGTCTCGACGTGATCCCCGCCCAGTTCCGGGTGCTGGTCACGCGGCGCCCGAAATACGCCTGCCGCCGTTGCTCGCAAGCTGTCGCGCAGGCCCATGCCCCCGAGCATGTCGTGCCCGGCGGGCTGCCCACGGAACTCTTCATCGCCTGGATTATCGTCTCGAAGTTCGGTGACCACCTGCCGTTTTATCGGCAGGCCGAGATCTTCAAGCGGCAAGGGATCGATCTGGACCGCGGCACACTCGGCAACTGGGTCGGGCGCGCCTGTTTCCACCTGATGCCCGTCATCAACCAGATGCGTGCCCATCTGCGTGGCGCAGACCGCATCTTCGTGGATGAAACCCGCGCGCCGGTGCTGGAACCGGGCCTGAAACGCACCAAGAGCGGATTCTTCTGGGCCGTCGTATCCGATGATCGCGGCCATGGCGGGGCTGGCCCACCCATCGTGCTCTTCCACTATGCCCCTGGCCGGGGTAAGGCGCATCCGCTGAACTTCCTCGCCGGATACCACGGCCGCTTCCTGCAATGCGACGCCTACCAGTCCTACAACGCGATGACCGAGATCGCGCGCGACAATGGCCCGTGGCAACTGGTCTATTGCTGGACCCATGTCCGCCGCCGCTTCGTAAAGCGCTTCGAGAGCGATGGTTCACCCATTGCCGAGGAAATGCTGCGCCAGATCGCGCTGCTTTATCAGATCGAGAAGTCCGTGCGGAGCAAGGAGGCCGCTATGCGCCTTGCTGCCCGGCGTGAGCATTCGGCCCCGATCATCGCGGCGCTGAAACCCTGGCTGGAAGCCCAACTCTCGCGCATACCGCAGAAATCCCAGCTTGCCGAAGACATCCGCTACTCCCTCGCGCACTGGCCCGGACTGATCCGCTTCCTCGAGCACGGCATGCTGGAACTCGACACCAACCCGGTCGAGAACCAGATCAGGCCGATTGCCCTGACAAGAAAAAATGCACTCTTCGCCGGGAATGAAGTCGGCGCCGAAAACTGGGCTATGCTCGCCTCGCTGGTCGCTACCTGCAAGATGTCCGACGTGAACCCGGTCGACTATCTCGCCGCCACACTGCGCGCCATCCTCGACGGTCACCCACAAAGCGGTATCGAAGACCTCATGCCATGGCGCTTCAACCAGCCGTCAAGCCTCGCAGCATAGGGCCGCAACGTCGCGCTTACCTTCGTTCGCCCACCTCAAGCCCCCATCGTTGTCATCGGGGAAAGACCAGCGGATGCGTACCACGCGCTCGTCCCCGTCCTGATAGGTCGAGGAAGACAGAGAATGTCGGCTCGGAAGACCCTCGGGAGCGCCTGCGGACTCTGGTTCGAAGTTGAAATCGGGTAGCTCACGTCTGCCTCGGTAGTGTCCGACGATCCAGTCCGTGTAGGTGGAAAGAACGCTGCCTATGCCGTCCTTAGCCGTGACGTCAAAACGACATGCATAAACAAGACGCGCCATGAACCACCCCTGCCGAACCGAATGCCCGCGACACCCACTCACCATTCTGAGGATAGGGGACGGCGCGTTCAAGCACCATCGACCGCGAACGCCTGCGGAACATCGGCTCGTCCCGTGTCGCATCCGTGTTGCACGGAGGAATCGGGGCTGGACGTAAGCCTTTGGAATCTTTGGGGAGCGGTCGGGACGGGCTTGCAACACGACGCGACACGCAAAAGCCGCCCAGTGGGCGGCCTAAGCAATTGATTTCTTGCAGGAAATTTTGGTTGCGGGGACAGGATTTGAACCTGTGACCTTCAGGTTATGAGCCTGACGAGCTACCGGGCTGCTCTACCCCGCGCCGATTGCATCGCTTTTTTTTGCGGTGCTTTTTCATATCGTTTCAGAGATTATCGCTTCTTACCAGGTCTGGCGGTGACCTACTCTCCCACGTCTTGAGACGCAGTACCATCGGCGCAGCGGCACTTAACGGCCGAGTTCGGGATGGGATCGGGTGTTTTGCTCGCGCTAGGGCCACCAGACCAGGAAAGAAGCGATCAGCGTTGACCCTGCCTTTTGGCGGGGTTTTGTTGTCCAAGGATGCTTTGGAAGAAGTCTTGCTTCTTCCGGATCAAATCAAGCCTATCGAGCCATTAGTACCGGTCAACTGAATGCATTGCTGCACTTACATCTCCGGCCTATCGACGTGGTGGTCTTCCACGGCTCTCAAGGGAGACCTTGTTTTGAGGGGGGCTTCACGCTTAGATGCCTTCAGCGTTTATCCTGTCCGTTCATAGCTACCCTGCACTGCCGTTGGCACGACAACAGGTCCACCAGTGGAACGTTCACCCCGGTCCTCTCGTACTAGGGGCAACTCCTCTCAAGTCTCCAACACCCACGGCAGATAGGGACCGAACTGTCTCACGACGTTCTAAACCCAGCTCACGTACCTCTTTAAACGGCGAACAGCCGTACCCTTGGGACCTGCTCCAGCCCCAGGATGAGATGAGCCGACATCGAGGTGCCAAACGATGCCGTCGATATGGACTCTTGGGCATCATCAGCCTGTTATCCCCAGCGTACCTTTTATCCGTTGAGCGATGGCCCTTCCACTCGGGACCACCGGATCACTATGGCCGTCTTTCGACTCTGCTCGACTTGTCAGTCTTGCAGTCAGGCTGGCTTCTGCCATTGCACTCAACGAGCGATTTCCGACCGCTCTGAGCCAACCTTCGCGCGCCTCCGTTACTCTTTGGGAGGCGACCGCCCCAGTCAAACTACCCGCCACGCAGGGTCCCGGATCCGGATAACGGACCGCGGTTAGACATCAAGAGTGCGAAGGGCGGTATCTCAAGGATGGCTCCACCGGAACTGGCGTCCCGATTTCAAAGCCTACCGCCTATCCTGCACATCGCAATCCTGATGCCAGTGCGAAGCTGTAGTAAAGGTGCATGGGGTCTTTCCGTCTAACCGCGGGAAGTGTGCATCTTCACACACAATTCAATTTCGCTGAGTCCACATTTGAGACAGCGGGGAAGTCGTTACGCCATTCGTGCAGGTCGGAACTTACCCGACAAGGAATTTCGCTACCTTAGGACCGTTATAGTTACGGCCGCCGTTTACCGGGGCTTCAATTCAATGCTTGCACATCTCCTTTTAACCTTCCGGCACCGGGCAGGCGTCAGACCCTATACGTCGTCTTGCGACTTCGCAGAGCCCTGTGTTTTTAGTAAACAGTCGCCACCCCCTGGTTTGTGCCCCCCGCCGACAGTTGCCTGCCAACGGGGCCTCCTTCTCGCGAACTTACGGAGGTATTTTGCCGAGTTCCTTAAATGTGGTTCTCTCAAGCGCCTTGGTATTCTCTACCAGTCCACCTGTGTCGGTTTAGGGTACGGTCTCATGGAGGGCTATTTCCAGGAACCGCCTGGCTGCCAGACCAATCCGATAAGGCCTGACAACTTCCGCGATCCGTCACCATCTCCTGGCCCAGGAATATTAACCTGGTTCCCATCGACTACGCCTTTCGGCCTCGCCTTAGGGGCCGGCTTACCCTGCTCAGATTAGCTTTAAGCAGGAACCCTTGGACTTTCGGCGACAGGGTCTCTCACCCTGTTTGTCGCTACTCATGTCAACATTCTCACTTCTGATCACTCCACCGGTTGCCTCACGGCCCGGCTTCACAGTCAGAACATTGCCTCCGTCACGTCCGGGGACGCAAAAGAGGCAGCGTTCTATATCACAGAACGCTCCGCTACCGCGCACCATAAGGTGCACCCAAAGCTTCGGCTCGTGGCTTGAGCCCCGTTACATCTTCGCCGCAAGACCTCTTGATTAGACCAGTGAGCTGTTACGCTATCTTTAAAGGATGGCTGCTTCTAAGCCAACCTCCTGGTTGTTTTGGAAGTCTCACATGCTTTCCCACTTAGCCACGAATTGGGGGCCTTAGCTGTTGGTCAGGGTTGTTTCCCTCTCCACGACGGACGTTAGCACCCGCCGTGTGTCTGCCAGATAGTTCTTCCCGGTATTCGGAGTTTGCTTAGACTCAGTAAGGCTGTGGGCCCCCATCATCCATGCAGTGCTCTACCCCCGGGAGAATTCGTCTGACGCGCTACCTAAATAGCTTTCGCGGAGAACCAGCTATCTCCGAGTTTGATTGGCCTTTCACCCCTAGGCACAAGTCATCCCGATCCTTTTCAACGGATGTGGGTTCGGCCCTCCAGTTAGTGTTACCTAACCTTCAGCCTGCTCATGCCTAGATCACTCGGTTTCGGGTCTGATCCGTCTGACTATGTCGCCCATTTAAGACTCGCTTTCGCTGCGCCTACACCTAACGGCTTAAGCTTGCCAGACAGACCAAGTCGTTGACCCATTATACAAAAGGTACGCCGTCAGGGCTCCGTCGTTCCGAAGAACATGGGCCCCTCCGACTGCTTGTAGGCGTCCGGTTTCAGAAACTGTTTCACTCCCCTCGTCGGGGTGCTTTTCACCTTTCCCTCACGGTACTGGTTCGCTATCGGTCAGTAAGGAGTACTTAGCCTTCGAGGGTGGTCCCCCGATCTTCAGACAGGATTTCACGTGTCCCGCCCTACTTAATACGTCCGATCAAACTTCCCATACGGGGCTGTCACCCACTATGGCTGATCTTTCCAGATCATTCTG